>NZ_BAAARW010000029.1:0-33016 GCF_039532545.1 Actinomadura vinacea | reverse complement strand
CCGGCGCCAGCACGAACACCACCCGGTCCACCTGACGCGGGACGATGTCCTCCTTCAACGCCAGCTTGACGCCGTCGGCGAGCCCCTGCAGGAGGCCGAACGGCCCGGCCCGGTTGGGCCCGACCCGCAGCTGCATCCGGCCGATGACCCGCCGTTCCACCCACATCGACAGCAGCACGGTCAGGACCAGGAAGACGAAGATCGCCAGCACCTTGCCGCCGATCAGCCACCACGGATCGCGGCCGAAGCTGTCCAGCGTCGGGTCGGTCTGCGCGGGACCGGCGGCCAGTACGGACGACACCCTCATGCTCATGACGCGCCTCCGGCAGAGATCGTGACCACGCTTCCGGCCGCCGCGCCCAGGTCCCGGTACAGGTCGCAGCCCGCGGACTTCGCCGGCAGCCAGACCACCCGGTCCGGCAGGTCGGGGGTGACCTCCAGCGGCAGCGTCACCGCGCCGCGCCCGGTCGAGACGGTCACCGCGCCGCCGCCGGCCGCGCCGATCTCGGCGGCGGTGCCGGGCGACAGCCGCGCCACCGCCGGCTTGGCGGTGCCCGCCAGGTACGGTTCGCCGTCCTGCAGCCGGCCCCGGTCGAGCAGCATCCGCCAGGTGGCCAGCAGCGCCTCGCCGGCGTCCGGCTGCGGTTGCACGCCCTGCGCGACGCTCGGCGCCGCGGGCCGCTCGCCCTTGTAGCCGCCCAGCGCGGTCAGCTCCCGCTTGGCCGCCTCCGGGCCGGGCAGCGCCAGGTGCACGTCCATCTCCCCGGCGAGCGCGTCCAGCACCCGCAGGTCGGACATCCGCCCGGCGGACTTCAGCACGGTGTCGAACGGCCGGCCGCGGCCCTCCCAGTCGACGAACGTCCCGGACTTCTCCGCGACGGCCGCGACCGGCAGCACCACGTCGGCGCGGTCGGTGACCGCGCTGACCCGCTGCTCCAGGCTCACCACGAACGGGGCCGCCTCCAGCGCGGCCAGCGCCGCCGCCGGGTCCGGCAGGTCGTAGGGGTCGATGCCGCCGACCAGCAGCGCGCCCAGCTCCCCGGCCTTCGCCGCGGCGAGGATGCCGGCGCCGTCCCGGCCGGGAGCGGCGGGCAGCTCGGCCACGTTCCAGGCGCGGGCGACCTCGGCGCGCGCGTCCGGGTCGGCGACCGGACGGCCGATCGGCAGCAGCCCGGGAAGCGCCCCGGCCTCGATCGCGCCGCGCTCACCGGCCCGGCGCGGCACCCAGGCGACCCGGGCGCCGGTGGCCTGGGCCAGCCGGTGCACGCTGGACAGCGCCCCGGGGCTGCCGGCCAGCCGCTCGCCGACCAGGATCACCGCGCCGGGCGACTCCAGCGACGTCCTGGCCTCGGTGCTCTGCCCGTCGGCGACCAGCGAGCCGAGGACCTCCGCCTCCGCTCCCGGCGCCGCCGGCAGCAGCGTGCCGCCCAGCTTCTGGAGCCCGCGGCTGGCGAACGGCGCGACCGAGAAGACCTTCAGGCCGCCCTTGCGGTGCGCCTTGCGCAGCCGCAGGAAGACGATCGGCGACTCCTCCTCCGGCTCGAACCCGGCCAGCAGCACCGCGGGCGCCTTCTCCAGGACGGAGTAGGACACCCTCATGGCACTGCCCGCCACCGAGGACACCAGGAACTCGGCCTCCTCGCGCGAGTGCGCGCGGGCCCGGAAGTCGATGTCGTTGGTGCCGAGCGCGACCCGGGCGAACTTGGCGTAGGCGTAGGCGTCCTCCAGCGTGACGCGGCCGCCGGTCAGCACGCCCGCTTTCCCGCGCGCCGCCGCCAGGCCCCGCGCCGCGAGGGTCAGCGCCTCCGGCCAGGACGCGGTCTCCAGCACCCCGTCCTCGTTGCGGACCAGCGGGTGGGTCAGCCGGTCGGGCTGGGTGGCGTAGGTGAACGCCCACCGGCCCTTGTCGCAGTTCCACTCCTCGTTCACCTGCGGGTCGTCCCCGGCCAGCCGCCGGGTGATCTTCCCGCGCCGGTGGTCGGTGCGCAGCGCGCACCCCGAGGCGCAGTGCTCGCAGGTGCTCGGCGACGACACCAGGTCGAACGGCCGGGACCGGAACCGGTACGCCGCGCCGGTCAGCGCCCCCACCGGGCAGATCTGCACCGTGTTGCCGGAGAAGTAGGACTGGAACGGCTTGCCGTCGGCCGCCCCCACCTGTTCCTTGGCGCCGCGCTCGAACAGGTCGATGAACGCGTCCCCGGCGATCTGGTCGGAGAACCGGGTGCAGCGGGCGCACTGGATGCAGCGTTCCCGGTCGAGCAGCACCTGGCTGGACAGCGCGATCGGCTTGGGGAAGGTCCGCTTGGCCTCGGTGAACCGCGTCTCGCCCCGCCCGTTGGACATCGCCTGGTTCTGCAGCGGGCACTCGCCGCCCTTGTCGCAGATCGGGCAGTCCAGCGGGTGGTTGATGAGCAGCAGCTCCATCACGCCGTGCTGGGCCTTGTCGGCCACCGGCGAGGTGAGCTGGGTCTTGATGACCATGCCCGGCATCACCGTGGTGGTGCAGGACGCCTGCGGCTTGGGCATCCCGCGGCCGTTGCCGGCGTCCGGGATCTCCACCAGGCACTGCCGGCAGGCCCCGACCGGGTCCAGCAGCGGATGGTCGCAGAACCGCGGGATCTGGATGCCGAGCAGCTCGGCGGCCCGGATGATCAGCGTGCCCTTGGGCACCTCGATCTCGAAGCCGTCGATGGTGACGGCCACCATGTCCTCGCGCTTCTCGACCGGCGCCTCGGGCTTGGTCGCGGTCACTTGGTCCCACCTCCCCAGAGGGTGGAGGCGGCCGGGTCGAAGGGACAGCCGCCCTGCTCGAAGTGCTGGAGGTACTCGTCCCGGAAGAGCTTGATGGACGAGACCACCGGGCTGGTCGCGCCGTCGCCCAGCGCGCAGAACGACCGGCCCAGGATGTTGTCGGACAGGTCCAGGAGCGTCTCCAGGTCCTTCTCCTCGCCCTGCCCGGCCTCCAGCCGCTTGAGCATCTGCTTGTACCAGTACGTGCCTTCGCGGCACGGCGTGCACTTGCCGCACGACTCGTGCGCGTAGAACTCCGACCAGCGCAGCACCGCCCGCACGACGCAGGTGGTCTCGTCGAAGATCTGCAGCGCCCGGGTGCCGAGCATGGACCCGGCCGCCCCCACCGACTCGAAGTCCAGCGGAACGTCCAGGTGCTCGTCGGTGAAGATCGGGGTGGACGAGCCGCCCGGCGTCCAGAACTTCAGCCGGTGCCCGTTCCGGATCCCGCCCGCCATGTCGAGCAGCTCGCGCAGCGTGATCCCCAGCGGCGCCTCGTACTGCCCGGGCTTGGTGACATGCCCGGACAGCGAGAAGATCCCGTACCCCTGGGACTTCTCGGTGCCCATCGCGGCGAACCAGTCCGCGCCGTTCTCGACGATCGAGGGAACCGATGCGATCGACTCGACGTTGTTGATGACGGTGGGGCCGCCGTAGAGCCCCGCGACCGCAGGGAAGGGAGGCTTGAGCCTCGGTTGGCCGCGGAACCCCTCCAGAGAGTCCAGCAGCGCCGTCTCCTCGCCGCAGATGTAGGCGCCGGCACCGGTGTGCACGACCAGTTCCAGGTCGAACCCGGAGCCGAGGATGTCCCGGCCCAGGTAGCCGGCCTCGTACGCCTCCGCCACCGCCTGCTGGAGGCGGCGGATCACATGCAGCACCTCGCCGCGCACGTAGATGAACGCGTGGTTGGAGCGGATCGCGAACGAGCTGATGACGATGCCCTCGATGAGCACGTGCGGATTGGCCATCATCAGCGGGATGTCCTTGCACGTGCCCGGCTCGGACTCGTCGGCGTTGACGACCAGGTAGCGCGGGTTGGGGCTGCTCGGCGGCAGGAACCCCCACTTCATCCCGGTGGGGAAGCCCGCGCCGCCGCGGCCGCGCAGCCCGGAGTCCTTGACCGCCTGGACGATCGCGTCCGGCTCCATGGCCAGCGCGTTGCGCAGCGCCCGGTAGCCGCCGTCGCGCTCGTAGCCCGCCCGGGTGAACGAGTCGGACCGGTCCCAGTTCTTGGTGAGGATCGGGGTGAGCGTGGTCATTGGTTGCGATCCTCCTGCGAACCGGGCTTCACGTCCCCGGCGATCGGCTTGCCGGGTTCGTGCGGCGGCGGAGCGATCTCACCCGGGGTGACCGGCTCGTGCGGACGCTCGCGGTCGACGTCACCGCGTGGCGCCGCCCAGCCGCGCTCCTTGGCCAGTTCCAGGCCGGCCAGCGACTCGGGCCCCGCCTGGACGCCCTCGTTCGCGCGCCCGTCGGGGAACCCGGCCAGCACGCGGGAGGCGTCCTTCCAGGAGCACATCCCGGACGGCCCGCGCGTGGGCG
Organism: Actinomadura vinacea; assembly: GCF_039532545.1. Taxonomy (NCBI): domain Bacteria; kingdom Bacillati; phylum Actinomycetota; class Actinomycetes; order Streptosporangiales; family Thermomonosporaceae; genus Actinomadura; species Actinomadura vinacea. Next base: position 28,684 of record NZ_BAAARW010000029.1, on the reverse strand, counting down.
GCACCTGCTCGCCGCGGCGCAGGTCGTCCACCAGCTCCTTGGCCTTCTCGGGAGTCATGTTGTCGAAGAACTCCCAGTTGACCGTCATCACCGGCGCGAAGTCGCAGGCCGCGTTGCACTCGATCCGCTCCAGGCTGACCCGGCCGTCCGGGGTGGCCTCGTCATGACCGACGCCCAGATGCTCGCTCAGCTCGTTCCAGATCTGGTCGCCGCCCATGATCGCGCACAGCGTGTTGATGCAGACGCCGACGTGGTACTCGCCGACCGGCGCGCGCTTGTACATGGTGTAGAAGGTCGACACCCCGGTGACCTGCGCAGGCGTGATGCCCAGCTGCTCGGCGCAGAACTCCACGCCGCGCCGCGAGACGTACCCGTCCACCGACTGCACCAGGTGCAGCATCGGCAGCAGCGCCGAGCGCGGCTTGGGATAGCGGGCGATGATCTCCTTCGCGTCCCGCTCCAGCCGCTCCCGCACCGCCGGGTCGTACTCCGCGGGCGTCTCCTCGGCCGCTTCCAGGGCCGCGGGGTCCGCCTGCCGTTCCGCTGTCATCGATCCACACCCCCCATCACCGGGTCGAGACTGGCCACGGCCGCGATCACGTCGGCGATCATGCTTCCCTCGCACATCGCCGGGACGGCCTGCAGGTTGGTGAACGACGGGTCGCGGAAGTGCACCCGCCACGGGCGCGTGCCGCCGTCGCTGACCACGTGCGCGCCCAGTTCCCCGCGCGGCGACTCGATCGCCGCGTACGCCTGTCCGGCCGGCACCCGGAATCCCTCGGTCACCAGCTTGAAGTGGTGGATGAGGGCCTCCATCGAGGTGCCCATGATGTGCGCGATGTGCCGGGGCGAGTTGCCCATCCCGTCCGCGCCGATGGCCAGCTGCGCCGGCCACCCGATCTTCTTGTCCTCGATCATCACCGGGCCCTTGACCGACTGCAGCCGCTCCACGCACTGCTCGACGATCTTCAGGGACTCCTCCATCTCGTTCATCCGGACGAGATAGCGGCCGTACACGTCGCAGGTGTCCTCGGTGGCGACCTCGAAGTCGTAGGTCTCGTAACCGCAGTAGGGCTGCGACTTGCGCAGGTCCCACGGCAGCCCGGTCGACCGCAGCACCGGGCCGGTGATGCCCAGCGCCATGCAGCCGGTCAGGTCCAGGTACGCGATGTCCTTCGTCCGCGCCAGGTAGACCGGGTTGGCGTCCATCAGCTTGCGCATCGCCTGGATGCGCTTGGGCATCCGGTCGAGATAGTCGCGGATCTTGCTGAGCGCGCCGCTCGGCAGATCCTGCGCGACGCCGCCGGGACGCACGTACGCCATGTTCATCCGCAGGCCCGTGATCTCCTCGAAGAGATCAAGGGTGTACTCGCGCTCGATGAACCCGTTGAGCATGACCGTGGTCGCGCCCAGCTCCAGGCCGAACGTGGCGATCGCCACCAGGTGCGAGGAGATCCGGTTGAGCTCCATCATCATCACCCGGATGATCTGGGCCCGCTCCGGCACCTGGTCGGTGATCCCCAGCAGCTTCTCCACGCCCAGGCAGTACGCCGTCTCGTTGAAGATCGGCGCCAGGTAGTCCATGCGCGTGCAGAACGTGGTGCCCTGGGTCCAGGTGCGGAACTCCATGTTCTTCTCGATGCCGGTGTGCAGGTAGCCGATGCCGACCCGCGCCTCGTTCACCGTCTCGCCGTCCAGCGTCAGGATGATCCGCAGCACGCCGTGCGTGGACGGGTGCTGCGGCCCCATGTTGACGACCAGGCGCTCGTCGCCCAGGTCCTCCGCACCGGCCACGACCTGGTCCCAGTCCTGGCCGGAGACGTCGAAGACCTTGCCCTCGGCGGCCTCGCCCGCGGCGTAGGCGTCGTACTGGGTATATTTCGTACTGCTCATCGACCTGGCGAAACGGCCACTTCGAACTTACTTTCGAAGAAACCGCCCCTCCCTCCCCTCGGGCATGTGAGAGCGTAAGTGACGTCCGGTGGCGAAACCCAAACCATCGGATTCACCGCCGGGCTGGCGGATTGAGCCTGTGGAGCGGGCATAAGACCTCGGCTTGGGTTCGTCCCGGGGGCAATTCGCGGTGAAGCAGGAAGATCTCTGGGGCGACCCGGAGAATCCACTGCCTTCGGGTTGGTGGAGGATGTCAAACGTAAGACCTCCGCTCGTCGGGCGGCGGGATCTCCGCTCCACGGTATTCAACGGGGATCCCGCCGAGCGGGTAGTCCTTGCGCTGCGGGTGGCCGACCCAGTCGTCGGGCATCTCGATGCGGGTGAGCGCCGGATGCCCGTCGAACACGATCCCGAAGAAGTCGTAGGTCTCGCGCTCGTGCCAGTCGTTGGTCGGGTAGACGCCGACGACCGAGGGAATGTGCGGGTCGGCGTCGGGGCAGCTGACCTCCAGCCGCACCCGCCGGTTGTGGGTGATCGACAGCAGGTGGTAGACGGCGTGCAGCTCGGCGCCGGCGTCCTGCGGGTAGTGCACCCCGGACACGCCCGAGCACAGCTCGAACCGCAGGTCCGGCTCGTCCCGCATGGTCTGCGCGACGGCCTTGACGTGCTCCCGCTTGACGAAGAAGGTCATCTCGCCGCGGTCGACGACGACCCGCTCGATCGCGTCGCCGAAGTCGGGCAGAGTCCGCTCCAGCGCGTCGGCGACCTCGTCGAACGGTCCGGCCTCCGCCGCGCCCCCCGGGCCGCCGTACGGGCGGGGGGTCGACACCTTCGGGGTCTGCCGGACGACCAGCCCGCCGTATCCCGAGGTGTCGCCGGAGGTCTTGGCGCCGAACATGCCGGTCCGCGCGACCGGCTGCTCCTGGCGCCCCTCCTCCGACCGCGCGGGCAGCCGGTCGGCGCCCTGCTCGGCCTTCTGCTCCGGATGCTGCGAGCTCATAGGGCACCTCCGGACTGGCCCAGCAGCGGAAGCTGGCGGCGCTTGGCCTCTTCCAGCTCGGTGATCTGCTTCTTGCGCTGCGCTCCGAGCTTGGTGTTGGCCACCTTGTCGTGCAGCTTCAGGATCGCGTCCAGCAGCATCTCCGGCCGCGGCGGGCAGCCGGGCAGGTAGATGTCCACCGGGACGATGTGGTCCACGCCCTGCACGATCGCGTAGTTGTTGAACATGCCGCCGGACGAGGCGCACACGCCCATCGCGATGACCCACTTGGGCTCGGTCATCTGGTCGTAGATCTGGCGCAGCACCGGGGCCATCTTCTGGCTCACCCGGCCCGCCACGATCATCAGGTCGGCCTGCCGCGGGGTCGCCGAGGCACGCTCCATCCCCCACCGGGAGAAGTCGTGCCGCGGGTCGCCGGTGGCCATCATCTCGATCGCGCAGCAGGCCAGCCCGAAGGTGGCCGGCCACATCGAGCTGGCGCGCGCCCACCCGGCGACCTGCTCGACCGTCGTCAGCAGGAAGCCGCTGGGCAGTTTCTCTTCAAGACCCATGTCAGTCCCACTCCAGACCACCGCGCCGCCAGATGTAGGCGTACGCCACCAGCACGGTGAGGATGAACAGGACCATCTCCACAAGACCGAAAATCCCCATCCGGTCGAACGCGACCGCCCAGGGGTAAAGGAAGATGATCTCAATGTCGAAGACGATGAACAGCATCGCCGTCAGGTAGTACTTGATCGGGAAGCGGCCGCCGCCGACCGGCTGCGGGGTCGGCTCGATCCCGCACTCGTAGGCGTCCAGCCGCGCCCGGTTCCAGCGCTTGGGACCGGTGAGGGAGGCCATCAGAACGGAACCGGCGGCGAAGAGGAAGGCGAGCGCTCCCAGCACAATGATCGGAATATAGAGATCCATGTCTCTACTGCCTCTTCTCGCTACGTACAACGCTGTACGGGGCACGCCCCCGCGGGCGCCGCGCGGGGTGGTGCGCGGCGCCTGACGGGCGCGCCACGGCGGCGTTACCCTTTACACGTTCGTGACATGTGTCACGGACACGGGTCGCCACCCTAGCCAAGGTGGTCAATAGCACTCCCCTCGGGGGGGTCTGGACCGTGCGGTCCGGCCGCCTCCGCTTGATTCAGGGCGCCCTGCGACGCCCCCTTCCGGTCGTCATGTCCATGGGCAGTCCCATGCCCTGCTCCCCGTTCATGCCGCGGGCGCCACCTTCTGCATCGCGTTGATGACGCGGTCCATGGCGTCGCCGCCGCGGCGGTCGGTCAGGTTGGCCAGCAGCTTGAGCGTGAAGCGCATCAGCGTCGGATGCGGCAGGCCGTGCGCGGTCAGGAACTTCATCACCCGCGGATCGCCGATCGCCTGGACGAAGACGCGGGCGAGGGTGAAGTAGCCGCCGTGCTCGTCCTTGAGGATGCGCGGGTACTCGTACAGGGTCCGCTCGCGCTGCGCCGGGGTGCGGCGGGCCAGCGCCTGCACCATGATCTCGGCGGCCAGCCGGCCGGACTCCAGCGCGTAGTCGATGCCCTCGCCGTTGAACGGGTTGATCATGCCGCCGGCGTCGCCGACCAGCAGCATCCCCCGGGTGTAGTGCGGCTGGCGGTTGAAGCCCATCGGGAGCGCGGCGCCGCGGATCGGGCTGGTGGCGTGGTCCTCGTCGAACCGCCACTCCTCCGGCATGTTCGCGCACCAGCCCTTGAGCATGCCGCGGTAGTCGACGCTCTGGAACGCCGCGCTGGTGTTGAGCAGGCCGAGCCCGACGTTGGACGTGCCGTCGCCGACCGGGAACACCCAGCCGTAGCCGGGGAGGAGGCGCTGGCCGTCCCACAGTTCCAGCCATGCCTCCATGAACTCGTCGTCATGGCGGGGCGTCTGGAAGTAGCGGCGGACGGCGACGCCCATCGGGCGGTCCTCGCGCCGGCGCAGGCCCATGGCCAGCGACAGCCGGGTGGAGTTGCCGTCGGCGGCCACCACCAGCGGGGCGTGGAACTCCACCTTCTCGCCCTCGTACTTGGCCTGGACGCCGATGATGCGGTCGGTGCGCTCGTCGAGGATGGGGGCGGTGACGTTGCAGCCCTGCAGCAGCCGGGCGCCGGCCTTGGCGGCGTGCTCAGCGAGCAGCTGGTCGAGGTCGGTGCGGGTGCGGACGAGGCCGTAGTCGGGGAAGCTCGCCAGCTCGGGCCAGGGCAGCTCGACCTTGACGCCGCCGCCGTAGATGCGCAGCCCCTTGTTGCGGGCCCAGCCGGGCGCGTTGATGTCGACGCCCATGGCGATCAGCGCCCGGACGGCGCGCGGAGTCAGCCCGTCACCGCAGATCTTGTCGCGCGGGAACGTGGCCTTCTCCAGCAGCAGCACGTCCAGGCCCGACTGGGCCAGCCAGTAGGAGGTGGCGGCCCCGGCGGGTCCGGCCCCGACGACGATCACGTCTGCCTGCCGGGTGGAGTCGGTCACGGCGGTCCTCTTCAGCTCGTTCGCTTGTGAAGTACTTCACAAGGATCCGGGGGGAGTCTATTCCTTTCGGACGGTCAATGGGTACCTCTCGACCGCCTCGGTTTTGGACCGGTCCGAAATTGGGTCTGACTTCGGACCGATACACGGGTCAGCCCGGGTTGACAGCGTGGTGCAGCGCGACGACACCGAAGGTGAGATCGCGCCAGCGCACCTCGCGCCAGCCCGCGGCCTGGATCCGCCGCGCCAGCTCCGCCTGGTCCGGCCAGGCGAGGGTCGACTCGGCGAGGTAGGTGTATGAGTCGGGATTGCTGCTGACCCGGGCCAGCGTGGGCAGCCCAACCCGCAGGTGCGCACGATGACCGAAACGCAGCAGCGTGTTCGAGGGGTGACTGACCTCACAGACCAGCAGCCGTCCGCCCGGCCTGGCCACCCGGCGCAGCTCGCGCAGCGCCGCCTCGGTGTCGGCCACGTTCCGCAGCCCGAAGGAGATGGTCACCGCGTCGAACGCGCCGTCGGCGAAGGGCAGCCGCAGCGCGTCGCCGGCCACGAAGCGCAGCCGCCGCACATCCCGCTGCCGCGCCACCCCGACCCGCAGCATCCCCAGCGAGAAGTCGCAGGCCACGGTGTGCGCGCCCGCGTCGGCGAAGGGCACCGACGAGGTTCCGGTCCCGGCGGCCAGATCCAGGATCCGCTCGCCCGGACGGGCGCCCACCGCCCTGACCACCTCCCGCCGCCAGCGCCGGTCCTGCCCGCCGGTCATCAGGCTGTTGAGCAGGTCGTAGCGCTCGGCCGTGCGGTCGAACATCGCCGCGACGTCGGCCGGCTGCTTGTCAAGAGAGGCGCGGGTCATGCCCCCAGCCTAAGAGCCCGCGAAGAGCGCCACGCCCAGGGGCCGTCTTCAGCGGACGGTCAGGCGTCCTCCTTGGTGCGCGCCCGGTCGAACTTGCGGCGCCGCTCCCGTACACCGGAGACCACCGCGGTGGACATGGCGTCGCGCTGCCCGGACAGCAGGACGAAGCTGACGATGCCGCTGATCAGCACGGCCAGCGCAAGCAGCAGCAGGCCGCGGGCCCCGAACAGGGCCAGCACGAGGCCCGTGGCCAGGAAGATCCCGAACCGGGCCAGGGTGTAGAACACAACGGAACGCATGACGGTTCGAGACTACCCGGCCCTCTCCGGAGCCCCGCGCCGGGGCGGGTCTCCGACTCCGGCCGTCGTCAGGCGATGACGTCGGCCAGCAACTCGGGCTCCACATTGCCGCCCGACAGCACCGATACATAGGTGTGCGCCGCGGGAAGCTCGTCCCTCCTGTAGAGGTAGGCGGCGGTCGCGACGGCGCCGCCCGGCTCGGCGATCAGCCGCGCCTCCCGCGCCAGCCGCCGCATCGCCAGCCGGATCTCCTCCTCGCTCACCGCGACGACGCCGTCCACCAGTGCCCGCATGTGCGCGAACGTCACGTCCCCCACGCGCTGCGCGCGCAACGCGTCCGCGATCGTGCGGCCGGTGTCCGCCGGCGGCCACGCCACCGGGCGTCCCGCCAGCATGGACGCGCGCGCGTCGGCGGCCAGCTCGGGCTCCACCCCGATCACCTTCGCCGCCGGCCGCATCCGCTTCACCGCCGCCGCGACCCCCGAGACCAGCCCGCCCCCGCCGACCGGCACCAGCACCACGTCCACGTCCGGGCGGTCCTGGACGATCTCCAGCCCGACGGTGCCCTGCCCCGCGATGATCCGCCGGTCGTCGAACGGCGGGACCAAGGTGAAACCGTGCGCGGCCGCCAGCTTTCCGGCGGTCGACACCCGCGCCTCCATCGTCGGCTCCACGTAGACGATCTCGGCGCCCAGCGCGACGCACGCCGCCACCTTCACCGCCGGAGTGGTGTGCGGGACGACCAGTACCGCCGGAACTCCGAAGGCGTTCGCCGAGTATGCGACCGCCTGCGCATGATTCCCACTGGAATGTGCGACCACGCCGCGCTCGCGCACCTTCACGGGAAGTGTGGAGATCGTCGCATGGGCGCCGCGCAGCTTGAACGCGCCGATCGGCTGCAGCGATTCCGCCTTCACCAGCAACGCCGGATCCGACCGCGGGAACGGCACCAGCGGGGTGCGCACCGCCATTCCCGCCAGCCGTTCCGCGGCCGCCTCGATCTCCTCCAGCGACACAAGATCCGCCATGTCAGGGAGCCTATCCGGCGGGCCTCTCACCAGGGGCGGGACGGGCCGCACGTGATCGAGGAGACGATTGTGGGCGATGACACGCTAACTTCCCGTCATCGCCGCTGTTCAGCGCGCTACACAGCGTGATGTTTTCCGAAAACAAGGGAGAAATCGGTCTTGACCCGCCACACTAGGAAACAGTCCACCCGCACCGAGAGCGGGACAAAGGGGGAGAGAAAACGTGGAAAGCACCAGCGAGCGCCTGCTGACCCCGGGAGAGGTCGCCGCCCTCTTCCGGGTCGATCCGAAAACGGTTACGCGCTGGGCCGCGGCCGGTCGGATCAGCAGCATCCGCACTCCCGGGGGCCACCGCCGTTTCCGTGAGTCCGAAGTGCACGCGCTGCTCCGCGGAGAAGAGCCGGCCATCAGGTGACATCGTGAGGGGACGCCCCCACATCCCTGTTCGGCGTCACCCACCCCACCAGCGCGCTCGTTCCGGCCACCGACCAGCCCTCGGCAGGGGCTCCGCCCCTGGAAATGCCCGTCCGCCGGCGTGGTGAATTCCCCCGAAACACCATGCGGACGGGAGCCGCCGACGTTCAGTCCTCGCCCTGGTCGGCCTTGTACTCCTCGAACACGCGGAGCAGCTCCTCATCGCCCTCGCGCCATTCGCGCCGCTTGTCCGCCATCTCCTCCTCGGTGATGGACTCGGGCAGCAGGCGTTCGTAGTCGGGATCGCCAGGGCCGATCTCCACATACGCCTGGGCGATGATCTGCCCTTCGTCCGGCTCCCGCCCGGAGTCGGCGAGGACGCTGTGAGGGACCCGGAGCCTGCCGTCGGGAAGCCGGATCACGTACATCGTCGATCACCTTCGGTGCTCATCGTCGGTGCTCGTCGCCGCCCGCATCAGATTCCGTACCTGCGGTTGAAGAAGAGCATGACGTCCAACGCCATTCGGATGTTGCCGGCGAGCATATCGACCAGCGCGGGCCGCTGCCGGGCGGAGATCGCGGCGAACGCGTCGGCGAAGAACTCGCGGCGGCCCAGCGCGTCGGGCTGCCGGTGGAACTCGCTGGACAGATACGGCCGGCACTGCTCGTAGAGTTCACGGAACGCCTCGCCGTCGGAGCGCCAGCCGCCGTCCGCCCCGTCGATGTCGTCGAGCGCGTGCCCGACCTCGTGCATCATCACGTCCGGTGTCGGCGACGGCCGGTCCCCGACGACGATCTTGCCGTCGCCGTACGCGCCCGCGCAGATGTCCCAGGTGGCCTGCCCGGACGGCAGCGGCTTGTCGTGCAGATGGCCCATGTCGTCGAGCTGCGGGACGCCGCCCGGCCCGACGTAGATGCCCTCCAGGCCGCCCGCCAGCTTCACCTTCAGCTGGTCGGGCAGCGCGGCCAGGCTGTCGACCGCTCGCACCACTTCCGGCGGCGGCGGCCCGCGCCGCTCGTCCCACTGCCGGTAGAGAACACTCTCCAGGACGCCACAGTGGTTGAGTCCGTCGGCGACGCGCGGGGCGCCGGGCGGGCGCGGTCGGGCGCGCGGCGGCGGATCGTCGAGCTCGAAGTCGCTCCACGAGTAGACGCGGGGACCCCCGTCCGGACCCGCCGGAGAACGGCCCGGCCGCTCCGCCCGCGGCCTGGGCACGGCGTCCGCGAGCGTTTCCGTCAGGCCCGCCGCCGCGTCGGACGCCGAACGGGGGGCCATGGCGTCCCCTCCCCAGGCGGCCTGCGCCTCGCGTCCCAGCACGTCCTGCGCCTCGCGGGCCCGGGCGCCCGGCGACTCGCCCGGCACCCTGCGGAACCGGCCGGACCGGTCGCGCGGCGGCTTGCGACGCAGCCGCGGCAGGAGCCGGCGCGGCTCCGGGCGCCGTTCCACGCGCGCTCCCGCCTCGGACGGCGACGGGGCGTACACGGCGTCCCTCGTCTCCCGGTGCCTGCGGTGGATGCCTTTGAAGCGCATCGGGCTCCTCTGTCAGCGGGCCCCCCGGTTACACCTAGCGTCAGGGCCCCCGGGCAGCGTAAGCCGAATCCCGACCCCTCGTCATCCCTTACGGTCAGCGCCACTCCCGGTCACGGTCTACGCTCGTGCCATGGCGTATGTGCTGCTCTCGCTGATCCTGATCGGAGTGTGGCTGTTCGGACTCTTCGACGTGCTCAGCACCGACGAGTCCGACGTGCGGTACCTGCCCAAGTTCGGCTGGCTCCTGATCGTGCTGCTCGGCCTGCTGCCGGGCGCCGTGCTGTGGCTGCTGCTCGGCCGGGCGCGCCGGCCGCACGGCCCGTCCGCCGGCCCGCTGCCCGGAACGGCGACCGCCCGGCCGCCCGCCGAGGCCCCGAAGGGCCCCGAGGACGACCCGGCGTTCCTGCGCGACCTGGAGCGCCGGCTGCGCGAGGAGGACTGATCCCGCAGGCCCCGCGCCCGTGCCGCCTGGAGCGGAGCGCCGGCGGCGTCGCCTCAGGCGTAGGAGTGCAGGCCGGAGAACATGTAGTTCACGCCGAAGAAGTTGAACAGCAGCGCGGCGAAGGCGATCAGCGCCAGGATCGCGGCCTTGCGGCCCTTCCAGCCGGCGGTGGCGCGGGCGTGCAGGTACGCGGCGTAGATGACCCAGGTGATGAACGACCAGATCTCCTTGGGGTCCCAGCCCCAGTAGCGGCCCCACGCCTCGTCCGCCCAGATCGCGCCCATGATGATCGCGGCCGTCCAGATCGGGAAGGCGAACATGGTGACCCGCACCGACAGCCGGTCCAGCGCGTCGGAGCCGGGCAGCCGGTCGAGGAAACCGCCGCCCGCGCCCTCCTTCACCGCGCTCCGCGCTTCCTGCCGGGCCTTGAGCAGGTAGAGGATCGTGGACGTGCCGCCGACCGTGAACGCGCCGGTCGCGATGATCGCGGCCGAGACGTGGATGGCGATCCAGTACGAGTTGAGCGCCGGGACGACCGGGCCGACCGAGTCGTACAGCCAGATGTTGGCCACGCCCAGCCCCACGACCGCGGCGAGGCTGACGAACGCGCCCAGGAAGCGGGCCTGGAAGCGCCACAGCACGATCAGGAACGCGGTCACCGCGGCGAACGCGATGGCGGTGAGGAACTCGTACATGTTGCCCCACGGCCAGCGCTCGCCGGCCAGGCCGCGGGTCACGATCACGCCGAGGTGCGCGCCCCAGCCGAGCACGTTGAGCAGGACCGCCAGCCGGGCCCAGTCGATCGCGCGGCGCTCGCCCCCGCCGGTCTCCTCGGCGGCCTCGGCCTTCTCGGCGGACGGTTCGGCGGCCTCGGCGCCCGCCGCGCCTACCAGGACCTTCTCCTCGGCCTTCTCCTCGGCCTTCTCCTCGGCCCCGGCGGCGGCGCGGCGGCGTCCGAAGCCCAGGTCGGCGGCGTAGGAGACCATGGCGACGATGTACAGCACCACGGTCGTCAGCATGAGCTTGTCGCTCAGATTCGCGAGGTCGGCACTGCCCACCCTCGTCACTCCTTAGTGTCGGTCGCCGACGCCGGATCCGAGTCGGCCTCGGGCTCTTGCGGGCCGCGCAGCGCGGCCACGATGTCCTCGAACTCCGGGGTCGGGTGGCCGAGCGTGAGCCCGCCGACCTCGACCACGGTACGCCCGTCCGTCCCGGCCCTCGCACGGACCCACACCCTGCGGCGCCGCACCATGAACGAGGCGACCACCCCGATGATCGCGAGCACGGCCGCGATCAGGGCGGGCATCCGTCCCGGGTCATGGTTGACCGACAGGCTCGCCCACTCGCGCATCCCGTCGAAGGTGACCGATCCGGCGTTGCCGGGCAGCTTGAAGGTCTCCCCCGGCTCCAGCAGCTTCTGCCCGCCCTTGATCGGCTGCAGCGTCTTGCCGATGCCGTCCAGCTTGTAGACCGACTGGGGAGTGCCGGAGTCCAGGCCGATGTCGCCCTTGAACGAGGAGATCGTCAGCACCGGCCGCAACGCACCCGGGAAGGCCGAGACGATCTGCTTCTGGTCCTCGGAGGCGACGGCGGTGGGCCACAGGATGGCGTAGAACGCCAGCTGCTCGGGCTCGGCGTCGGGCGCCTTGACGACGCCCTCGGAGGTGTAGTTGCGCGTCTCCATCGGCAGGAACGGCACCGAGTCCTGGAAGGCGACGTCGCCCTTGGCGTCGCGGACCGTGAACGCCGGCGCGTACCCGTGGTTGATCAGGTAGATCTTGGCGCCGGCCACGTCCAGCGGATGGTTGACGCGCAGGTTGTACGGCTTCTCCGGCGACGCGGGAGCCTCGCGGAAGCGGAGCTTGGCCTGGTAGTCGGTGGCCTGGCCGCGCTTGGGGCCCTTGGTCTCGTACGTCGCGGTGAATTCGTCCAGCGTCAGCGAGAACGGCGGGAGCCGGTCGGAGTCGAACTGCGAGCCGGGCTCGAACTGGTCGTAGTGGGCCAGGGCGTTGGCGAACGACTTGCCCTCGGTGACGACGACGTTGCCGCGGTAGCCGAACACGTTGCCCACGCCGAGCGCGAACAGCAGCCCCAGCAGGGCCAGATGGAAGACCAGGTTGCCGGTCTCGCCCAGGTATCCCTTCTCCGCGGCGATCGAGCCGTCGCCGTCGTCCACGCGGAAGCGGCGCTTGCGCAGCACCTTGCGGGCCTCGGCGAGGACCTCGGCAGCGTCGGCGTCGGTCTCGTAGGTCGCCGACTGCGGCAGCCGCCGCAGGTTGCGGGGCGCCGCCGGGGGACGCGCCCGCATCGCCCTGTAGTGCTGGGACGCGCGCGGGATGACGCAACCCGCCAGCGACACGAACAGCAGGATGTAGATGGCCGCGAACCAGGGTGCCGCGAACACGTCGAACAGCGACAGCCGTTCGAACCATGGCGCCAGGGTGGTGTGCTTGTCGAAGTACTCGGTGACCTTCTCGGGGGCCTGCCCGCGCTGCGGCAGGATCGAGCCTGGGACGGCGCCCAGCGCCACCAGGAACAGCAGGATCAGCGCGGTGCGCATCGTGGTGAGCTGCCGCCAGCCCCAGCGCGCCCAGCCGATCGGGCCGAGCCCCTTGGGCCGCGGCGCCTCCTGGGGCGGCCGCCGCGCGGCGGGCCCCTCGGTCGCCGCCGTGTCCGCTTCGGCCGCCGCCACGTCCTCCTCCGCCGGGTCGGTCCCGGCTCCGGCCGGCTCCGTCGTCTTCGCCATGTCTCAAATCACCGTCTCGAAGCCGCTGATCCACGACTTCAGCTGGATGGTCAGATCGCTCCACAGCCCGGTCACCAGCAGCATCCCGATGGCGACGAGCATCCCCCCGCCGATCCGCATGACCAGCCCGTAGTGCCGCTTGACGGCGCCGAAGGCGCCCAGCGCCCGCCGGTAGGCCAGCGCCGTCAGCACGAACGGCAGGCCGAGGCCCGCGCAGTACGCCAGCGACAATAGTGCGCCGCGCCCGGCGCTCGCCTCGGTGAACGACAGCGCCTGCACCGCCGCCAGCGTCGGGCCGATGCACGGCGTCCAGCCGAGGCCGAACAGCACGCCCAGCAGCGGCGCCCCGGCCATCCCGGCGGCGGGCAGCCGCCCGGACTTCAGGGTGCGCTGCAACCCCGGGACGAACCCCATGAACGCCAGCCCGAACACGATGGTGGCCGCGCCCAGCACCCGGGTGATCGGATCCTGGTACTCCAGCAGCCACCGGCCGAGCCCGCCGAAGGCGACCCCGGCCGTGACGAACACCAGCGTGAACCCGGCGATGAACAGCGCCGCCCCGGCCAGCAGCCGGCCGCGCCGCCGCTCCTCCAGATCGGCGCCGGACATGCCGGTCACGTACGACAGGTAGCCGGGGACCAGCGGCAGCACGCACGGCGACACGAACGACACCAGCCCGGCCAGCATCGCCAGCGGCGCCGCCAGCAGCATCGACCCGGTCGCCACCGTCTCGGCGGGGTTCATCGTTCCGCGCGGAGCTTGGTGACCAGCGGGTTCAGCTTGGAGTAGGTGGTGGCGCCGATGATGCGGGCGGCGACCCGGCCCTGGCGGTCCAGGATCAGGGTGGTCGGGATCGCGTTCGGCGGCACCTCCCGGAACGCCAGCGTGATCCGGCCGTCGGCGTCGAACAGGCTCGGGTAGCCGACCTTGAACTTGCGCTCGAACGCCTGGGCGTTGGCCTTGCCGTCCTTGAACGCCACCCCGACGAACTCCACGCCCTTGCCCTTGTGCTCGGCGTGCACCTGCTCCAGCGAGGGCGCCTCGCCGCGGCAGGGCGCGCACCAGGACGCCCAGAAGTTCACGACGGTGACCTTGCCCTTGAAGTCGGCCACCGCGAGCTTCTCGTCGTCGAGGGTGGTCCCCGCGGCCTGGGGCGGCGCCTTGCGGTCGGCGGGCTTGATCTCCTGGATCGCGCCGCTGCCCGCGATGAAGCGGTTGTCGCTGCCGCCCGGCCCGTTCTGCGCGGCGTCCGTGCCCGCGCAGCCGGCCAGCAGCGCGCAGGCCGCGGCGGCACCGGCGACGGCGCGTACGGCGGACACTCGGGGGCTCAACCGGACCCTCCTACTACAAGACGTAGTACTCAATGTAGCGGCGGTGTCAGGCGCCCGCGACACTGGGGCCCTTGGCGATGCCCGAGGCGGGCTCGCAGTAGGACACCTCGACCAGCCGGCTGCCCTCGAACGCCAGGCTGGTCACGCTGGCCAGCCCGCACTCCCGCTTGATCGGGTGGTGCCAGAGCCTGCGGTGCTCGGCGTACAGCCGCAGGGTCCAGATCGGCAGCTGGTGGCTGACGCAGACCGCCTCGTGGCCGCGCGCCGCCTCGCGGGCGCGGATCACCGCCGCCCGCATCCGCTTGACGATCTCCTTGTACGGCTCGCCCCAGGACGGCCGGAACGGGTTGAGCAGGTAGCGCCAGTGCTCGGGACGGCGCAGCGAGCCCTTGCCCACGCCGAAGGTCATGCCCTCGAAGTGGTTGTCGGCCTCCAGCAGCCCGTCATCGACCGTCACCGGCAGGTCGAACGCCTCGGACATGGGCGCGGCCGTCTCCACGGCACGCTGCATCGGTGAGGAGAACAGCGCGGCGACGTCCCGCTCGCTGAACCATCGCGCGGCCGCCTTGGCCATGAGGACGCCGTCCTCGCTCAGACGGTAGCCGGGCAGCCGTCCGTACAGGATGCCCTCTGGGTTGTGCACCTCACCGTGGCGCAGCAGGTGAACGATCGTCTTGTCAGTCATCGCGTCGCCAGGTTACCCGCGCCCTCCCCCGCCACCGGCCACCGGCCACCGGCCACGTCTCACGCGCGGGCGGCCCCCTGGCAGACCTAGAAGATCTCTTTGATGACGGCGTTGTCTCCGGCGGCGGCACGGGCGTAGAAGTCGCGGACGGTGTCGAAGGCCCTTGCGAGGGCGCCGTGTTCCACCATGTCCTCCGCCTGGCCGTCCAACTGTCGTCCCCAGCCCTCGAACGAGTAGGGCTGGACTTCTTTCAGGAACGCATGCCGCTCACGGATCAGGGCGTCGCGGTCCAGGTCGCGCAGGAAGCCGTCCACGGCGCGCACTTGGTCGGGTCGCAGGAGGCGCGGGACGCGGAGAAGGGATCCTTCGCCGGTTTCGTTCATGGTGAGGCCGCCCATCACCGCGTCGCGGGCGGGCGGCTCTCCGGAGAGGTTCTCGTAGTCCTCGTTCGGGTGGCCGGTCAGCAGGACGTCCAAGGCGTCCCAAGCCCGGTGCGTTTCCACCTCTTCGAGTTTGCGCAGGGAACCGGACGGGTCGTACCCGTGGCCGGTGGGGAGGTCGTCCCAGACGTCCCACAGCCGTTTGAGGCCCGCGCCCAGACCGTGCGGATGGTCGAGCAAAGCCGCGACCTCGGCACTGTCGTACCTGGTCAGCCACATCCAGTACCCCATGGCCCTGGCGCTACCGGGCCAGGGCGGGGGCGAGGGGAATGAGGTCGGCGGGGACGGCCGCGCGGAGCGCCTCGGTCGCGGCGCGGATGGCGGGGCGGCGGGCCGCCTCCTCCCGCCACACCGCGTAGACGCGGCGGCTGAGCGGCGAGCGCATCCGGACGACGTGCACCTCCGGCGGCACGTCGCAGCGGCCCATCCGGGGCAGGATCACGTTGCCGAGCCCGGCGGCGACCAGGGCCAGCTGGGTGGCGAACTCGTAGGCCATGTGGTCGATCCGCGGCTCGGCGTCGACGGAGCGCAGGGTGCGCAGCAGCCAGTCGCAGCAGATGCTGTCGGGCGAGGAGCTGATCCACGGGTCGCCGGCCAGCTCCTTGAGGTCGATCTCGTCCCGGCCGGCCAGCGGATGCCCCGGTGGCAGCGCGACATCGGCGACGTCGTCGCAGATCAGGCCCTTGCAGAGGGCGTCGGGCATCGGCAGCGGCTCGTTGTTCCAGTCCTGGACGACGGCCATGTCGAGATCGCCCCGGGCGACCAGCGGCATGCTCTGCAGCGGATCCTCCTCGCGCAGCAGCACGCGCAGCCCGGGGTGGTCGGTGCGCAGCCGGGCCAGCGCGGCGGGCAGCAGCCCGCGGACGGCGGTGGGGAAGGCGGCGAGGGTCAGCCGTCCGACCACGGCGCCGCGGTGCGCCTCCAGGTCGGACTGCGCCCGCTCGACCAGCGACAGGATTCGCCCGGCGTGCTCGACCAGCAGCACGGCCGCGTCGGTGAGCCGCACGCCGCGGCCGTTGCGTTCCAGGAGCTTCTGCCCGGTCTCCCGCTCCAGCTTGGCCAGCTGCTGGGAGACGGCCGAGGTGGTCACGTGGAGGACGTCGGCTGCGGCGCTTACCGACCCGTGGGTCGCGACGGCGTGCAGCGCACGCAGCCGTTCCAGATCCAGCATGAAGCAATGCTAAACCTTGAAGACAGCCGAGGCTACACTGCCCTAAATCCGGCTGGTCGAGCGGCGAAACCGGCGGGCGACCGCGTGGAACGACTCCTTCGGCTCCCAGTGCCACTCGGAGTCGGGGTCGGAGGGCCTCTCGCGGATCGGCTTCACCAGGCCGTATCCGGCCATGTCGAGGTCGAGGCGGGGCTCGGCGCGATGCGGCAGCTCGGGGTTGACGAAGTTGTAGACCATCGCCGCGTACAGGCCCATCGAGTCGAAGACGTCGAGCACCTGGCCGAGGTACTCGGCCTGGGTGCGTTCGCTGCGGGCCAGGTTCCCCCTGATCTCGGGCTCCGGCTTGCTGTAGTCGATGACGTTCCAGCCCATGCCGCCCGCCTGCGGGGCGCCCTCGTACGCGCACGTGCCGCATTCGGAGATCGCCACCGGCTTGCCCCAGCGCTGGTAGGCCCGGAGCTCCCGGACGTAGTCCTCCCGGCGCGGGTGGTAGGCGTAGTAGTTGACGCTGACGACGTCGAACAAGCCCCAGTCGACCTCGTCGTCGGCCGCGGCACCGTACGTCAGCGGGCCGCGGAACACCGACCTGCCGACCGCCGCGGCCCGCGGGATGACCTCGCCGTCGCCGCGCCCCCGACGACCGCCGCCGCCCCGGCCAGAAACCGCTTACGGCTGATCCCCTCGTCCCGCACAGCGCCCCCTCAGGTCTCCTCCAACGCGGTCCCAGCCTGAGGCGCGAGGGCCCCCTCGATCATCGGCCGTTCGGTCCGGCTCACATGACCAAAGGCGCCCTGTGACGCGACTTAGGTCTACGCACCGCTCTCTCGTTGTAGGAGACCTAAAGGTCAAGGTCGAGGAAATCTCGATTGTCCTTAAGGGCCGTCGTGAGGACGATCGAGGGCATGACGTTCTGCGGGCTGCATGTTCCGGTCGTGACGCCGTTCACCGCGTCCGGGCGCGTGGACGTCCGGTCGCTGGAGCGGCTGGCGCGACGCTGTCTGGACGCGGGCGCCGCGGGGCTGGTCGCGCTCGCCACGACGGGCGAGGGCGGGCTGCTGGACCAGGGCGAGCGGTGCCAGGTCCTGGAGGTGTGCCGGGCGGTCACGATCGAGTACGGGGCGCTGCTGACCGTGGGCGCCGGGACGATGGGCACCGAGGAGTCGATCGCGCAGGCGCGCGAGCGTGCCGCGTTGGCCGATGCGCTGCTGGTGGTCGTCCCGTACTACCTGCGCCCGTCCGACGAGGGCGTCATCGACCACTTCGCCGCGGTGAGCGCCGCGGTGGACGTGCCCGTCCTCGCCTACGACATCCCCTACCGGACGGGTAAGCGGCTAACGGCGGAGGCGGCGCTGCGGCTACTGGCCCTGGACGGGGTCGCCGGGCTGAAGTACTGCCCAGGTGCGATCGACCACGACACGCTCGTGCTGCTGTCCACGCGCACGGGCAAGGGGGTCCTGTGCGGCGACGACGCGTTCGTGTATCCGATGCTGCAAATGGGTGCCACGGGCGGCATCACCGCCTCGGCCTGCCTCGCGCCAGAGGCGTACGCGGCCATGGCCGAGGCGGTCCGTACCGGCAACACGGCGCGGGCACAGGCGCTCCACAACGCACTCCTGCCGATGGTGGACGCACTCTTCAGCGAGCCCTCACCGGCCGTGCTGAAGGCCGCTTTGGCAGAACTGGGCCTGATCGACGACCCGTTCGTACGGGCGCCTTTGCACGCGCCCAGGGCCGAGCCCGTCGCCCGCGCCATCTCGGCCGCCCGCTCGATCGGCTGCACCTGCGTCTAGGCGGACTTCAGGACGCCTGGGCCGCGGCACGGGCGGCGTACGGGAGCGCGTTGGTGATGCGTTCCAGGGCCCTGTCGTCGTGCGCCGCCGACAGGAACCACACCTCGTACGCCGACGGGGGCAGGTAGACCCCGCGCTCCAGGGCCGCGTGGAAGAACGCGGCGTAGGTCTTGCCGTTCTGGCGCTGCGCCGCGGCGAAGTCGCCGACCGCCTCGTCGGTGAAGAAGATCGAGAACAGGTTGCCGGCGGTCTGCAGCCGGTGCGGCACGCCCTCCTTCTCCAGCGCCTCGGACGCGGCGGCGGACACCAGCGCGGCGGACCGGTCGATCGCCTCGTACACCTCGGGCGTCGCGTTCCGCAGCGTGGCCAGGCCGGCGGCGGTGGCCAGCGGGTTCCCCGACAGCGTGCCGGCCTGGTAGACCGGGCCGGCCGGGGCCAGCCGGTCCATGATCTCGGCCCGGCCGCCGAACGCCGCGGCCGGCAGCCCGCCGCCCATCACCTTGCCGAAGGTCGTCAGGTCGCCCGCCACGCCCTCCACGCCGTACCAGCCGGAGGCGGAGGCGCGGAACCCGGTGAGCACCTCGTCGATCACCAGCAGCGCGCCGCTGCGCTCGCACAGCGACTTCAGCAGCCGGTTGAAGTCGGGCAGCGGCGGGACGACGCCCATGTTGCACGGGACCGCCTCGGTGATGACGCAGGCGATCTCGTGGCCGTGCTCGCCGAACGCCTCCTCGACCGCGCCGACGTCGTTGTATGGGAGCACGATGGTGTCGGCCGTCGTCGCGCCGGTCACGCCGGGGGTGTCGGGCAGCGCGAGGGTGGCCACGCCGGAGCCGGCGGCGGCGAGCAGGGAGTCCACGTGGCCGTGGTAGCAGCCGGCGAACTTCACGATCTTGGACCGTCCGGTGAAGCCGCGGGCCAGCCGGATCGCCGACATGGTCGCCTCGGTGCCGGAGTTGACCAGCCGCACCTTCTCCACCGGGGCGCGGGCGGTGATCTCCTCGGCCAGTTCGACCTCGCCGGGCGTCGGCGCGCCGTAGGAGGTGCCGAAGGCTGCCGCGTCCTGGACGGCCTCGACCACGGCGGGATGGGCGTGCCCGAGGATCATCGGCCCCCAGGAACAGATCATGTCCACGTACTCGTTGCCGTCGGCGTCGGTAAGGTACGGGCCGTGTCCCGCGGTGATGAACGGCGGGGTCCCGCCGACCGCGCGGAAGGCCCGTACCGGAGAGTTCACTCCGCCCGGTACGACCCGATTCGCCCTGTTGAACAGTTGTTGGGACACTTGGAGTTCGGTCACCGGCCCAGTCTGACAGTTGCAGTTCGGCATCTGCTCTTGACCTCGGCGCTTAGCGGCCGATATTCCACCAAGTACACAAAAAACCACGGCGCCACCAGGGGCGCCGACGCGCACCGGCGCCGGCCGTATCGGAGGGATGGCTCGCAACGTGGTTGACGGCTGGACGGTCCCGGGCTTCACCCACGTCCAGGAGCTGGGTGGCGGCATCTGCGGCCGGGTGATGCTCGCCCTCGACGACCTCACCCAGACCAAGGTCGCGATCAAGTATCTCGATCGGCGGCTGGACGCCGACGAGGCGTTCCTGTCGCGGTTCCGCGGCGTGGCGCGCAGCCTGTCGCAGCTTGAGGACCCCAACGTGGTCGACTTCTACGAGTTCGTGGAGTCGCCCCAAGGCACCGCGATCGTGATGGAGCGCGTCGACGGCTTCGGCCTGCGGCGCATGATCGCCACCCAGGGCCCGACCGGGCCCCTGGCCGCGCTGGCGGTGTTCAGCGGCACGCTGCTGGGCCTGGCCGCGGCCCATGCCAAGGACGTGGTGCACGGCACGCTGCGGCCGGCGGAGATCCTGATCGACGACGACGGCAACTGCCGGCTGACCGACTTCGGGATGGCCCGCGCCGGCACCGAGGCGCAGACCAATCCCGGGTACGCGGCACCCGAGCTGTGGGGCGGCGACCCCGCCGGGGTGCCCGCCGACCTGTACGCCGCCACCGCGATCTTCTTCGAGTGCCTGACCGGGCATCCGCCCTTCGGCGGGCGCAACCAGTCGGCGATCTCGAAGGCGCACCGCGAGGGGGCGATCCCGGAGGACGCCGTCCCCGGGCCGCTGCGCGGGCTGATCACGCAGGGCCTGGCCAAGGACCCGGCCCAGCGGCCCGCCTCGGCCGCCGACTTCCTCGGCGCCGTGGAGGACGCCGCGGTCGACGCCTACGGGCCCGCCTGGCTGGCGCAGGGCCGCAGCCGGCTGACCGAGCTGGCCGCCGCGACCTCGCGGCAGCCCGAGCCGGCGCCGGCCAAGCAGCCGAAGGCGCCCAAGGTCCCCAAGCCGCCCAAGCCCCCGAAGGCGCACAAGGCGGCTCACGCGGCGCCCGCAGCACCCGCGGCGCCCGCGCCGCCCGCGGCAGCGGCGGCTCCGCAGGCGGCCGCGGCCACCGAGGGAGCGCCCGAGACGCCCGCGCCTCCGGCCCCGGCACCGGCACCGGCACCGGCTCCGGCCGCGCCCGCGAAGGGCGGCCGCCGCGGCCGGTCCCTGGTGATCGCCGCGGCCCTCGCCGTCCTGGTGATCGCCGGCAGCACGGTCGGGGCCGCGGTACTGCTCGGCGGCAAGGACGACCCCCCGGTCGACCCGGCCGGCAGCGGCTCGCCGCAGCCCGCGGCAGCGCCGCCGAGCCCGGCCGACCCGGCCGCCGCCTCGCTGGCCACCAGGATCGAGCAGGCGACCACGCAGGCGCCGGGCGCGTCGTTCACCTACCGGCGTATCGGCTGCTGCGGCGCCGCCACCTCCGCCAAGGGGACGTTCGGCCTGGTGCCCAACGGCTCGCCCTCGTACACGATGTCGGTCGCCGGCAGCGGCGGGACGCGCCGCTCCACACGGGCCGTCCTGGTCGGGGACGTGGCATACGTGATGGCGGGGAAGGCCTGGCGTTCGGCCCCGGCCGACGGCCAGGCCCCCGGCTACGCGTCCCTCGTCGCGCAGGCCCGCTGGGGCAGCTCGGTCACCAACGTCACCTCGCTGCTCCAGGCGAGCACGTCGTTCAAGAAGGAGGGGCAGGTCTACCAGGGCAGTGCCCCGCTGGACCGGCTGAGCCAGCTCCAGACGGTCGGGGCGCTGTACGGCCAGCTCGCCCAGGCGACAGGGGCGCAGAACGTCGCGTTCGCGCTCCGGCTGGACCGCGCGGGACGCCCGGCCCACCTCTGGTTCCGCGCACAGGGGGCCGACAAGGCGCGCGCGCAGGTCGTCCAGGCCACCTACTCGGGATGGGGCCGCAAGTCGGCCATCGCCGCCCCCAGCACTCCGCGCTGACCTCGCTCACGCCTCCTCTGGGCCCGTCCAAGGGCTCAGAGGGGGCGGGCACGGCTACCTGGCGGCCTCACAGCTGTCGGAGAGGACTTCCAGAAGCCGCAACGGGTCGGGCAGTGGCCCGCCCTCCGGTGGACGGATCCAGGCCACCTCACGGCCGTACGGAAGCACCGAGGGTGGCGCGACGACATAACTGTCACGGCAGTGCCAGCGCATCCCCGGTGTCTCGGCGACCGTCTCGGGCGAGGTGTCGAGATGGCACGACCACCACTCGTCCTCGTCGACAGGCGCGCCCCGGGTCGCCACGAAGAACAGGTACCGCTCGCCGCCCACCGAAGCGACCGGCCCGATCGGCAGCCCGTCCGCCTCGATCCGGGCCAGCGCCGGCTCGCCCGCGGCGGCGGGGACGTCGAAGACATCGAAGACGCGGCCGGTCGGCAGGATGATGTTGGCGTCCGGCCGCTTCCCCCACCAGCGGGCCAGCACGTCCGGATCGACGCTGGCCTCCAGCGCCCACGCGCCCGACACCGGATGCGCGCCGGGATCGGGACAGCCCAGCCGGTCGCACGAGCACGCCCGGTCGCCGCCGGCGGGCGGATGCGCGCCCGGGGTGCAGGGCCAGCCCAGCGCCGCGTACGAACGGGCCGCGGACGCCATCCGGTCGCGGGCCGCCCTCTGCCGTTTACCGCCCGAGACCGCCAGCATCTTCGTCCCCCTCCGCGTGCACGCCAGACAGACCAGACCGGAGCCACCGCCGGGACCATGGCCGGGAGCAGTTCCCTTGTAATCGATGATGCACGTGGGCCGGGCGGCGGCACACGGCGCCCCCCGGAAAACGGCTCTAAGTGACTAGCCGCACCTGATCCGCGTCAAACGATCACCGGGACAGGGTGCGGGCGACGTCGGCGGCCCAGTAGGTCAGGACGATGTCGGCGCCCGCCCGGCGGATCGCGGTGAGCGACTCCAGGATCGCCCGCTCCCGGTCCACCCAGCCGTTGGCCGCGGCCGCCTCGATCATCGAGTACTCGCCGCTGACCTGGTACGCCGCCACCGGCACCCGCACGTCGTCGCGCACCCGGCGGATGATGTCGAGGTAGGGCCCCGCGGGCTTGACCATCACCATGTCGGCCCCCTCGTCGAGGTCCATCCGCACCTCGAGCAGCGCCTCCTCGGCGTTGGCGGGGTCCTGCTGGTGCGAGGCGCGGTCGCCGAACTGCGGCGCGCACTCGGCCGCGTCGCGGAACGGGCCGTAGTAGGCCGAGGAGTACTTCGCCGAGTACGCCAGGATCGCGACGTCGTGGTGGCCGGCGCCGTCCAGTGCGGTGCGGATCGCGCCGACCTGGCCGTCCATCATCCCGCTGGGCGCCACCACGGCCGCGCCCGCGGCGGCCTGCGCGACCGCGATCGAGGCGTACCGCTCCAGCGTCGCGTCGTTGTCGATCTCGCCGGTGCCGGTGAGGATGCCGCAGTGCCCGTGGTCGGTGAACTCGTCCATGCACAGATCCGACATGATCACCGTGGCGTCGCCCAGGTCGGACGACAGGTCGCGCAGCGCGGTCTGCACCACCCCGTCCGGATCGTCGCCGGCCGAGCCGACGCCGTCCTTGACCGCGGGCACGCCGAACAGCAGCAGCCCGCCCACGCCCGCCTCGACCGCGTCATGCGCGGCCTTGCGCAGGCTCTCCCGGGTGTGCTGGTGGACGCCCGGCATGGACGGGATCGGATGCGGCTCGCCGATGCCCTCCTTGACGAACATCGGCAGCACCAGGTCGGCCGGGCTCAGCCGGGTCTGCGCGACCATCCGGCGCAGCGCGGGGGTGCGCCGCAGCCTGCGGGGCCGCGCCACGGGAAACCGAGCAGTCATGGTCCTTCTTTCCGGGTCCGCGGACGGTCCGCGGCTCACTTGCGGCGGCGCGCCCCCCGCCTCATCTGGCTGGGCTTGCGCAGCGGATCGCCGGCCTCGACCTGGGCCGCGCGCCGCCTCGCACCGTACTCCGCCAGCGCCTCGGCGAGCGCCGATACCGACGGTTTGTCCGACATCACATCGACGCGGAGCCCGTATTCCTCGGCGGTCTTCGCGGTCTGCGGGCCGATGCAGGCGATCACCGTCACGTTGTGCGGCTTGCCGGCGATCCCGATCAGGTTCTTGACCGTGGAGGAGGAGGTGAACAGCACCGCGTCGAACCCGCCGCCCTTGATCGCCTCGCGGATCGGGGCGGGCGGCGGCGCGGCCCGGACGGTGCGGTAGGCGGTGACGTCCTCGCACTCCCAGCCCAGGTCGGTCAGCCCGGCGATCAGCGTGTCGGTGGCGATGTCGGCGCGCGGCAGCAGCACCCGGTTGATCGGGTCGAGGTCCTCGTCGTAGGGCGGCCAGACCTCCAGCAGGCCCTCGCTGGACTGCTGCCCGGCCGGCACCAGGTCCGGCTGGACGCCGAACTCCACCAGCGCCTTCGCCGTCTGCTCGCCCACCGCGGCGACCTTGAGCCCGGCGAACGCGCGGGCGTCCAGGCCGTAGTCGGAGAACTTCTCCCGGACCGCCCGGACGGCGTTGGTGGAGGTGAACACCACCCACTCGTACCGGCCGGTGACCAGGCCCTTGACGGCACGTTCCATCTGCTGCGGGGTGCGCGGCGGCTCGACCGAGATGGTGGGCACCTCACCGGGCACCGCGCCGTAGCCGCGCAGCTGCTCCGACAGCGAGGCGGCCTGCTCCTTGGTGCGCGGCACCAGCACCCGCCAGCCGAACAGCGGCTTGGTCTCGAACCACGACAGCCGGTCCTGCCAGCCCACCACGTCCCCGACGATGATCATCGCCGGGACCTCCATGCCCTTGGTGTCGGGGGCCAGCCGCTGCAGCGTGGAGACCACGGTCTCCTGCTCCGTGGTGGTGCCCATCGTGATCATCGCGGCCGGGGTGCTGTCGGGACGGCCCACCGACATCAGGCCCTTGGCCACCTCCGCCACGCTGTGCTCGGCGCCCAGGATGACCAGCGTCGCCTCCGGCGCGGAGAAGCGTTCCCAGACGACCGCGCCCGCGGAGGCGTCGATGATCCGGACCTCGCGGTGCTTGGCGTCGGTCAGCGGGATGCCCGCGTACCCCGGCACCCCGGTCACCGTGGACACGCCCGGCACCACCTCGAACGGGATCCCGGCCTTCCGCAGCGCGCCGCCCTCGGCGGCCAGGTTGCAGGCCAGCACCGGGTCGCCCTGGAACAGCCGGACGACGTTCTTGCCCGCCTTGGCGGCCTTGGCGGTGATCTTGGCCGGGTCGCCCGCGGCGGAGTCGAGGATCTCGGCGTCCGGACGGCAGTGGGAGAGGAACTCGTCGTCGCAGAGCGCCCGGTTGACGACGACGACGTCGGCGCGTCCCAGCACCTCGGCGGCGCGCAGCGTCAGCAGCCCGGGGTCGCCCGGCCCCATGCCGACGAGCGCGACCAGCCCGGCACCGGCCGTCGGACGGACGGCGTCCTGGCC
Source organism: Actinomadura vinacea (assembly GCF_039532545.1). Lineage (NCBI taxonomy): Bacteria > Bacillati > Actinomycetota > Actinomycetes > Streptosporangiales > Thermomonosporaceae > Actinomadura > Actinomadura vinacea. The sequence continues at coordinate 3,810 of NZ_BAAARW010000029.1, read as the reverse complement.
CGTCTCGGTGTCGGACTCGGCCTCGATGGACGCGTCAGTGGTCTTCTTCGGATCGGCCTCGGTCGTCTTCGCCTCGGCCGCGTTACGCCGCGCGGTCGTGGCCGCCCGCCGGGCGGTGGTCATCGGAGTCTGCTTCGCGGGGCTCAATCGCGCTCCCCCATCAACTGGTCGGCCCCCCGGGCGAGCAGCTCGGCCGCGAGTTCGCGTCCGATCCGCTCGGCCTGATCGGGGTGGCCGCTTGCGGACAGCCGAATCTGGCGGCTCCCGTCGTGGGCGACGACGGCCGCCGTCAGACGCAGCTCTTGTTCTTCCTCGGCAGCGTATGCTCCCACGGGCGCCGAGCAACCCGCCTCCAGCACCGCCAGCACGGTGCGCTCGGCGACGACGGCCGCCCTGGTCACGGGGTCGTCGACCGTTCCAAGCAGCTCAAGCAGATCCGCCCGGCCGGCCCGGCATTCCAGCGCCAGGCACCCCTGCCCGGGCGCGGGCAGCATCTGATCGGGCTCGAAGATCTCGGCGACGTCGTCCTCCCGCCCGATCCGGCGCAGCCCCGCGTACGCCAGCACCACCGCGTCCAGCTCACCGTCGGTGACCTTGCGCAGCCGGGTGTCGGCGTTGCCGCGGATCGGCACCACCTCCAGGTCGGGACGCAGCGCCCTCAGCTGCGCCACCCGGCGCGGCGAACCGGTGCCCACCCGCGCGCCGCGCCGCAGGTCGGCCAGCTTCGCCGGGCCGCACAGCGCGTCCCGCGGGTCGTCGCGCAGCGGCGTCGCGGCCAGCACGATGCCCTCCGCCGGGCCGGTCGGCAGGTCCTTCAGCGAGTGCACGGCGAAGTCCACCTCGCCGGCCAGCACCCGGTCGCGCAGCGCATTGACGAAAACGCCGGTGCCGCCGATCTGGGCGAGCAGGGCCTTGGAGACATCACCCTCGGTCGTTACCCCGACCAGCTCTACGGCATGCCCCGTACGCTGCGTCAACGCGTCCGCGACCAACCGCGACTGGGTGGTGGCCATCAGGCTCTTGCGAGTCCCCAGCTTCAGCGCGCTCACCGCGCACCCCCCTCACGCTCCGTCGGCGCCCCGTCGCCGACATCCCTTGCTTCGCTGCGGAAGTCGGCGCGCGCGACGGCCTCGGGGGCCTTCGGGTCGAGGTCGAAGAGCTCGCGCAGCGCGTCGGCGTAGGTGTCGCCGCCGGGCGCCGAGGCCAGCTCCTTGACCCGTACGGTCGGCGCGTGCAGCAGCTTGTCCACCACGCGCCGGACAGTCTGCGTGATCTCCTTGCGGGCGCGGTCGTCCAGCTCGGGCAGCCGTCCGGTCAGCCGGGACAGCTCCGCCTCCACGACCTCGGCGGCCTTGCTGCGCAGCGCCACCACGGTCGGCGCCACCGCCGCGGCACGGGCCGCGCCGAGGAACACCGCGACCTCGTCGCGGACGATCCGGCGCACCGCCTCGACCGCCTCCGGCCCGATCGCCTCGGCGGCCTCCTGGGCGGTGCGCAGGTCGTCCAGCCCGGCCAGCTCGACGCCGTCCAGCCGCCGGACGGCCGGGTCGATGTCGTGCGGCAGCGCCAAGTCGAGGAGGAAGCGGCGCCGGCCGTCGGCGCCCGCGCCTCGCGCGGCCAGCCGGTCGGCGGTCAGCACCAGCCCGGTCGCGCCGGTGCACGAGACGATCAGGTCGGCGGCGGCCAGCTCGGCGTCCAGCGCGGACAGCTCGACCGCGCGGGCGGGCGAGGCGGCCGAATCGGCCAGCCGGGCGGCCCGCTCGAAGGTGCGGTTGGCCACCACGATCTCGCGGGCGCCGGCGCGGCCCAGCGTCGCCACCGCCAGCCCGCTCATCGACCCGGCGCCGACCACCAGCGCGCGGACCCGGTCCAGCGGGCCCAGATGCGCGGTCGCGACCTCCAGGCCCACGCTGACCAGCGACGCGCCGGCCTTGTCGATCCCGGTCTCGTGGTGGGCGCGCTTGCCGACCCGCAGCGCCTGCTGCAGGACGTCGTGCAGCTCGCGGCCGAGCGTGCCGTGCTCCTGCGCCAGCCGGAACGCCTGCCGCAGCTGCCCGAGGATCTGCCCCTCGCCGACGACCATCGACTCCAGCCCGCACGCCACCGCGAACGCGTGCTGGACGGCCCGGTCCTCGTAGTGGACGTACAGATGCCGGGAGAGGTCGTCGAGCGGGATTCCCGAGTGCCGCGACAGCAGCTCGGAGATGCCGGAGACACCGCCGTGGAACTTGTCGACCACCGCGTAGACCTCGACGCGGTTGCAGGTGGAGACGATCGCCGTCTCACCGACGTGCGCGCAGTCGTTCACCTCGTGCAGCAGCTTGACCAGGTCGTCCCCGGTGACCGCCGCGCGCTCCAGCATCGCCACCGGGGCGCTCCGATGGCTGAGTCCCACCACCAAGACGCTCATCGCACGCAACACCGTCCGAATGCCCTCATGCCCTGTTCCCTACCGCGTTCCCCGGCTCATGCTTCTACTGCCTCTACGTAATGTGTCGTCCCGGGAGGTTCATCGCCCGCGGCCAGCGGCTCGTAGTCGCCGGGGCCGCCGGCCTTGCGCTGCTCGTGGAACGCGAGGATCTGGAGTTCGATGGACAGGTCGACCTTGCGCACGTCGACCCCCTCGGGTACCGAGAGCACCACGGGCGCGAAGTTGAGGACGCTCGTCACGCCCGAGGCGACCACCCGGTCGCACAGGCCCTGGGCCGCGACCGCGGGGGTGGCGATCACGGCGATGGACACCCCGCGCTCGGCGATGAGGTCCTCCAGCCGGTCGATGTGCTCCACCGCCATTCCGGAGATCGTCTGGCCGACGATGGACTCGTCGGCGTCCAGCAGGCCGGCCACGCGGAAGCCACGGGAGGCGAACCCGCCGTAACCGGCCAAAGCCCGGCCAAGGTTACCCACACCGATGATGGCGACCACCCAGTCCTGGGTGAGACCCAGCTCGCGGGAGATCTGGTAGACGAGGTACTCCACCTCGTACCCCACCCCGCGGGTCCCGTACGAGCCGAGGTGCGACAGGTCCTTGCGCAGTTTGGCGGAGTTGACCCCGGCTGCGGCCGCGAGCTCCTCGGAGGAGACGGTCGCCACGTCGCGCTCCTGGAGGCTGTGCAGGGCGCGCAGGTACACCGGCAGGCGCGCGACCGTGGCTTCGGGAATGCCACGGTCGGCGCGGTCGCGGTTGCGGTTCTGTCGAGATGTCACGGCCTGCTCTTCGGGGGCTCGACGCTGGGACGGGGCCCGAGAACCCCTCGCCCCGGTCCGTCCGCGGCGAGCCTCCCCGTCTCGGGAGGGCCCCCAGGGCTATCCCTCAGATTAAGCCTTTGTGAATAGGTGCACAAAGTCGCCCCCCGCGCAACGGTTCCGGCCCCGTATCGGCACCGACCGCGAAAACCCCGGCGACCAGCGGCTTCACGGCTTTTTCCGGACGGCCCGGGAGCGCGCCGCCGGCCACGGCGGTGTGACCGACGAGACATTCCGCCGTCACCGAATTACGGCCGTGTCACTCCGGGTTCCGCAATTGCGCGATGGCGGAGCGCAGCCGGTCCTCGTCCACCCGCCAGAAGTCGTGCTGCACCCCGTTGATCAGGGTGACCGGGATCTGCTCCCAGTAGCGGCGGGTGTCCTCCTCCGACCGGGTGATGTCGCGCTCCTCCCAGCCGACGCCGAGGTCGGCGGCGACCCGCTCGATCACCGCGCGGGCGTCCTCGCACAGGTGGCAGCCGGGCTTGCCGTACATCGTGATCATGACGTCCGCGGCGCTCACCGGATCGGCCGTTCGGGCCCGGCGGGCGCCTTGCGCGGGCC
>NZ_BAAARW010000028.1:0-132435 GCF_039532545.1 Actinomadura vinacea | reverse complement strand
AAGAAACGGACACCCACCGCGCTCGACCCGCTCTCGCGAGCCTTGCTCCGGGGCAACCCTTCTATACTATCCGTTTCGACCGATTTGTCAAAGTTCGACCGATTCGGTGTCCCTTGCAGACTCAGCGGACGCGAAGGATCTTCGCGCTGTTGGTCTCCGAGGGATCCCCTCGGGCCGGCCGCCGTGTCGGCGTCCCGCTCCCCTTGGGGCATGTAGAACATTAGGTCGGTCCCGCAAGAGCGTCAAATCGAAGATCAAAGGACTTGAAACCCCAGGTGACAGGCTGCTTTCGGGCGTTGAAACGCGTCCGCAACACCTGCGCCGTGACCGCACTGTTACGTGAATCTACCCGCTCTTTCCGTTCGGTGGAGGCGGGCGGTCCATGATCCGGTTCCGTCGGTGGCCGAGCGACATCGCCGGCTTCCAGCGTGGACGGCCTGGGAATTCGGCCAAGCCGCTGAGGAGTCGGCTGTGTGCCACCGGCGGCGCGCTCGCGATCGCGAGCGCGCCGCCGGCTCGAGGATCACGGCTTGGTGATCTCCACACCGCCCACGTTGCGCTTGCCCCTCCGCAGGACGAGGAAGCGGCCGTGCAGCAGGTCTTCCGCGGACGGTACGGCTTCCTCGGAGGTGACCTTGGCGTTGTTCAGGTAGGCGCCGCCCTGGACGATCGCCCGCCGGGCCTCCGACTTGCTCTTGCACAGGCCGGAGGAGGCCAGCAGATCGACCACGGTCGGCAGCTCGCCTGGCGGGATCTCGGCGCGCGGGACCTCTGCCAGCGCCGCCTGGAGGGTGCGCTCGTCCAGTTCCTCCAGGGCGCCCTGGCCGAACAGGGCGCGGGATGCCGCGATCACGCGGGCGGTCTCGTCGGCGTCGTGGACGAGCGTGGTCATCTCCTCGGCCAGCGCACGCTGCGGAATGCGGGCGGCGGGCCGGTCGGAGCCCTGCTTGACCAGGTCCTGGATCTCCTCCCGGGAGCGGAAGGAGAACACCTTGAGGAATTTCTCCACGTCGCGGTCGTCGGCGTTGAACCAGAACTGGTAGAACGCGTACGGCGAGGTCCGCTCGGCGTCGAGCCAGTAGGTCTCGCCGCCGGCGGTCTTGCCGAACTTGCTGCCGTCGGCCTTGGTCAGCAGCGGCGTGGTGAGGGCGTGCGCGGTGCCGCCCTCAACGCGGCGGATCAGGTCGACGCCAGCGGTCAGATTGCCCCACTGGTCGCTGCCGCCGGTCTGGAGCACGCAGTCGTACCGCCGGTGCAGCTCCAGGAAGTCCATGGCCTGGAGGAGCACGTAGCTGAACTCTGTGTAGCTCAGCCCGGTCTCCAGGCGGGACTTGACGGTCTCGCGGGCCAGCATGCGGTTCACCGGGAAATGCTTGCCGATGTCGCGCAGGAACTCGATGGCCGACATGGGGCCGGTCCAGTCGAGGTTGCTGACCATGGTCGCGGCGTTGGGGGCGTCGCCGAAGTCCAGGAAGCGGGAGACCTGGCCGTGGATCCGCTCGACCCACCCGGCGACGGTCTCGGCGGAGTTCAGCACCCGCTCGGCGCTCTTGCCGCTGGGGTCGCCGATCAGGCCGGTGGCACCGCCGACCAGGCCGATGGGCCGGTGCCCGGCCTCCTGGAAGCGGCGCAGCAGCAGGATCTGGATCAGGTTGCCCAGGTGCAGCGACGGTGCCGTCGGGTCGAACCCGCAATAGAGCGTGACCGGTCCCGCGGCGAGCCGGGCCCGCAGTTCGTCCAGATCGGTGGACTGCGCGATCAGATCGCGCCACGCGAGATCGTCGAGGATGTCGGTCACGTTCTCCCTCGTCTCCAGCAGTGTCGGTGAGTTATGCCCAGGGTGCCTGACGGACCGCCGCTCACCGTAACGGTTTTCAGCGGCCGTACATGAAGTAGCGGACCGGTACGAACAATTCGTGTCCGGTCGTGAAGCGCACGCGAACGCCGTTCCGGTCCCAGGAGGCGTCCTTGATATCCGGCCGTTCCTCGCCCGTGATGTCCAGCCGCACGAAGTGGCCGTAGGACATGTCGGGGAAGCGTCCCGCGTACAGATCGTGGCCGGTGACGCGGCCGAAGATCAGGCTCCGCCTCTGCACCAAGCCTACGTAGTGCTTGGACTCGTCCGGGTAGGTGACGCTCGCCGGTTGCTCAAGGCGGTCGAACCGGCGCGGATCGTCCAGTGCCGCGTCCAGCAGGACGATCACGAGGATCGCCGACACCGCCAGGAGGGCGGTGATGATCGCCAGGGCGCGCCGGAGCACGCCTTTCGGACGCGCGGTGCTGGGCCCGGCGGTCATGCCGGCGGATTCCGCTTGCGCGGGACGTGGGCGCGGTACGGGGAGACGGTGGGGTCGCCGTCGATCCAGAAGCGCCAGGGCGTGTCCTTGGCCCCGTTCACGCCCGTCCGGGGCCCCGACCGGATCAGGGACGGGTCGGCGGGATCCCCTTCGATGATCAGCAGCGGGCTTTCGGGGGAGCAGACGTCCAGGCCGTTCTGCTCGCGTCCGATGGCGAGGGCGGTGCAGAGCCGGGCCGGGCCGCGGGCCAGGTCGCGTTCCGTGGACTTCGGACGGCGTTCCCGGGCGGTGTCCGCTCCGGCGGTGATCTGCCCGGCGCGGAGCAGGACGGCGGAGGCCGTGCCCTCTTCCCCGCAGACCAGGTTCACGCAGAAGTGCATGCCGTAGGTGAAGTACACGTAGGCGTGCCCGGGCGGCCCGAACATCACCTCGGTGCGGGGCGTCAGGCCGCGGTAGGCGTGGGAGGCGGGGTCGAGGGGGCCCGCGTACGCCTCGACTTCGGTGAGGCGCACCGCGACGTCCCCGTGGACGAGGACGTGCCCGAGCAGGTCGGGCGCGACCTCGTCCACGGGACGGTCGAAGAACTTCCTGGGCAGGAGGTCGTCGGCCGCGGTGGAGCCGGGCTCCCCGGGGGGCGGGTCGAATGTCATCGTTCGGGCGCCGGGGTCAGTGCTGGTTGGAGTCGGAGCCCGCCGCCCAGGACGCGTGATCGTCGACGAGGGCGCGGAGCGTCCCGATCTGCTCGCGGACGCGGTCGGGGGCGGTGCCGCCGTACGCCTTACGGGACGCCAGCGCGCCCTGGACGTTGAGGACCTCGCGGACGTCCGGGGTCAGATGCGGGGACACCTTGATCAGCTCTTCGTCGGTGAGGGCGTCGAAGTCCTTGTCGTGGACCTGGCACCACACCACCAGGTGACCGACGACCTCGTGCGCGTCGCGGAAGGCGACGCCGCGCCGCACCAGCAGCTCGGCCAGGTCGGTGGCCAGGGCGAAGCCGTCGGGGGCGGAGGCCTCCAGCCGCTCGGTGTTGACCCGCATGGTGGCGATCAGGCCGGACATGGCGGGGAGCACCAGGAGCAGCGTCTCGACGGCGTCGAAGGCGCCCTCCTTGTCCTCCTGGAGGTCGCGGTTGTAGGTGAGCGGCAGGCCCTTGAGGGTGGTGAGCAGGCCGACCAGGTGGCCGATGAGGCGCCCGGCCTTGCCGCGGGCCAGCTCGGCGACGTCGGGGTTCTTCTTCTGCGGCATGATCGACGACCCGGTGGCGTAGGTGTCGTCCATCTCGATCCAGCGGAACTCCTGCGACGCCCACAGGCAGATCTCCTCGCCCAGGCGGGACAGGTGGACGCCGGTCAGCGCGGCGGCGAAGAGGAACTCGGCGACGAAGTCGCGGTCGGCGACGGCGTCCATGGAGTTGGCGGCGGCCGCGTCGAAGCCCAGCTCGGCGGCGGTGGCCTGCGGGTCCAGCGGCAGCGAGGAGCCGGCCAGGGCGCCCGAGCCGAGCGGGGAGACGGCGGCGCGGCGGTCCCAGTCGCGCAGCCGGTCGATGTCGCGGGTGAGCGGCTGCACGTGCGCCAGCAGCTGGTGGGAGAACAGCACGGGCTGGGCGTGCTGGAGGTGGGTCATGCCGGGTGCGGCGACGCCCATGTTGTGCTCGGCCTGGGCGATCAGGGCGGTCTCCAGCTCCACCAGCCGGCTGACGATCTGCCGGACGTGGTCGCGTAGGTAGAGCCGCAGGTCGGTGGCGACCTGGTCGTTGCGGCTGCGGCCGGCGCGCAGCTTGCCGCCGAGGGCGCCGAGGCGCTCCAGCAGGCCGCGTTCCAGCGCGGTGTGGACGTCCTCGTCCGCGACGGCGGGCCGGAACTCGCCGGTGCGGCAGGCCTCCTCGAGGTCGTCGAGGGCACCGAGCATGCGCTCCAGCTCGTCGTCGGTGAGCAGCCCCGCCCGGTTGAGCACGCGGGCGTGCGCGCGCGAGCCCAACAGGTCGTAGGGGGCGAGCCGCCAGTCGAACTGGACGCTCACCGAGAGCCGCGCGAGCGCGTCCGACGGCCCGCCTTCGAACCGGCCGCCCCACAGTCGCGTCGGTGCCTTCGTCACGGAGTTCCTCTTCTTCCCACCGCTAGGGTTCGTTTCTCGTGTCCAGATCAGGTGCGGACCGGGCGGGGCCCGGGCCACCCCAACCGTACTGCCACCCGGGCATCCGGCATCAACGCACGGCCATGCCCGGCGAAGCCCTTGGCCAGGGCCGGCGCCTCGGGCCGGGCCACTAGCCTCGTCGTTCGCGCCCGGCGGCCAGCCGCAGCAGCGCCTGGGCCAGCTCCTCGCCCCCGTCCGGGTCGCGCGCGATCACCAGGATGGAGTCGTCGCCGGCGACCGTGCCGAGGACCGTCGGCCATTCGGCGTGGTCGATGGCCGAGGCGAGGTACTGCGCGGCGCCGGGCGGGGTCCGCACCATGACCAGGTTGGCCGAGGCCTCCGCCGAGACCAGCAGCTCGGCGGCGAGCCGGCCGAGCCGGCCGGTGAACGACTCGGCCGTGTCCCCGCCGGTGCGCGCCCGCCGGATCCGTTCACCGCCCTCACCTGGGACGGCATAGATCAGGCTGCCGTCGTCGGCGCGCAGCCGGACCGCCCCGATCTCCACCAGGTCGCGCGACAGCGTCGCCTGGGTGACCTCGACGCCCTCCTCCGCCAGCAGCTTGGCCAGCTCCGACTGGGAGTGCACGTGGTTGCGCGACAGCAGGTCGACGACCTTGGCCTGGCGCGCCGTCTTGGTCATCGGGATGTTCGTGCGGCCCTCGTTCCGGTCGGTCACGACGCGCCCTCCGAGGCCTCCAGGAGCCAGGTGAGCAGGGCCTTCTGGGCGTGCAGCCGGTTCTCGGCCTCGTCCCAGACGACGCTGCGGGGGCCGTCGAGGACCGCGGCGGCGATCTCCTTGCCGCGGTAGGCGGGCAGGCAGTGCAGCACGATCGCCTCGGGGCCGGCCTTGGCGAGCAGCGCCTCGTCGACGGCGTACGGCTCGAACATCGAGGTGTCCTTGCCCTCCTGGCCCATCGACACCCAGGTGTCGGTGGCCAGGACGTCGGCGCCGGAGGCGGCCCGTCCGGCGTCGGCGGTGACGGTGACCGAGCCGCCGGTGGCCGCGGCAATCTCGGTGGCGCGGGCGACGATCGCGGCGTCCGGCGGCAGCGCCTCGGGGGTGCCGATCCGCACGTGCATCCCGGCGGTGGCGCCGCCCAGCAGGTAGGAGTGGGCCATGTTGTTGGCGCCGTCGCCGAAGTAGGCGAGGGTGAGGCCCGCGAGGCCGCCCCTGGCCTCCTGGACGGTCTGCAGGTCGGCCAGGACCTGGCAGGGGTGGAACCGGTCGGTGAGAGCGTTGACGACGGGGACGGTGGTGCCCGCGGCCATCTCCTCGATCCGCTCCTGTCCGGAGGTCCGCCAGACGATCGCGCTGGCCTGCCGTTCCAGCACCCGGGCGGTGTCGGCGATGCTCTCGCCGCGGCCGAGCTGGCTGCCGGCGGCGTCCAGGACCAGGGGGTGGCCGCCGAGCTCGGCGATGCCGGTGGCGAAGGAGATCCGGGTGCGGGTGGACGGCTTGTCGAACAGCACCGCCACCGTTCGGGGGCCCTCCAGCGGGCGGTGGGCGAACCGGTCGCGTTTGACGGCGGCGGCCAGCTCCAGCACCTCGGCCTGCTCGGCGGGGGTGAGGTCGTCGTCCCGGAGGAAGTGCCTGGCCATCGGTCAGTTCTCCTTCGCGGCGGCGTCGAGGATCCCTGGCAGGGCGTCCACGAACGACTGCGCCTGGTCGCGGGTGAGGATGAGGGGCGGGGCGAGCCGTACCGCGGCCGGCTGCAGGGCGTTGACCAGGAACCCGGCGGACCGGGCGGCGGTCTCGACCGCGGCGGCCCGGTCGGCGGTGAGCACCAGTGCCCGCCACAGGCCGCGGCCCCGCACGCCGGAGCCCTCCAGGAGAGGGTGGCCGAGCGCGGCGATCCCGGCGGCCAGCCGCTCCCCCACGGCGGTGACGTGGTCGAGCAGGCCCTCCTTCTCGATGGTGCCGAGCACGGCCAGGGCCGCGGCGGCGCTCACCGGATTGCCGCCGAACGTGCTGCCGTGGTCGCCCTTGGCGAAGATCGAGCCGTGCGGGCCGAACGCGACGCACGCCCCGATCGGGAGCCCGCCGCCCAGGCCCTTGGCCAGGGTCAGGATGTCGGGCACGGCCGCGCCGCGCTCCTGCTGGAAGGCGAACCACGCGCCGGTGCGGCCGATCGCGGACTGGATCTCGTCGGCCACCAGCAGCGCCCCGGTGGCGTCGCAGATCTCCCGGGCGGCCGCGAAGTAGCCCTCCGGCGGCGGTACGACCCCGGCCTCGCCCTGCGTGGGCTCCAGGAACACCGCCGCGCACTCCTCGGTGACGGCGGCCTTGAGCGCCTCGGCGTCCCCGTACGGGACGAACCGGACGTCGATGGCGTACGGGCCGAACGGGTCGCGGATCGCCGCCTTGCCGGTCAGCGCGAGCGCGCCCATGCTCCGGCCGTGGAACCCGTTCTCGGCCGCGACGAAGTAGGACCGCCCGTTCGTCCTGCCGTACTTGATCGCGAGCTTGAGCGCGGCCTCGTTCGCCTCGGTGCCGCTGTTGGCCAGGAAGACCCGGGCGTCGGCGTCCAGCAGTTCCAGCAGTTTCTCGGCCAGCAGCACCTCCGGCTCGTGCAGGAACAGGTTGGAGGTGTGCGCCAGGCCCGCGACCTGCGCCGAGACCGCCTCGACCAGGGCCGGGTGGCCGTGCCCGAGGCTGCTGACCGCGATGCCGGCGATGAGGTCGAGGTAGGAGTCGCCGTCGGCGTCCCACACCTGGCAGCCCTCGCCGCGCGCGATCGCCAGCGGCGGCACCCCGTAGTTGGGCATGAACGCCGTCTCGTACCGCGTCCTGAGGTCGTCGTTGGCGGTCATGCGGTGCCTCCCGTTCCGGTGTCGTCCGTCTCGGCCGTCTCCTCGGCCGCCGCGCCGGGCACGCTGGGCAGGACCATCGTCCCGATGCCCTCGGCGGTGAAGATCTCCAGCAGCAGCGCGTGCGGCACCCGGCCGTCCAGCACGTGCGCCTGCGGGACCCCGCCCCGTACCGCGTGCAGGCAGGCCTCCATCTTGGGCACCATGCCCGACGACAGCTCCGGCAGCAGCGCGGCCAGCTCGTCGGTGGTCAGGCTGTCGATCACGTCCTCGCTCGCGGGCCAGTCGGCGTACAGGCCCTCCACGTCGGTCAGCACGACCAGCTTCTCGGCGTCCAGCGCCGCCGCCAGCGCCGCCGCGGCGGTGTCGGCGTTGACGTTGTAGACCTCGCCGTCGTCGCCGCGCGCCACGCTGGAGATCACCGGGATCCGGCCGTCGTCCAGCAGCGCGCGCACCGCCCCGACCTGCACCTCGACGATCTCGCCGACCTGGCCGATGTCGACCCGCTCGCCGTCCACGACCGCGTGCTTGCGCTCGGCGGTGAACAGGTTGGCGTCCTCGCCCGACATGCCCACCGCGAACGCGCCGTGCCGGTTGACCAGGCCGACCACGTCCCGGTTGACCTGGCCGACCAGCACCATCCGGACGACCTCCATCGCCTCCGGGGTGGTCACCCGCAGCCCGGCGGTGAAGCTGGACTCGATACCGGCCCGCTCCAGCGCCGCGTTGATCTGCGGGCCGCCGCCGTGCACGATCACCGGCCGCAGCCCCGCGTACCGCAGGAACACCACGTCCTCCGCGAACGAGGCGCGCAGCGCCTCGTCGGCCATCGCGTGCCCGCCGTACTTGATCACCACGGTGGTGCCGTGGAACCGCTCCAGCCAGGGCAGCGCCTCGATCAGCGTCCCGGCCTTCTCCAGCACCCCGGCCCGGTCCTTCCGCACCCGCCCGTCCATGGTCATGTCGAGTACGCCGAGTTCTCGTGGCCGCAGCTCGGGGCGGTGAGGTTCCTCACCGCTATCACCTCAAGGATCCCGGTCATGTCGAGTACGCCGAGTTCTCGTGGACGTAGTCCGCGGTGAGGTCGGTGGTCCAGACGGTGGCGCTGTGCGGGCCGGCGGACAGGTCAACGGTGATCGTGACGTCCCGGGGGCGCAGGTCGACCTTGTCGCGGTCGTCGCCGACCGAGCCGTTCCGGCAGACCCACACGCCGTTGATCGCCACGTTGAGGTGGTCGGGCTCGAAGGCGGCGTCGGTGGTGCCGACCGCCGACAGCACCCGGCCCCAGTTGGGGTCCTCGCCGTGGATGGCGCACTTGAGCAGGTTGTTGCGGGCGATCGAGCGGCCGACGGTGACCGCGTCGTCCTCGCTGCCCGCGCCGACGACCTCGATCGTGATGGCCTTGGCCGCGCCCTCGGCGTCCACCAGCAGCTGCCGGGTCAGGTCGGCGGCGACCTCGGTGAGCAGCGCGGTGAAGGCGGCCTCGTCGGGGGTGACGCCGGAGGCGCCGGAGGCCATCAGCAGCACGGTGTCGTTGGTGGACATGCAGCCGTCGGCGTCCAGCCGGTCCAGGGTGACGCGGGTGGCCGCGCGCAGGCAGCGGTCCAGCGCGGCGGCGTCCAGCTCGGCGTCGGTGGTGATCACGCAGAGCATGGTGGCCAGCGACGGGGCCAGCATGCCGGCGCCCTTGGCCATCGCGCCGATCATGTAGCCGCCCGCGCCCTGCCGGAAGGCGATCTTGGCGACGGTGTCGGTGGTGCGGATCGCGTCGGCGGCGGCCAGCCCGCCGTCGCCGCGGGACAGCTCGGCGGCGGCGGTGTCCACCCCGGGCAGCAGCCGGTCCATCGGCAGCCGCTCGCCGATCAGGCCGGTGGAGCAGACCGCGATCTCGCCGGCCGAGTCCCGCAGGACGCCGGCGACCTTCTCGGCGGTGGCGTGGGTGTCCTGGAAGCCGTCGGAGCCGGTGCAGGCGTTGGCACCGCCGGAATTGAGCACCACGGCGCGCACCCGGCCGCCCTTGAGGACCTGCTCGGACCACAGCACGGGCGCGGCCTTCACGCGGTTGCGGGTGAAGACGCCGGCGGCCGCGCGGGACGGCCCGTCGTTGACGACCAGGGCCAGGTCGCGGGCTCCGCTGTCCTTCAGGCCGGCGACGACGCCGGCGGCGCGGAACCCCTGGGGGGCGGTGACGCTCAAGGGGACACTCCGATCGTGGTGAGACCGAGCTCTTCGGGCAGGCCGAGGGCGAGGTTGGCGCTCTGCACGGCGCCGCCGGCGGTGCCCTTGGTGAGGTTGTCGATGGCGGCGACGACGACGGCGCGGCCGGCGCGCTCGTCGTGGGCGACCTGGACGAGCACGGTGTTGGCGCCCAGGGTCATGGACGTGGCCGGCCACCGCCCCTCGGGCAGCAGCGACACGAACGGCTCGTTCTCGTAGGCCGTCCCGTAGGCGTCGCGCAGGGTCTCCAGGGTGACGCCGGGGCGCGTCCTGGCGGTGCAGGTGGCCAGGATGCCGCGGCTCATCGGCGCCAGCGTGGGCGTGAAGGAGACGGTGACCGGCTCGCCCGCCACCTCGCCGAGGTTCTGGATCATCTCGGGGGTGTGCCGGTGGACACCGCCGACGCCGTAGGCCGAGACCGAGCCCATGACCTCGCTGCCCAGCAGGTGGGGCTTGAGCGAGCGGCCGGCGCCGGAGGTGCCGGAGGCGGCGACGACCACCACGTCGGGCTCGACCAGCCCGTCCAGGAGCGCCGGGAACATCGCCAGCGTCACCGCGGTCGGGTAGCAGCCCGGGACGGCGATCCGCTTGGTGGCCGCCAGGGCCGCGCGCCGTCCGGGCAGCTCCGGGAGCCCGTACGGCCAGGTGCCGGCGTGCGGGGTGCCGTAGAAGGCGGTCCAGTCGGCGGGGTCGTTGAGGCGGAAGTCGGCTCCGCAGTCGACGACCAGCACGTCCTGGCCCAGCTGTTCGGCCAGCGGCCCGGACTGCCCGTGCGGCAGCGCCAGGAACACCACGTCGTGCCCGGCCAGGTTCTCCGGTGTGGTCTCCGCCAGTACGCGGCCGGCCAGGGATCGCAGGTGGGGCTGGTGCGTGCCGAGCTCGGTGCCCGCGTTGGAGCCCGCCGTCAGCGTGCCGATCTCGAATCCGGGATGGCCGGCGAGGATGCGCAGCACCTCGCCGCCGGCGTACCCGCTGGCGCCGGCGACCGCCGCCCTGATGCCCATGGGACCTCTCTCTTCCCCGAAAAGTGAACAGCAAGAGTATGCATGAGAGTGGATGACTATTCAAGTCGTGATACTTCGCCCCCTAATGATTTGACAGCTAAATATCTGCGGCCGAAGAATGATCGCATGAAGCAACCAGACCTGGGCTTCGGCGACCTGTCGATGCTCGGCCCCGTCGACGAGTGGCCCATCGGCCGCCTGTTCGCCGCGGCCGCCCGGCTCTCCGGCCCGGTCATGGCGCGGCTGGTGGAGCGGCACGGGGTCAGCCCGGCCGGCTTCTTCCTGCTGCGCGCGCTCCTGCTGGAGGACGGCGGGCTGCGCGCCGGCGAGCTGGCCAAACGGTTGATGATCTCCCCCGCCACGGTCACCTCGGTGGTCGACACCCTCGAGCGCGCCGACCTCGCCGAACGCCGCCGCGACCCGCGCGACCGCCGGGCCGTGCAGGTGCACATCACCGACGGTGGCCGGCGGCTCATCGGCGAGGTCGGACACGCCCTCCATGACGACCTCTGGAACCTCTACGACGTGGTCGACGAGGCCGACGAACCGGCCGTCCGCCGGTTCCTGCTCCGCCTGATCGAACGCTTCAACGACTTCCCCGAGGACGACCCGGCGAAGTCCACGGGCCAGGCGGGCCCGGCCTGACCGCGCCCCCTCAGGAAAGGACAGCGCGAGTGCCCCCACCTCTCGAGACCGCGGCCGCATCCGGCCGCGAAGCGCCCGGCGGCGACCGCCCGGTCGCCGTCCGCACCGTCGACCTGCACAAGACCTACTCCAGCCCGCGCGGCGACGTGCCCGCCGTGCAGGGCGTCGACCTGGAGGTCGCCCAGGGCGAGTTCTTCGGCCTGCTCGGCCCCAACGGCGCGGGCAAGTCCACCACGATCGGCATGCTCACCACGCTGGTGGTGCCGACCTCCGGACGGGCCGAGGTGTGCGGGCTCGACGTCGTGCGCGAGCAGGTCGAGGTCAAGCGGCGCATCGGGATGGTGTCGCAGAACAACACCCTCGACAACGACCTCGACGCGTTCGAGAACCTGGAGTTCCGCGGCCGCTACTTCGGCATGGGGCGCAAGGACGCCCGGCGCCGCGCCGACGAGCTGCTGGAGATGTTCAACCTGACCGACCGGCGCACCGGAACCCCGTTCGAGCTGTCCGGCGGCCAGGCCAAGCGCCTGATGATCTGCCGGGCCCTGGTGCACCGCCCGCAGGTGCTGTTCCTGGACGAGCCCACCGCCGGCCTCGACCCGCAGACCCGGGTCAACCTGTGGGAGGTGCTGCGCGGGCTGCAGGCCGAAGGCCAGACCACCGTCCTCACCACCCACTACATGGAGGAGGCCGAGGCGCTCTGCGACCGGGTCGCGGTCGTCGACCACGGAAAGGTCCTGGCCGACGGCACCGTGGACGGCCTGAAGGCCGCCGCGGGCGCGGACACCGTGATCACCGTGACCTACGACGGGCCGGCACCGGACGGCGTCACGGCGCTGCGCGAGCGCACCGGCGTCGGCAAGGTGGAGATCACCGGCGCGCAGGTGCGGGTGTTCGCCCGCGCGGCCGAGGGCGTGCTCGGCGAACTCGTCGCGATCGGCGCGGCGGCCGGGACGGGCGTCACCGACGCCGCGCAGCTGCGCCCCAGCCTGGAGACCGTTTTCCTCACCCTGACCGGACGGGAGTACCGCGAATGACCATCGAGCAGGCCCAGCAGGCCGCCGCACCGGCCGTGCCGGCGCCCCCGGCGATGAATCCCACCTTGGCGCGCACGTTCCTGGCGATGATGGCCCGCGAGATGCGGGTGATGCGCAAGAACTTCGTGTCCACCTTCCTGCGGGTGCTGGTCCAGCCGCTGATGTTCGTGTTCGTCTTCGCCTACGTGCTGCCGAAGATCGGCGCCGGCGGGGCGATGGCGGGCGCGGGCGGCGCCGCCGCGCAGGGCGCCAACTTCACCACCATCCTGGTGCCCGGGCTGGTGGCCTCCTCGATCCTCATGCAGGCGATGATGGCGGCGATCATGCCGCTGATGATGGAGCTGACCTGGCAGCGCTCGATCACCGACCGGGCGCTGGCGCCGCTCCCGGTGCCGATGCTGGCGATCCAGAAGATCACCGCGGCCGGTCTGCAGGGCCTCATCGGCGGTCTGCTGGTGTTCCCCGCCGTGCTGTTCATCCACGCCGAAGGACAGGCGCCGCAGGTGCACGTGGAGAACTGGGCGGTCCTGATCGTGACGATGGTGGCGGGCTCGCTGCTGGCCGCGTCGGGCGGCCTGCTGCTGGGCACGCTGATCGACCCGCAGAAGGCGCAGATCCTGTTCGCGCTGGTCCTGCTTCCGGTTACCATGCTCGGCTGCGTCTACTACCCGTGGTCGGCGCTGCACGAGATCCGCTGGCTGCAGATCGCCAGCCTGTTCAACCCCCTGGTGTACGTGAGCGAGGGGCTGCGGGCGGCGCTCACACCCGACGTCGGGCACATGCCGACGTGGGCGTTCCTGCTGGCGGTCATCGGCGGCACCGCCGTCCTGACCTGGATCTCGACGCGTACCTTCACCAAGCGCGTCCTCACCTGACCGGCGCGGGACCCGCCGCTACATGGGATCGATCTCGGTCAGGCCGGCGGCGCGGTCCAGGCGGAGCCACCTCGTGATCCCGATCGAGCGCAGGAACGGGACGTCGTGGCTGGCCACGACCAGTGCGCCCTGGTAGGCCTCCAGCGCCTGGCCGAGCTGCCGGACGCTGGCCATGTCCAAGTTGTTGGTCGGCTCGTCCAGCATGAGCAGGCGCGGGGCGGGCTCGGCCAGCAGCAGTGCCGCCAGCACCGCCCGGAACCGCTCCCCGCCGGAGAGGGCTCCGGCGGTCCGTTCGGCCCGCGCCCCGCGGAACAGGAAGCGCGCCAGCCCGGCACGCACGACGCTGACCGGCGCCGACGGGGCGAACGCGCGGACGTTGTCCACCACGCTCAGCCGGTCGTCCAGCACGTCCAGCCGCTGCGGCAGGTACCGCACGCCCTCCACGCCGATCTTCACCGACAGGCCGCCCGGCACGCCGTCCTCGCCGACCACCGTGCGCAGGAAGGTGGTCTTCCCGGCGCCGTTCGGGCCGACCAGCGCGATCCGCTCCGGTCCTCGGACGATCAGCTCCTCGAGGGCGGCGGGCTCCGGCGCGGGCAGCCCGGTGACGGTCAGCACGGTGCTCCCGGCCGGGACCCGCGTGGCGGGCAGCTCCACGCGGATCTCGGCGTCGTCGCGCACCCCTTCCTCGGCCTCGGCCAGGCGGTCGCGGGCGTCCGACAGCCGCTCCTCGTGCATGATCCGGTGCTTGCCCGCCGACACCTGCGCCTGCCGCCTGCGCTCCTGCATGACGATCTTCGGCTGGCTCCTGCTCTCGAAGATCTTGTTGCCGTACCGGGCCCGCCGGGCCAGCTTCACATGGGCCTCCTCCAGCTCGCGTTTCTGCCGCCGCACGTCGCCCTCGGCGGCGCGGACGGCCCGCTCGGCCGCCTCCCGCTCGACGGCCAGCAGCTCCTCGTAGGCGGTGAGGCCGCCGCCGAAGGTGCGGACGGCGCCGTCGCGCAGGTCGGCGATCTCCTCCACCCGGTCCAGCAGCTCCCGGTCGTGGCTCACCACGATCAGCACCCCGGGCCAGGACGACACCGCCTCGTACAGGCGGCGGCGCGCGTCCAGGTCGAGGTTGTTGGTGGGCTCGTCCAGGAGCAGCACGTCGGGCCGGGCCAGGAACTGCGCGGCCAGCCCCACCATGATCCCCTCCCCGCCGGACAGCGTGCCGACGGTGCGGTCCAGGCCGGTCGCGTCCTCGGCCAGCGCGGCCAGGCCGAGCCGGGCCAGCTCGGCGCGGGCCCGTTCCTCGACGTCCCAGCCGTCGCCGACCGCGGTGAAGTTCTCCTCGGTGGCCTCGCCGCGCTCGATGGCGTGCAGCGCGGCGCGGACCGCGGAGATGCCGAGCAGGTCGGACACGGTACGCCCGGTGCTCAGCGGCAGGTTCTGCGGCAGGTAGCCGATCTCGCCGGCGACCGCGACCGCCCCGGAGGCCGGGCGGAGCTCGCCCGCGATCAGCTTGAGCAGGGTGGACTTGCCGGCCCCGTTGACGCCGATCAGCCCGGTACGGCCGGTGCCGAACGCGGCGTCCAGACCGTCCAGGACGACGGTGCCGTCCGGCCAGGCGAACGACAGATCCGAGCAGACCACGGAAAAAGGGGAAGCGGAAGACATAGAGCGGACCTCCAAGACGCGCCGGGATCGATCAGGACACGTGGAGACACCGCGGGAACGCGCAACGCGCGGGCATGAGAAAAGCCCGGGACAGGGGTCCACCGAGATCACGGAACGCGGGCGGGCACGACCCACCACGCGGTGTCTGCGACCTCAGTTCTTCAAAGGACTCCCCAGCCGGGCGGCGATGTGACCGGTCCAGAATAGCCGGTGCACTAATGCAACGCAATCAGCATTAAGGAGGCGGCCCCGGCGCGACATGCGCGCGGGGCCGCCCCCTCGATCGAGCAGGGATCGATCAGGCCCCTCGGAGCACCGCCCCGGTGCGCTCCACCGCCGCGGCGACCGCGGCGTCCCGCGACGCGCTCGCCTCCTCGGCGGTCAGCGTGCGGTCGGGCGCCCGGAAGCGCAGGCTGTAGGCCAGCGATTTGCGCCCCTCCCCCGCCTGCTCACCGGTGTAGACGTCGAACAGCCGGATCGACTCCAGCAGCTCGCCCGCCCCCTCGCGCAGCGCCGCCTCCACCTCGGCGGTCTGCACGGCCGCGTCGACGATCAGCGCGACGTCCTGCGCCGCGACCGGGTACGGCGACACGTGCGGCGCCCGCACCGTCCGCGGCTCGCCCAGCCCGCGCAGCTCCAGCTCCATCGCGCCGGTGCGCGCCGGCAGCCCGTACGCCTTGATCACCCGCGGGTGCAGCTCGCCCGCGTGCCCCACCAGCGTGTCGCCCACGTAGAGCGCGGCGCACCGGCCCGGATGCCAGGGCGCGTGCCGGTCGGCCCGCACCGTCAGCTCGACGCCCGCCTCCCGGGCCACCGTACGGGCGGCCTCGACCGCGTCGGCCCAGCTCGCCGGGCGGCCCTCGCCCCACCAGCCGGACGGCTCCCGCTCCCCGGACAGCACGACGGCCACCCGCTCCGGCTGGTCCGGCAGCGCGGCCTCCACCGAGGCGATCTCCTCGGCCGTCGGCCCCCGGTCGACCGGCAGCCGGGGCGCCCGCACCGCCGTCTCCGAGCGCGGCCGGAACACCAGGCCCTGCTCGTACAGGCCGACGTCGCCGAAGCCCCGCCCCACGTTGCGGGCCAACGCCTTGAGCAGGCCCGGCAGCAGCGTGGTGCGCAGCAGCGGCTCGTCCTCCGACATCGGGTTGGCCAGCCGCAATGCCCGGCGGCGCGGGTCACCGGCCTCCAGCTGCAGGGCGTCCCAGTCCTTCTCGGCGGCGAACGGGAAGGCCAGCACCTCCACGTACCCGGCGCCCGCCAGCGCGCGGCCGACCCGGCGGCGCAGGCGCTGCCGGGACGTGAGACCGCGGCCGGCGACCGGGCGGGGCACCCGCGCCGGAATGGCCTCGTACCCCTCCAGCCGGATGACCTCCTCGGCCAGGTCGTTCGGGTCGGTGAGGTCGGGACGCCACGACGGCGGCGTCACCGTCAGCGTGTCCTCCCCGGTCACCGCGCAGCCGACCTGCTCCAGGCGCCGGACGACGGTCTCGCGCTCGTACGAAACGCCCGCGACCCGGCCCGGATGCGCGGCCGCCATCGTGACCGTGACCGGCTCGACCGGCACCTGCGCGTGCGTCACGCCCGGGACGATCTCCGCCCCGCCCAGCTCGGCCAGCATCCGCGCCGCCCGGTACGAGGCGTACAGCGGCAGCTCGCGGTCGACCCCGCGCTCGAACCGGTACGACGCCTCGCTGTGCAGCCGGTGCCGCCGCCCCATCCGGGCGGTGCCGATGTCGTCGAAGTGCGCGGCCTCGATCACCATGTCCGCGGACTTCTCGTCGATCTCGGTGGCCAGGCCGCCCATCGTCCCGGCCATCGAGATCGGCCCCGACTCGTCGGCGATCAGGATGTCCTCGGGGTGCAGCTCGCGCCGCACGTGGTCGAGGGTCTCCAGCCGCTCGCCCGGCCCGGCGCGCCGCACCGTGATCGGGCCGGTCAGCTTGGCCCGGTCGAAGGCGTGCAGCGGCTGGCCCAGCTCCAGCATCACGTAGTTGGTGACGTCGACGGCCAGCGACACCGGCCGCATCCCGGCGCGGTGCAGCCGCACCCGCATCGGCAGCGGCGTCTGCGCCGCGGGATCGAAGCCGCGCACCTCGCGCAGCACGAACCGGTCGCAGGCGGTCGGGTCGGCGATGCTCGCCGGGTACGCCCCGCCCTCCGCGTCACCGGCCGGCAGCTCGACGGAGGTCGCATCGGTGAACGGCACGCCGTAGGCGATGGCGGCCTCGCGGGCGATGCCGCGGATCGACAGCGCGTAGCCCCGGTCGGGCGTGACCGCGATGTCGAGCACGTCGTCGCGCAGGCCCAGCAGCTCGATCGCGTCGGTGCCGGGCGGCTCCTCGGTTCCGTCCGAGCCGGGCGGCAGCACCAGGATGCCGGCGTGGTCTTCGCCGATGCCCAGCTCCCGCACCGAGCAGATCATGCCCTCGGAGAGCTTGCCGTAGGTCTTCCGTGAACCGATCTTGAACCCGCCGGGCAGCTCGCCGCCGGGCAGGATCACCAGGACCCGGTCGTCCACCGCGAAGTTGGTCGCGCCGCAGATGATGTTCTGCGGCTCGCCGGTGCCGTTGGCCCGCCCGACGTCCACCTGGCAGTACCGGATCGGCTTCTTGAACCCGGTCAGCTCCTCGATCGCCAGCACCCGGCCGACCACCAGCGGGCCGGTGATGTCGGCGCCGGCCTGCTCGACCGTCTCCACCTCCAGCCCGGCCTCGATCAGCCGGGCGGCCAGCTCGCGGCCGGTGACATCGGCCGGGAGCGCCACGTACTCCCGCAGCCAGGAAAGCGGGGCGCGCATCAGATCTCCATCCCGAACGGAAGGGTGAAGCGCACGTCACCCTCCACCATGTCGTGCATGTCCTCGACGCCGTGCCGGAACATCAGCGAGCGCTCCACGCCCAGCCCGAACGCCCAGCCGCTGTACCGCTCGGGGTCGATGCCGCAGGCCACCAGCACCCGCGGGTTGACCATGCCGCAGCCGCCCAGCTCGATCCAGCCCTCCGAGCCGCACGTCCGGCACGGCTCGGCGCCGCGTTCCACCGACGCTCCCCGGCACACGAAGCACTGCATGTCGACCTCGGCCGACGGCTCGGTGAACGGGAAGTACGAAGGCCGGAACCGCGTCTTCAGCCCCTCGCCGAACATCCCGTTGACGAACGCGTCGATGGCGCCGCGCAGGTCGGCCATCGTCAGGCCCTCGTCCACCGCCAGGCCCTCCAGCTGGTGGAAGACCGGGCTGTGCGTGGCGTCCAGCTCGTCGGTGCGGTACGTGCGGCCGGGCACCACCACGTACAGCGGCAGCGGCCGCGACAGCATCGAGCGCACCTGCACCGGCGAGGTGTGCGTGCGCAGCACCACGTCGGTCTCCTCCGACTCGACGAAGAAGGTGTCCTGCATGGTGCGCGCCGGGTGGTCGGGCTTGAAGTTGAGCGCGTCGAAGTTGAACCAGCCGGCCTCGACCTCGGGCCCCTCTGCGATCTCGAAGCCCATCGAGACGAAGACGTCGGCCATCCGCTCCTGCATGGTGGTCAGCGGGTGCCGGGCGCCGCGCGGGGCGCGGTCCCAGGGCAGCGTGACGTCGACGGTCTCCTCGACCAGCACCCGCTGGTCGCGCTCCTCCTCCAGCTCGGCCTGGCGGGCCTTGACCGCCTGGGCGACGGCGCCGCGGGCCGCGCCGATCCGCTTGCCGGCGTCGGCACGGGCCGCGGGCGGCAGCGCGCCGATCTCCCGGTTGGCCAGCGCCAGCGGGGAGCGGTCGCCGGCGTGCGCCAGCCGGACCCGCTTCAGCTCGTCGAGATCGCCCGCGGCGGCGATGGCCGCGATGGCCTCGTCGCGGGCCCGGTCGAGCTCCTCGGGCTGCAACGCGGACACCTCGACGGGGTCGTAGGACTTGTTGGGTGCAGACATGGTGGTGTGAGAACTCCGGTCGGCGTGGAACGCCCGCAGTCTAGTGGGCGGACGGGAAGGATCCGGAAAGGACGGGCCCGGCCCGCCGGACGGAGCGCGGCGGGCAACGTGGCGGGCAACATGACGGACAACGCGGTGCTGCCGGGAAGATCGCCCGCACGGGCGCTCGGAAGGAGGTGCGCCCCCGTCAGGAGGCGTAGTCCGGAGCGCCGGCGGGCATGGTAAATCGGAACTCGGCGCCGCCGCCGGGGGCGCGCCGCACGGTGATGGTGCCGCCATGGGCCTCGACCAGGCCCTTCACGATGTAGAGGCCGAGCCCGGTGCCGCCGCGGCGGTTGCCGCCGGGACCGCGCCAGAACTGCCGGAACACGCGCTGGACGGCCTCGGGCGGGATGCCCTCGCCCTCGTCGCGCACCGACACCGCGGCCCCCTCCTTATGCGCGTCCGGCTCCACCACAATGGTGACAGTACCAGCGCCGTGCCGCACCGCGTTCTCCAGCAGGTTGCCGAGGATCTGGTCGATCTTGTCGGGATCCAGCCACATCTCCGGCAGCTCGCCGCGCGCCTCGAAGCGGAACCGGTCGGCGGCGTCCCCCGCCGCGATCCGGCCCGCGATGATCTTGCGGGCCTCCTCGATGAGGTCGACCACCTGGCGGCGCATCTCCAGCCGGCCCGACTCGATCCGGGACACGTCCAGCAGCTCGGTGATCAGCCGGGTCACCCGGTCGGCGTCGGCGTTGACCGTCTCCAGCATCACCCGCTTCTGATCGTCGTTGAAGCGGTGCCACTTCGACAGCAGCGTCGCGGTGAAGCCCTTGACGCTGGTCAGCGGGGAGCGCAGCTCGTGCGCGACGGTGGAGACCAGATCGGCCCGGTCGCGCTCCTGGCGGGCGCGGTGCGCGGCGTCGCGCAGGCACACCGTGAAGCGCCGCACCCGGCCCCGCTCGTCGCGCCGGTAGGCGGCGGTGACCAGCAGCTCGCAGCCGCCCGGCAGGAACAGCGACCGCTCGGGATGGCGGGTGCGGGTGGCGAGCCCGTCGTAGGGCGCCAGGCATTTCCACCAGTCGCGCCCCTCGGCGTCGTGCAGCGGCAGCACGTCGCGGAAGTCGCGGCCGATGGCGGAGTCGGCGGGGATCTTGGTCATCCGTGCGGCGGCGGCATTGAACGCGATGACGCGCGCGTCGCCGTCGGCCACCACCAGCCCGTCGGGCAGATCGTCGGTCATGTCCTCTTGTACGGACTCATGTGCGGGGCGGGACGTGCCCGCGGCCGAGGGCACGCGGCGAGGCGCGTGCGGGGAGTCGTCTCCACCCACAACGGCCTCCAGACACGTAAGAGACACGGTAGAACGCGGCCTGTCGAGAAGAGACTCTATCCGGAGACGACCACCTTGCGGGACCCGCGGAACGCGGTGCGGCAAGGCTTTTGTGGCCTCGCCGCCCGAGATCCGTCCGTCCGGGAAAGCCCGCCGGACCCGCAGCGACGGCGGCGGGGAGACCCGGGACGCACCGTCCCCGGGCGAGCCGGACTCCCCCAGAACAAGACAGAGACAAATCTGGGCCCACCACCCCCCGAACGAACCCCGAGCACCAACCGAATACGACCCGGCCCCGGCCCGGGCGTGGCCCTGGGCGTGGCTCGGGCGCACCCCCGGATTCGGAACCGGTGGGCTCCTGGGCGAGGCGTTGGCCTTGGACGGTCGTCAGGTGCTCGGCGCGGCTGTGGGGGTGGCTCCGGCGGCCATCGCGACGGCGGGGTCGTCGTACATGCCGAAGACGCGGTGCAGGCCGGTCAGCCGCAGCAGCCTGCGCTGGGCGGGCCGTACCCGCGTCAGCCGGACCTCGCCGCCGCTCTCGGCGACCCGGTTGTGGACGGCGACCAGCGCGCCCAGGCCCGCGGCGTCGCAGAACGGGACCGCGCCGAAGTCGACCACGAGGTGGCGGTGGCCCGCGGAATGCAGTTCGATCAGCCGGGCGCGCAGCAGGTCGGCGGTCTGCAGGTCGATCTCGCCGCGGACCTCGGCCAGCACGGTGTCGCCGGCCGTCCGCACGGCCTCGACCTCGAGCGGCGGCTCGCCGCCCGGACCCCCGCAGTCGCGGAGCGTCCGCGGCCAGCCGGCGCGGCAGCGCAGATCCGGCGAACGCCGGAGGTGCCGCGGCGCGGCCCGGCCGGCGCCCCTGCCGGTGGTCCTGCCATCGTCGGTCATCATGTCGCCCCCAAATCGCACGGCCCCATCGCCGTCCTGGTGAACACCGTAGGGATCCGACCGGCCCTCGCGGATCCCTCGCGAGTCGATACCGCGCTCCTCCTCAAGAAGGATCCCGCCTCGCCGGGTGCGCGTTCATCTTTGCAGGTCAGAGACGGAGATACCGGGCGGAAGGCGGCCGTTTGCGGCCAGTCGCGAGGGAACAATACCGGCCGCCTCCGACAACCGCCGGGCGACCGTCAGGCGCGCTGGGCCCGGGCCGAGGCGTAAAGGCAGACGGCGGCCGCGGTGGCGAGGTTGAGGCTCTCGGCACGGCCGTAGATCGGGACCCGGATGACCTCGTCGGCGTGGCCGAGGATCTCCTCCGGCAGGCCCCAGGCCTCGTTGCCGAAGACCCAGGCCGTGGGACGGGCGAGCAGGCCGTCGTCGATCGCCTCGTCGAGGGTGCGCTTGCCGGCGCCGTCGGCCGCCAGGACGGTCAGCCCGGCCCGCTTCAGATCACCCATCAGCGCGTCGAACCGGGGGCCGACGACCACGGGCAGATGGAACAGGCTTCCGGCCGATGCCCGCACGCACTTGCCGTTGTACGGGTCGACCGAGGCGTCGGTGAACACCACCGATTCGGACCCGGCGGCGTCGGCGGTGCGCAGGACGGTGCCCGCGTTGCCCGGGTCGCGGACGTGCGCCAGGACGGTCACCAGCCGGGGCGCGGCGCCCAGCGCGGCCTCCAGCGGCACGTCGACGAACTCGCAGACCGCCAGCAGCCCCTGCGGGGTGACGGTCTGGGCCAGTTCGGCCATGATCTCGCCGCTGACCCGCAGCACCGGGACCCCGGCCCGCTCGGCGGCCTGGACCAGTTCGGCGTGCCGCGCCTCGGCCTCGGCCGTGGTGAACAGCTCGGCCAGCCCGCCGGGGATCCCCAGGGCCTCGCGGACGGCCTGCGGGCCCTCGGCGAGGAAGCGGCGCTCGCGGCGCCGGAAGGCGCGTTTGGCGAGCCGCCGAGCCGCCTTCACCCTGGGTGATCGGACAGAGGTCAGCTCGCGGCCCGCCATGCGGTGTTCGCCCGTCCGCCGGTCAGGCGGCCTCGCTGCCCTCGGCGGGCAGCGCGGCCTTGGCCACCTTCACCAGCGCGGTGAAGGCCGGGGCGTCGTTGACGGCCAGCTCGGCCAGCATCCGCCGGTCGACCTCGACCTCGGCGGCCTTGAGGCCCTGGATGAACCGGTTGTAGGTCATCCCGTTGGCGCGGGCCGCGGCGTTGATCCGCTGGATCCACAGCCGGCGGAACTGGCCCTTGCGGTCCTTGCGGTCCCGGAACGCGTAGGTCATCGAGTGGAGCTGCTGCTCCTTGGCCTTGCGGTACAGCCGCGAGCGCTGGCCGCGGTAGCCGCTCGACCGCTCCAGGACGACCCGACGCTTCTTGGCGGCGTTGACCGCCCGCTTCACGCGTGCCACGTGTTGAACTCCTTCGTGGGGGCCGGGGCCTCCGGGCCTCGGCCGGTCGTACGGGGTCTGGGACGCCGGCTACTTGCGCAGCAGCTTCTTGATGTTCTTCGCGTCGGCCGGGGTCACCACAGCCGGGCCGTCCAGCCGGCGGGTGCGCTTGGTCGGCTTGTGCTCGAGCAGGTGGTTGCGGTTGGCGCGGCGGCGCATCACCTTGCCGGAGCCGGTCAGCTTGAAGCGCTTCTTGGCACCGCTGTGGGTCTTGGTCTTCGGCATGGTCGCCGTCGTCTCCCTCACTCTGATCCCGATGCCTCCGCTGCGGGCACGGAGGCGTGCCTGATCGGACGCATCCCGGACGGGCCGGGGAGGCGCCTGGTCAGGCTCAATGTACGTGCGGCACGACCCTGCGAACGCAAGCACGGCGCGCGCAGGGCCTGGCCGGGGCGGTCGCGTACGGCCGCCCCGTTTCGGCCCGGACGGGCCGGGCCCTAGACCGAAGCCGGACCGGAGTCCTGCTGGGCGCGCGCGGCGCGCTCGGCCTTGGCCTCCGCCTTCTTCTTGTGCGGGCCGATCACCATGATCATATTCCGGCCGTCCTGCTTGGGCCGGGACTCGACGAAACCGAGTTCCTCGACATCGTCGGCCAGCCGCTGCAGCAGCCGGCGGCCCAGTTCGGGCCGGGACTGCTCACGACCACGGAACATGATCGTGACCTTGACCTTGTCCCCGGCCTTGAGGAACCGCACCACGTGACCCTTCTTGGTCTCGTAGTCATGCGGGTCGATCTTGGGCCGGAGCTTGATCTCCTTGATGACCGTGTGCGCCTGGTTCTTCCGCGCCTCGCGCGCCTTCATCGCGGACTCGTACTTGAACTTGCCGTAGTCCATGAGCTTGGCGACGGGCGGACGCGCGGTGGGCGCCACCTCGACCAGGTCGAGGTCCGACTCACGCGCGAGTTCAAGGGCCTTGGCGATGGGCACGATGCCCACCTGTTCGCCGTTCGGGCCGACGAGCCGGACCTCGGGCACGCGAATGCGGTCGTTGATACGCGGTTCGGCGCTGATGGGACCTCCTTGGGGCCGTTCTCACGTCACTGCCAACGTCTGTGGACCGGTCGTACCCCAGGCCTTTCAACGCGAAAAGCCCCGCACGACTCGCATGCGGGGCCACCTTCGGTCGCCTCGGACGCCGAAACGCCGAGGACGACGACGGTACGGACGTCGCGACGCCCGTTCGCCGGACCGATACCCACCGGCCGTGCGGCCGGTCAGGTGGGAGGTGGCCTCCGCTTGTGAGCCCTGTGCGTTCTGCCGCGCGGGCATCCGCCCAGGGCCGGTCGAATACTCAGCTTATCACCTGCGTGCCCGCGCCGTGACCGGCGCGCTCTCGCGCATTCCCGGCGGTGACCGGCGCCCCCGCGGCCGCATCGGGATCGATGGTTCTGGAGTAGCCGAAACGTCTCAACATCCCGCCGTCGGCGTTCATTCCCCGCTCCGCCACCGGTTGTTACCTTGGTGCCGAGCGCACGGATCCCGGGGCCGGCAGCACGGGAAGACTCTGCACGGAAAGACTTGCGATGCCCGCATTCAGGACCGATGCCCCGCCACCCGCCTCCTTCGGCGACACCCGCCCGCACCTGGAGTTCGCGCAGAAGGCGTTCATCCTCGACCGGGACCGCCTGCTCATGGTCCGCAAGGCCGCGTCCGACCCGTACCACCCGGGGCTCTGGGAGGTGCCGGGCGGCCGGCTGGAGGTGGCCGGCGACGCCGATCTCGACGACCACATCCGGCGCGAGGTCTGGGAGGAGGCCGGTCTCAAGATCGCCCCGGGGCCGCCGTTCCATCTGTGGCAGTGGTACATGCCGGGCCGCCGCCGCGCCCGCCCCGGCGGCCGGCCCCGCCCGATCCGGGTGGTGGCGGTGGCGCGGCTGTGCCATCCGACGACCCGCGAGGTGAGCCTGGCGAACCAGACCGCCACCGATCATCTGGCCGATCTGACCTGGGTGCCGCTGCCCGAGATCGACGGATACGACCTGATCCCCAGCCTGCGGCCGGTGATGCGGGCGTTCCTGCTCATGTGCCCCAGCCCGTCGCCGCCGGCCGCGCCCGCGCCCTCCACGCCCTCCGTACCCGCTACGCCCTCCGCGGCGTCCACCGCCCGACCCGCCGTCCCGCGCGCCCGCCCGCCCTTCTCGTGGTTCCCGCGCGACCTGCCAGACCTCCCGGCGCCAGGCTGAGCGCGCCCCCACCCCGCCATGGACATCATCGAGACTCCCGCCCGATCGCCCGTGGACTGGCCCGGCCTCGACGGCGTCCCCGACCGCCGCCACCGCCTGCTGGCGATCGGGGACGTCCGGATCGAAGTACGTGCCACGCTCCCCCGCCTGCGCTTCACCGAGGTCACCCGGGACCGGCTGGCCTACGCCCCGGCGCAGGCCATCGTCGCCGGCACCGCGGTCAACCTGGCGCGGCGCGCGGCCGGCTACTTCCGCCGGGTCGGCGTGCTGGCCCGGGTCGGCGACGACGACTACACCCCGGTCATCCGCGGCGAGCTGCGCCGGCTCGGGCTGCGCGACCTGCTCCAGGTCGAGCGCGGCGCGCCCAACGGGGTCACGGTGATGCTGCGCGACGCACCGCACGACGGGCGGCGCGGCGTGCGGCTGCTGGTCGCCGAGGAGCAGGCGCCCGACCGCCGGCTGTCGGAGCACGACGTGCGGCGCGCCGCGGCCGAGATCGGCCGCGCGGACGTGCTGTTCCTCGACGGGTACGCGCTGCTGTCGCCGGTGTCGCGGTCCGCGCTGCGCCGCGCCGCGCTGATCGCGCGGGAACGGGGCACGCTGATCGCCTTCGACCTCGTCCCGCATGACATCGACGCCCGGCTGCCCGCCGCGGAGGTGCTGCCGCTGCTGCGCCTGGCCGACGTGGTGATCAGCGAGGCGCCCACCCTGGCCCGGCTGTTCCAGCGGCCCGCCACGATGACCGGCTCCGCCGAGGTGCGGGCGCTGGTCCCCGCCCTGGACCGCATCGTCGAGGGCCGGCCGCTGTGGCTGCTGCGCTTCGGCGCGACCTCGCTGGAGCACGTGCTCGCCCACCAGCGGGACGGGCTGCTGCTGGAGTACCCGACCGGATACGGCGCGGACGTCGAGCGCGCGGGGTTCGGCGACCGGCTGGCGGCCGGAGAGCTCTACTGGTGGCTGGCGAGGCGCTCGGCCCGCTGACGGGCCGGGCGGCGGAGATCGTCCACCGCGACGGCCGCGCGCAGGCCGCCGAGGGTGCGCAGGAAGCGTGTCCGGCTGTCGGGCAATCCGAACGACTCCTGCCAGCGCCAGGGAAGCCCGTCGGCCTCGGGTTCGAGGGTCAGCTTCGCCGCCCAGCGCATGTATTGGCTCTGCACGCCCTCGCCTGGGTGGACGGTCGCCTTCCCTAGCTCGTCCACCAGCAGATAGGACCGTCCCGCGAGGAAGTGGCGGTGCACGGCGTCACGCGTCGCGGCCTCGCCGGCCCGGCCGTCTTCCTCCAGTACGCCACGTACGCCCTGGCCGTCTCCGCGCGGCATCAGGTGCCAGTGCGCGTGGTCGATGCAGGCGCCGCCACCCTGCGGACTTCCAGGGCCGTGTTCGAACATCAGCACGTCATCGCTGCCGTACGCGAGCCTGTGAAGACGGGCGACGCGGTGCCGCCATTGCCACGCCCTGGCCCACATCCCCTTTCCGAACGCTCCGGCGCACTGGACATGCCTCGACGTCACCAGCAGCACATGCCCTTCCACCAGTGGGGCCAGGTCTGGCATGAGGAAGAAGTCCTCGTCTGCCGCGAGCACCGCGGGCTCACCCGGCAGGTCCGCCATCGCGTTGAACCGGAACCGCCATGGCGGGCAGAACGCGCAGTCCTGCCCCACGTCCTCCCGTGGCCCGTCCCCCGCTGGTCGCGTCGCCATCACAGGCTCCCCCTGTTTCGCGTCTTGACTGAACTTCCTAACTCTTTTTCTTAACCATGGGCCTAACTGAAGCGTGCCCGCGCACGGCCGTCCATTGAGGCGACCGTGGATACAGCTGCCAGACCAGTGGGGTAGAGAAGCTGTCTGAACGGGCACATAACCAGTAGAAGGCGGTTACTGTGCATCACTCCCCCCACTCTCGTAGAGCGGCGCCGCCGGCGCCCCCGACTTCGGCTCTTGACATGGCCGCGCTCGCCGCGCGCCTGGACGAGTCGCTCGACGTGCTTCGCGGCTCCTACGCCGTCACTGACGGCGGCGGCGGCTGGTACCACGACCTGCCCCGCCCGGAGCCGGGGGCGACCGCGACCGCGCTGGGGCTGCTGGCGTTCACGGAGGCGGGACGGCCCTTCGAGCACTTCGACGAGGGCCTGGCCTTCCTCACCTCGCGGCAGGCGGCCTCCGGCGACGTGCTCCGCGACGGCGGCTGGTCGACCAAGACGAGCCTGGGCATTCCCGTCGTCGAGGCGACCGCGTGGATCGCCCGGTTTCTCGCCCGGTCCCGCTGCGACCTGCGCCCGGACGCGCCCGACGTGCGGCGCGCCTACCGGTGGCTGCTGCGCAACCAGAACCTCGACGGCGGGTGGGGATCACTGCGGGGCTGCCCGTCCCGTGTCTGGCTGACATGCCTGGCTCTGCGCGCCCTCACCCAGCTCAACCCGTACGCACCCGCCATCGAAAGGGGCGTGGAGTGGCTCACCGCCGACCGCACCGGGCAGCGTCCCGGCTGGGGGCCGACGCCGGCGGCGTCGCCGACGGTCACGCACACCGCGTTCGCACTGGTGACGCTGGACGAGGCACGCCCCGGCCACCGCGACGAGCGGATCCTGGCCGCGCATGACTGGCTGCGCGAGCACCTGGACCCCGACGACGACCACACCTGGATCGAGACCTACGACGTCTCGCCGAATGGCACCGGCTCCAAGCCCGTCTGGCGCCTGGCCCTCTGGCACTACGGGCTGCCCATCGCCCTCATGGCCCTGCTGCACGATCCCCGCGGTCCGTCCGGCGCCACCGTGGCGCGGACCTTTCAGACGCTCGTACAGGGCAATGTGACCAATCCGCGCTGGAACGGCTACCCGGGCAGCGGCCGCACGTCCCTGTGGACGCTGTGGTGGCGCCTGGAGGCCCTGATCGAGCTGTCCCGGCTGCCGCTGCTCCAGCCCAACGATCTGCTGCACTGGATGCCGGACGCGTCGGTCGTCCAGCGCGCGCACGCACGCGACCGCCCCCTGCCCGCCCTGCTGCCCGCCAGGCCGCGTGTGGACCTCAGGAGGCTGTTCAGGCGGCATTGGACGGCGCTCGTGCTCGCCCTGGTCGGGGCCGGCAGCCTCGGCGGGGTGGCCGCGGGACTGTGGGGGTGGAAGGACTTCTGGCTCAGCGTGATCCTGCCGATCGTCCTGACCTTCACCCACGAGGCCATGAAGCGCCGCCGCTCCTCCCGCTGACCCGTCCTCGCCGGACGGGTCGGGCTGAGCGGGTCAGTACGGGGTGCGGCGGGCCAGCTCGGCCTCGCCGGCGGCCCGCATCGCCTCCACGGGGACGTCCTCGCGGCCCGTCATCAGGACGACCTGGCGCGCGGCCTGATGCAGCAGCATGTCGAAACCGCCGACGACCCTGCCGCCGGCCGCCTCGACCGCCTCCGCGCAGGCCGTCGGCCACGGCGCGTACACCACGTCGAACAGCGCCGCGCCGGACGCGGCCAGCTGCGGCGCGTACGAGTCGGCCGCGATGCCCGGCAGCGTCGAGATCACCAGGTCGACGCCCAGCAGGTCGGGCAGCCGGTCCAGCGCGCCCACCCGCAGCGTCAACCCGAACCGCGCCCCCGCCGCCATCGACTCGCCCGCCCGGTCGGGGTTGCGGACGGCCAGCGCGGCCTTGGTCAGCCCCAGATCGGCCAGCGCCGCCAGCGCCGAGGCGGCCGTGGCGCCGCCGCCGAGCACCAGCGCCGTCCCCGGGGCGCCCAGCCCCGCCTCGGTCAGCGCCGCCACGATCCCGTGCACGTCGGTGTTGTCGCCGTGCCGGCGGCCGTCCCGGACCACGATCGTGTTGGCGCCGCCCACCGCCACCGCCAGCTCGGACACGGTGTCGACCAGCTTCAGCGCGGTCCGCTTCAGCGGCATCGTCAGCGAGAGGCCGGCCCACTCCTCGTCGAGCCCCTCCAGGAAGCCCCACAGGCCGGTCTCGTCGCACTCGTACGCCTCGTAGACCCAGTCGTCCAGGCCCATCGCCGCGTACGCCGCGCGGTGCAGCACCGGCGACAGCGAGTGCTCGATCGGCTTGCCGAGCACCGCGGCGCGCGCCACTAGTTGCCTCCGTTCTCGGCGAGGTACTTGTTCAGCTTCTGCTTGAGCCTGTTGAACTCCG
Organism: Actinomadura vinacea; assembly: GCF_039532545.1. Lineage (NCBI taxonomy): Bacteria > Bacillati > Actinomycetota > Actinomycetes > Streptosporangiales > Thermomonosporaceae > Actinomadura > Actinomadura vinacea. The sequence goes on along the minus strand of NZ_BAAARW010000028.1, from coordinate 103,848 downwards.
CCTCGTCCTCGGCGTACTCGGTGACCCGGTTCTTCGGGTCGGTGGCGACGAACCACAGCCAGTTGCCCGCCTCGGGCTCGAACACCGCGTCGATCGCCGTCTCGCCCGGGTTGGAGATGGGACCCGGCGGCAGCCCCGCGTAGTTGTAGGTGTTGTAGGGGTTCTTGGACCTGATGTCCTGGTTGCTGGCGACGATTCCGAACTTGCCCAGCCCGTACAGCGTGGTGCTGTCGAACTTCAGGAACATCGGGATCGGCTTCTTCTTCAGCCGGTTGTAGATCACGCGGGAGATCTTCGGCATGTCCTCGGGCCGGCCGCTCTCGGCCTGGATCAGGCTCGCCATGGTGATCACATCGGCCACCGGCCGGTTCGCCCGCTGCGCCCGCACGACCAGGTCCGACCGCTGGGTGAACTGGTTGAACCGGTCGACCATCGCCTTGAGGATCTCGCGGGCCGAGGCGTTCGGGTTCAGGTTGTACTGCCCGGGGAACAGGTAGCCCTCCACCTTGCCCTTGGCGGACGAGGGCAGCCCGAGCCCGGTCGGCCTGGAGAGCACCCGCTGGAAGTCGCGCAGCGGGATCCCGGTCTTTCCGGCCAGCTGCTGGGCCACCTGGACCGCCCGCAGCCCCTCCGGGATCGTGATCTGGTTGCCCGCCCGGGACTTGGGGTTCAGCAGCAGCGCCATCGCCGCCGCCGAGGACATCTGCTTGCGCATCTGGTAGAAGCCCGGCTGGATGCCGGCCGCCTTGGGGTTATCGCCGTACACCGACACGAACGCCTTGGTGCTCTTGACCACCTGGTGGCTCAGCAGCGTCGCCGCGATCGTCGAGCCGCTGTCACCGTCCTTGATCTGGACCGTGACAGTGCCCGTCCCCTGGCCGGTGTAGTCCGGCGGATTCATCCGCTGGTCGAGCCACGCGGCCCCCAGCACCCCGCCGCTGCCGACCACCGCGACCAGGAACGCCATCGCGAACAGGAACGCGGCCCTGCTGTTTCGGCGCCGCCGCCGCTGGCGCTGCCGCTGCTGCCGGCGCCCGGCGCGCCCGCCCCGTCCGCCGGCGCGCGGTGGACGGGCCTCCCGCTCGTCGTACGGGTCGGCGTACGGGTCGGCGTGCTGGTCAGCGTACGGCTCGGCTCCGTACGGGTCGGAGCCGTACGGATCGGAATCGGGGAAAAGGTCCAAATTGCTCATGAGCTCCCCCGGACGATCTCGCCTGGGGGGCGTCCCGTCAACCTCTCGCCGTCCAGCGCCGCCTGGAGCAGCACGGCGGCCGCCGCCTGGTCGACGACCTTGCGGCGGTCCCGGCCGTGCACCCCGCCCGCGCGCAGGCCGCTCTCGGCCGTGACGGTGGTGAGGCGCTCGTCGTACAACCGGACGGCCTCGGCGGGCAGCCGTGCCGCGAGCCGGGCGGCGAACTCGCGCGCGCCCGCCGCGGCCGGCCCTTCGCGTCCCGACAGCGACGTCGGCAACCCCACGACCACCTCCAGCGCCTCGTGCTCACCGGCGAGCGCGGCGAGCCGGTCGAGATCGCCCTTGCCCCGCCGGACGGTCTCCAACGGGGAGGCGAGGATGCCGCCGGGGTCGCTGCGCGCGACACCGATCCGCACCGTCCCCACGTCGATCCCGAGCCGGACGCCGTTCCTCATATGGCCGCTCCGTGCCCACAAGTCCCGTATCGGCCCGTCCCGCGCGCGGACCGGTCTGCGAGCGGCCTCACGCGGTCTCCTTCCGGGCCGGCCGGGTCGCCAGGACTCCGGTCATGACGCCCCGACCGCGCGTTCGACGGCGGCCAGCGCGTCGGCCACGGCGCCGGCGTCGGACCCGCCGCCCTGGGCGAGGTCGTCCTTGCCGCCCCCGCCGCCGCCGAGCGCCTTGGCCGCGACACCGACCAGCCTCCCGGCCTTGAGGCCGCGCTCGCGGGCGCCCTCGGTGACCGCGATCACCACGACCGGACGGTCCTTCGGCACACCGACGACCATGACCACGGCGGCCCGCGCGGCGAGCCGGCCGCGCACGTCCACCGCCAGCCTGCGCAGGTCGTCGGCGCCGGTGCCGTCCGGCGCCCGGTGCGCGGCGAACGCCACGCCGCCCAGCTCGCGGGCGCCCTCGGCCAGCGACCCGGCGATCGCCAGCACCTGCTGGGACCGCAGCCGCTCCAGCTCCTTCTCGGCGTCGCGCAGCCGGCCCAGCACGCCGGAGATCCGCTCGGGCAGCTCTTCCTTGCGCGCCTTCATCTGCTCCGACAACTGCGCGACCAGCACGCTCTCCTTGGCCAGGAAGCGGAAGGCGTCGATGCCGACCAGGGCCTCGACCCGGCGCACCCCGGCGCCGATGGACTGCTCGCCCAGCACCTTGACCAGGCCGAGCTGGCCGGAACGGGCCACATGGGTGCCGCCGCACAGCTCCCGGGAGAAGTCGCCGACCTCCACGACCCGGACCTCGTCGCCGTACTTCTCGCCGAACAGCGCCAGCGCGCCCATCGCCCGGGCCTCGTCGATGGAGGTGTGGAAGGCCCGCACGTCCAGGTCGTTCACCAGGACCTCGTTGACCTCGTCCTCGACGTCGCGCAGCACGCTCGCCGGGACGGCGCCGGAGGCGGTGAAGTCGAACCGGAACCGGCCCGGGGAGTTCTCCGAACCGGCCTGCGCCGCCGACTCGCCCAGCGCCCGCCGGAACCCGGCGTGCACCATGTGGGTCGCGGTGTGCGAACGGGAGATCGCCCGCCGCCGCTCCACGTCGATCTCGGCGTAGGCGGTGTCGCCGACCCGCGCCTCCCCGGAACGGACCCGCCCGCGGTGCACGATCAGCCCGGCCAGCGGCGACTGCACGTCGTCGATCTCGATGACCGCGCCGCCGCCCAGCCGGATCACGCCGTGGTCGGCCAGCTGGCCGCCGCCCTCGGCGTAGAAGGGGGTGCGGTCCAGCACCACCTCGACCTCGGCGCCCTCGCCGGCCGCCGGGACGTTCGCGCCGTTGACCAGCAGCCCGGCCAGCCGCGCCTCGCCCAGCACCTCGCCGTAGCCGATGAAGTCGACCGCACCGCCGGCGCCGTTGAGCAGCTCGTCCAGGACCGACACGTCCAGGTTGCCGGTCTTCTTCTCGCGCGCGTCCGCCTTGGCCCGGTCGCGCTGCTCGGCCATCAGCCGGCGGAAGCCCTCCTCGTCGACCCGCAGGCCCTGCTCGGTGGCCATCTCCAGGGTCAGGTCGATCGGGAAGCCGTAGGTGTCGTGCAGCTTGAACGCCTGGTCGCCGGCCAGCAGCGGGGTGCCGGCCCGGCGCGCCTCGGCGACCGCCTGGTCGAAGATCGTGTTGCCGGTGCGCAGCGTCTGGAGGAAGGACTCCTCCTCCGCGTCGATCACCGTGTGGATGTTGGCGGCGGTACGGATCAGCTCCGGGTACTGCTGCCCCATCGCGCCGATGGCGACCTCGGTCAGCTCGTGCATGAGCCCGGCGTCCGCGCCGCCCAGCAGCCGCAGGTTGCGGATCGAGCGGCGCAGGATGCGGCGCAGCACGTAGCCGCGGCCCTCGTTGCCGGGACGGATGCCGTCGGCGACCATCATCGTGCCGCTGCGGACATGGTCGGCGATCACCCGCAGCGACACGTCCGAGCCGTGGTCGCGGCCGTACCGGGCGCCGGTCAGCTCGGCGGCCCGGGCCAGCACCTTCCACAGCGTGTCGGTCTCGTAGATGTTGTCGACGCCCTGCAGGATCGCCGCCATCCGCTCCAGGCCCATGCCGGTGTCGATGTTCTTGGCCGGCAGGTCGCCCGCGATATCGAAGTCGACCTTGGAACGGACCTCGCCCAGCTGCGACTGCATGAAGACGAGGTTCCACACCTCCAGGTAGCGGTCCTCGTCGACGACCGGGCCGCCCTCGCGGCCGTACTCGGGGCCCCGGTCGTAGTAGATCTCCGAGCAGGGGCCGCCGGGGCCGGGCACGCCCATGTGCCAGTAGTTGTCGGCCAGGCCGCGCCGCTGGATGCGCTCCTGCGGGACGCCGACCTTGTCGTGCCAGATCCCGGCGGCCTCGTCGTCATCGGTGTAGACGGTCACCCACAGCTTCTCCTCCGGGAAGCCGAACCCGCCGTCGGACTGGGGGCGGGTCAGCAGCTCCCAGGCGAAGGGGACGGCGCCTTCCTTGAAGTAGTCGCCGATGGAGAAGTTGCCGAGCATCTGGAAGAACGTGGCGTGCCGCGTGGTCTTGCCGACCTCTTCGATGTCGGGCGTCCGCACGCACTTCTGCGCGCTGGTCATCCGGACCGAGGGCGGGGTTCGCTGGCCGAGGAAGTACGGCTTGAACGGGACCATCCCGGCGTTCACCAGCAGCAGGGTCGGGTCCTCGGCGATCAGGCTGGCCGAGGGCACCACGGTGTGCCCGTGCTCTTCGAAGAACCCGAGGAAGCGGCGTGCAACCTCTGCCGACTCCATGATCAGTGCCCATCCTTGTCGTCGTCGATGATCGTGTATCGCGGCGCGCGCAGGACCCGGCGGCGCGCGAGGCCGTCGGCCTCCGGCGGCGCCTGGTCCATCTCGACGGCCTCCCGGAGCTCGGCTTCACGTGCCTGCATCTCGGTACGCACGTCGTGCGCGAAATTCCTCAACCGGTCGCCCGCGCCCTGCCCGGCGGTCACCGCGCGGGCCGCCACGCCCTCGGGCGACCAGGTGCGCGTGAGGCGCTCCACCCGCCGCTTGACCCGGTGCGTGGCGTAGATCCCCGCGCCGGCGCCGACCGAGAGCCAGAACAGTCTTCTCATTGTGCCTCGCTTCGAGCGGGTCTCACCGTCCGCGCCCCCTGCCTCCGGAACGGGCCTGCAGCTGCGGCCGGGACGAGCCGCCGCCGGACCGCCGCTCGCGGGTCTCGCCGGACTCGCGGCTCTCGCGGGCCTCGTCGGCGCGGCTGCCCAGGGCCTTGCGGACCCCGTAGGAGAACGCCGCGGCCTTCACCAGCGGCCCGCCCACCACCGAGGTCATCACGGTGGTGACCGCGGAGACGTTCTGGGTGACGCCCGCGACCTGCTTGGTGATCACGTCGGTGCGGCCGAGCTGCTCGTTGGCGCGCCGCACCGTGCGGGTCATGTCCTCCATCAGCGGCACCGCCTGGTCGCCGATCTCGGAGAGGACCTTGCCGGCCTCGTTGAGGACGCGGGCCAGCTTGAGCAGGGTGAGGGCCAGGAACGAGACCAGCACCGCCCAGAACACGGCCACGATGAGGCCTGCCAGCTGTCCACCAGTGAGCATCAGGGCTTCCGTTCCGCTGCGTCTTCGGTCGGTGTGTCGGTTCGCTGAGTCTTGATCGCCGTGCCGGGCGTACGACCGGGTCGCGCCGCCGGGCGCGGTCTGGAGAGAGACCTTACCCTGGGCGGCCAACCCGGCCGTGCCGGGTGACGGACCACCGGGCGGTGGACCCGGCCCCGGGGTGTCCCCAGGCAGATTATCGGGCGAGCGCGGCCGAGGGCGGGAGCAACGGTCGCAAAGATCGAATCCGTCGCCGGCGCCGCCCCGCCCCGCCCCGCCCCGCCCCGGCTCAGGTGTCCTTCGGCCCGCTCCCGCCCCGCAGGACGGAACGGATGCGCGACAGCACCTCCGAGAAGCGGGCCTCCGCGCCGTGCCGGGTGGGCCGGTAGTACTCGCGGCCGTGCACGGCGTCGGGCGCGTACTGCTGCCGGACGACCCCGCCCGGATGATCGTGGGCGTACTCGTAGCCCTGGCCGTGCCCGATCTTGGCCGCGCCCTTGTAGTGCGCGTCCCGCAGGTGCCCGGGGACGGCCCCGGCATCGCCCTTCTTCACGTCCGCGATCGCCGCGTCCACCGCCATGATCACCGCGTTGGACTTGGGCGCCAGGGACAGGTGGATCACCGCCTGCGCCAGGTTGATCCGCGCCTCGGGCAGCCCGACGAACTCCACCGCCTGCGCCGCGGCCGTCGCGGCCTGCAGCGCGGTGGGGTCGGCCATCCCGATGTCCTCGCTGGCGTGCACGATCAGCCGGCGGGCGATGAACCGGGGGTCCTCGCCCGCCTCGATCATCCGGGCCAGGTAGTGCAGCGCGGCGTCGACGTCGCTGCCGCGGATGCTCTTGATGAACGCGCTGATGACGTCGTAGTGCTGGTCGCCCTCGCGGTCGTAGCGGACGGCGGCCCGGTCGACCGCCTTCTCCAGCACGTCCACGTCGATCGCCGCGCCGTCGTCGGCGACCAGCGCGGCCGCCTCGAGGTAGGTGAGGGTGCGGCGGGCGTCGCCGCCCGCCAGCCTGATCAGGTGGTCCTCGGCGGCCGGTTCCAGCCCGGTCCGGCCGCCGAGCCCGCGCTCGTCGGCCAGCGCGCGCCGGACGACCTCGCGCAGATCGTCCTCGCCGAGCGGCTCCAGGGTGAGCAGCAGCGAGCGGGACAGCAGCGGGCTGATCACCGAGAAGAACGGGTTCTCCGTGGTGGCGCCGATGAAGGAGACCCAGCGGTTCTCCACGGCGGGCAGCAGCGCGTCCTGCTGGGCCTTGTTGAAGCGGTGCACCTCGTCGACGAACAGCACGGTCTGCCGGCCGGTCATGCCCAGTTCGCGGCGGGCCAGGTCGATCTCGGCGCGGACCCGCTTGACCCCGTCGCTGACCGCGGAGACCTCCACGAAGCGGCGGGCGGTGACATGGCTGACGACCGTGGCCAGGGTGGTCTTGCCGGTGCCGGGCGGGCCCCACAGCACCAGCGACATGGGCACGTCGCGGTCGACGAGCTGGCGGATGGGCGTGCCCGGGCCGAGGAGGTGCTGCTGGCCGACGACCTCGTCCAGCGCGCGCGGCCGCATCCGCACGGCCAGGGGCTGCTGCGCCCCGGTGCTCGCGGGCCGGGCCGATGCGGCGGCCGGGCCCGGTGCGGTGGCCGGGCTTGACGTGCCGGCCGGAGGCGCGGGCGCCCCCGGGTGTTCGAAAAGCCCCTCCGGCTGGCCCGGTTCACCCCTGCTGGTCACGCTCCGACACTATCTCGCCGGACGGACATCCCCGGCGGTCCACCGGCGCCGCTAGTATCCCGGTTTGCGGGCTTCACGGGAACTCTGCGGCCCGTCCACGGCGTTGGTTGGCCCGGAGGTGGAATCGGAGCGTGACGGTGGGCCGGACGACCCCGCGACCGCGCCATGGGCCCGCAGGCCTGCTCATGGCGCTGTTCCTGGTGGCCGGTCTCGTCTTCAGCTACGGGCTGGGGCACACGCCGCCGCTGCGGGTCTGCACCGCCCACGAGACGAGCGTCCCGGCCGAAGCCGCCGACGCGATGGCGGCCCATCCTCAAGGCCTGGCGGCCGCGCCGGACCTCGTGTCCTTCGACGAGCCGGTCCACCTGCCGCCGCTTCGCTCATCCGAGGAATGCCTGTGCCTGGCGGTGCTGCTGGGTCTGCTGGCCCTGACCCTGGCGGCGAAACCGCGCCGGGTGGGTGTGCGGCGCCCACCGCGTGCGGGCTGGGCCCTCGCTCCCCCGGTCCTACCGGCTCCCCTCGCTCTGTCCCGTTCCTCCCTGCAGGTGCTCCGGCTGTGACGGACCGGCCGTGAGGCCACGCCTCGCGGCGTCCTGAACCCGCCCGTTTCCGAGCCCAGCAGTCCGAGAGAGAGTTCCGAATGTCCAAGAGCGCACGCAACCGCGCGCAGCGCAGCGTCCTCAACCAGCGCCAGGTGCCCTGGGGGAGCATCGCGTTCTTCACCGTTGTCGGCCTGGTCGCGGTCGTCGCGATCGGCTTCGCCTTCGTACAGAGCCGCCCGTCGTCGGCCGCCTCGATCGAGGGCCTCGTCGAGAAGGACGGCCTCAAGCAGGGGCACACCACCAACCCCGTCCAGTACGACACGACACCGCCCATGGGCGGTGACCACGACCCGATGTGGCAGAACTGCGACGGCCGGGTCTACGACCGCGAGCTCCGCGCCGAGAACGCCGTCCACTCCCTGGAGCACGGCGCCGTCTGGATCACCTACAAGCCCGGCCTGCCCCCCGACCAGATCGAGAAGCTGAGCGGCAAGGTGGAGAACACCGACTACACGCTCATGAGCCCCCACTCCGGCCAGGACTCTCCGGTCGTCCTGACCGCCTGGGGCAAGCAGCTCAAGCTCCAGAACGCCTCCGACGCCCGGGTGGACACCTTCCTGCGCACCTATGTCAAGGGGAAGCAGACGCCCGAGCCCGGCGCCGCCTGCAACGGCGCGAAGAACACCCCGTGACAGGCGGCGACACGCCGGCCGGACGGGCACCGCGGGGGCGGCGGGTCACCGTCGTCCTCGCGGTGCTGGTCCTGATCGTCGCCGCGGTCCTGGTCGCGATCTCGGCCCTGCGGTCGGGGCGGCCGGGCGACGACGGGCCGGAGGCGGGGTTCGCGCGGGACATGAGCGTCCACCACGCCCAGGCGGTGCGGATGTCGTTCATCGTCCGGGACCGCACGGAGGACGAGCGGGTCCGGTTGCTGGCCTACGACATCATCAACACCCAGTCCGCCCAGATCGGCATGATGACCGCGTGGCTGGACGAGTGGGAGCTGCCCAAGACCGACCCGGCGGGGCCCATGCGCTGGATGAAGGGCCACGGCGGCCACGGCGGGTCCGGGGCGGCCCCGCCCGGCGGCACGGCGGCCATGCCGGGGATGGCGACCCGCGAGCAGCTGGACCGGCTGGAGAAGGCGTCCGGACGGGACGCGGAGGTGCGGTTCCTGCAGCTGATGATCACCCATCATCGAGCCGGGGTGGCGATGGCCCGGGCCGTCCTGGAGCGCACCGACCACGCGCGCGTGCGGGCGCTGGCCCGGACCATGGTGAACGGCCAGGAGTCAGAGATCACGCTCATGACCGACATGCTCCGGCAGCGCGGCTCCGCCCCCGTCTGAGGGCAACCTTCCGATACCGCTTGACACCGAACGCCGTTCGCGGGTCACTGGCCACCATGGCTCAGAACCTCAGCGGGTACCACCGGGCACTGGATCTCTTCGAGAGCATGATCGGCGGCGTGCCCGGCGACCGGTGGTCCGCGCCCTCGCCCTGCTCGGGGTGGACCGCCCGGGATGTGACCGGGCACGTCATCGCGGGCCAGTACGCGATCCTGGCGCTGGCCACCGGCCGGCCGGCGCCGGACACGACCGGCGAGCCCGCCCGGTTCGCCTCCGGGGACGCGCTGCTGTCCTGGCGGACGGCGCGCAAGGAGTGCGACGCCGCGCTCACGCCGGAGGCGCTGCGCCGGCCGATCCCGTTCGGGACGCTGGGCGAGCTGCCGCTGATCGACTTCCTGGGCGCCAGCGTGCTGGAGCCGCTGGTGCACTCCTGGGACCTGGCCCGAGCCACCGGGCAGCCGACCCGGCTGGACGCCGACCTGGTGCATCACGCGTTCGCGACGGCCCAGGTGGTGGCCGCCGACCTGCGCAGGGACGGACGGCTTGGACCGGCGCTGCCGCCGCCGCGCGGCGCCGACGAGCAGACCCGCCTGCTGGCCTTCCTGGGCCGTGCCTCCGAGCCGTCCGCGGCGGGAAGATAGCACCACCACCGGGAGCGGGGGTCCGGCAGGGCGAGGGAACCGGCGGGGCGAGGATCAGGAGAACTCGGCGAGCGTGCGCTCGGCCTCCTCCAGCCAGGCGCGGCGGGCCGTCAGCGCCTCCTCGGCGTCCTTGACGGCCTTGTCGCGGCCCGAGTCGCGGGCCTTCTCCAGGTCCCTCTCGAGCTTCTCGATCAAGCCGCGCAGCTGCACCACCGTCGCCTCGGCGCGGGCCCGCGCCTCGGGGTTGGTGCGCCGCCACTCCTTGTCCTCGGCCCCGCGCACCGTCTCCTCGATCTTGCGGAGCCGGCCCTCCAGCCGGTCGCGCTGGTCGCGCGGCACCGGTCCGGCGGCCTCCCACCGCTCCTGGATCGCGCGCAGCGCCTGCCGCGCCTGCCGGAGGTCCCGCACCGGCAGCAGCCGCTCCGCCTCGGCGAGGATCTTCTCCTTCTCCTCGGCGTGCACCCGCAGCTCGGCGTCCCGCTCGGCGAACGCGGCGGAACGGGCGGCGAAGAAGATGTCCTGGGCGCCCTTGAACCGGGCCCACAGGTCCTCCTCGGTGTCACGGGAGGCGCGCCCGGCCATCTTCCAGCGGCGCATCAGGTCGCGGTAGGCCGCGGCGGTCTCGCCCCAGTCGGTGGAGCCGCTCATCGCCTCGGCCTCGGCGACCAGCCGCTCCTTCTCCCGCCGGGCCTCCTCGCGCTGGTCGTCCAGGGTCGCGAAGTAGACCTTGCGGCGCTTGGTGAAGGCGTTGCGGGCGGCCGACAGGCGCTTCCACAGCGCGGTCTCGGTGGGACGGTCGATCCGGTCGGCGGACTTCCACTCCTCCACCAGCCGGCGCAGCCGCTCGCCGCCGTTCTTCCAGTGCGTCTCCTCGGCGGCGATCCGCTCCGCCTCGGCGACGATCCGCTCCTTGATCTCGCGGGCCTCGTGCCGGGCGTGCTCGCGCTGGGCCTTGACCTCCTCGCGGCGGCGGCCGACCTGCTCGGTGAGGCCGTCCAGCCGCCGGAGCAGGCTGTCGAGGTCGCCGACGGCGTGCGCGTCGGCGACCGCCTCGCGCAGCCGGGAGATGCTCTGCTGGGCCTGGGAGGGCTGCAGGTCGGTGGTGCGCAGGCGCTGTTCCAGGAGGCCGATCTCGGTGGCCAGCGCGTCGTACTTGCGCTTGAAGTAGGCCAGGGCCTCCTCCGGTGCACCGGCCTGCCAGGAACCCACTACGCGCTCGCCGTCGGACGTCTTGACGTAGACGGTGCCGTCCTCGTCCACCCGGCCCCAGGGATCGGTCGCGCTGGACACCCTTGCCTCCTGAATCACGGGCCCGATCAGGTTCACAACCACCGGACCCTCCACACCTTAGTATCCCGTTCGCCTAATTCCCGGCGATCGCGACGCTCTGGATCGTCACCTTCTTCTTCGGCTCCCCCGTGCCGTCGTCGCCGGGCTTGCTGATGCCGCCCTTGGCGACCTTCTCCAGCTTGTCCAGACCCGACGTGATCTTGCCGAACACCGTGTAGTTCGGCTGCAGCTGCGAGTCTCCGTACACGAGGAAGAACTGGCTGCCGTTGGTACCGGGGCCGGAGTTGGCCATGGCGAGGGTTCCCTTGGTGTACTTGGCGCCCGCGAGGTTCTCGTCGGCGAACTGGTAGCCCGGGCCGCCGGTGCCGGTGCCGGTCGGGTCGCCGCACTGCAGCATCTTCAGCCCCTCGCCGGTGGAGAGCCGGTGGCACGAGGTCTTCTCGAAGAACTTCTTCGCCGCCAGGAAGACGAAGGAGTTCGTGGTGCACGGGGCCTTGGCGCCGTCCAGCTCGATCCCCACGTCGCCCTGGCTGGTCTTGATCGTCGCGTTGACCGGTCCCTTGTACTGGGGCTTGGCGTCAGGCCGGCCCACGTCCTTGGGCGCCTTGGCCTCCTGCGCCGCCGGCGTGTAAGAGCAGTCGCCGGCCTTGGGCTGCGGCTCCTCGGCGTTGGACGCGTCGTCCTTGCTCATCAGGGCCACCACGCCGGCACCGCTGCCCGCGACGATCGCGACCAGGGTCACCGATCCGATGATCCGGATGCGGCGGGCGCGGGCCTCCTGTGCCCGCCTGCGCGCCTGCTGCCGCTCGTACCGCTGCCGAGCGAGCTCCTTCTTGCGGTCCTTCCCCGCCACGTGCCTAGCCTCCGGTGTGATCAGATCAGGTGAACGTGCAGCGCATAGTAGCGGTCCCCGGCTACCCGCGGGTCCGCCGCCGCCGGTCCGCACCGGCCCGGCGCCGCGCCCCGGGTCCCCGCCGCCGACCCGACACGGCGATGGGCGGATCTCGTTCGCGGTGGCCACGGCCCCGCCGGTACCCTCGAAGGCACCGCGCGATTGGCCGGGTGTGGCCCGGCCACGGCGCATCGCACCCATACGGCTTCTTCCAGCGAAGTTCCAGGAAAGGCTTCCGGGACGCGTTGAGGAAGTACGTCGCCGCACCATGGCCTGAAGGAAGGACGACCGTGCTCGTCGCCGGGTTCCCCGCCGGATCGTTCGCCGCGAACTGCTACGTCGTGGCCCCCGCCGCGGGGGAGGAGTGCGTCATCATCGATCCGGGCCAGGACGCCGAGGCCGGGATCGAGGAGCTGCTGCGCGAGCACCGGCTCAAGCCGGTCGCGGTGCTGCTCACCCACGGCCATCTCGACCATGTCTGGTCGGTCGCGCCGGTCTGCGGCGCCAGGGACGTCCCCGCCTACATCCATCCGGACGACCGGGACCTGCTCACCGATCCGGCCAAGGGCCTGTCGCTGAACGCGGGCCAGCAGCTGTTCGGCGGGCTCGAGCTGGCGGAGCCGGACGAGGTGCGCGAGCTGTCCGACGGAGCCGCGCTGCGGCTGGCCGGGCTGACCATCACCGTCGATCACGCGCCGGGGCACACGCCCGGGTCGGTGACGTTCCGGACGCCGCCCGCCGGCGAGATCCCCGACGTGATGTTCTCCGGGGACCTGCTGTTCGCGGGGTCGATCGGGCGCACCGACCTGCCGGGCGGGTCCTACGAGGAGATCCTCGGCAGCCTGTCCCGGGTGTGCCTGACGCTGCCCGACCAGACCGTCGTCCTGCCCGGGCACGGCCAGCAGACCACCATCGGCCGCGAGCGCGCCACCAATCCGTTCCTCGCAGATCTGTCGCGAGGGGATTCAGGGGGGTCCTCCCCCCACGACGGCGGAACGGTGCCGGCAGACGGTCCTCGACAGGGATTCTGACCTAACGATCATGAGTTCGACTTTTCAGGCCCCCAAGGGGGTCAGCGAATACGTCCCGCCGCGCGCGGACCTGTTCTCGGCCATCCGCCAGGCGTTCGCCGAGCAGGCCAGGCTGGCCGGATACGGCTACCTGGAGCTCGCGGTCTTCGAGGACACCAATCTCTTCAAGCGGGGCGTCGGGGAGTCCACCGACGTGGTCAGCAAGGAGATGTACACCTTCGAGGACCGCGGCGGCCGGTCGCTGACGCTGCGTCCGGAGTTCACCGCCGGGGTGCTGCGGTCGGTGCTGGAGCACGGCCTGCACAAGCAGGGCGCGCTACCGGTCAAGATCTGGACGACCGGCCCGGCGTTCCGCGCCGAACGCCCGCAGCAGGGCCGCTACCGGCAGTTCTACCAGCTCGACCTGGAGGCGATCGGCAGCGAGGACCCGCAGGTCGACGCCGAGACCATCGCGCTCGCCTGGAACTGGTACCGCTCCCTCGGCCTCACCCGGGTCCGGCTGCTGCTGAACTCGCTGGGCTGCAAGGAGTGCCGTCCCGCCTACCGCACCCGGCTGCAGGAGTTCCTGCGCGGCCTCGACCTGGACGAGCCCACCCGGGAGCGGATCGAGATCAACCCGCTGCGGGTGCTGGACGACAAGCGCCCCGGGGTGCGCGCCCAGGTCGAGGGGGCCCCGCTGATGGCCGACCACCTGTGCGGGGAGTGCAAGGCCCACCACGACCGGGTCCGCGAGCTGCTCGCCGACCTGGACATCCCCTGGGAGGACACCCCGACCCTGGTGCGCGGGCTGGACTACTACACCCGTACCACCTACGAGTTCGACCACCCGCTGCTGGGCTCCCAGTCGGGCATCGGCGGCGGCGGCCGCTACGACGGGCTGTCGGAGGACATCGGCGGCCCGCCGCTGCCCGGGATCGGGTTCGGGCTCGGCCTCGACCGCACCGTCCTGGCACTGGAGGCCGAGGGCGCCGCCTTCACCGCCCCGCCGCGCTGCCAGGTGTTCGGCGTCGCACTCGGCGAGGAGGCCCAGCGGACGGTCTTCACGCTGGTGAACGAGCTGCGCGGGGCCGGGATCGCCGCCGACATGGCCTACGGCGGCAAGAAGCTCAAGGGCGCCATGAAGGACGCCGACCGGTCCGGGGCCCGCTACGCGATCATCCTGGGCGAGCGAGATATCACCGCCGGGTCCGCGCAGGTGAAGGACCTGGAAGGCGGCGACCAGGCCGCCGTGCCGCTCCCCCAGATCGTCTCCACGTTGAAGGAAAGGCTTTCTTAATGATCCGCTCGCACGAGGCGGGGACGCTCCGCAAGGAGCATGCCGGGCAGCAGGTCACGCTGGCCGGCTGGGTGGCCCGCCGCCGCGACCACGGCGGCGTCACGTTCATCGACCTGCGCGACGCCTCCGGCACCGCCCAGGTGGTGTTCAGGGAGGAGGACACCGCGCACGACCTGCGGTCGGAGTTCTGCGTCAAGATCACCGGCGAGGTGCGGGTGCGGCCCGCCGGCAACGAGAACCCCGAGCTGCCCACCGGCGGCATCGAGGTCGCCGCCGCCGACATCGAGGTGCTCTCGGAGGCGGCGCCGCTGCCGTTCCCGATCGAGGGCGACGTCAACGTCAACGAGGAGGTCCGGCTCAAGTACCGCTACCTCGACATCCGCCGCGACGCCGTCGCCAGGGCGATGCGGGTGCGCTCCGAGGGGTCCTTCCTGGTGCACGAGGTCATGCGCGAGCACGGCTTCGTCAACGTCGAGACCCCGACGCTGACCCGCTCCACGCCCGAGGGCGCCCGCGACTTCCTGGTCCCGGTGCGGCTCAAGCCCGGCCACTGGTACGCCCTCCCGCAGTCCCCCCAGCTGTTCAAGCAGCTGCTGATGGTCTCCGGCCTGGAGCGCTACTACCAGATCGCCCGCTGCTACCGGGACGAGGACTCCCGCGCCGACCGGCAGCCGGAGTTCACCCAGATCGACATCGAGATGTCGTTCGCGGAGCAGGAGGACGTGCTCCGGGTCGCCGAGGACCTGGTGGCCCGGCTGTGGAAGGAGATCGTCGGCTACGAGATCCCCCGGCCGATCCCCCGCATGACCTACGCCGAGGCCATGTCCCGGTTCGGCTCCGACAAGCCCGACCTGCGCTTCGGCAATGAGCTGACCGAGCTGACCGGCTACTTCTCCGGCACCTCGTTCCGCGTCTTCCAGGCCCCCTACGTCGGCGCCGTGGTCATGCCGGGCGGGGCGTCCCAGACCCGCAAGGAGCTGGACGGCTGGCAGGACTGGGCCAAGGCGCGCGGCGCCCGCGGCCTGGCCTACGTGCTCGTCCAGGAGGACGGCTCGCTGGGCGGCCCGGTCGCCAAGAACCTCTCCGAGGAGGAGAAGGCCGGGCTGGCCGCGAAGGTCGGCGCCGCCCCCGGTGACGCGATCTTCTTCGCGGCCGGCAAGCCGCACGCGATGCGCGAGCTGCTGGGCGCCGCCCGGCTCGAGATCGGCCGCCGCCGCGGGCTGATCGACGAGTCGGCGTGGGAGTTCTGCTGGGTGGTGGACGCCCCGGTGTTCGAGCCCGCCGAGGACGCCGACGGCGAGCAGATCGGCTGGACGCCGGTGCACCACCCGTTCACCGCGCCCAAGCCCGAGTACGCCGACGACTTCCAGGACCGGCCCGGCGAGGCCCTGGCGGACGCCTACGACATCGTCTGCAACGGCAACGAGATCGGCGGCGGGTCCATCCGTATCCACCGCGCCGAGATGCAGCAGCGGGTGTTCGACGCGCTGGGGCTGTCGAAGGAGGAGGCCGAGTCCAAGTTCGGGTTCCTGCTGGAGGCGTTCAAGTACGGCCCGCCCCCGCACGGCGGCATCGCGTTCGGCTGGGACCGCCTGGTCATGCTGCTGGCCGGGGTGGACACCATCCGCGATGTGATCGCCTTCCCGAAGGCCGCCTCCGGCCACGACCCGCTGACCGGCGCGCCCACGTCCATCAGCGCGGAGCAGCGCAAGGAGGCCGGCGTCGACGTGCTTCCCGAGGACGGCGCCGAGGAATGATCACGAGCGCCTGAGAAAGGGCCGGTCCCGCCGGGGCCGGCCCTTCTCCGTCGGCCCGGAGGGTCAGCGGTGGGTGCCGCTGGTGACGCGGTAGACGTCGTACACGCCGTCGATCGACCGGACCGCCTTCAGGACGTGCCCCAGATGCTTCGGGTCGCCCATCTCGAAGGTGAAGCGGCTGACGGCGACCCGGTCGCGCGTGGTGGTGACCGAGGCGGACAGGATGTTGACGTGCTGGTCGGACAGCACCCGCGTCACGTCCGACAGCAGCCGGGGGCGGTCGAGCGCCTCCACCTGGATGGCGACCAGGAAGACCGAGTCCTCCCCGGGCGACCACTTGACGTCGATCAGCCGGTCGGGCTGGGTCTTCAGGCTGGCCACGTTGGCGCAGTCGGCGCGGTGCACCGACACCCCGTGGCCGCGGGTCACGAAGCCGACGATGTCGTCGCCGGGCACCGGTGTGCAGCACCGCGACAGCCGCACCCACACGTCGCGGTCGCCCGCGACGACGACGCCCGGGTCGCCGGTGGTGCGGGTCCGCTTGCGCTTGGTGGGCAGCGCGATCTCGGCCAGGTCCTCGTCTGCGCTCTCCACCCCGCCCAGGGCCTCCACCAGCCGCTGGACGACGTTCTGCGCGGAGATGTGGCCCTCGCCGACGGCGGCGTACAGCGAGGAGACGTCCGGGTAGCGCATGTCGCGGGCCAGGGCCAGCAGCGCCTCCCCCGACATCATCCGCTGCAGCGGCATGTTCTGCTTGCGCATCGCGCGGGCGATGGAGTCCTTGCCGGACTCGATCGCGGTGTCCCGCCGCTCCTTGGAGAACCAGTGCTTGATCTTGTTGCGGGCGCGGGCGCTCTTGACGAAGTTGAGCCAGTCGCGGCTGGGCCCGGCGTCCTGGGACTTGGAGGTGAAGACCTCCACGGTGTCGCCGTTGTCGAGGGTGGACTCCAGCGGCACGAGGCGTCCGTTGACCCGGGCGCCGATACATCGGTGCCCGACCTCGGTGTGGATGGCGTAGGCGAAGTCGACCGGCGTGGCCCCCTGCGGAAGGGCCATCACATCGCCCTTGGGGGTGAAGACGAAGACCTCCGAGACCGACAGGTCGAACCGCAGCGACTCCAGGAACTCGGCCGGGTCGGCGGTCTCCTTCTGCCAGTCCAGCAGCTGCCGCAGCCACTGCATGTCACCGGCCTTGCGGCCGCCGACCGTCTCCTCCTTGTACTTCCAGTGCGCCGCGACGCCGTACTCGGCCCGCCGGTGCATGCCCCAGGTGCGGATCTGCAGCTCGACCGGCTTGCCCTCGGGCCCTATCACGGTCGTGTGCAGCGACTGGTACATGTTGAACTTCGGCATCGCGATGTAGTCCTTGAACCGGCCGGGGACCGGGTTCCATCGCGCGTGGATCGAGCCGAGGGCGGCGTAGCAGTCGCGGACGCTGTCGACCAGCACCCGGATGCCGACCAGGTCGTAGATGTCGTCGAAGCTGACATCCCGGGCGATCATCTTCTGGTAGATCGAGTAGTAGTGCTTG
The DNA here is from genome assembly GCF_039532545.1 of Actinomadura vinacea. NCBI lineage: Bacteria > Bacillati > Actinomycetota > Actinomycetes > Streptosporangiales > Thermomonosporaceae > Actinomadura > Actinomadura vinacea. The sequence goes on along the minus strand of NZ_BAAARW010000028.1, from coordinate 86,585 downwards.
GGCCGGCCGGTCACGCTGGCCTTGATCTTGGCCTCGCGCAGATCGGTCGACACGTTCTCGATCACGTCCTGCAGGAAGTCGTCGCGGCGCGGGGCGCGCTCGGCGACCAGCCGGGCGATCTCGTCGAACCGCTTGGGGTACAGCGTGGCGAACGAGAGGTCCTCCAGCTCCCACTTCAGCGTGTTCATGCCCAGCCGGTGGGCCAGCGGCGCGAAGACCTCCAGCGTCTCGCGGGCCTTCTTCTCCTGCTTGTGCCGCGGCATGTAGCGCAGCGTCCGCATGTTGTGCAGCCGGTCGGCGAGCTTGATCACCAGCACCCGGATGTCGCGGGACATCGCCACGACCATCTTGCGGACGGTCTCCGCCTCGGCCGCCTCGCCGTACTTGACCTTGTCGAGCTTGGTCACCCCGTCGACCAGCGCGGCGATCTCGTCGCCGAAGTCGGAGCTCAGCCCGTCCAGCGTGTAGGGGGTGTCCTCGACGGTGTCGTGCAGCAGCGCGGCGCAGATCGTCTCGGTGTTCATGCCGAGTTCGGCGAGGATGGCGGACACCGCGAGCGGATGGGTGATGTAGGGGTCGCCGCTCTTGCGCTTCTGGTCGCGGTGGTAGTGGGCGGCGCAGTCGTAGGCGCGCTCGATCAGCCGCAGGTCCGCCTTCGGATGGGTGTTGCGGACCGTCTTGATCAGTGGTTCGAGTACCGGGTTCATAGCGGGACCGCGCTGCGAGCCAAGGCGGGCGAGCCTGCGGCGCACCCGCGCGGCGGACGGCGGAATCGTGGGCTGTGCGGGGCTTGCGGGTCTGCCTGCCCTGGACGTGCCGTCGGACGGGCCACCGGAGGTGCCGCCGGACGTGCCTCCGGACCCCCGCTGCCCGGGTTCGGATGTTCCTTTGGCCACCGTACCCGCACGCGCGGCCGGCCGGGCTTCTCCGGCCGTTCTGGCCCCTTTGGCGGGCTTTGCACCTTCACCGCCCGGACTCTTGCTTCGCGGGCTCCCCGTGGAAGCGGAGCCTCCGGTGGGCCCGGATTCGGACTCGGACTCGGACTCGGACTGGGCATCGGGCCGGGTCTTCGGAGCGGAGGGGGTGGGAGGGGTTTCGGTCGGCCCTTTCGTCCCGGCGGCGTCCGAGGCGGAAGGGCCGGAGCCGCTGGTGGCGGCCTGGGTTTCGGCGGCCGAGGCGTCCTGTGCGGGCCGGTCGGACTCGTCCGCCTCGCCCGGCTCGGACTCGGCGGCGGACGGCGTGGCGGCCCCACCGGCGGCCCTGGCCCGGGTCGCGCGCGCGTCCCGCCTGGTCCCCGGCTCCGTCGCCGGGCCCGCCTTACTTTCGGCCACCGTTTCGGTCACCGCTTCGGTCGATACCACCTCACCGGGCACCCAGCCTCCTCGGACCTCGGGACGCACGACCCTCCTGGCCCCGCGGGATGCGCCCGTCCCCCGCCGGACCGGATGGCGTCAGTGTATCCGCCACCCATTTCGTACTAGACCGTAACCAATGCATGAACGTCCAGATTCCCGAGCTTGTCCCGTCCATGCAAGAACGACAGCTCCAGCAGGACCGAGATTCCGGCGACTTCGCCGCCTGCCCGGCGGACCAACTCCGCGGCCGCGCGGGCGGTACCGCCGGTGGCCAGGACATCGTCGACGATCAGTACCCGGTCACCGGGACCGAACGCGTCGGCGTGCATCTCGATCGTCTCGGTCCCGTACTCGAGATCATAGGTCTCCTCGTACGACCTCGCGGGCAGCTTTCCCTTTTTCCGCACCGGTACGAAACCCGCACCGAAGTGGTAGGCGACCGGGGCGGCCAGGATGAAGCCGCGCGCCTCGATCCCGACGATCTTGTCGACGGTGCCGCGGCCGTGGTGGTTGACGATGGCGTCCACGACGCCCGCGAAGGCGACGTGGTCGGCCAGCAGCGGGGTGATGTCCTTGAAGAGCACACCCGGCTTGGGGTAGTCGGGCACGTCCCGGATCCGGTCCCGGATCAGCTTGTCGAGGTCCACTGGCGCTCCCTGTTCACTTCTGTCATGCGTCGGCCGTGCCCCCGCCCCCCTGAGGGACGGTGGGCACGGCCGATACGCTGCCTGCCGCGCCGACGCCGCGGCGCCGCCTACTCGAACGCTACTTGCCCCGGCGCTGCTGCCGGCTGCCGCGCTTGGGCTGCTGCCGCGGCCCCTGCTGGACGACCTTGCGCACGGTCACCGAGGCCCGGACGTCCTCGTCCGGGGCGTCGTCGACCGGCTCGGGGTCGTCGTCTTCGTCCTTGGCGCCGCCGCCCCGGCCGACGGTGACCGCGGCCTCGGCCTTGGCCGCCTTGGCCTGCCGCTTGGCGCTGCTCTCCCGGCGCGCGATGTTGGCCCGCAGCTCGCGGTACTTGGGCTCGCGCTCCTTGAGCTGGACCAGCAGCGGGGTGGCCACGCAGATCGAGGAGTAGGTGCCCACGATCATGCCGACGAACAGCGACAGCGACAGGTCCTTCAGCGTGCCCGCGCCGAACAGCGTGGTGCCGATGAACAGGATCGCCGCGACCGGCAGGATCGCCACCAGCGAGGTGTTCAGCGAGCGCACCAGGGTGCTGCTGAGCGCCTGGTTGGCCGCCTCACTGTAGGTGATCTTGGAGGTCGGGCCGAGCGGCTTGGTGACCTCCTTGATCATGTCGAACACCACCACGGCGTCGTACAGCGAATAGCCCAGGATGGTCAGGAAGCCCAGCAGCGTGGCGGGCGTGACCTCGAACCCGGACCAGGCGTACACGCCCGCGGTGATGACCAGGTCGTGCACCAGGGCGACCACGGCGGCCAGCGCCATCCGCCACTCGAACGCCACGGACAGATAGCCGATGATCAAGATCATGAAGACCAGCAGCGCCTGCCAGGCCTTCTCCGAGATCTCGCCACCCCAGGATGCCCCCACCACCTGGGTGCTGACCTTCTGCTCCGGGACGTTCAGTTCCTCGGCGACGTTCTTCTTGACGTCGGTCACCTTGGTGGAGCTGAGGCTCTCGGTGGTGACCCGCCAGTCGCCGCCGGCCTTCTGCACGATCGCCTGGTGCGCCCCGCCGCCGGTCACCGCGCCGCGCACCTGCTCGATGGAGGAACTGGGCGCGCTGAAGGTGAACACCGAGCCGCCCTTGAACTCCACGCCGAAGTTCAGGCCCTGGATGAGCAGGCCCGCGATGGACACCACCAGCAGCAGCCCCGAGATGGAGTACCAGATCTTGGGCTTGCCGACGATGTCGGCGCTGATCTCGCCCCGGTAGATCCGGGAGATGACTGCGCGCAGCCCCAGCATCAGGCCTCCTGGCTCTTCGGGCTCTTCGAGCGGGCGGAACCGGCGCCGGCGGTCGCGGTGGCCCGGCCGGGCGCCGCGGGCCTCGCCGACCCGGTCGTGTTACGGGTCGTCGCCTTGCGCAGCCGCGAGGCGTCCAGCCCCGACAGCGGATGGCCGCGGCCGAAGAACCTGGTCCGCGACAGCAGGCCCACCAGCGGCTTGGTGAAGAAGAACACCACGATCACGTCGATCAGCGTGGTCAGGCCCATCGCGAACGCGAAGCCCCGGACCCCGCCGACCGCCAGGAAGTACAGCACCAGCGCGGCCAGGAAGGTCACCGCGTCGGCGACCAGGATGGTGCGCCGCGCCCGCTTCCACGCCACCTCGACCGAGGGCCGCAGCGTACGGCCCGCGCGCAGTTCGTCGCGCAATCGCTCGAAGTAGACGATGAACGAGTCGGCGGTGATGCCGATGGAGACGATGAGGCCGATGATGTGCGGCAGCGACAGCCGGAACCCCATGTTCTCGCCCAGGATCACCACCGACACGTAGGTGATCCCGGTGGCCACCATCAGGCTGGAGACCGCCACCAGCCCCAGGCCCCGGTAGTACATCAGGCAGTACAGCACCACCAGGACCAGCCCGATCGCGCCGGCGATCATGCCGCCGCGCAGCTGGTCGGAGCCCAGCGTGGAGGACACCTCGTCGATCGAGCTCTGCTTGAACTCCAGCGGCAGCGCGCCGTACTTGAGCACGTTGGCCAGGTCGGTGGCGTAGGTCTGGGTGAAGCTCTCCGGCGGCCCGTCGATCTGCGCGGTGCCGCCGGTGATCGCGCCCTTGCTGATGCTGGGCGCCGACACCACCTGGCCGTCCAGCACGATCGCGATCTGCGAGCGCGGGGAGGACTGGTCCATCTGGTAGGCCTGGTAGGCCTCGGTGGTGGCCTGCCCGAACTGGCGGGCGCCCTGGGACTTGAACTTCAGGCTGACCCACCAGCTGCTCTGCCCCTGGGTGGAGTCCGGGGGCATCGCGGAGGCGTCGGAGACCTGCTCGCCCAGCACCCGGACCGGGCCCATGATGTACTTGGCGACCTGGCCCCGCTCCTCCTTCTGGTCGCAGGCGGCCACCCACTTGCGGTTGGGGTCGTTGGACCCCGGCACCCGCTTGTCGGGCACGTAGCAGTTGAGCTGCTCGAACTGCTTGATCACGGCCTTGTCGCCGATGCCGGTGTAGTCCGGCGCGCCGCCCGCGGCGCCCGGCGGGACCAGCTGCGACGGCAGCTGCGACGGGTTCGGCGACGCCGGGCTCGAGGGCTTGGCCGACGCGCTGCCCGACGGCGTGGGCGTCGGCGCCGCCATGGCCTCCGACAGCGCCCGGCCCCGCGCGGTCGGCGAGGCGCTCGGCGACCCCGACGGCGACGGGCTGGACGACGGGCTCGGCTTGCCCGAGTTCTTGTCCTTGGCGGACGGCGTCGGCGAGGGGGCGGGCGGGGCGGCCCCCATCGGCTTGCCGTCGGCCACCGCGTACACCTGGCGGAACTGCAGCTTGGCGGTGGTGCCGATCAGCTGGACGACGCGGTCCTGCCCCTCACCCGGCACGTTGACCACGATGTTGCGGGAGCCCTGCTTGGCCACCTCGGCGTCCGACACGCCGAGACCGTTGACCCGCTGGGTCATGATCTTGACGGCCTGGTCCATCTGGGTGGCGGGCGGGGTGCGCCCGTCGGCGGTCGCGGCGGTCAGCGTGACGGTGGTCCCGCCGGCCAGGTCCAGCCCCAGCTTGGGGGTGGGCTGGCCCTGCAGGAACATCACGCCGGTGAGGGCCGCCATGACCACGAACAGCGCGAGGAGCGTGCGCCCTGGATTGGGAATGTTGCTGCGAGGCGGAGCCACTGGTCGTCTAACTTCCCGTAGTCGTCGTCGGTCCAAGACCGGTGCGGCCCGCGCCCCGGTCGCTGTCGGCGCGCCGGTCGGTGCCGGCGCGCCGCCGGGATCAGCCGGAGGACTTCTTCAGGCCCTTGCCCGCGCCGGCTCCCTGCGCGGCGGGCTTGCCGTCCTCGTCGGCCTCGGCCTCGGCGTCGGCGTCCCCTGAGGGCTTGGACTCCTCGGGCTCCTCCGCGTCCGCCCCGCCCTTGCCGTCCTTCTTCAGGTCGGTCTTGGCGGCGGTGTCGTCGGACAGGTCCTCGTCGTCGTCCTCGGTGAGGTCGACCTCCTCGGCGGGCTTGTCGCCCTCCGTGACCACCTGCATCACGGCCTGCTTGACGAACCGGGCCTCGACGCCGGGGGCGATCTCCAGCACGAGGCCGTCGTCGTCCACCGACACCACGTCGGCGTACATCCCGTTGGTCGTCATCACCCGGGCTCCGGGGTGCAGGGCGTTCTGCATCTGCAGCTGCTCCTTGCGCCGCTTGCTCTGCGGCCGGATCAGCAGGAAATAGAAGACCAGGGGCACGGCCAGGAGCAGCAGGAGGTTGAACGCCCCGCTACTGCTCTGATTCGCCGCAATAATCATGTCGCTGCCCATCACTGGGGCATCCTTCCGAAGTGGTTCGCCCAGCCTGCCGCCGGTTTCGGCGGCGCCGACGGTGCGGTGGGCCGGGCACGGGTGACCAAGTCCCGGAGTCTAGAGAGTACGCCAGACACCGGCAACGACGTGACGATCGGGAACGGCGTGAAGTTCCCAAGCCGTTACGGGCTGAACGCCACTCTGTGATCACCATTGACGATCACTGCTCTGGCCGGTCGGCATCGTCGTCCAATGCGAACAGCGTACCCGCCATCGGGGCCGAGGGGGGCGGTGTGAGCCCCAGGTGCGCCCACGCCGCCGGGGTGGCCACCCGGCCGCGCGGCGTGCGGGCCAGCAGTCCCTGCCTGACCAGGAAGGGCTCGGCCACGACCTCGACCGTCTCCGGCTCCTCGCCGACCGACACCGCCAGCGTCGACAAGCCCACCGGCCCGCCGCCGAACTTGCGCATCAGCGACGCCAGCACGGCCCGGTCGAGGCGGTCGAGGCCGCGCTCGTCGACCTCGTACAGCTTCAGCGCGGCGCGGGCCAGCTCGAGGTCGACCGCGCCGTCGGCCCGCACCTCCGCGTAGTCGCGGACGCGGCGCAGCAGCCGGTTGGCGATCCGGGGCGTGCCGCGGGACCGGCCGGCGACCTCGGCCGCGCCCGCGTCGCTGATCTCGACGTCCAGCAGCCGCGCGGACCGCTGGACGATCACCTCCAGCTCGGCGGGCTCGTAGAAGTCCATGTGCGCGACGAAGCCGAACCGGTCGCGCAGCGGCCCCGGCAGCATGCCCGCCCGGGTGGTGGCCCCCACGAGCGTGAACGGGGCGATGTCGAGCGGGATCGCGGTCGCCCCCGGGCCCTTGCCCACGACGACGTCGACCCGGAAGTCCTCCATCGCCATGTAGAGCATCTCCTCGGCGGGACGCGCCATCCGGTGGATCTCGTCCAGGAACAGCACCTCCCCCTCCGAGAGGGTGGACAGCACGGCCGCCAGGTCGCCGGCCCGCTCGATCGCCGGGCCCGAGGAGATCCGCAGCGGCCGCCCCAGCTCCGCCGCGATGATCATCGCGAGGGTCGTCTTGCCCAGCCCGGGGCCGCCCGACAGCAGCACGTGGTCGGGCGTGCGGCCGCGCCGCAGCGCGCTGTGCAGCACCAGGGACAGCTGCTCGCGCACCCGCTCCTGGCCGATGAAGTCGTCGAGCTTCTTGGGCCGCAGCGCGGCCTCGATGACCTCCTCCTCCGGGCCGTCGGCGTCCGCCGAGACGATCCTGTCGTGCCCGTCCATCGGCTCGGTCACTTGCTGAGCCTCTTCAGCGCGGCCTTCAGCAGGACGGCCACCGGCGGCGTCTCGCCGTCGAGGTCGGCGGCGACCGCGTCCACGGCGGCGTCGGCGTCCCGGGCCGACCAGCCCAGGTTGATCAGGCCGTTCTGGACCTGCTCGCGCCAGGGCTCGGCGCGGACCTGGGCGGGCGCGTCGCCGGCGGCGCCCACCGGGCCGCCGAGCCGGTCCTTCAGCTCCAGCACGATCCGCTGCGCACCCTTCTTGCCGATCCCCGGCACCTTGGTGAGGGACGCGACGTCCTCGGCCGCGACCGCGCGGCGCAGCGCGTCGGGCGAGTGCACGGCCAGCATCGCCAGCGCCAGCCGGGGGCCGACGCCGCTGGCCGTCTGGAGCAGCTCGAACACCGACCGCTCGTCGTCGTCGGCGAACCCGAAGAGGGTCAGCGAGTCCTCCCGGACGACCATGGACGTCGGTACCCGGGCCTCCTCGCCCACCCGCAGCCCGGCGAGCGTGGCCGGGGTGCACTGCACCGACAGCCCGACACCGTGCACGTCGATGACGGCGGCGTCGGGCCCGGCGGCGGCCACCCGGCCGCTGACGAAGGCGATCACGGCCTCATTCCCCCTCTGGTCCTGGAACGGGCGGCCTGCAGCCGCGCCTGGGCGCCGCCCCGCCACACATGGCAGATCGCCAGCGCCAGCGCGTCGGCCGCGTCGGCGGGCTTGGGCGCGGTCTCCAGCCGCAGCAGCCGCGTCACCATCTTGGTGACCTGCGCCTTGTCGGCACGGCCGTTGCCGGTGACCGCGGCCTTGGCCTCGCTGGGCGTGTGCATCGCCACCGGCAGCCCGCGCCGCGCCGCGAGCAGCATCGCGACCCCGGCCGCCTGCGCGGTGCCCATGACGGTGCGCACGTTGTGCTGGGAGAACACCCGCTCGACCGCGACGGCGTCGGGCCGCAGCTCGTCCATCAGGGCCGCGATGCCGGTCTCGATGCCCAGCAGGCGGGCGGCTATCTCCTCGTCGGCGCCGGTGCGGACGACCTCCACGCGCACCAGCCGCAAGGGGGTGCCGGGAGCGCCGTCGACCACGCCGACGCCGCATCTGGTGAGCCCGGGGTCCACGCCCATCACCCGCAACGCCCGCTCCTTCGATCATCTGTTCGGCGGGCGCCACGCTACCGAACCCGCCGGACAATCGTCGCGCATCGCGGCGGCTGTGTCGGCCCCGCCGTCTCAGCAGCGGGGTCAGAAGTGGTCGAGCGCGAACGGTGCGGCGGCGAAGACCGCGTCCAGGACGGGCGCGTCGCCCTCCAGGAGCCCGGTGGCGCGGAGCGTGGACGTCGGCACCCCGCCGTACAGGGCGGCGAGGCCGCGCGCCCCGACCCGCACGGCCGGGCGGCCCGCCGCGTCGCCGCGTTCCAGGCGCCCCGTGCCGTCCTTCACGACGAGCCGCCAGGAACCGGTGTTGGCCGGGAGCTGCGGATCGTCGATCTCCAGGGCCGCCTCGGCCGACACGCCGGGCGGGAAGCCGCGCGCCTCGACCGCGGCCGGGGCGTCGAGCACGCGCAGCATCCAGCGGGTCCGCTGGACCTCCTCGGAGGTCCGTTCCCTGGTCAGCCAGAAGACCGGGTCGTGCGGCGCCACGTTCGCGTACACGGTTGGCACGATCGACGAGCCGGTCCCGACGAGCGCCCACAGCGCCCGCAGCGTCGCCTCCGAGGCCGCGACCAGCAGTTCGACCTCCAGGGAGCGGTTTCCCTCGCCCCAGTGGTAGGCGAGGAAGCCGTCCTCGGCCAGGTAGTGGTAGACGTCCCGGTCGGCGAGGTAGATCCGCCAGGCCTTCTCGCCCCAGTCGATCGGCCCGCAGTGGCCCGCGTCGCGGTGCACCCGGCGGATGACCTCGGCCACCTCGGCGGCGTCGTCGGGGCCCGCGCGGCGCACTCCGACGGAGGCGTCCGCCCGGACCTCGCGCAGCGCCTCGGCCGGGAGCCCGGCCCGGTGCAGGGAGCCCGCGTGCTCCCAGCCCAGCGAACGGTAAAGCGGCGTGGTCGCCGGATAGAGGACCGACAGGGCGTGCCCGAACGCGGTGCAGCGCTCCAGCACCTCGGTCATCAGGCGGCGGCCGACCCCCCGGCCGCGGGCCTCGGGGGCCACGACGACCCCGCCGACGCCGCCCATGGAGACGGGACGGCCATGCCACCACTGCGGCAGGTCGTGGATCCGCGCGGTCGCCACCGGGCGGCCGTCCTCGTAGCCGGCGAACTGGCGGCCCCCGCGCAGCGTGTGGCCCGCGAGCCGGATGATCTGAGCCCACTGGCCGTCCGGAAGCGCCCCGAACCCTTGGGAACGCAGGTCGCGGGTGGCGTCGAGCCCCGCGGCGTCCAGCACCCGGATTTCCATGATCCCGACCCTACGGCTAGTCGAGGGCGGCCATGACCTCGTCGCTGACGTCGAAGTTGGCGTAGACGTCCTGGACGTCGTCGGAGTCCTCCAGCGCCTCGATCAGGCGGAAGACCTTCTTGGCGTTCTCCTCGTCCAGCGGCACCGACACGCTGGGCAGCCAGCTGGAGTCGGCCGACTCGTAGTCGATGCCGGCCTCCTGCAGCGCGGTGCGGACGGCGGTCAGGTCGCCCGCCTCGGAGACGACCTCGAAGTTGTCGCCGAGGTCGTTGACCTCCTCGGCACCGGCGTCCAGGACGGCCAGCATGATGTCGTCCTCGCTGGTGCCCGCCTTCGGGACGATCACCACGCCCTTCCGGTTGAACAGGTAGGACACCGAGCCCGGGTCGGCCAGCGAGCCGCCGTTGCGGGTGAGCGCGACGCGCACCTCGGAGGCGGCGCGGTTGCGGTTGTCGGTCAGACATTCGACCAGCAGCGCCACCCCGCCGGGGGCGTAGCCCTCGTAGGTGATGTTCTGCCAGTCGGCGCCCCCGGCCTCCTCGCCGGCGCCGCGCTTGCGCGCGCGCTCGATGTTGTCGTTGGGGACGGAGTTCTTCTTCGCCTTGAAGATGGCGTCGTACAGCGTCGGGTTGGCGTCGGGGTCACCGCCGCCGGTCCGCGCGGCGACCTCGACGTTCTTGATCAGCTTGGCGAAGAGCTTGCCCCGCTTGGCGTCGAGAGCCGCCTTCTTGTGCTTGGTCGTCGCCCATTTGGAATGGCCGGACATCCTCTTACTCCTCCTCCATCGCCCGGCGCACCAGATCGGCGAAGTAGTGGTGCACGCGGTGGTCGCCCGTCAGTTCGGGGTGGAACGCGGTCGCCATGAGGCGGCCTTGGCGGACGGCGACGATCCTACCGATGTTCGGGCCGCTCTCGGCGCGACCGAGGATCTCCACGCCCGCGCCCACCGACTCCACCCAGGGCGCCCGGATGAAGACCGCGTGGAAGGGCGCGCCGTCGACGCCGGTCAGCGGCACCTCGGCCTCGAACGAGTCGACCTGGCGGCCGAAGGCGTTGCGGCGCACCGTCATGTCGATGCCGCCGATCGTCTCCTGCCCGTCCGCGCCGTCCCGGATCCGGTCGGCCAGCATGATCATGCCGGCGCAGGAGCCGTAGGCGGGCATCCCCGCCTCGATCCGCTTGCGCAGCGGTTCCAGCAGCTCGAACGTCCGCGCCAGCCGCCACATCGTGGTGGACTCGCCGCCGGGGACGACCAGCGCGTCCACGCTCTCCAGCTCCTCGGCGCGGCGCACGGGCACCGTCCGCGCCCCGGCGCCCTCCAGGGCCCTGGAGTGTTCGCGTACGTCGCCTTGCAAGGCGAGAACCCCGATGGTGGGCACAGCAGCAGTCACGTGGAACCTTCCGGGAGATCAGTCTCGGACAACCCTAGACGTTGGTTACAACGTTCCCGGAATGGGCGTGTCTTCCCCCTCCCGCCCCCGCGCCTCGCGGGAGCGCGGGGGTCAGGAGAGCTTGAAACGGCGCAGTGGGAGCTCCAGGGGCAGGAAGCCGTCGTCGCCGCGGTCGGCGATGCCGCGGCCGAACATGTGGGCACCCGCCAGCGCCAGCCCGAACTCCTCGGGGTCGAACGGCAGCGGCACGTCCGGTGCGCCGTCGTCGATGGCCTTCCAGAACGGGGCCTCGACCGGCAGCCGGTCGCCCTGGTCGACCACCACGCCGTCCTCGGCGGTGACGAACACGTCGCGGCGCAGCTCGGCCGCCTCGTACCAGCGGAACCAGCAGCCGGAGATCACGCTGTGCAGGACGAGGACGCCGCAGTGCGCGCCGGGCAGCGCCGCCGCGATGCTGTCGGCGATCCGGCGGGCGTCCTCGTCGAGGCCGAACAGCCGCCGGTCGCACAGCAGCAGCGCCCGGTCGAAGACCCCGACGAACAGCTCGTCCTCGAACGGCCACAGCGCGAAGTCCAGGACCGTGTCGCCGGTCGCGGCGAGGGTCGCGGCGGGATAGAGCCCGCGGGCCAGCGTCGCGGCGGCCTCCGGATCGGGATCGGGGACCAGCCCCGGCCGGAACACCTCGGCGGGATCACCGGCGCTCGCACAGGCCAGCGCGACCGACCACCCCATGATCGTCCCTCCCCGCGGCCGCCTGCCGCCCGGGGGCCCCGTTCCTCCCCCAACGACCGCGCGGCCAGCGTAAACCCTGCGGCGCGGGTTGGGGAGGGGGCGCCGCAAGTAACCGGTCGATTACCCGCCAGGGCCGGGGTTCACCAGCCGCGGCCGGCGAACTTCTGGTCCTCGCCGAGGGAGGCGACGTTGATGCCGACCATGGCGTCGCCCAGGCCGCGCGACACCTTGGCGATCACGTCCGGGTCGTCGTGGAAGGTGGTGGCCTCGACGATGGCCTTGGCGCGCTTGGCCGGGTCGCCGGACTTGAAGATGCCCGAGCCGACGAACACGCCCTCGGCGCCCAGCTGCATCATCATGGCCGCGTCGGCCGGGGTGGCGATGCCGCCGGCGGTGAACAGCACGACCGGCAGCCTGCCCGCCTCGGCGACCTCCTTGACCAGCTCGTAGGGGGCCTGCAGCTCCTTGGCGGCGACGTACAGCTCGTCCGCGGGCAGCCCCTGCAGCCGGCGGATCTCGGCGCGGATCTGCCGCATGTGCGTGGTGGCGTTGGAGACGTCGCCGGTGCCGGCCTCGCCCTTGGAGCGGATCATCGCCGCGCCCTCGGTGATGCGCCGCAGCGCCTCGCCGAGGTTGGTGGCGCCGCACACGAACGGGACGGTGAAGGCCCACTTGTCGATGTGGTTCTCGTAGTCGGCCGGGGTGAGGACCTCGGACTCGTCGACGTAGTCGACGCCGAGCGCCTGCAGCACCCGGGCCTCGACGAAGTGCCCGATCCGGGCCTTGGCCATGACCGGGATCGACACGGTGCCGATGATGCCCTCGATCATGTCGGGGTCGCTCATCCGGGAGATGCCGCCCTCGGCGCGGATGTCGGCGGGCACCCGCTCCAGCGCCATCACGGCGACCGCGCCGGCGTCTTCGGCGATCTTCGCCTGCTCGGGCGTGACCACGTCCATGATCACACCGCCCTTGAGCATCTCCGCCATGCCGCGCTTGACCCGGGCGGTCCCGGTGGCGGGAGCGTTGATCGGCTCGGGGGCGGGATTCGCAGTCGACACGGGTATTCCTCACATGAAAGCGGACGGCAGATCTCTATCCATGATATTGCCTGCTCGATGGGGCGAAGGACCCGCCATGGTGTCAAGATCGCGCGGGCCTCCCTTACAGGTCGGCCAGTGGCCGGGCCGGTAGCCGGGATCCCTACGGGATGCGGGGCTTGCCGTTGTTGAGGAGCACCACCCACACCTGCCCCTGGGCGAACGTCATCGGCTTGCCGTCGGCGGTGGTGAAGGTCGTCCCCTTGTCCTCCGACGGTCGCGACCACGTGGTGTCGTAGGCCTTGCCGTCGCGCAGCACCACGGCGCGCCCGGTGCCGGTCGTCTTGATCAGCGGGGTGTAGTTGCCGAGGAAGTCGTGGAACTCCGAGCGGGTCGTCTCGGCGTACTGGATCACCACCGTCTGCCCGCCCAGCACGCCGCCCTCGGCCGCGGTGTTGGTCCGGCCGTTGTGGGCCGACAGCCAGCGCTTCTGCTTGGCCGACCAGGTGAACGACATCCGCGTGGACGGCCACCGGGCCGTGAAGGTCGAGGTGGGCTTGCCGCCCTCGGGAGCCGGCCCGAAACGGAACCCGATGTCGCGCGGCCCCTCGGCCTTGGGGGCCTCCTTCAGCAGCGTCTTCGGGTTGGCGTAGAGGTTGTACGGGATGGGCTTGGGCCCGGCACGGAAGTAGGCGCGGCCGCCGTTGTCCTGCGAGATGTCGTACAGCGGCGCCTGCTTGATGTACTTCTTCATCTTGCTCTGGACCCCGGAGAACGCGAACGCCGGCCGTCCGAGCTGCGAGAGGATGTGCAGGTCGGAGATGCGGGCGCTGCGGACCGGCCCGACCCGGGCGGGCAGCCGGGAGGAGTAGACCGCCATCAGTCGGGTCTCGCCGCCCTCGACCTGCTCCACGTACACGATGTCGGCCGAGCGCACGCCGGTCTGCGGCAGCGCCGCGCGGGTGTTCTCGATCTTCACCGCCAGCACCGGGTTGTCCAGCCCGGCGCGGCCGCCGGTGAACGGGTGGGAGGCGGGCGTGCTCGGCTTCTCCGCGCCGCCGGCCGCGCTGGGCGGGGCGGCGGACCCGGCCCCGTCCGATCCGGAGCACGCGGTCAGGGCTCCGCCGAGCATGACGGCGCCGATCCCGGCGGCGGCCCGGCCACGCCCTCCTCCGGCCCATGCGATTCGCACGATTTACCCTCCCAAAGGCGACTTGCCCGAGGGTAGCGAATACGTAGGGCCGCTTTGTCCGGTTCAATCCGGGGTGCGAAGGTCAGCCGCGCAGCGCCTCCGGCGGATCGTCGTCGATCTCGAAGAAGCCCGGCAGCGGCGCCCGGCCCGCCAGCGGCAGCACCCGGATCAGCATCTTGCGGCGGGCGATCCGGGCCTGCGAGACCGCGTCGTTGTAGAAGCGGCGCGCGTAGACGACCTTGGCCGCGGCGCCGCCCAACTCGTCCAGCACCGGCCGGCCGTCGCCCTCGGCCTCCAAAGTGTCGGCGAAGTCGGGCTGGTCGACCACCGCCCGCAGCGCGCGGGACAGGTCGCTCTCGGCGAACTCGCGGGACTCGGCGTCGGCGGTACGCGCCTCGTGCGCCGCGGTCGCCAGCACCAGGCTGGTCGCCGGGTCCAGCAGCCGCGAGGCCGCCAGCTCAAGCGCCACCGCCGCGCGCCGCACCAGCGCCGCGTCCAGCGCCGCCCGGGCCGTCTCCACCCGGACGTGCAGCCGGTCCAGCCGGGTCGCGCGCCACGAGACGTACACGCCGACGAGGAAGACGACCGCGATCCAGAACAGGACGTCGATGATCCAGTCGGGGAACATGTGCCGTTACGCCTCTCAGGCCCCGAGGCCGGACTCGACGACCCCGGCGCCGTCCAGGGCCACCGTCTCGTACACCCGCAGCACGTCGCGGGCCACCGCCGACCAGTCGTACCGGCGGACGGCGGCGCGGGCCTCGGCCGACAGCTGCTTGCGCCGGGCGGGGTCGTCCAGCAGCTCGCCCGCCGCCGCGGCCAGCGCCTCGTGGTCGCCGACGGGGAACAGCGCACCGGCGCGGCCGCCCAGCAGCACCCGGTCGAAGGCCTCGATGTCGCTGGCCAGGATGGGGGCGCCCGCCGACATCGCCTCGGCCAGCACGATCCCGAAGCTCTCCCCGCCCAGGTTGGGCGCCACGAAGACGTCCACCGAGTGGTAGGCGCGGACCTTGTCCTCCTCGCTGACCATGCCCAGCACCACCACCCGCTCGCGCAGCTCGCGGGAGACCTTGGCGAGCACGTCCCCGGTGTCGCCGGGACCGGCCAGCAGCAGCCGCAGCCCGGGCCTGCGGCGGCCGAGGATCTCGAAGGCGCGCAGCAGCACCGGCAGGCCCTTGCGCTGCTCGTCCATGCGGCCCAGAAAGCCCAGCGCGCCACCGGAGCCGCCCTGGTCGCCGTCGCCGCCGTCGACCCGGCCCGTCCAGCCGGGCAGCGGCTCGGCCATCGCGTACCGCTCGGTGGCGACCCCGTTGGGGATCAGCACCGCGTCGCCGCCCAGATGCTCCACCAGCGTCTTGCGGGCCGCCTCCGACACCGCGATCCGACCGGTGATCTTCTCCAGCGCGCTCTGCAGGATCGGCGCGGTCACCGACACCAGCCGCGACTTCTGGTACGAGGCGTGGAAGGTGCCGACGATCGGCCCGTCGGCCGCCCAGCAGGCCAGGATGCCCAGCGACGGCGCGGCCGGCTCGTGCACGTGCAGGACGTCGAAACCGCCCTCGTTGATCCACCGCCGCACCCGGCTCGCCGACAGGAAGCCGAACGCCACCCGTCCCACCGAGCCGTTGTAGGGCACCGGGACGGCGCGGCCGGCCGACACCACGAACGGCGGCAGCGGCGCGTCGTCGTCGACCGGCGCCATCACCGACACATCGTGGCCGAGGCCGATCAACGCCTCCGCCAGGTCGCGGATGTGCTGCTGGACGCCGCCCGGAACGTCCCACTCGTACGGGCAGACGATGCCGATTTTCACCGGCCCGCCCTCTCCAGGTCCTCGACCCACACCTTCTGGAGCATGTGCCAGTCTTCCGGGTGCGCGGCGATGCCCTCCTCGAACACGCGCGCGAGCTCCTGCGTCATGGCCTGGATCTTCTCCTGTCTGACGCCCCCGGCCGGGGCCGGGACCTCGTCGTGGACTCGCGCCGCCCAGTACTCGCCTTCGTACCACAGGGTGACCGGGATCAGCGCCGCGCCCGTCTGGAGCGCCAGCGCGCCCGACACCGCGGGCATCCGGGCGGTGGCGCCGAAGAACTCCACCTCGATCCCGTTCTCGGTGAGGTCTCGGTCGACCACCAGGCACACCAGGCCGCCTGCGCGCAGCCGATGCGCGAGCCGGCCGTACGCCGAGGCGCCCTTGTGCGCCAGGACCTCCATCCCCAGACTCTCACGGAATGCGACGAAGCGGTCGAACAGGGACTCGGGCTTGAGCCGCTCGGCCACCGTGGTGAACCGCTGCCCCTGGTACGCCAGCCAGGCGCCCGCCTGCTCGTAGTTGCCCATGTGCGGCAGGGCCAGGACGACGCCGCGGCCGGACTCGAGGGTGGAAAAGATCTTCTCTTCGCCGGTGACCCGGAACCGGCCGACGATGCGGTCGCGGTCGTACTCCGGCAGCCGGAAGACCTCGAACCAGTAGCGGAAGTAGGAGCGCAGCACCTTCCTGCTGAGGATCCTGACCTCGTCGTCGACGGCGTCCTTGCCCAGCACCCGGCACAGGTTGCGCTCCAGCTGGCGGACGCCCGCGCCGTGGCCCCGCCAGGTGCGGTCGGCCAGCCCGGTGAAGATCCGCCGGGCGGTCCGCTCGGGCATCTTCCGGACGACCGTCCAGCCGAGCGCGTAGGCGGTGCCCATCGCCTCCTCGCGGACGGACGCGAGCAGCGACGATCGCGCGTCCTCGGTCACGCGCCGCGCTCCGCCCGCCGCTTGGCGCCGCCGCTGCGGCCGCCCTTGCGGCCGGTGCCGTTGCGGCCGGCCGGGGGAACGGTCTTCGGCTCAGCCCGGGGGGCGGGGGCGGGGGCCGAGTCGGACGCCGAGTCGGACGCCGATTCGGACGCCGAGTCGGACGCCGAGCCGGGCGCCGAGCCGGGCGCCGAGCCGGGCGCCGAGCCGGGCGCCGATTTCGAGGCCGCCGATCCGGAGGGTTCGGCGGCCGACGGGGGCGAAGGCGCCGGGTCGGCCAGGGCCTGGGCCCGCACGGTCGCGAACCGCTGCCCGACCGTGATCGTGCTGAGCGCGGCCAGCACCCACAGCGCCAGCGCCAGGACGAACGGCACCCCGATCCCGTCGAACCCGGCCGCCACCAGCACCACGATCAGCCGTTCGGCGCGCTCGGCGATGCCCACGTTGCAGGTGTAGCCGAGCCCTTCGGCGCGGGCCTTGGCGTACGACACCACGGCCCCGGCGACCAGGCAGTAGAGCGCCACCGCGGCCAGGCTCTCCTGCCCGTCCCGGTACAGCCCGATCATCAGCCCGGAGAAGATCGCCGCGTCCGCCACCCGGTCCATCGTGGAGTCCAGGAACGCGCCCCACTTGGAGATCTTGCCGGTGACCCGGGCCACCGCCCCGTCCAGCATGTCGAACAGCACGAACGCGGTGATGACCATCGTGCCCCAGAAGAACTCCCCGCGCGGGAAGAACCCCAGCGCCCCGGCGAGCACACCGGCCGTGCCGATCACGGTGATGGCGTTGGGCGAGACCCCGGTCCGCGCGACGGTCTGGCCGATCGGGGTCAGAACGCGTCCCAGCGCGGGCCGCAGTTTGTTGAGCATTCGTCCGATCCTGTGAGGTCGAGTGACGTCGAAATCGTGGTCCCCGCCGGGACCGCTCCAGCCGCCCCGGGCCCGCGGCGGAGTCCGCCCCCGGGCCGCGCAGCGCGCGCCCATCGTAGTGCGAGCGCCACCACAGAGGGGTCAAGGCGGCGCGCCGGGGGCATGTTCACCTGAGAAGTGATGGCGGACGTTTGCCGTTCACCTCTTGTGATCCTCGCCGTCACGGGAAAAGGTGTTGACACGGGTGTGACGTCGGTCACGCACGTCGGGAGGTGGCCTGGCGCCGCACTCGGACGACAGGACCTGGATCGCCGCCAGGGGCCGGGTCCTCAGCCGCACACGGCCCCGCGGGGCCCGTCCGAGGAGGTAGTCATGGCGGACAAGGGAGGACATCCGGGAACGCCCGGCAGGGCACCGGAGGCCGGCCGGCCCGACAGGGTGCGCAACGTCGCGCTGGTCGGCCATTCGGGTGCGGGCAAGACCACGCTGGTGGAGGCGCTGCTGGCCGCGACCGGCACGGTCCAGCGGCGGGGCCGGGTCGAGGACGGCACCACGATCAGCGACTTCGACGAGGTGGAGGTGCGCCAGCAGCGCTCGGTCAACCTCGCGCTGGCGCCGCTGGTGCACGGCGACATCAAGGTCAATCTCATCGACACCCCCGGCTACGCCGACTTCGTCGGCGATCTGCGGGCCGGGCTGCGCGCCGCCGACGCCGCCCTGTTCGTCATCTCGGCGGTGGACGGCATCGACGGCCTCACCCGGCTGCTGTGGGAGGAGTGCGCGGCGGTCGGCATGCCCCGCGCGGTCGTGATCACCAAGATCGACCAGCAGCGCGGCGACTTCGACGACGTGGTGCTGAGCTGCCAGGACGTCTTCGGCGAGGGCGTGCTCCCCTGCTACTTCCCGGTCGGGTCGGGCGACGGCCTCAAGGGGCTGATCGGGCTGCTCACCCAGCGCTGCCTCGACTACTCCACCGGGGCCCGCGTCGAGTGCGAGCCGGAACCGGAGTTCCTGGACCAGATCGCCGAGCAGCGCGCCGCGCTGATCGAGGGGATCATCCAGGAGAGCGAGGACGAGACCCTCATGGACCGGTACCTGGCCGGCGAGGAGATCCCGGTCAAGGCGCTCATCGAGGATCTGGAGACCGCGGTGGCGCGCGGCACCTTCTACCCCGTGCTGGCCACCTCCGTGCCGCACGGCGACCATCCCGGCCCGGTGATCGGGATGCAGGAGCTGCTGGAGGTCGTCACTCAGGCCTTCCCGTCCCCGCCCGAGCACGGCATCCCGCCCGTCACCGGCGTGACCGGCGGCCCGCCCAAGAGCATCGCGTGCGACCCCGAGGGCCCGCTGGTCGCCGAGGTCGTCAAGACCACCTCCGACCCCTACGTCGGACGGATCTCGCTCGTGCGGGTGTTCTCCGGCACGCTGCGCCCCGACAGCACGGTGCACGTCTCCGGGCACGGCCTCGAGGACCGCGGCCACGAGGACCACGACGTCGACGAGCGGGTCGGCGCGCTCACCTCCCCGCTGGGCAAGGCCCAGCGGATCATCTCGTCCTGCGCCGCGGGCGACATCTGCGCGGTCGCCAAGCTGAGCCGGGCCGAGACCGGCGACACCCTGTCCGATCCGGACGGCCCGCTGCTGATGGCGCCCTGGTCGATGCCCGACCCGCTGCTCCCGGTCGCCATCGAGGCCAAGTCCAAGGCCGACGAGGACAAGCTGAGCCAGGCGCTGAGCCGCCTGGTCGCCGAGGACCCGACACTGCGCCTGGAGAACAACTCCGAGACCCGCCAGCTGGTGCTGTGGTGCATGGGCGAGGCGCACGCCGACGTGCTGATCGAGCGGCTGCGCACCCGCTACGGCGTCGAGGTGGAGCGGATCGACCTGCGGGTGCCGCTGCGCGAGACCTTCGGCGCCGCCGCCAAGGGCCTGGGACGGCACGTCAAGCAGAGCGGCGGGCACGGCCAGTACGGCATCTGCCACATCGACGTGGAGCCGCTGCCCTCCGGCGCGGGCTTCGAGTTCGTCGACAAGATCGTCGGCGGGGTCGTGCCGCGCCAGTTCATCCCGTCGGTGGAGAAGGGCGTCAAGCAGCAGATGGCGCGCGGCGTCTCGGCCGGCTACCCCCTGGTCGACATCAAGGTCACCCTGCACGACGGCAAGGCGCACTCGGTCGACTCCTCCGACATGGCCTTCCAGGCGGCCGGCGCGCAGGGCATCAAGGACGCCGCCGCCAAGGTCCCGATCCTGCTGCTGGAGCCGGTCGACGAGGTCTCGGTGCTGATCGGCGACGACTACGTCGGCCAGGTCATGTCCGACCTCACCGCGCGGCGCGGACGGGTGCTCGGCACCGAGTCGGTCCCGGGCGGCCGCACCCTGATCAAGGCCGAGGTCCCGCAGCTGGAGATCATCCGGTACGCGATCGACCTGCGGTCGCTGTCGCAGGGCACCGGCACGTTCAACCGCGTGTTCCTGCGGTACGAGCCGCTGCCCTCCCACCTGGCCGACAAGGTGTCCGCGGAGGCGACGGCGGGCTGAGGCGTCCGCCGCCCGGCGGGCCGGGTCAGCGGGACGCGGGTCCCGCGCCCGGCCTGCGGTCGGCGGGCAGCGCGCAGGCGGGCGTGCCGCCCGGCAGGCGGCCGCGGTTGGCGGCGACCAGGCGGTACAGGCCGTGCGCCGCCCACCGGAACGGCGACACCCGCCCGAGCAGGCCCAGCGGCCGCCACACTCCCCCGGCGTCGATCAGCAGCATCGCGATGGCCTGCGCCCCGCCGTGGACGCGGCCGTCCCGCGCCACCCAGACGACCTCGTAGGAGGCGCGCTCGGCGGTCGTCCCGAGCGCCTCCAGATCGGCGAACTGGTAGGCCAGCGGTTCCGCCGAGGACGGGATCCGGCGTTCGGCGAACCGGACCGAGGCGGTGCAGAAACCGCAGTCGCCGTCGTACAGCAGCACCGGCCGGTCGAATCCCGTCATCGCTCCGCCTCCCTGACAGCGGACGGCCCGCTGTCCGCCAGGGCGTGTCTTGCGGATCCACGTTCTGTCGCGCGACGAACAAGACCCATAAGACACGCCCTAGTCGTGCTCGGGCCAGGCGTCGGCGAGGATCTGGCGGGTGTCGCGCAGCAGTTGCGGCAGCACCTTGGTACGCCCGACGACCGGCATGAAGTTGGTGTCGCCGCCCCAGCGCGGCACCACGTGCTGGTGCAGGTGCGCGGCGATCCCGGCGCCGGCCACGTGGCCGAGGTTCATGCCGACGTTGAACCCCTGCGCGCCGCTGGCCTTGCGCAGCGCCGTGAGGGAGCGCCGGGTCAGCTTCGCCAGCTCCTCGTACTCGGCCGGGTCCAGGTCGGCGTAGTCCGCGACGTGCCGGAACGGGACGATCATCAGGTGCCCCGAGTTGTACGGGTAGAGGTTGAGCACCGCATAGACCCGCTCGCCGCGGGCCACGATCAGGCCGTCCTCGTCGGTCATCTCGGGGATCTCGCAGAACGGGCAGCCGTCGCCGGAGCCGGCGCCGCTGGGCTTGCCCTCGCCCTTGATGTAGGCCATCCGGTGCGGCGTCCACAGCCGCTGGAAGTCATCGGGTACGCCGGCACCGCCCCGCTCCTCCTCGAAATGGGGCTGGTGAGCGGCCTGCGCACCCGGCTCGGGCGCATCGTCGCGCACCTCCGGCATCACAGGCTCATCCGGCTCTACGCTCAAGACGGCGGTCTCCTTTTGTCCACGGCCTGACCAGCAGCATAGAGAGCCGGGCGGGACGGTCTGAAGCCGGGATCCCCCGGCGCGCCGCCCGGTTCGCGTCGTACCGGCCGGTAGGTGCAGACTTCACCTCGCGTCACCAGAGTTCACCCGGGTCCCCTGCGCCATGGCCGTCACTTCGACACCATAGGGGGACGAACGGGACGGGCAAGCGACCGTGGGGAGCCGAACGATGACCGATCTCGACAAGGAAGTCCCGGGCGGCGGCGAGGAGTCCCCGCGTCCCGAGTCGCCCCGCCCCGAGTCGAGGCCCATGCCGTTCTTCCCGGGGCCGCCGGCCCAGGGACCGGCGTCGGGGCCCTCGTCGACCGGCGGGGTTCCGCTGGCCGCGCCGCCCGCGCAGCCGCCGCCCCCCGCGCCGGCGCCCCCCGCGCCGGCGGCGCCGCCCGCTCCCGCCGCCCAGGAACGCCAGGCGCCCGCCATCCCGACCGCGACCTCCGCCGCGGTCGTCAAGGGCCGCATCACCATCGAGGATCAGGTGATCGAGAAGATCGCGACGCTGGCCGCGCTGGAGGTCGAGGGCGTGGCCGGCTCGTCCGTCCGCACCGCTTCCCCCGGCACCGCACCCGCGCCCCCCGGCGGAGCGCCACCGCCGGAGGACGCGGGACGTCCGGTGGCACGGAGCCATCCGCACGACAACGAGATCTCCCTCGACCTCACCCTCACCATCGAGTACGGCCGGGTGGTCATGGACGTGGCCAAGGAGGTCAAGACCAACGTGGCCCGCGTGGTCAGCCAGATGCTGGGGATGCGGGTGGTCGCGGTCAACATCTCCGTCGCCGACGTCGCCCCGGCCGCCGCGCCGGGACGCCCCGGCGCTCCCCCGGCCGGCGCCCGCGACTGAGCGCGCCCGGCGCATCGGGGTCGTTCCCCCTCCCGCCCACGGGAACGACCCCGACGATCGGCAGGCCGCCGCCGCGGACCAGGAGACGCACTCTAGACAGCGCGAAGATCCGCACCAAGCGGTTTCGCGGGTTACCGCCCGGGACGCGCGTAACAGGTCTGCATCGCGACGCCCACCGACACCGTGGTCACCTTCACCCGCTCCACCATCGCCGCCGGCACGCCCGCGAACCGGAACGAGTGCGGCCGGCCGCCGGTCGCGGTGCCCTGCTTGGACGCCGGCGCCCGCCCGCGCAGCGACACCTCGGCGCGGACCAGCCCGCTGGCGGCCACGTTGACGGTGACCTCCAGCCCGCCCGCCGCCGCCCGGTAGAACGCGCTCCCGGACGGGCACCAGGTGAGGCCGCCGCCGCCCTGCCCCGGCATCGGCGGGCCGCCCTGCCCACCGCCCCGGCCCGGCGTGTTCCCCCGGCCCTGCCGGGGCTCGGGGTCGACGGCGCCGGTGCCGCCGGGCAGGGGCGGGACGGGCCGGGTGGCCGCCGGGGGGCCCGGGGTGCCCGCCGCGGCCGGGCCACCGCCGGACGGCTCGTCCCGGTCCCCGCCGAGCAGCGGCATCAGCAGGACGGCGACGGCCGCCGCCACCAGCGCCAGCGCGCCGCCGTACCCGGCGACCCGGCTCCAGGGCGACGGGCCGCGCGCCGCCCTCCTCCTGGACCTCATACCGCCGTCCGTCCGCTCCTCGCGCCGCCGGGATCGGGCCCGGCGCGCCCGGTCCGCAAATGAGCGTCGAGGCTACCAAGCCCGGCACTACCGGACGGTAACAACGTCCGGAACGGGCCTCAGACCTGGATCCGGCTCTCCACCGCCCGGACGATCTCCTCGACCGCCTCCTCGATGGGGACCCCGTTCCGCTGCGAGCCGTCGCGGTAGCGGAACGACACCGCGTCCTTGGCCACGTCGTCGTCCCCGGCCAGCAGCATGTACGGGACCTTCTGCTTCTGCGCGTTGCGGATCTTCTTCTGCATCCGGTCGGCGGAGGCGTCGACCTCCACCCGGATGCCGCGCTCGCGCAGCCGGGCCGCGACCTTCTCCAGGTGCGGGACGTGCGCGTCCCCGATCGGGATGCCGACCGCCTGGACCGGCGCCAGCCACGGCGGCATCGCGCCCGCGTAGTGCTCCAGCAGCACCCCGAAGAACCGCTCGATCGACCCGAACAGCGCCCGGTGGATCATCACCGGCTGCTGCCGCGACCCGTCGGCCGCCTGGTACTCCAGCTCGAACCGCTTG
Organism: Actinomadura vinacea; assembly: GCF_039532545.1. NCBI lineage: Bacteria > Bacillati > Actinomycetota > Actinomycetes > Streptosporangiales > Thermomonosporaceae > Actinomadura > Actinomadura vinacea. The sequence goes on along the minus strand of NZ_BAAARW010000028.1, from coordinate 63,278 downwards.
GGCTGGTTGAAGTCCACCTGGATGGTCGACAGCTGCCAGGTGCGGCCGATCGCGTCCTTGGCCTGCACCGAGATCTTGGGGCCGTAGAAGGCGGCGCCGCCCGGGTCGTCCACCAGGTCGAGGCCGGAGTCGTCGGCGGCCTCCTTGAGCGCGGCGGTGGCCTCCGCCCAGTCCTCGGCGACGCCGATGAACTTCTCTGAGTCGTCCCGGGTGGACAGCTCGAGGTAGAACTCGTCGAGGCCGTAGTCGCGCAGCAGGTCGAGCACGAACCCGAGCAGGTTCTTGATCTCGCCGACCATCTGCTCGCGGGTGCAGTAGATGTGCGCGTCGTCCTGGGTCATCCCGCGCACCCGGGTGAGGCCGTGCACCACGCCGGACTTCTCGAACCGGTAGACGCTGCCGAACTCGAACAGCCGCAGCGGCAGCTCACGGTACGACCGCCCGCGCGCCCGGAAGATCAGGTTGTGCATCGGGCAGTTCATCGGCTTGAGGTAGTAGTCGCCGCCGTCCACCTCCATGGGCGGGAACATGTCGTCCTTGTACCAGCCCAGGTGCCCGGAGACCTCGAAGAGGCTCTGCTTGGTGATGTGCGGGGTGTTGACGAACTCGTAGCCCGCCGCCTCGTGCCGCCGCCGCGAGTAGTCCTCCATCACCCTGCGGACGACGCCGCCCTTGGGGTGGAAGACGGCCAGGCCGCTGCCGATCTCGGGCGGGAAGGAGAACAGGTCGAGCTCGGCGCCCAGCCTGCGGTGGTCGCGCTTCTCCGCCTCCTCCAGCAGCTTGAGGTGCTCCTCCTGCCGCTCCCGCGACTCCCAGGCGGTGCCGTAGATCCGCTGGAGCTGCGGGTTCTTCTCGCTGCCCCGCCAGTACGCGCCGCCCGAGCGCATCAGCTTGAACGCCGGGATGACCCGGGTGGTGGGCAGGTGCGGGCCCCGGCACAGGTCCTTCCAGCGCAGTTCGCCGGACTTGGCGTCAAGGTTGTCGTAGATGGTCAGCTCGCCGGCGCCCACCTCGACGTCGGCGCCGTCGTCGGAGCCGGCGCCGCCCTTCAGGCCGATCAGCTCCAGCTTGTAGGGCTCGCGGGCCAGTTCCTCCCGGGCCTCCTCGTCGGAGACCGCCCGGCGGGAGAACCGCTGCCCCTGCTTGACGATCTCGCGCATCCGCTTCTCGATGCGCTTGAGGTCGTCGGGGGTGAACGGCTCGGCCACGTCGAAGTCGTAGTAGAAGCCGTTCTCCACCGGCGGGCCGATGCCCAGCCTGGCGTCCGGGAACAGCTCCTGCACCGCCTGCGCCAGCACGTGCGCGGCGGAGTGCCGCATGATCGCCCGGCCGTCGTCGGAGCCGATCGCGACCGGCTCCACGCGCTCGCCCTCGCGCACCGGGTAGGCCAGGTCGCGCAGCTCGCCGTCCACCCGGGCGGCGATCACGGTGCGGCCGTCGGCCTCCAGCACCTCCCCCGCGGTCGAGCCGGCGGCCACCACCCGCTCGCTTCCGTCGCGGATGATGCGCAGCTCGGGCACGGTGGACACGGGTTCTCCTCGCGATGCTGAAGGGATGTGCGGTGCTGAAGGATTGTGCGGTGCTGATGGGATGTAGCGCGGGTCCGACACCGGACCGGGGTCCGATGCTACCGAGTCCGGCCGGTCGCCGGACGCTTCCTGTCCCATGGTTCGCTCCTGTCGTCGTGTCGTCGGGAGCGCCCCGGGAACCGCCCTGGAGGAGGCGAAAGGCCCCGGGATCGCTCCCGGGGCCCTGCCGCTGGTCCGTCTGGTCAGGCGGCGGTCGCGCCGGGAGTTCCCGGCGTCGTCGTCCCCTGCGCATAATGCGCGCACATGCCTGCCATGCCGTCATTGTAGCCCACACGGCCGGGGGTCAGCGGTGAGACGGCGCGGCCAGCTTGTCCATGTCCTCCAGCTCGCGGCCCTTGGTCTCCGGGACGGCCCGCAGCACGAACACGAAGGCCAGCAGGGAGAAGGCGGTGTACAGCCCGTACGCCAGCCCCAGCGACAGCGAGGAGATCCCGGGGAAGGTGGTGGTGATCACCCAGTTGGCGACCCACTGCGCGGCGGCGGCGACGGCCAGCGCCGAGGCCCGGATGAAGTTGTTGAACATCTCGCCGAGCATCACCCAGACCACCGGGCCCCAGGTGGCGGCGAAGGACAGCACGTAGGCGTTGGCGGCGACGAGCGCGACCGGCCCGGCCACGTCGCCGAGCGCCGGCTCGCCGTTCACGATCGGGGCGGTGGCGAAGCAGACCGTCATGATCCCGAGCGTGACGGCCATGCCGGCCGCCCCGGCCAGCAGCAGCGGACGCCGGCCGATCTTGTCGACCAGCGCGATCGCCACCAGCGTGGACAGCACGTTCACCACCGAGTTGATCACGGAGGTGAGCATGGCGTCGGCTTCGCTGAACCCGACCGCCTGCCACAGCGAGGACGAGTAGTAGAAGATCACGTTGATGCCGACGAACTGCTGGAAGACCGACAGCAGGATGCCCACCCACACGATCGGCAGCAGCCCGAACCGGTGGCCGCGCAGGTCGCGCAGGTGCACCGGCCGGTCGACGGCCAGCGACCGGACGATGTCGCGGATCTTGTCGTCGACGTCGCCTCGTCCCATGACCCGGGTCAGCACCTCGCGGGCCCGCGCCAGCTCGTGCTTCTTCACCAGGTAGCGCGGCGACTCGGGGATGGTCGTGGCGATCACCCCGTACATCACGGCGGGCACCACGGCGCTGGCGAACATCCAGCGCCAGGCCGAGCCGCCCCAGGGGAACTCCCCGGACGCTCCCCCCTCCGAGGCGCGCGCGATGACGTAGTCGGCCACCAGCGCGGAGAAGATGCCCAGCACGATCGCCATCTGCTGGAGCGAGCCGAGCCGGCCGCGCAGCTCGGCGGGCGCGATCTCGGCGATGTAGGCGGGCGCGATCACCGAGGCCGCGCCGATCGCCAGCCCGCCCACCACCCGCCAGAACGTCAGGTCCAGGGCGGAGAAGGCCAGCGCCGAGCCCAGCGAGCTGGCCACGAAGAGGGCCGCGGCCACCAGCATCACCCGGACCCGGCCGATGCGGTCGGCCAGCGGCCCGGCGAGCCAGGCGCCGGCCGCGCAGCCCAGCAGCGCCGCCGAGACCACGAAACCGACCGCCACCGAGTTGAGCTGGAACTGGCCCTTCAGCGCGTCGACCGTCCCGTTGATGACCGACGAGTCGTAGCCGAACAGGAAGCCGCCGAGCGCGGCGGCGCCGGCCAGCAGCACCGCCGTCGCCGCCGAATGCGACGGGGCCTGCGGGTGGGCGGGTCCTTTCGGGTCTCTGCCGGACGCCCCATCATCAGACATGCACCAGGCTTTCCCGACAAATAAGACGTTATGCCACGACTCAGTCGCGCACCGCGAGTCCGATCACATGCGGGGCGGCGGGATTGGGGACGCGCGAGGGCGGGAAGTCGAAGCGGCGCTCCCGCCGCACGGTGAAGCCGCAGCTCGCGATCCACTCGTCGGTGGGCCGGCAGACGTGGCAGCCCGCCGCCAGATACGGCCAGACCACGTCGGCGTACTTCTGGTACCTCACCATGCCGTGCGTGACGCCCCGCACGTGCTCGTAGTAGCGCAGCTCCCCGCCGGGGCGCAGCACGCGGCGCAGCTCGGCCAGCGCCCGCACCGGGTTGCGGACCGAGCACAGCACCAGCGAGACCACGGCGGCGTCGAAGGAGCCGTCCGGCAGGTCGAGCCGCTCGGCCACGCCCGCCCGCACCGCCACCGGGACCGGGGCCTGCGCGGCGGCGGCGACGGCGCGGGCGCGCAACGCGGGCTCCGGCTCGACCGCGACCACCTCGCTCACGCCGCCCGGATAGTGCGGGAAGTTGGCGCCGTGGCCCGCGCCGAGCTCCAGCACGCGCCCGGACGCGCCGGCCAGGAGCTCGTCGCGGTGCGCGTCGCCGCCGAGCCGTGCGGTGGCCGCGTCCAGCCGCGGGTAGAAGCGGGCGAAGACGGGGTGCCTGAGATCATCGGTCATTCCCGCAGTCTCCGGCACCCCGCCTGGATCGTCGAGGCTGCTATTTCCTATTGAGCCGATACCGGTTAAGTGGGCCACTGTGCCCGGGTGCTACCCAGGGCCCGGTCAAGATCTCCCTCCGCCGGGGCACGCGGGTGACCCGCGCCGCGCCGTAGGCTCGCTGGTGCGATGAGCGATGTTCCCCAACCCCCGCGTGACGAGCCCATGTGGCACGACCCCGGCAGGCCCGACCCGCGCCACGACCACGCGCGGCTGCTGCAGGGCGTATGGGCCGCCCTGATCCCCGGCCCGCACGACCCGCGCGAGATCATGCTGCCGCCGCGGCTCTGGCTGCGGGTGCCGGTCCTGCTGCTCATGCTGGCCATGACGATCGGGTTCACGGCGGGCTCCATCGCCATCCCGATCGAGGTCGACGACCGTCCCCCGGGCGTGAGCGCCCTGCTGGGCGTGCTCCAGGCCGCGCCGCTGCTGTTCGCGGTCCGGCGGCCGCTGGCCGCCTGGCGGATCGCCGCCACCGGCCTGCTGGCCGGGGCCCTGATGGTGCACGGCACGGTCTTCTGGCCCTGGCCGGTCACCGCCTTCCTGGCGCACCTGGTGATCCTGTTCTTCGTGGCGATCTCCTGCGACCGGGAGACCCTGGTCGGCGTCGGGGCGGTCGTCATCGCCGGGCTCATCGGGCCCGCGGTGCTGTTCGGGATGCCGGGCTGGTTCGGCGCGATCCTGGCCGGGATCGTGCTCATCGTGCTGGCCTTCGGCGACGCGGTGGGCGGCCGCCGCACCGCCGAGGCGATCCTGCGCGAACAGGAGGAACTGCGCCGCCAGGACCTGGCCCGGCAGGCGGTGCTGGAGGAGCGGGCCCGGATCGCGCGCGAGCTGCACGACGTGGTCGCCCACCACATGTCGGTGATCGCGATGCAGGCGGAGGCCGCCCCGTACAAGATCCCCGAACTGCCGGACGCGGCCCGGCAGACCTTCGGCCTGGTCCGCGACGCCGCCCGCGAGGCGCTCACCGAGACCCGCCGGGTGGTGGGGCTGCTGCGCTCGGACGACGAGTCCGCCGAGCGCGCCCCGCAGCCCGGCCTGGACCGGCTGGACGACCTGCTCGCCGTCGCCCGCCGGTCCGGGCTCGCGGCCGGCGTGACCGTGGTCGGAGTCCCCCGGCCGCTGGCCGCGGGGGTGGACCTGTCGGCGTTCCGGATCGTCCAGGAGTCGCTGAGCAACGCCGCCCGGTACGCGCCCGGCTCCCGGGTGCTGATCAAGATCCGGTACGGCCCGGAGCTGCTGCGCGTCACCGTCACCGACGACGGGCCGCGCGAGCCGCCCGCCGAGTCGCACGGCGGCGGCCACGGACTGGTGGGCATGCACGAGCGGGTCGTGATGCTGGGCGGCACCCTGGAGGCCGGCCCCCGAGCCGAGGGCGGCTGGTCGGTGGTGGCGGAACTGCCGTACGGGGACTCTGAGCCATAGCACCCGGCTAGGGTTCATCTCGTGACGATTCGGGTGCTGATCGCCGACGACCAGGTAATGATCCGCGACGGGCTGGCCGCGCTGCTGTCCTCCGATCCGGAGATCGAGGTGATCGGCCAGGCGGGCAACGGCCGGGAGGCGGTGGAGACGGCCCGCGCGCTGGACCCGGACGTGATCGTGATGGACATCCGGATGCCGGAGATGGACGGGCTGGCCGCGACCGCCGAGCTGGTCGGCGAGCCGCCCGCCGACGACGTCGACCCCGCCGCGATCAGGCCCAAGGTGCTGGTGCTGACCACCTTCGACCTGGACGAGTACGTGTACGAGGCGCTGGGCGCCGGGGCCAGCGGGTTCCTGCTCAAGGACGCCTCGGCGGCCGACCTGGTCAACGGGGTGCGGGTGGTCGCGGCGGGCGACGCGCTGCTGGCCCCGTCCATCACCCGGCGGCTGATCGGCGACTTCGCGCGCCGCCGCCGGCACCAGCGGCCCAGCCCGGGCGCGACCTCCTCGCTGACCCCGCGCGAGCTGGACGTGCTGCGGCTCATCGCGCGCGGCCTGTCGAACGCCGAGATCGCGGCCGAGCTGGTGCTGGCCGAGCAGACGGTCAAGACCCACGTCGGCCACGTGCTGACCAAGCTGGCGCTGCGCGACCGCACCCAGGCCGTCGTGTACGCCTACGAGAACGGACTCGTCGGCTAGCGGGACGGGTCGAGGACGAGTTTGCCGGTGGTGCGGCGGGCGCGCAGGTCCTCGTGGGCGCGGCGGGCCTCGGTGAGGCCGTACTCGCCGCCGGCGACGACGCGCAGCCTGCCGTCGGCCGCCAGCCCGAACAGCTCGCGCAGCGCGGTGCCCATGACGTCGCCGGGCAGCTGGAAGACCTGGGCCAGCCACATCCCGGCGATGGTGGTGGAGTGGGCCATGAGGCCGGCCGGCTGGACGGGCGAGGGCGCCTGCCGGGAGGCCATCCCGTAGAAGGCCAGCCGGCCGAACGGCGCGAGCGCCCGCAGGCTCTGGTCGGTGACGGTGCCGCCGGTCATCTCCAGGACGACGTCGACGCGGCGGCCGCGGTTGGCCTCGATCAGCGCGGACTTCAGGTCGGGCTCGGCCGTGTCGACGGCCGCGTCGGCGCCCAGTTCCAGGGCCAGGTCGCGCTTCTCCTTGGTGGAGGCGGTGGCGATGACCCGGCCGGCGCCCCACGCCTTGGCGAGCTGGACGGCCAGCGAGCCGACCCCGCCGGCCGCGGCGTGCACGACGACCGATTCGCCCGGCTCCAGGTGGGTGCTGCGGCGCAGCAGCACCCACGCCGTCGCGCCCTGGAGGATCATGCCGAGGGCGGTGACGTCGTCGATGCCGTCGGGCACGTCCCAGGCCATGGCCTCGGCGGCCACGGCCTTCTCCGCGTAGCCGCCGGACCCGAGGAGGGCGACGACGCGGCGGCCGTCCGAGGTGCGGCCGACGGCCTCGCCGCCCGGCACCAGCGGCAACTCCGGGCTGGACAGGTAGCTGTCCTCGGCCTGGTGGGTGTCGGCGTAGTTGACGCCTGCCCGGGACACCTCGATGAGCAACTGCCCGGGCCCGGCGACCGGCTCTGGTACCTCGGCGACGTTCAGCACCTCGGGGCCGCCGAACTCGGTGATCTGGATCGCGCGCACTGTCTCTCCCTCGGTTGGACGGTCCGGTCAGCGCGGGCCTGGGACGCCGCGGAACTTGAACGGGCCGGGCTCGCGCCCGGGGACGACGAACCAGGCCTCACCGGTGTCCTCCCCGTCCAGGATCGCGCCGAACGCCTGGACCACGTCGTCGACCTCCAGGATCGGGAAGCCGGTGCGCTCCAGGTCGCCCTTCATGTCGCCGAGGATGGCGGTGTCGGCGAACGAGGGGCACAGCGCGTTGACGCGGATGCCCTCGGGCGCGTAGGCGGGACCGAGGGCGCGGGCGAGGGCGACGACGGCGGCCTTGTTGGCGCCGTAGAAGGGGTCGAACGGGGTGGGGGTGAGGCCGGCCATGCTGGCGGTGACGATGATGTCGCCGCCGCCGCGGGCGCGGAGGGCGGGCAGGGCGGCGTGCACGCCGTAGACGACGCCGTCGAGGTTGATCGCCATGGCGCGGCGGTAGGTCTCGGCGTCGAAGCCGTCCTCGATGCCGCAGCCGCTGGTGACGCCGGCGTTGAGGAACGCGACGTCCAGGCCGCCGAACGCCTCGACCGCGGCCGCGACGGCGGCCTCGCTGTGGGACGGGTCGCGCACGTCGCAGTGGACGAACCGGCCGCCGAGCTCTTCGGCGAGCGCGCCGCCGCGCTCGTCGTCGATGTCGGCGAGCACCAGGCGCACGCCGCGGTCGGCGAGCAGGCGGGCCACCGCCGCGCCGATGCCGTTGGACCCGCCCGTGATCAGCGCGACTTTGCCGGCGCCGTCGAAAGCCGCCATGTGACCGCCTCCCAAAGTAACTGACTCGTCAGTTACTCTAGCCGAATGGACTTCGGTTTGAGCGAACGGGCCCAGGACCACCTCGCCCGGCTGCAGGACTTCATGGACGCCCGCGTCTACCCCGCCGAACCGCTCTACGCCGAGCAGCGTCGCGAGCTGCGGGCGGCCGGCCAGGAGCACACCGTCCCGCCGATCGTGGAGGAGCTCAAGGTCGAGGCGCGCGAGCGCGGCCTGTGGAACCTCTTCCTCCCCGACAGCCAGGACCCGGCGCACGGCCTGTCGGTCACCGACTACGCCACCCTCGCCGAGGTCACCGGCCGCTCCCCGAACATCGCCCCCGAGGCCATCAACTGCGCGGCGCCCGACACCGGCAACATGGAGGTGCTGCACCTGTTCGGCACGCCCGAGCAGAAGCGGCGCTGGCTCACCCCGCTGCTCAACGGCGAGATCCGCAGCGCGTTCGCGATGACCGAGCCGGACGTGGCCAGCTCCGACGCCACCAACATCGCCACCCGTATCGAGCGCGACGGCGACCACTACGTCATCAACGGGCGGAAGTGGTGGATCAGCGGCTCCGCCGACCCGCGCTGCGAGATCATGATCCTGATGGGCAAGACCGACCCGGGAGGCCACCCGTACCGGCAGCAGTCCATGGTGCTGGTGCCGCTGGACACCCCGGGCGTGGAGATCGTCCGGCCGCTGCCCGTGTTCGGCTACTCCGACCAGCACGGCCACTGCGAGATCCGGCTCGACGACGTGCGCGTCCCGGTGGAGAACCTGGTCGGCGAGGAGGGCGGCGGCTTCGCCATCGCCCAGGCCCGGCTCGGCCCCGGCCGCATCCACCACTGCATGCGCGCGATCGGCATGGCCGAGCGGGCGCTGGAGCTGATGTGCGAGCGGGCCGTGTCGCGGGTGGCCTTCGGCGAGCCGCTGGCCCGGCAGGGCGTGGTGCAGCAGCAGATCGCCGAGTCGCGGATGGCCATCGAGCAGGTCCGGCTGCTCACCCTCAAGACCGCCTGGCTGATCGACCGGCACGGCGTCAAGGCGGCCCGCTCCGAGGTGGCCGCGATCAAGGTGATCGCGCCCCGGGTCGCGCTGGAGGTGGTCGACAAGGCCATCCAGGTGCACGGCGGCGCCGGCGTCAGCGACGACACCCCGCTGGCCGCGATGTGGGCCGGGCTGCGCACGCTGCGCCTGGCCGACGGGCCCGACGAGGTCCACGTGCGTTCCGTGGCGCGCGCCGAGCTGGGTAAGTACACCGGCAAATGACGCGCGAGACGGGGGAGGCCGCGCCGGGCGTGCGGCGCAGGATGCCGCACGCCCGGCGCCGCGAGCAGTTGCTGACGGCGGCGACGGGCGAGTTCGGGCGGCGCGGCTACCACCTCACCCAGATGGAGCACGTGGCCGCGGCGGCGCAGGTCTCCAAGGCGCTGCTCTACCAGCACTTCGCCTCGAAAGAGGAGCTGTTCGCCGAGGTGACCGAATCGATCGTCACCGACCTGACCGGACGGCTCAGCGAGGCGGTGCTGGCGCAGCACGACTCGGGCGAGGGCATCCGGGCCATGGTCCGGGTGCTGTTCGACTACGCCACCGAGGAGCCGGACTCCTGGCCGCTGGTCATCCGGCACCTGGACAAGCCGGAGGACGGGCCCGGACTGCGGGAGCTGCGCGAGCTCCGCGACCGGCTCGGCACCGCCTTCGCCGACCTGCTGCTGCGGCGCCGCCGCGCCGACCCGGCGCTGTCGCCGACCGCGCTGGCCGTCAACGAGCGCCGCGCGCGGCTGCTGGTGCCGCTCATGTACGGGTCCATGCTGTCGATGGTGTCGTGGTGGCTGGAGCACCCCGACACCGGCCGGGAGGACGCCGAGCAGATGGCCTACGAGTTCATCTGGCTCGGCCTCGACCGGCTGCGCTCCGGCGAACGCATGCCCGCGCAAGACCGGTGACCGCCGCCGGGGACGGAACTAAAACGGACCATAGGACTGTCCGCAAGGCGGTCTCGCCACCATCCCGTAACGATTCCGCCTCGACCGGTTCCGCACCGGGTCTCGCCGGCGCAACCATGGCGCTGTGGCAGCCGACGGAAGTGGCGGGACTTCCCATTCCGGTCGCATCGCAGACCGGCTCAGCGCCTGGCCGGGGGTATCCAAGGTCCGGGCGGACTGCGGCGTAGGCTACGCCCTCGCCGCCAAAGGCGTACAGGTCATGCATCTGCATACCGGCGACGAGGCCGAGCTGCGGCTGACCCGTCCGGTGGTCGAGCGGCTCGGCGCGGCCCTCGCCGACTCGGGGCGCGTCACGATCCAGCCCGGCGGCGAATGGATCTCGGTTCGCCTCGAGACCGGCTCCGACATCGCCCTGGTCGTCTCGCTCGCCAGCGTCGCGATCAAGGTCGGGGTGGCCGCGGCGGGGGTGCCGCGATCGGCGGCCGCCCGGCACCGCGGCCCCTGCAGCGCCGCGGCCGGGGGCATCCCCCCGGACCGGCTGGCCGCCCTCATGACGGCGGGCGGCGGCTCCCCGATGCCGCTGGGCCAGTTCCCGCTGCTGCCGAAGGGCACCCGGCAGCACGCCGGCGCCCCGGTCGAGTAGCGCTGTGTTTATTGCAATCACGGCCCAGGGATACTCGCCTGGCGGCTCGCACCCTGACCGTGCTTGGGCGAGCGCGACATCGCTTCGCGATCTGGCCGGTGAGGCTTGCCTCCGGCTTTGCCTCACCGGCCAGGTAGCGCGCTCGCGCGGTACCTGAGGCCACCTCGAGACAGGCCCTACCCGCCGGGCCGGTGGTCGAGTGCGGCGGCCAGGGCCCTGCCGGCGCGGTGGCAGTCGTGGAAGGTGGAGTACAGCGGCACCGGCGCGAGCCGTACCACGTCGGGCTCGCGGGTGTCGGCCAGCACGCCGGCCTCCGTGGCGAGCCGTCCGGCCAGCGCGGCGGCGTCCGGGACGCGGATCGACAGCTGGCAGCCGCGCGCGGCGGGATCGGCGGGGGTGACGACCCGCAGCCCCGGGACGGCCGCCAGCCGCGCGGCCAGGTAGGCGGTGAGCCGCTCGCTCTTGGCCCGCAGCGCGGCCATCCCGACCCGGTCGAAGATCTCCAGCGAGGCCAGCACCGGGGCCAGCGCGAGGATGGGCGGGTTGGACAGCTGCCAGGCGTCGGCGGAGGCAGGCGGGGCGATGTCCGGCGCCATCCGGAAACGCGTCGCCGGGTCGGTGCCCCACCAGCCCGACAGCCTCGGCACCTCGGGGTCGCGGACGTGGCGTTCGTGGACGAAGCATCCGGCGACCGCGCCCGGACCGGAGTTGAGGTACTTGTAGGAGCACCACGCGGCGAAGTCGACGTCCCAGTCGTGCAGGCGCAGCGGGACGTTCCCGACGGCGTGCGCGAGGTCCCAGCCGACCGCGGCCCCGGCGGCGCGGCCCGCCTTGGTGATGGCCCGCATGTCCATGAGCTGGCCGTTCAGGTAGTTGACGCCGCCGAGCAGGAGCAGGGCGACCCGGTCTCCCTCGCGTTCGAGGTGGTCGAGGATGTCGTCGGTGCGCAGGTTCTCCTCGCCGGGGCGCGGGCGCAGCCGCACGACGGTGTGCGCCGGGTCCAGGCCGTGGTGGACGGCCTGGCTCTGCACGGCGTAGGAGTCGGACGGGAAGGCGGTGTCCTCAATGACGATCCGGGTGCGGTCGCCGGCGGGCCGGTAGAAGCTCGCCATCATCAGGTGCAGGTTCACCGTCAGCGAGTTCATCGCGACGACCTCGTGCGGCAGGGCGCCCACGAGGCGCGCGAGCGGTTCGCGGGCGTGCTCGTGATAGTCGACCCAGGGGCGGCGGCCCCGGGTGTGCCCTTCGACGCCGAGCCGGGCCCAGTCCTCGAGTTCCTCGTTCACCCGGCGGGCGGTGCTCTTCGGCTGGAGCCCCAGCGAGTTGCCCGCGAAGTAGGCGGACTCGGCGTACGTGCCGCCGGGCGCGGGCGGCACGTGGAACGCCTCGCGCAGCGTCGGCAGCGGGTCGGTGTCGTCGAGGCGCAGCGCCTCCCGCTCGTCCGCGTTCATGTCCGCGCCTCCTGGAGGCCGAAGAAGCGGCGGGCGTTGCCGCCGAGGATCGCGGCGCGCTCGTCCGCGCCTAGCTCGCACGCCCGGACGACCGCGCCCGGCTCGAGCTCGCCCAGCGGGAAGGGGAAGTCGGTGCCGAGCATCACCCGGTCCGCGCCCATGACCTCCACCAGCAGCCGCAGCGCGCGCGGGTCGAAGACGGCGGAGTCGACGAAGAAGCGGTCGGTGTAGGCCGACGGCGGGCGCGGCGAGTCGCGGCGGACGATGTCCCGGTTGTGCCAGGCGTTGTCGGCCCGTCCGAGCAGGTAGGGGAAGGCGCCGCCGCCGTGGCAGAAGCACAGCCGCAGCGCGGTCGGCAGCCGTTCGAACGCGCCCGACAGGATCAGCGTCAGGATCGACAGCTGGGTCTCGGCGGGCATCCCGACCAGCCACGGCAGCATGTACCGGCCGCCCATGCGGTCGTCGCCGAGCATGTCCCACGGGTGGACGAGCACCGGCACGCCCTCGGCGGCGCAGTGCGCCAGGAACTCCACGATGCCCGGATCGTCGGGGTAGCGGGTGCCGACGTGGTTGCCGATGTGGACGCCGCGGTGGCCCGCCGCGGCCGCCTTGGTGGCCGCCGCGCAGGCCAGCGCGGTGTCCTGCAACGGGACCTGGCAGAGCGGGAGCAGGCGGCCCGGGGCCTGCGCGCAGTACTCCAGGATCCGCTGGTTGACCAGTTCGCACCAGTCGGCGGCACGGGCCGGGTCGGCCGCGTACCCGAACATGAGCGGGGTGGAGGAGACCGCCTGCACGTCCACGCCGGAGCGGTCCATCGCGGCGAGCCGCTTCTCGGGGTCCCACAGCTCGGCGCGGACCGGCCGGAACTCGGCGTCGCCGCTCATCATCATGCCAGTGCCGCCGCGGTCCTCGCGCAGCCACGGCTCGCCCGCGCCCGCCAGCAGCCGCGCCTCGTCACGGGAGAGCCGCGGGAAGACGTGCGTGTGGACGTCCACCACGGTCACGCGCGCACCCGGGTCCGCGGCCGGGCCTCCTCGGGCCATTCCTTGCCCGGGTGGACGGCGCCGCACTCGCCGCACGTGCGGTCGCCGTCGTAGAAGCCCTGGAAGACCGGCGGGAGGTCGTCCACGATCGACCGCACCTGGAGCTCGGCGCGGTGCACGAGGTTGTGGCATTCGAGGCAGTACCACTCGAACGCCTCCTGGACGCCTTCGGGCCTGGCGACCTCGACGACCAGGCCGATGCTGCCGGGCTCGGGGCGCTGGGGCGAGTGCCGCACGTGCGGCGGCAGCAGGAACACGTCGCCCTCGTTGATCTGCACGTCGACCGGGGGCTTGCCCTCCTCTTCCATGACGCGCAGGACCATGTTGCCCTTGAGCTGGTAGAAGAACTCCTCGATCGGGTCGTCGTGGAAGTCGGTGCGCTGGTTGGGCCCGCCGACCACCATCACGATCATGCCGGCGTCCTGCCAGACCTGGACGTTGCCGACCGGCGGCCTGAGCAGGTCGCGATGCTCGTCGATCCAGCGGGAGAAGTTGAACGAGTGCCCGTTGGACAGTTTCGGCAGGCTCATGATCCGGCCCCCTTCAAAGGCAGGTACGCCACGCAGGCGATCTCGATGAGCAGGTGCGGGTGGGGGAGCTGGTGGACGGCCACGGTGGTCCGGGCCGGGCCGGTCTCGTCGAAGTACTCGCCGTAGACCTCGTTGTAGCCGCCGAAGTCGTTCATGTTCACCAGGTAGGCGGTCACGTTGACCAGGTCGGGCAGGTCGCCGCCGGCGGCGTTCAGCAGGTCGCGGACGTTCTCGATGACGGCGCGGGTCTGCGCGCGGATGTCCAGGTCGGTGACGCCCATCGCGTCGGCGCTCGCGCCCGCGAACGTGCCGTCGGGACGGCGGGCGCTCGTCCCGGAGACGAACAGCAGGTCGCCGGCCCGCTTGACGTGCGGGAACCGGCCGCGTGGCGGGGCCTTGCCCGTCACCAGCAGCGCGTCGGTCGGCGCCGGGCGCTCGGCCATCTCGCCTCCCTCAGATCTGCACGCACACGTTGACGGGCTCGGAGAAGAAGTCGAGGGAGTGCTCCCCGCCCTCGCGCCCGATGCCGGACGCCTTGACACCGCCGAAGGGGGTCCGCAGGTCGCGCAGGTTCCAGCAGTTCACCCACACGATCCCGGCCTGGACGCGCGGCGCCACCCGGTGCGCGCGCGACAGGTCGCGGGTCCACACGGTCGCGGCCAGCCCGTAGGGGCTGTCGTTGGCGAGCCGGAGCGCCTCGTCCTCGGTGTCGAAGGGGGCGACGTGGCACACCGGCCCGAAGATCTCCTCGCGCACCGAGCGGGCGGCCTCGGGCAGGCCGGTGAGCACGGTCGGCTCGACGTGGAAGCCGCGGTCGCGCCGGTCGCCGAACTCCGGAACGCCGCCGCCCGCCACGACGGTGGCGCCCTCCTCCTGCGCCAGGTGGTAGTACGACAGCACCTTGTCCCGGTGCTCCGCCGAGATCATCGGCCCGTAACCGTCCAGGGCGCGGGCCCGCTCGGCCAGCGCGGCGACGAACTCCTCGAAGATCGGGCGCTGCACGTACACCCGCTCGGTGCACAGGCAGATCTGCCCGGAGTGGGTGAAGGTGGAGCGCGCGGTGCCGTCGACGGCCGCGTCCAGGTCGGCGTCGGCGAACACCAGCGCCGGGTTCTTGCCGCCCAGCTCGAACGACAGCGGGGTGACGTGATCGGCGGCGTTGCGCATGATCGCGGCGCCGGTCGCCGACTCACCCGTGAACGCGATCGCGTCCACCCCCGGATGGCCGGTGAGGAACTCCCCCGCCGCCCCAGGACCGTGCCCGTGCACCAGGTTGAACGCGCCCGCCGGCAACCCGGCCTCATCGATCACCGAGGCCAGCAGCGTCGCGGTGGACGGCGTCTCCTCGGAGGGCTTGGCCACGACGGCGTTCCCGGCCGCCAGCGCCGGAGCGACCTTCCAGGTCAGCAGCAGCAGTGGCAGGTTCCACGGGGAGATCACCGCGACGACGCCGAGCGGGCGCCGCACCGTGTAGTTGAGCGCCTCGCCGCCCGCGCCCGCGCTCCAGCCGGGGATCCGGGTGGTGTAGGCGCGCTCTCCCCGCCCGTACAGCAGGTCGGCATAGGCACGGAAGTTGCCGATCGCGCGGGGGATGTCGACGGTGGCGGCCAGCTCGCGCGGTTTGCCGGTGTCGCCGGTCTCGGCGTCCACGAACTCCTCGAACCGGGCCTCGATCCCGTCGGCGATCCGGCGCAGCGCGGCGGCCCGATCGGCCTCGCGCCAGGGGCCCTCCAGCGCGCCCCGGGCCGCCCGCACCGCGTCATCGACCGTCTCGCGGGCTGCCTCGGGGACCTGGCCGAGCACGGTGCCGTCGACCGGGTCGACCAGCGGGAACGTCGTCGGCCCTCCCTCCAGGAAGGCACCGCCGACGTAGTGGGCCGGCTTCATCGCCGCTCCTCTCGCCCTCGGCTTGCGATCATCATCACCCGGGCCGCCATACCTACTCAATACCCCTGACGAGGCCGAGCAGGGCCCGGAAGGGCGCCGAGTCCGGATCGGCGAGGTCGAGCACGACGTCGAAATGGTCCCGGTCCGGGACGATCATGAGCTCGGCCGTGCCGCCCCAGTGCCGGGCGAAGCGGCGGGACTGCTCCAGGAAGCCGCCGCCGTCGTGCTCGGCGACCGCGACGACCGCTGGGCAGCGCCGCCCGGACGGCGCCAGCTCCGGGCTCAGCGCCGCCGCCCGGGGCACGTCCAGGCCGAGCCACTCGTTGACGTAGACCCGGGTCAGCGGCCGGATGTCGAACAGGCCGCTGAACGGCATCGCCGCCTTGACCGCGTCGTCCGGCAGCCCCGGCGCCTGCCAGCCGTCCAGCATCGTCATGGCGGTCAGGTGGCCGCCGGCCGAGCTGCCGCCGACGACCACGCGATCGGGATCGAGCCCGTACCGGCGGCCGTGCCGGTGCACCCACGCGATCGACGCCCGCACCTGCCGGACGATCTCCTCCAGGGTCGCCCCGGGTGCGAGCGTGTAGTCGGGGACGACCGTGGCCACGCCGTTCTCGTGCAGCGGCCGGGCCATGAACGCCGAGTCGGACCGCGAGAGCGCCCGCCAATAGCCGCCGTGCAGGAACACGAACACCGGCCGCGCCCCGCCGCCCTCGGGGGCGCCCCAGACGTCGAGGCGCTCGCCGCTCGGCTCGTCGTAGACGATCCCCGGATGCCCGGGCAGCCTGTCGACCGCCGCGTCCGACAGCTCGCGGTAGCGGGCCATGTGGCGGGCGAACAGCTCCTCCCCCGCCTTGGCGCGCACGTTGTAGGCCGCGTCCAGTTCCTCGTCGGTCAACTCCCGCCCAGGCCAGTCGTCGAGATCCATGACCGGCATGCTGCCATGGTCACTCCCGCCAGACGGGCTCGTCCGCCTCGCGCACCCGGCCGTCGGCGCCGCAGATCAGGTAGCGGTCGAAGTCGGCCGCGAACCACCGGTCGTGCGTGACCGCCAGGACCGTGCCCTCGTACGACTCCAGCCCCTGCTGGAGGGCTTCGGCACTGGCCAGGTCGAGGTTGTCGGTGGGCTCGTCCAGGAGCAGCAGGGTCGCGCCCGACAGCTCCAGCAGGAGGATCTGAAGCCGGGCCTGCTGGCCGCCCGACAGGGTCTCGAACGGGCGCGACCCCGCGGGCGCCAGTTCGTACCGGGCCAGTGCCGCCATCGCGTCGTTGCGGACCAGGGCGTACTCGCTCATCACGATCTCGGCCGGGGTCCTCCCGTGCAGGTCGGGACGGCTGTGCGTCTGGACGAACAGCCCCGGCGCCACCCGCGCCCCCAGCCGCGCGACCCCCGAGTGCGGGACGTCCTCCCCCGCCAGCAGCCGCAGGAACGACGACTTGCCCGACCCGTTGGAGCCGAGTACCGCCACCCGCTCGCCGTACCAGATCTCGATGTCGAACGGGCGGAGCAGCCCGGTCAGCTCCAGCGACTCGCACACCAGCGCGCGCTTGCCCGTACGGCCGCCCCGCAGCCTCATCCGCACGTTCTGCTCCTTGGGCGCGCTGCGCGGCGGGCCCGCCTCCTCGAACCGCTGCAGCCTGGTGCGCGCGGCCTGGTACGACGAGGCCACCGCGTCGTTGTTGGCGGCGCGCTGGCGCAGCGTGTGGACGAGTTGCCTGAGCCTGCCGTGCTCGTCGTCCCATCTGCGACGCAGCTCGTGCAGGCGTTCGGTGCGTTCGCGGCGTGCCTGCGCGTAGCCCGCGAAGCCGCCGCCGTGGATCCAGACGTCGCCGGACTCCACGGTCACGATGCGGTCCGCGACATCGGCGAGGAGGCGGCGGTCGTGGGACACCAGCAGCACGGTCTTGGCAACGCCCCTCAACCTTTCGGCGAGCCATTCCTTGCCCGGGACGTCCAGGTAGTTGTCCGGCTCGTCCAGCAGGAGCACGGAGTCGGGACCGCGCAGGAGCGCTTCGAGCACGAGCCGCTTCTGCTCTCCACCCGACAACGTATTCACCCCGCGGTTCTTCACCTCGTCGTAAGGCAGCCCCAGAGCCGCCGTCGTGCAGGTGTCCCACACAACCTCGATCTCGTATCCGCCTGCGTCGCCGTAGTCCGCCATGGCCTGGGCATAGGCAAGTTGCGATTGTTCGCCGTCGCCCAGTGCGCATCGCGTCCGTTCCACACGTTCGGCAACGGCGCGCACGCCCGAGGGCGCCACGGACAACAGCAGGTCGTGGACGCTCCGGTCGTCCCTGACGCTTCCGATGAACTGCCGCATCACGCCCAGCCCGCCCGAGGTCGCCACCACTCCCCCAGCCGCCTGAAGGTCTCCGGCCATGAGCCGCAGCAAGGTGGTCTTCCCCGCCCCGTTGGGCCCCACCAAGGCGGCCTTCACGCCTTCCCCGACGCGGAACGACACGTCGTTCAGAAGCGGCCGTCCGTCGGGCAGCGCATAGGTCAGGCGGGTGACTTCGACGTGCCCCACGACAACTCCTCGTACAGCGTTCGACTAACTGGATCGAAGATCCGGCACTGGCCCAATGTACTAGGCTCTCGCCCCATGAGCAGCAGCGTGTGGCTACGGCAGGACCGCCCGCGGCGCGACACCCCGCCCTTGACTCGTGAGCGGATCGTCCAGGAGGCCGTCGCCTTCCTCGACGAGGAGGGGCACGAGCGGCTGACCATGCGCCGCCTCGCCGAGCGCCTGGGCACCGGCTCCACGACCCTCTACTGGCATGTGAAGACCAAGGACGACGTCCTCGACCTGGCCCTGGACGAGATCTTCGGCGAGGCCCGGATCCCGTCAGGGGACACCGGCTGGCGCGAGGCCGTCACGGAACTGCTGCATCAATGGCGTGCGGCGATGCTGCGCCACCCCTGGTCGGCGGCCCTGCTCAACCGGCCGCTTCTCGGCCCGAACGTCCTTGCCCGCACCGAGTTCATGCACGCCACGCTGGTCCGCGCGGGCTTCCGCGGGCCGCACCTGGTCGCCGCCGCCTCCAGCCTGTCCAACTACGTCATCGGCGCGGCGCTCATCCGGCCCGGGGACGACGAGGCGGCCGAGCGCGCGGCCGCCGACGAGCTCCTACGGCGACACCGGGACCGCTACCCCAGCCTCGCCGAGCACGGCCACCTCAGCGACAACGACTGGGACGCCGCCTTCGCCCAGGGCCTGACCTACCTTCTAGACGGCATGGCCCCCCACGCTCAGACCGACCTCGCGGGGAACTCCTGACGTCTATCGCGCGTCGCGTCCAACGGGCTGCCACCCCTCGGGTCGTTGCGGAGCAGTGCTTACTCGCTCATACGATCTCGACCAAGGCCCGCCTGTACAGGTCGGGACGACTATCAGCGCCGCGTCACTTCGAACCACACCGTGACCTGGCGCCGTTCCCGATCACCCACTCGGTATCCCCACCGTTGCGAGAGCCCGTCTCCAGATCCTCGCGGTGGGTGAGCCGCGCCCAGGCCACCGGCTCCCACGCGGTCACCGCGCCACCGCTGCGATCTGGTAGGCGGCGGCGCGTGATCCGTCCACCGTCACCTTGCAGTGACCGTCCCAGAGGTACGACCAACGTCCGTCGTTTTCCTGGCAGCTGAGCACCGCCATCCACCGGCGCCGTGACCACATCCACACGAACAACACGGGCTGCCCTGCCGGCTCTATGCCCGGGCCGTGGTGCGCGGCGGGCCCCTCGAACTCGAGCCCGACGAGATCGAGCGCCGCGTCGAGGTCCGCATGAACCGCCAGCGGCTACTGACCGGCCCTGATCGTCCACAACTCTGGGCGATCATCGACGAGGCCGCGCTACGCCGCGTCATGGGAGGCCCCGAGGTGAGGCGTGCCCAGCTTCGGCATCTGGAGCGATCCGCCCACGGCAGGACGACGCTCCAGATCCTTCCGTTCGGGATCGGCCCGCATCCCGGCACGACCGGGCCGTTCATCGTGCTCGGCTTCCCTGAGGCCACCGAGGTCGACGTGGTCTACATGGAGACCATCGGCCGGGAACCTGTGGGTGGACAAGCCCGAGGAGGTGAAGCGGTACAGGACCGCCTTCGATCACCTGCGCGCTCAGCCCAGATGACTCGCGAGATATGCTAAATGCACTGATAAAGCATGTTGAGTGAGGTTTTAGGAGGCACGGGATGGCGACTCCCGATACGTCCCGTGCGAGGTGGCGTACGAGCAGGCGCAGCCAGCAAAACGGCGCGTGCGTGGAGGTCGCCGCCATGCACGGCGCGGTGGCCGTGAGGGACAGCAAAGATCGCCAGGGCCCGGTTTTGTTCCTCCCCCGCGCCGTCTGTCAGAGGTTCAGCCAGCGCGTCAAGCATGCGGGCTACGACATCTGACGTCTCGCAAGATCAGCGTTGTCCGGTCCGCCACAGGCATCCCTTGACATGGCCGCGCCCCGCCCGCACGTCCACCGCCGTCCAGGGTGATCTAGCGTTTTGAGTCAATAGTTCTTTGTTAGGTTCAGCGAGCTCTGGTACCACTCGGCCGGGCTCCGGTGCGGGCGCGGCGGGGACTACCGGGCCGGCCGCGATCCACCCGACCTCTTGATCGCATCCGGTACGGATGCGACTGAACGATCACTTAGGCCATGCGTTGCGGTCGGCCCCAGCGTGGGGATCGACAGGTTCACCCGAGATCAGCTCGCGGGCAGGGGCTGATCCTTCAGAGAGCAGGCGACGTGAACAACGGCTACGAACTCCAGGGAACCGGCTCCAAGGGTGAAGGCGTGTTCGCCACCCGGTTCTTCCAGGTCGGCGAGACGGTGATGGTCGGTGTCATCGACCTCGAACTCGACCACAACCACGCCCACGCATCCCAGGTCAGCGAGAAACGGTTCGTGCTGCACGGCGGACTCACCTCCAAGGTCAACCACTCCTGCGACCCGAACTGCGGAGTTCGCCTCAACGCCAGCGGCGCGCACGACTACCTCGCCCGCCAGCCGATCACCGAAGGCCAGGAGATCACCTTCGACTACGCCATGCGGAACTACTCGGTCGAGCACTTCGCCGCCCACTGCCAATGCGGCTCGTCCCGCTGCCGCGGCCGCATCACCGGCTGGAAGGATCTACCCGCCGCACGCAAAGCAGACTACGACGGCTTCGTCGCCCCCTACCTCACCGACATCGACCAGCGCGCCAGCGAACAAGAGGCCGACAAAGCCACGCGGAACGAATCGGTAGTGCCTCAACCGACAGCTCAGGAAGACCCAGGGCAATGAGTCAGCGAGAGGGAATCCCTCACTCCACCGCAAGGCCAGCCCGCCGCACGGGTGGTACCAACTCTCGCTGAAAATGAACCTGTCTCAGCCGGTGGCAGCACCGCTCACGCGTAGGCGGTACAAGAACTCGCGCGTAGAACCAGGTCGCTGTGCTCGTCGGCCTGGTGGTGATTGTCTATCGGCCTTCAGCGTGCTCGCTGGGTGGGGGCGGCCGTAGCCGGGCTGCGAGACGGGATCGGACGGAACAGGCCGCATGCCCGGCTCGCAGAGCCGGGCATGCGGCCGCCCGGCGACCCGCAAAGCGGGGCGCCTTTAAAGACGTAACGAAAGTCCTCAGGAGTTGAGGTAGGCCAGGACGGCGAGGACTCGGCGGTGGCCGGAGTCGGTGTGGGGTAGGCCGAGTTTCACGAAGATGGCGCCGATGTGCTTGCTGACGGAGCGCTCGGTGATGACGAGCGTGGTGGCGATCGTGAGGTTGTCCAGGCCCTGGGCCATGAGGCCCAGGACCTCGCGCTCGCGCGGGGTGAGGGCCTGGAGCGGGTCGCTGCGGGTGGTCATGAGCTGGGACACGACCTCGGGGTCGAGGGCGGTGCCGCCGGCGGCGACGCGCCGGAGGGCGTCCAGGAACTCCTCGACCCGGCCGACGCGGTCCTTGAGCAGGTAGCCGATGCCCTGCGCGCCGCCGGCCAGCAGCTCGGCCGCGTAGGTCTCCTCGACGTACTGCGACAGCACCAGGACGGGCAGCCCAGGCAGCTCCTTACGGGCGGCGATGGCGGCGCGCAGGCCCTCGTCGCGGAAGCCGGGCGGGAGGCGGACGTCCAGGACGGCCACGTCGGGCCGGTGCTCCAGGAGCGCGGGCAGCACGTCGGGCCCGCCTTCGGCGACGGCGACGACCTCGTGGCCGTCGGTGGTGAGCAGCAGCACCAGGCCCTCGCGCAGCAGCACGTTGTCCTCGGCGATCACGATCCGCACGGCAGCTCCACTTCCAGGGTCGTTCCACGGCCGGCGGGGCTGTCGAGCCGGGTGGTGCCGTCCAGCGCGGCCACGCGGCGGCGGATGCCGGCCAGACCGCTGCCGCCCGCCGGGTCGGCGCCGCCCTTGCCGTCGTCGCGGACCAGGACGCGCAGCGCGGTCGCGGTGCGCCGCAGCGAGACCTCCGCGCTTGAGGCACCGCTGTGTTTGGCGATGTTGGTGAGCGCCTCGGCGACCACGAAGTAGGCGGCGGCCTCGACGGCGGCGGGCGCCCGGCCCGGGTCGGGCAGCTCGAGGTGGACGTGGATGTGCTGCCCGGCGGCCAGCGCGCGGATGGCGCCGGGCAGGCCGCGGTCGGACAGGATCGGCGGGTAGATCCCGCGGATCACGGTGCGCAGCTGGGTCATCGCCTCCTCGACGCCGTCCCGGGCCTCCAGGAAGAGGGCGCGGGCGGCGGCGGGGTCGGCGTCGAAGCGGCGGTCGGCCAGGCCGAGGCGGAGCGCGACGGCGACCAGTTGCGCCTGTGTGCCGTCATGGAGGTCGCGTTCGATGCGGCGGAGTTCGGCGCCGTGGGCTTCGAGGGCCTCCGCGCGGGTCTCGGCGAGCTCCTCGATCCGTTCGGTGAGCCTCGTCCGGCGGGTGGGACGCAGTAGGAGGTCGGCGAGCAGGGCCTGCCCGCGCGCGAGCAGCGGCACGCCCCAGATCAGCACGGCGGCGTTCACCGCGGTCTGGACGAACGGCATGGTCAGAGCCTTGGGCCAGGTGTCCAGCACGATGTACGCCGATTGCGAGCCCTCCGGCGCGGCCCACCACCACAGCGGCTGGGTCAGCGAGAACAGCACCGCCGGCCAGAGGCCGACCGCCAAGAAGGCGGCGAGGAGGCCGGTCGTGCCGTGCAGCGCCATCCAGGCGAGATCGCGCCAGGTGGAGGAGGAGCGCAGGAGCCGCACGGACTGCTCCAGCGCGGTCCCCCGCGGCGGTTCGTACGGTTCGGGGATCTCGCGGCCGACCGCGGCGCCGGCGCGGCGCCGTTCGACGCCGGCGAGCGCGCGCAGGGGCCGCAGCAGGTCGGGCAGCCAGGGCAGCGCGATCAGGACGACGGAGAAGAGGGCCACCACGGGCAGCGCGATCAGGCCCGCCAGCGCGGGCAGCGCGGTCCGCAGGCCGACGACAAGGTAGGCCGTGGCGGCACCGCTGCGCCTGAGCGCGTCCATCGCCTTTTTTCTCATGTCCACCGAAACCGTAGACGACGGCGGGCTCGGATGTCGGTGACACGCGCCCCCGGATCGGTGGTGTAGCGGGCTACACCACCGATCCGGGAGTACGGGCCGATGTGCCGGCCGCCCGCCCGGATCTACGTTCTTGCAGGTGAGAAACGGTCGGTCAGCGAGGGGAACGATGAGGACGCTCACGAAGACGGATGGCGCGGTGCGGCTGGAGGCGGTGACCAGGGCCTACGGCGACGTCACCGCGCTGCGCGAGGTCACCTGGTCGTTCCCGCGCGGCGGGCTCACCGCCGTGATGGGCCCTTCGGGGTCGGGCAAGAGCACCTTCCTGCACTGCGCGTCGGGCCTGGACCGTCCGACGTCGGGCTCGGTGCGGATCGGCGAGGTCGACCTGGGCACGCTGAAGGAGGCCAGGCTGACGCGGCTGCGCCGGGAGCGGATCGGGTTCGTCTTCCAGGCGTTCAACCTGATCCCGTCGATGAGCGTGGAGCAGAACGTCACGCTGCCGCTGCGGCTGGCGGGCCGCGACCCCGACCCGGCCCGTGTGGCGGCGATCCTGCGGCGGGTGGGACTGGCCGAGCGGGCCGGGCACCGGCCCTCGGAGTTGTCGGGCGGGCAGCAGCAGCGCGCGGCGATCGCCCGCGCGCTCATCACCGAGCCGGAGGTGGTGTTCGCGGACGAGCCCACGGGGGCGCTGGACCCGCGCACCGCCCGGGACGTGCTGCGCCTGCTGCGGGAAGCCGTGGACGTGTCCGGGCAGACCGTCGTGCTGGTCACCCACGACCCGCTGGCGGCGGCCTGGGCGGACTCGGCGGTGTTCCTGAGCGAGGGCCGCGTCGTGGACGAGCTGACCGCGCCGACGGTCGAGCAGTTGCTGCGCCGCTGGGAGACGTTGTGAAGGCGCGCTACGGGATCTTCGTCACGCTGGCGTTCGCCGCGGCGCTGGTCGGGTCGTGCGGGGTGCTGCTGGAGTCGGCGCTGCGGGCGCACGCCCCGGTCGGACGGTACGGACCGGCCGCGGCGGTCGTCACGGGCCCGCAGTCGGTCTCCATGCGGATCAAGCAGCCGGGTTCGGACCCGGAGACGCAGCGGCGGCCGCTGACGGAGCGGTCGCGCGTACCGGTGGCCGTGGCGGCGCGGCTCAAGACCGTGCCCGGTGTACGGGACGTGATCGCGGACGTGTCGTTCCCCGTGACGTCGGCCGACGGCAGGGCGCTCACCGGCCGCACCTGGACCCGCCTCTCCGAGGTCCGCACCGGACGCCCTCCCCAGACGGCCGATGAGGTCGCCCTGGAGGCCGGCGCGCCGCTCGGGCAACGGGTGATGCTGCAGGTCAACGGCAGCCCGCGCCCCTACACCGTGACGGGTGTCGCCACCGAGGGCGCGTACTTCGCCCCGCCGACGGCCGCCGCGCTCAGCGGGCATCCGGCGCACGCCGACGCGCTCCTCGTCATCGCGGACGGAAACGTGGACGCCGCCGGCCTCCGCAAGGCCGCCCCCGGCCTCAAGGTGTCCACGGGCGCGGCCCGCGGGGACGCCGAAGACCCGAGCGCGGCCGCCGCACGGCCCGACGTCATCGAGATGGCGAGCTCGCTCGGCGCCGTGGCGATCATGACGGCGCTGCTGGTGGCGGGCGGGCTCATCGCGCTGTCGATCCGCGAGCGCGCCCGCGAGTTCGCGCTGCTGCGGGCGGTCGGCGCGACGCCGGGCCAGGTGCGGGCCGGGATCGTCCGGGAGAACGCGCGGACCGCGGTCGCCGCGGGCCTGGTCGGCGGGACGCTCTCGCTGCCCCTCGGCGCCGCCATGCACGCGGCGATGACGCGCAAGGGCGTGCTGCCGGACGCGCTGGGCCTGTCCCTGAGCCCCGCGCCGGCGCTGGCGGCGCTGCTGATCGTGCTGCTCATCGCCGCCGTGTCCGCGCTCCTGGCGTCGCTGCGGGCGACGCGGATCCGGCCCGTGCAGGCGCTGGGCGAGGCGGCGGTCGAACGTCCCGGGCTGCCCAGGTGGCGGCTGGTCACGGGCGTGCTGTTCTTCGTGCTCGGGCTGAACGCGCTGGGCCTGTCCGCGGCGACCTCCGGCTCGGCCGCCGCGCTGTCGGTGGGCGGGCTGGTGATCTCACTCATCACGGCGACCGCGTTCCTGGGGCCGCTGATCGCCCGGACGGGCGTCCGGGTGCTCGGCGGCCCGGCGCGCCGCCTGGACCCGCTGGCCGGCGACCTGGCCGCGCACGCGGCGGGGGCGGCGGCGCTGCGCGCGGGGGCGGTGCTGACGCCGGTGGCGCTGGCGGTGGCGTTCGCGGGCACGCAGCTGTTCGTCCAGTCGACGATGGTGCGCGCGACGGAGGTGCAATCCCGTGAGGCCACCCGTGCCGACCAGGTGCTGGTGTCGGCGGGCCCCGGCCTGCCCGCCGAGGCGACGCAGGCCGTGCGGCGGACCCCCGGTGTGACCGCGGCGACGGCCGTGAAGCGGACGACGGTGGTCATGCCGGTGAACGAGCTGGGCGAGAAGCAGCTGCGGTCGCTGCCCGCGCGCGGCGTGGCGCCCGAAGGGCTCGTCCGCACCACCGACCCGGGGATCGTCTCGGGCCGGCTCGGCGATCTGCGCGGCGAGACCGTGGCGCTCAGCCGGGACGTCGCGGGCGGGACCCGGGTGGGTGCGATCAAGCCGCTGTGGCTCGGCGACGGCACCCGGATCAGGCCGCGGGTGGTGGCGGTCTACGAGCGCGGGCTGGGCCTGGGCGAGGTGCTGCTCCCCCGCGACCTGGTCGCCGCGCACTCCACGTCCCCGCTGGACGACCACGTCCTGGTGAGCGGCCGCGCCGACCTGCGCCCGGTCGCCGCCCGCTACGCCGGTGCCCGGGTCGTGTCGGCCCGGGAGTTCGGGGCGCAGGTGTCCCGGCAGCTGCGGGTCGAGGGCTTCATGAGCTACGTGGTGGTCGCGTCGATCGCCGGATTCGTCGTCATCGGCCTGGTCACCACCCTCGCACTGGCGACGGGCGCGCGGCGCCGCGAGTTCGCGCTGCTGCGGCTGACGGGCGCGACCCGGCGGCAGGTGCTGCGGTCGCTGCGGCTGGAGGCCGCGATCGTGCTGGGCACCGGGCTGGTGGCCGGATCGCTGGTCGCCGCGGTGACGCTGCTGTCGTTCGCGATGGCCGTCGGCCTGCCGGTGCCGTCCGTGCGGCCCGTCCCCGCGGTGCTGGTGCTGGTCCTGGTGGCCGGCTCCGGCACGGCTGCGATGCTCCTGCCCGCCCGCGCGCTGATGCGCCGGAGCTCCCCTGGAACCCCGTAGAAACCCGAGGAAGGAAAGAAACCATGGACAACGCAAAGCGCGGAACGCTGTTCCTCGTCCTGCTGGTGGTCAACGTCTCGGCCTCGGTAGTGGCCGACGGCACCTGGTACCAGATCGTGATCGGCGCGCTGACCGGCGCAGGGATGCTCGCCCTGGCCGTGGACTACCTGGTGCGGGGCCGCCGCAAGGAGTGAGCCCGGGCCGGGTTCGGCCGCTCCGGCGCGGGCCGGGGCGACCGAACCTGGCGGCCGGTCCCCCCGGCGGGGCCGACGCCGTTAACATCTCCGGAGTGCCAAGATCCCCGTTGGCACGACGAGCACCCGAACGGCGAGAGATGGACGACGTAGAGCTCCGGCCGGCCCTACCGGGCAACCTGCCCCAGCTGTTCGCCGACGCGACCGTCGAGCGGACGCTGTCGGCCGGGCTGCCCGAGGGGGACGTGGTCTGGCCGGACCCCGGCTACCCGCAGCACCAGTTGGTACTGCGCCCCGCGTTCTGGCTGAGCGACGAGCCGGTGGGCGGCGAGCTGTGGTCGCGGATGCGGGCCGAGCATCCCGGGTCGGGGCTGTGGCCGCTGCTGCTGGACGAGACCGACCAGCCGTGGGCGGCCGGGCAGGTCGCCCCCGAGCCCGTCGCCGACATCGACAACTACGCCCCCGGCGCGTTCATGTACGAGGTGTGGACCGACTGGTCGGAGCAGGCGTCGGAGGACGATGCCGACGACCTGGCCCCGTTCGGGCTGCACTGCCCCGGCCCGGCCGAGCCCGGCCACCTCATCGACGATCCCGACGCGATGGCCGACCGCCACGCCCGCGTGCTGGCACGGCGGGGCCTGTCGCTGGGACTGGCGGCCGTGGACCGGGGCGCCGACGCCTTGGCCGCGCTGGGCTGGCAGGGGGCGCTCAACCACAACGAGTGGACCGCTCCCCTGGCGGCGGTCGTGCGCAGCTGGGAGGAACGCTTCGGCGCCCGCGTCATCGGGCTCGGCTTCAACACCCTGGAACTCAGCGTGGCCGCCCCGCCGGTCACGACCCGCCAGGCGATCCACGTCGCGGCCGAGCACTGGGCGTTCTGCCCCGACATCCTCTTCCAAGGCCCAGGCACCCTGGCCGGCTACGCCGAGGAGATCCGCGGCAAGACCTGGTGGTCCTTCTGGTGGGATTGACGCCTCCAGAGGCCATGATCGGCCTTAGGTGGCGCCGTGTACACCCCTCTGTCTAATATGCGGCATCGGGACCGCAGGCGATGAACCCATAGCCCCTATCCCTAACGCCCCTCCCCGCGCATAAGGGCAAGGGGCGAAGCCCCATAGGGGGTGTGTGGGGGCGGAGCCCTCGCTGGGGGTGTGGGGGGCGCCCCCTCACAATGACAGGAGGGCTGGGTGGGCAGGAGGGCGGGCAGGGTGCTGCCCTCGGTCATCGGGGCGGCGCTGGTGGTCACCCTGGTCGCCGATGTGGTCGTGGTGGTGTCGCGTCTGGACGGTGACAAGAAGTCGGGGCGGGACCGGTTGGTGTCGGTGACCGGTGGTTCGGCCAACCAGACTCCGCCGGTGGCTCCGCTGACCAAGCGCTACACGCCGCATCTGCTGATCGCGGGCAACGGGACGCTTCCGGAGCCGGCAGTGGAGCGTGCGCGGCGGCTCAAGGGCGTCGCGGGGGTCACGGTGGTGGACGCGGCGCGCGCGCAGGTCGCGGGGCGCCGGGTGGGGCTGATGGGGGTGGATCCGTCGTCGTTCCGTTCGTTCGTCCCTGCGCAGTCGGCGGAGTCCGACCAGTTGTGGCAGACGATCGCGACGGGCGGGCTGGCGGTGTCGTTCGCGATGAGCCAGGACGGGTCGCTACCGCTGGGCGGGGTCGTCCAGGCGGGGCGCAGCGACCGTCCGGGGCGGGTGCGGGTGGCCGCGTACGCGGCCATGGGCATCGGTGACGTGGACGCGGTCGTGTCGCGGGAGCAGGCGCGTTCGCTCGGGATGCCGCAGGGCAACGCGCTGGTCGTGAGCGCGCCCAAGGCCGACACCCGGACGCTGGCCAAAAGCTTGCAGCGGATCCTGCCGCGCGGCACCCGGATCGCGCGACTGGACTCGGCGGCGGTTCCGTCCAAGAACAAGGCGCCGAGGCGGCAGCAGCCGCAGGTGACGGGCCGGCCGGACGGCGTTCAGGGGACGCGTTCGCTCATCACCGGCAACCTGATGACGCCCACGATGCGGTCCGTGGTGATGGAGTTGGACGGGATGTTCGGCCCGTTCCCCACCATCGGCTGTACTCGCAGCGGCGCCGACGCACAGGATCACGGGCTCGGCCGGGCGTGCGACTTCATGGAGAGCGGCGGGGGCCGGATGCCGAGTCCGACCGCGGTCCGGCACGGGGAGCAGGTGGCGCAGTACGCCGTCGGCAACGCGCGCCGCCTGGGCATCTCGTACGTGATCTGGCGGCAGCACATCTGGAACGTGCGGGGCGGCGGCTGGCGGCCGATGAGCGACCGCGGCAGCATCACCCAGAACCATTACGACCACGTGCACATCTCGGTGCTGCGCTGAAGATCAGGGCAGTTCCTGTTCGCACCACACGGCCTTGCCGGTGGCGGTGCGGCGGACGCCCCAGCGCTGTGACAGGCGCCCGACCACGTGCAGGCCGCGGCCCGACTCGGCCGGGTCGGCGCCGTCCTGGTGGCGGATGCGGGGCCGGCCGTCGGAGGAGTCGTAGACCTCGCACACCAGGCCGCCCTCGCGGACCAGGCGCAGGGTGATCCGGTCCTCGCCGGCGTGCCGGATGGCGTTGGTGACCAGTTCGGAGGCCAGCAGTTCGGTGGCGGGCGACAGTTCCGCCAGGCCCCAGTGGCCGAGGCGGGCGCGGACCAGTCCCCGGGCGCGGCGCACCGCGGCCGGGTCGGCGGGCAGTTCCCAGGAGACGTGGTCGTCGGCCGGGATTCGGCGCAGCCGGGCGACCAGCATCGCGATGTCGTCGCGGTGCTGGTCGTCGAAGACGCCGTCGAGGGTGGCCTGGCAGAGGTCCTCCAGGGGGCGGGCGGCGGCGCCGCGCGCGAAGGTGCGGCGCAGCCGGGCCAGGCCGTCGTCGATGTCGCGGGCCCGGTTCTCCACCAGCCCGTCGGTGTAGAGGAACAGCAGCGTGCCGTCCTCGACGGTGAACTCGCGGGTGACGATCGGGCCGTCGCCGATGCCCAGCGGCGGGGCGGGCGGGACGTCCAGGAAGGCGGCGTCGTCGTTCGGCGGGGCCAGCAGCGGCGGCAGGTGCCCGGCGCTGGCCACCTCACAGCGCCCGCTCACCGCGTCGTAGACGACGTACGCGCAGGTGGCGAAGTGCGGTTCGCGTTCGCCCAGGGTGTTCATCAGCGAGTCGAGCCGTTCCAGCGCCTCGGCGGGCGGCAGGTCGAGCGCGGCCAGGGTCTGGATGGCGGTGCGCAGCCGGCCCATCGTGACCGCGGCCCGCACGCCGTGCCCGGCCACGTCGCCGACCACGAGCGCGACCCGGCCGCCGGGCAGCGCGATCGACTCGTACCAGTCGCCGCCGACCTCGATGAGCCGGCTGCCGGGCAGGTAGCGGTGGTGCACCTCGACCGACGACGGCGCGGACAGGTCGGTGGGCAGCATGCTGCGCTGCAGGGTGAGCGCGGTGGCGCGTTCCCGGCCGTAGCGGCGGGCGCTCTCGATGAAGATCGCCGCGCGGCTGGCGAACTCCATTCCGATCTCGATGTCGTAGGCGTCGAACGGGCGGTGCGCCACGTTGCGGGTGCAGACGAAGAAGCCGAGCATCGTGCCGTCGGCGAAGATCGGCAGGATCAGCATGGAGGCGCCCTTGAGCAGGTCGGCCACCGGCGGGCGGCGCCAGCGGTCGGCGATCCTGGCGGCGCCCTCGCCGCCCAGCCCGACCAGCACGGGCGCGCCGGTCTCGATGCACCGCACGTACGGGGTGCCGTCGGGGTAACTGAGCACCTCGCCGGTGGGGAAGGTGGCGTCCCAGGCCTGGTCGCCGTCGTCGGCGGCGACGGCCATCCGGCGCAGCAGGGGGGAGGTGCCGTCCTGCGACTGGGGCGGGTCCTCGTCGGCGTCGACCAGGCTCTCCATCAGCAGCAGGCCGCCGGAGTTGCAGAAGTTCGGGACCAGCACGCTCATCAGCCCGCGGGCCAGCAGTTCCAGGTCGAGGGTGGAGCCCAGCCGCGGGAGCGAGTCCTCGAGCAGGGCGCGCCGGATCACCGCCGGGTCCAGGAACCGGTCGGCCAGCGGCACCGGGACCCGGATGACCGCGAGCGCGGCCGGCGCCGCGTCGTTCCGGAGGGCGGTCCCCCCGGCCCCACCGGCGAGGATCGGGGCGGTATTCCTCGCTCCGCCGCGGATGTCGGCGTCGCCGCCGCTCATCGGGTGGACGGTGACCACGGCGTCGTAGGTGGCGCCCTGCCGGGATTCGATGGTGAGCATGGTGGTGCGCTCCCGCTCGAAGCGCAGCGCCTCGTCCAGCGGGTCCTGCGCGCCCGGGATGACCTCGCCCAGCCGAACGCCCAGCAGGTCCTCGGGATTCTCGGCCAGCACGGCCGCGGCGTTGCGATCGAACTGGAGGATTCGGCCCGACGCATCCATGCCAAGAATGAGAATTCGGGTGGACGACTGCATCGCTCAATTATGGGACATTGCGCGCGTCTTCGAGGGCGGATGGCCGAAGGCGCTGCTCTCAGGGCGTTCCGGGGCGTCCCGCGGGCGGCGCCTCAGCCGTTCCGGGCGGCCAGGAAGTCGGCCCAGGTCACCTTGCCGACGGCGTGATCAGGGGCGAGGTGGAGGCCGTCCCGGAAACCGCGTGCGACGCGTCCGGGAAACGGCACAATGGTCACTCTCCGGCGGCGGCCGGTCGCGCTGAGATAATCCCGGGCCATTTCCTCCAGGGTGAGGATCTGCGGGCCGCCCATTACTTCGACCCGGCCGGCGGGGCCGTGCAGGGCGAGCCCGGCCAGACGCTCGGCGACCTCGCCCGTGTCGACCGTTTGGAAGCGCATGCCCGCCGGGACGGGCAGGACGGCCGGCACGGCGGAGAGGGAGCGCAGCACCTTGGCGATCAGGTCGTGGAACTGCGTGGCGCGCAGCACCGAGCAGGGCAGCCCGGAACCGGTGATGAGCCGTTCCACGGCGTATTTGGTGCTGTAGTAGCGCAGCGGATGGCGATCGGCCCCCACGATCGAGATGTAGACGAGGTGGGGCGTGCCGCCGCCGCGCCGTACGGCCTCCATGAGGTTGCGCGCCGCGTCCAGATCGCCGCTGTGGCGGCGCGGGTCGGTGGCGCAGTGCACGATGGTGTCCGCGCCCGCGGCGGCCTTGGCGAGCCCGTCCAGGCCCTCTCCGGTGCGCAGGTCGCCCCGGTGCCAGGTCAGGCCCGCCTCGCCCGCGGCGCGCTCGCGGCGGCTCAGGCCGTGCACCTCGGCGCCCTCCCGCAGCAGCAGGGGCGTGACAGCCCGGCCCAAGGTGCCGCTGGCTCCCGTCACAATGATCATGTCGACCTCCCGATGCCGTTCGTCATCGGTTAGGACCGGACAGCTCCCCTCAACGTGACAGCGCCCGGCGGGCGAGGGCGAGCTTGTCGGGATTGAGGACGTTGAACAGCCCGGTCACCCGGTCGTCCGCGATCGTGAGCACGGCGATCACCGTGATCTCCCCGCCGGTCCGGACGACCGCCGCCGGGCCGCCGTTGAACTCCTCGATCGTGATCTCCAGGCCGTCCGCCCGGCGGGTCAGGCTCAGCACGTAGCGCAGCACGCGGTCGCGGCCGACGACCGGGCGGCGCGCGGCGGTGGCCTTGCCGCCACCGTCCGACCAGGCGGTCACATCAGCGGCGAGGAGCCGCTCCAGGGCTGCCACGTCCCCGCGCGCGGCGGCGTCCAGGAACCGCTCGACCAGCCGCCGCCAATGGCCCGTGTCGGGGGCGTACCGCGGCCCCGCCGGCCCTCCGGCCGCGCCGATCCGCTGCCGGGCGCGGTGGTGCAGCTGGCGGCTGGCCGCCTCGCTGACCTCCAGCACGTCCCCGATCTCGCGGTGGGTGTACCCGAACGCCTCGCGCAGCACGAACACCGCGCGCTCGGCGGGGGTGAGCGACTCCATCAGCGTGAGCAGCGCCAGCGACACCGACTCGCGCTGCTGGACGGTCTCCAGCGGGCCCAGCGGCGGCGCGCCGCCGCCGCCGGTCGGCACCGGCTCGGGCAGCCACGGCCCGACGTAGGACTCGCGCCGCGCCCGTGCCGAGGTCAGCCGGTTGAGGCAAAGGTTGGTGACGACCTTGGCCAGCCAGGCCGCGGGCGCCGCGATCGCGGCCCGGTCGGCGGCTTCCCAGCGCAGGTAGGCGTCCTGGACGGCGTCCTCGGCCTCCTGCATCTCGCCGAGCATCCGGTAGGCGATGCCCAGCAGCCGCGGCCGGTGCTCCTCGAACCCCCCGCCGCCGGCGGGGCCCGAGGGATCGCGCGTCGCCGTCATGAGCGGCCGAAGACCTGCGGCGGCGGGACCGGGGCCTCGACGGGCTCGCCGTCGCGCAGCGGCGCGGCGCCGGCGCAGAATCCGGCCAGCTCGTCGCCCGTCATCAGCCGGGCCGGGAAGGCGCCGCCGGCGGCGCGCCTGGTCAGCTCGCCGGTCGGCAGCGGCCGCCGGGACGCGGCCACGATCAGGTTGCCGAACCGCCGCCCGCGCAGCACCCCGGGCTCGCCGAGCAGCAGCACGTGCCGGAACACCGAGCGGACGGTGGCGACCACCCGGCGGCTGAAGGTCAGCCGGAACCCGTCGGCGACGTTCATCAGGTAGACCCCGCCGGGCCGCAGCACCCGCGCGGCCTCCAGGGCGAACTCGCGGGTGGCCAGCTCGACCGGCATGGACGCCGCCGCGAACGCGTCCATGACCACCAGGTCATCGACCTGGTCGGCGAGCGCGGCCGTGCCGGAGCGGCCGTCGGTGATCCGGATCTTGACGCCGGGGACCCGCCGGAGCGGCAGCCGCTCGCGCACCAGCCGGACCAGCTCCCCGTCCGGCTCGAACACCACCTGGCGGGAGCCGGGACGGGTCGCCGCGATGTAGCGCGGCAGCGTGCAGCCCGCGCCGCCGATGTGCACGGCGTCCAGCGCCCGCGGCACGGCGCCCTGGCCGGCGCCCTGGCCGGCGTTCGGGTCGGCGTTCACATCGGCGTCCATGCAGTCGACCACGTCGCCGATCAGCCGCATGTACTCGAAGTCGAGATAGGTCGGGTCGGTCAGGTCCACATAGGACTGCGGGACGCCGCCCACGCACAGCATCCAGCCGCCGTCACGGTCGGCGTCCCGCAGCAGCTCGGCCTCACCACCGTCGATCTTGTGGAGATCCGAGAGAAGCCGCGCCCCTTTTGCCTTCCGTGCCATGGTTCCCCACTTTACGACCCAGACTGTTCGCCACGCTCAGGTGGTGGGCGCCCGCTCGGCTGCGAAATGGCAGGCGCTCGGGTGCGCCGAATCCGCACGTTCCGTCAAGGACGGCTCCTCCTCGGCGCAGACGTCCTCGGCCTTCCAGCAGCGGGTGCGGAAGCGGCACCCGGACGGCGGGTCCAGCGGCGAGGGCGGCTCGCCCTCCAGCACGATCTGACCGTCCAGGCCCGCCTTCTCCGGGTCGGGCACCGGCACCGCCGACAGCAGGGCCTGCGTGTAGGGGTGCGTGGGGTGCTCGTAGATGCGGGTCTCGTCGCCCGTCTCGACGACCTTTCCGAGGTACATGACCGCGACCCGGTCCGAGATGTGCCGGACGGCGGCCAGGTCGTGGGCGATGAACACGTAGGCCAGGCCCAGCTCGTCCTGCAGTTCCTCGAGCAGGTTCATCACCTGCGCCTGGACGGACACGTCCAGCGCGGACACCGGCTCGTCGCACACGATCACGTCGGGACGCAGCGCGAGCGCCCTGGCGATGCCGACGCGCTGCCGCTGCCCGCCCGAGAACTGGTGCGGGTACCGGTTGACGTGGTCGGGGTCGAGCCCGACCAGCTCCAGCAGCTCCCGCACCCGCGTCCGCCGCTCCCCCTTGGGCGCGGCCTCCGGATGGATCGCGAACGGCTCGCCGACGATGTCGCCGACCGTCATCCGGGGGTTGAGCGAGGAGTAGGGGTCCTGGAGCACCATCTGGATGCGGCGGCGCAGGGCGCGCAGCTCGCGGCGCGGCAGCGTGAAGATGTCGCGGCCCTCGAACCGGACCGTCCCGGAGCTGGGACGCTCGGCCGCCAGCAGCAGCCGGGCCAGCGTGGACTTGCCGCAGCCCGACTCGCCGACCACGCCGAGGGTCTCGCCGCGGCGCAGGTCCAGGTCGACGCCGTCCACGGCCTTGACCCGGCCCACCTCGCGCTTGATCACCACGCCCTGGGTGACCGGGTAGTGCTTGACCAGGTTCCGCACTTCCAGGATCGGCTCAGCCACCGTGCACCTCCGCGGCACCGTGCACCTCGGAAGCGAAATGGCAGGCGGCCGCGTGCCCCGGCGCGACCTCCACCAGCGGCGGGCGCTCCTGCGCGCAGACCGCCTCGGCGCGCGGGCAGCGCGGGCGGAACGCGCAGCCGGACGGCAGCGCGGCCGGGTTGGGCGGCGCGCCCTTGATCGGAACGAGCGGCTCGCCGCTGCGGTCCAGGCGCGGCACCGACGCCAGCAGCCCCTTGGTGTAGGGGTGCGCGGGCCGCGCGTACAGGTCCTTGGCCGGGGCCTGCTCGGCCACCGAACCGGCGTACATGACCACGATCCGGTCCGCGACCCCGGCCACCACGCCGAGGTCGTGGGTGATGAGCACCAGGCCCATGCGGAACTCGTCCTGGAGGTCGGCCAGCAGCCGCATGATCTGCGCCTGGACGGTCACGTCCAGCGCCGTGGTGGGCTCGTCGGCGATCAGCACGTCGGGCTCCAGCGCCAGCGCCATCGCGATCATGATGCGCTGGCGCATGCCGCCGGAGAACAGGTGCGGGTAGTCGCCCAGCCGCTCCCGGGGCGAGGGGATCCGCACCCGCTCCATCAGCTCGATCGTCTTGGCCCTGGCCTCCTTGCGGCGCATCCCGCGGTGCACCTGGAACATCTCGCAGATCTGGTCGCCGACGGTGAAGACCGGGTTCAGCGCGGTCAGCGCGTCCTGGAAGATCATCGAGATCCGGTCGCCGCGGTACTCGCGGCGGCGCCGCTCGGACAGGCCGAGCAGCTCCTCCCCGCGCAGCCGTACCGAGCCCTTGGTGATCCGGGCGGGCGGGGTGTCGAGGATGCCCATCACCGCCTGCGCGGCGACGCTCTTGCCCGACCCCGACTCGCCGAGGATCGCCACCGTCTCGCCCTCGGCCAGCGTGTAGGAGAGCCCGTTGACGGCCCGGACGTCCTGGTCGCGCACGCGGAACTCCACGTGCAGGTCGGCCACCTCCAGCAGCGGGGCCGCTTGCTCCGTTTTCGCCATCGGCGGGGCCATGGTCACCGCAGTTTCGGGTCGAGGGCGTCGCGGACGGCGTCGCCGAGCATCAGGAAGCTCAGCACGGTCGCCGACAGGAACACCGCGGGGAAGAGCAGCAGGTGCGGGTGCTCGACGAAGTAGGACTGCGCCAGGTTCAGCTGGAGCCCCCAGGACACCTGGGGGTACTGCAGGCCGACGCCGAGGAAGTCCAGCGTCGCCTCGCCGGAGATCACGTTGCCCACGTTCAGGGTGGCCACCACGATCACCGGGGCCAGCGCGTTGGGCAGGATGTGCCGCAGCATGATCCGCCGGTCCGAGGCGCCCAGCAGCCGGGCCGCCTGCACGTAGTCGGCGTCCCGCACCGCGATCACCTGCGCCCGCATGATCCGGATCATGGTGGTCCAGCCCAGCAGCACCAGCACCAGCGTCATCGCGCCGATGCCGTGGCCGGGGAAGGCGACCAGGATGACGGTGGCGCCCAGCACGAACGGCAGCCCGAAGAACACGTCGGTGATCCGGGCGACGACGGTGTCCAGCAGCCCGCCGTAGTAGCCCGCCAGCATCCCGAACACCATCGCGATCGCCAGCGCGAACAGCGTCACCGCGACGCCGATCAGCAGCGTCGGGCGGGCGCCGTGCACGACGTGCGCGTAGTAGTCGCAGCCGGCCAGGTCGGTGCCGAACGGGTGGTCGCCGCCGGGCGACAGCCGGGCCCGGTTGGGGTCGCAGTTCTCGTTCTCGCCGAGGTCGGTGAACAGCCCGGGCACCGCCGCCATCACCGCGACCAGCAGCAGGACCGCCGCCGCCCACCAGAACACCCAGCGGCGCCGCAGGTCGTGCCAGGCGTCGTGCCACAGCGACGCCTGGCGGCCGCCCCCGACCACGCCGCCGGCCTCCGCGACGGCGGGGCCGTCGTCCGTGTCCTTCATCTTCACCATCATTCGTCCCGGGCCGTCACTCGTACCGGATCCGGGGGTCCAGCACCCCGTAGAGCAGGTCCACGACCAGGTTGACCGCCAGGAAGATCAGCACCAGCACGGTGACCGCGCCGACCACCACCGGGCCCTCCTTCAGCTGGATCGACTGGAACACCTGCTGGCCGATGCCGGGCAGGTTGAAGATCCCCTCGGTGACGATCGCGCCGCCCATCAGCGTGCCGAAGTCGACGCCGAGATAGGTCACCACGGGGATCAGCGAGTTGCGCAGCGTGTGCCGTCCCACCACCCGGGCGCGGGTGAGGCCCTTGGCCCGGGCGGTGCGGACGTAGTCGGCGCGCAGGTTCTCGGCCAGGCTGGTGCGGGTCAGCCGCGCCACGTACGACAGCCCCAGCGACCCCAGCACCATGCCCGGCAGCAGGTAGCTGAGCGGCCAGCCGTCGTCGGTCCCGGCGGTCGGGAAGATCGACCACTGCACGCCCAGCAGGATCTGCGCGGTGTAGCCGAGCACGAACACCGGGACGGCGATCATCAGCGTGGTGCCGCCCAGCACCAGCGTGTCGGCCAGCTTGCCGCGCCGCAGCCCGGCCCACACGCCCAGCGCGATCCCGACCAGCAGCTCGAAGATCCAGGCGGTGAGGGCGAGCTGCACGGTCACGCCCCACCGCCCGCTCAGCATCTCCGAGACCTTCTGGCCGGTGTAGTTCTCGCCGAGGTCGCCCTGCAGCAGGCCCAGCATGTACTTGCCGTACTGGACGAGCAGCGGGTCGTCGAGGTTGTACCGCGCCCGCAGGGCCTGCTGTACCGACTCCGGGATGGGCTTGTCCCCCGCCAGCGCCTGGATCGGGTCGCCCGGCAACGCGAACACCATCGCGTAGATGAGCAGCGTGGTGCCGATGAAGACCGGGATGGCCTGCAGGAGTCGCCGGAGGACGTAGCGCCACATCTGCGGTTACTTCACCGTCACTTCGTGGACGAGCAGGCCGTTCGCGTACGGGGTGATGGTCACGTTGTCGACCTTGTCGGAGCGGCCGCCCTGGCCGGCCCAGGTCCACAGCGGGGTCATCGGCATCTCACGGATGGCGAGGTCCTCGGCCTGGTTGTAGAGCTTGAGGGCTTCCTGCTCGTTGGCCTCGGCGTTGGCCTTGGCGATGATGCCGTCGAACTCCTTGCTCTCCGGAGTGGTCTCCCAGCCCATCCTGTTGCCCACACTGCCCCACATGTTCTGCAGGTAGTTCTGGGCGCTGGGGTAGTCGGCCTCCCAGTTCTGCCGGTACGGGCCCTTCTCCTCACGCTTCGACAGCACCGAGAAGTAGTCCGAGGCCGGGACCTGGCGGAACTGGACGTCCTTGATGCCGAGGTTCGTCTTCAAGGAGTTCGCGACGATCTGCATCCACTGGTAGTAGGTCGGCTGCGCGTTGGAGAAGTACAGCTCCAGCGTGCCCTTGAAGCCGCCCGCCTTGTCGTACAGCTTCTTGGCCTCGGCCGGGTTGTAGGTGCACAGCTGCCCGCACGCGCCCTTGCGGTACCCGGCGATGATCGACGGCAGCAGCGAGTCGGCCACGATGTAGTCGCCGTTGTAGACCGCCTTGTTGATGCCGTTGCGGTCGATCGACATCGAGATGGCCTTGCGCAGGTCGGGGTTGGCGAAGCGCTTGTCGAACATCGGGAAGCCAAGGTAGTCGATGGTGCCCGTCTTGCGCGGCAGGAACCGGTCGCCCAGCAGCCGCTTGGCCTCGGGCACCTTGGCCGCCGGGATGGTCTGCTGCACGTCGACCCGCCCCGCGCGCAGGTCGGTGTACATGGTGTCGGCGCTGGAGTAGCTCTTCCAGGTCACGCCCTTGTTCTTGGGCTTGCGCGAGCCCGTGTAGCCGGCGAACGGCACCAGCTTGACCTGCTTGTTGCGCTCCCACTTGCCGCTGATCTGGTACGGCCCGTTCCCGATCGGCGCGTCCTCGTAGGCCTTGAGGTCCTTGAAGGCGGCCTTGGGCATCGGCGCGAACGCCGGGTAGGTGAGCAGCTGCGGGAGTTGGTTGAACGGCTCGTTCAGCGTGACTTCCAGGGTGGCGTCGTCCACCACCTTCAGCCCGGACAGCTTGTCGGTCTTGGGCTTGGCCTTCTCGTCTTCGGGATTGAGCTCGTCGTACCCCTGGAAATACGAGAAGTAGTCGTTGGCCTCGTAGGCGTTGGGACCGTAGGCGGCGTTGCTCCAGGCGTCGGCGAAGCTGCCGGCGGTGACCGGCTCGCCGTTGTGGAACTTCTGCCCCGCCCGGATCTTGATCGTCCAGACCTTCTGGTCCTCGGTGGTGATCGACTCGGCGGCCTGGTTGACCGTCTTGCCGTCCTTGCTCAGCCCCACCAGGTTCTCGAACAGCCCGCTCAGCACGCTGAACGAGTAGCTGCTGGTGGTGTTGCCGGGAACCAGGTGGTCGGGCTCGCTGGTCCCCGCCGTGAAGGTCCCGTCGCCGGACCCGCCGTCACCGCCGCACGCCGCCACGCCGATCGACGCCGCCAGCGCCATCGCGGCGAGCGCGGCGACCCCCGGCCGCGCACCCCTCAGGATGGTCAATGATCCTCCCTCAGTCGTCAGGCCCCCCGCTCCGGGCGAGGCGTCCCGGCGCGTTCCAGGCAGCGTTGTACCGTTGGCGTGTTTTCGGTACGGCGACAGGCGATTCTTCACCGGATCGAGATCATGTCGCAATGATCATGGCCATCGCAACAGGTCAGGATGTGCCGAAAAACGAAGGAACCCTTCGAATATGCGTCGAGACGGCACCGGGAGGACGGGGAGCGTGACCGAGCCGAGGACACGGGAGCGGGGCCGGCCGGCCACGGCCGGGGACGAGGTCGCGGCACTGTGCGCCGACCTGATCCGGTTCGAGACGGTCAACCGCGGCGAGGGCGACGCCCGGCCGGAGCGGCCCGCCGCCGAGCACGTCGCCGCGCTGCTGGACGAGGCCGGCGCCGAACCCGTCATCGTGGAGTCGGCGCCAGGCCGGGCGAGCGTGCTGGCCCGGATCCCCGGCACCGACCCCGCGCACCCCGCGTTCCTGGTGCACGGCCATCTGGACGTCGTGCCGGCCGACCCGGCGGAGTGGAGCGTCCACCCGTTCTCCGGCGAGATCCGCGACGACGGGTGCGTGTGGGGCCGCGGCGCCGTGGACATGAAGGGCACGCTCGCGATGACCCTCGCGGTCGTCCGGCAGCGGCTGCGCGAGGGGCGCCGCACCCGCGGCGACCTGATCCTGGCGTTCCTGGCCGACGAGGAGTGCACCGGCGAGTTCGGCTCCCGGTACGTGGCGCGCCAGCACCGCGACCTGTTCACCGGCTGCACGGAGGCGATCAGCGAGTCGGGCGGGTTCAGCGTCGCCACCGGCGGGGACGCGCGGATCTACCCGATCGCGACCGGCGAGCGCGGCACGATGTGGATGCGGCTGACCGCGCGCGGCAAGGCCGGGCACGGCTCCAAGCCCGCGCCGGACAACGCGGTCGCCGAGATCGCGCACG
Source organism: Actinomadura vinacea (assembly GCF_039532545.1). Lineage (NCBI taxonomy): Bacteria > Bacillati > Actinomycetota > Actinomycetes > Streptosporangiales > Thermomonosporaceae > Actinomadura > Actinomadura vinacea. The sequence goes on along the minus strand of NZ_BAAARW010000028.1, from coordinate 23,256 downwards.
CGGTCTCCCGGCTCGCCTCCTACCAGTGGCCGGTACGGATCACCCCGGGCGTCCGCGCCCTGCTCGACGGGCTCGCCGAGGCCCTGGGCACCACCATCGACCACGACCGCCTGGACGAGGAGGCGCGGCGGCTCGGCGCGCCGGGCCGGCTCTTCGAGTCCACGATCCGCAACTCGGCCAACCCGACCCGCCTCGACGCCGGATACAAGATCAACGTGGTACCGGGGACCGCGTACGCCCAGGTCGACGGCCGCTACCTGCCGGGGACCGGCGAGGAGTTCCTGGCCACGGTCGACCGGCTGCTCGGCCCGAAGGTGACCCGCGAGTTCGTCAACTACGAGGAGGCTCCGGCCGCCGACCCGGCCGGGCCCACCTTCGCCGCACTCGCCGCCGCGCTGCGCGCCGAGGACCCGGCGGCGCGGCCCGTCCCGTACGTGATGGGCGGCGGCACCGACGCCAAGTCCTTCAACCGGATCGGCATCACCAGCTACGGCTTCGCGCCGCTGCTGCTCGGCCCGGAGCTGGACTACTTCGGCATGTTCCACGGCGTGGACGAGCGGGTCCCGGTCGAGGGCCTGCGGTTCGGCACCCGCGTCCTCGACCGCTTCCTCGACACCCGCTGACCCCCGCTGACCGGTTCCCCTCACCAGGTCTCGGCGTCGATTCCCGTCGTGACGATCCGCAGCGCGCTGAAAGCCGCGTACGGACGGTCGCTGGACATGATGCCGCCGGGCGACGGCATGGGCACTCCCGGGAGCAGGTCGAGGATCGCGCTGATGTGGCCGTACACCGCCGCGTGCAGGATGAGGCCGACCGTGGGGCTCTTGCGCTTGGCCGGCGGTGTACGGGCGAGCTTCTCGTACCCCTGGGCGAGCGCCTCGGCGCCGGGCCCCAAAGGCTCCTGAATCGCGAGGTTGTTGCGCTCCGCCCACTCGTGCATCAGCCGGGTCTGGCCGTGCCGCCTGAGCAGTTCCACGACCCGCCAATCGCCGAACCAGTTCCGGGCAGGGCCCAGGATCCTCTCGGCGAGATCGGGCCTGCCCTTGCGCAGCGCGTAGCCGACGAAGGGAACGCCGACGACGTGGCCGGGGTCTCCGGTCCCCTCGTCCAGCAGGGCCTGCGCCTCGTCCTCCCGCCCGCACTCCAGCAGCGCCCACACCACCGGGAGACGATGGTCCCATGAGCACTCGCTCTTCCGGAGGGCAGCGCGCGCCCGCTCGAACCACGGATCGGCTCGCTCGTCATCGCCCAGCGCCGCGTACGCTCCGCCCACCGCCGCCGCCACCCGCGCGGGCTCACCCCAGATGCGCCCGATGTCCGCCGCGTACCGGGAGATGAGCGAGCGTGCGTCGTCGGGCAGTCCCGCCGATCCCGCGAGCAGCAGCGCGGCCTCGGCCGCCAGGCGCGCCCGGCGGTGCTCCGGGCATGCCTCGATGAGCCGGTTCGCTCCCTCCGGCTCGCCGCGCCGCGCCCGGATGAGGGCCGCCTCGTGGAGCACCTCGCCAGACCAGGGATTGCGGTCGTTGGCGTATTCGACGACCGCCTGCAAAAACGCTTGGAAGAGGTCGTCCACGGTGGCGGTGTTCGGCGGCGGCCACGCCTGAGGGCCCGGCTCCGGCAACGTACGGTCGTGGAAAGGGTCCAGGAACTCCCCCAGCAACTCGTCCTGCAGCGAGTCGGCCATCCGCTCGGCGGCGGACGCGTCGGGGACGACCTCGAGTTCGCCCCAGTGGACGGGCCAGGCGTAGCGCCGGTCGACCGACCAGGCGAGCGCCGCGGCCAGCTCGTCGTCCCGCCCGGAGGGGGCGATCACGAGACCGGGCGGAAAGGCGACCGCCCACGTCTCGTCGTCCAGCGCGAAGGTGGGGTTGGGCTCCGGCTCCATGGAGTAGCCGAACTCCTCACCGAGGTCCTCGCCCTCCAGTTCCAGCGGCCGCGGCGCCCGCGCCTGCCGCAGCAGCGTGAAGTCGCCGATCACTTCGCCGGTGTCGGCGCGCAGGAAGCGCAGCGCCTTCGTGCCCAGCGCCACGAGCACGCCGTCCGCGCCCCAGAGCACCCCCGACGCCTTCTCGGGCGCGTCGAAGGCGCGCAGCCTTTCTCCGCGCTCGCGGCCCAGCGACCAGATCTCGATCCGGCCCTCCGCAGTGAGGCACGCGGCGCGGTCGCCGTCGGGCTCCCAGGCCCAGGACCGCACGTCCAGGTCGTACGCAGGGAGCCGCACCGCCAGGTCGAGGTCGTAGAGATGCTCTCCGGTACGGTCCACGATCCCGACGCGCGGACGGTCGGAGTCCCCGCTCTCGGGGACGACGACGGCGAGCCTCGCCCCCCAGGACATGTAGAGATACTGGAACGACACATCCCGGTATCCGGTCAGCTCGGCCACCGGGCGGCCGGTCAGCGCGTCCGCGATGATCAGTCGCCGGTCCGCGTGGTAGGCGACCACGGTCTCGTCCCGGCTCCATTCCGCGGACGGCCACCTGGAATTCCAAGCGCCCTCGGCGAGCCAGGCGACCCGGCCCGACGCGACGTCGATCGAGCAGACTTGCCCGTCGTGCAGGTTCCCGTACAGCCGCGCCCCGTCCCGCGACCAGACGGGCCGGGTGAGGACGAACCCGTTCCCCTCTTCGTCCTCATCTTCCTCGCCGCCGTCTTCTTCGTCCTGCACCGGGATCGGCTCCGCGTCCCCCCGCTGCACACGTCCGTCGGCCAGCGACACGATGGAGGCGGCGGTCGGGGAGTCCTCGTCCACGACGTAGGCGCGCAGGCCGTCGGGCGAAAGGGCGAACGGGTCCGGGCGGCCCGAGTAGGTGAGGCGGACGGTCGCGATCGGCTCGACGTCGTCGCCGAACGGATCCCACACGCCCACGTTGCTGGACATGTAGACCACGGCCAGCCGGGTCTCGTCGGCGGACCATTCCAGCGTCTCGCCGTAGCCGGGCCAGCCGATCCCGCCCACGATCCCGTCGATGACGTTGACGCATCGCCCGGTGGTCACCTCCCAGATCTGCAGGGTGGCGCCGGCCTCGTAGTCGTCCCCGCCGAAGTCGCCGACCGCCAGGTAGCGGCCGGACGGGCTGAGCGCCTGCGCGGTGACCTCGACCCGGTGCACGTCGGGATGGCGCAGCAGGGCGCCGCGTTCCAGGATCCGCCCGGTCGCGTACCGGTGCGCGGCGGTGACGCCGTGGGCGCGTTCCAGCCCGGCGAGCGCGGCACGCAGCGGTTCCAGGTCGCGTCCGGGGTCGAACGCGGACCAGTCCGCCGCCCGCAGTGCCTCCTCGAACGCCTCCGGTCCGGCCCCGGGATCGGGCACGGCGATATCGATGATCTTCATGGCCGGCGATCGTAAGGCGGATCACCGACGTTCCGGGGCTACTCCTTGAACACCGGGTACGGGCCGGCCGCCAGCGCCTCCGGGGCGGCCTCCGCCGTATCCGGTAAGCCGAGCAGGGACAGCAGTTCCTCGAACATGCCGTCCACCTGGCTGCGTGAGGGCGCCCGCAGGAACTCCGCTATCGGCGCGGCGGCCACCGTGTGCCGCGCGGCGGAGGCCCAGCGCGCCACGCACGCCGCCACCTCCTCGACCGGCCGCTGGTCGGCGCCCGGCCCGGCGGGCAGCACCGCCCGCCAGTACCCGCCGGCGCCGCTGAAGCCCTCCACCGCGGCCCGCCCGGTGTCCAGGACCGAGCCCAGCAGCGCCGGGGCGTTGGTCTCGGCGGCGATGTCGACCAGCAGCGTCACGCTGTCGGCGATGGCGGCGCCCGCGTCCAGGTCGCAGATCTGCCAGCCGTCGGCCCGCGGTCGGTTCCCGGCGACCGCCGGGAGGAACGACCTGAGGACGTACAGGTCGGAAAGCGGCCGGTCGTTTCTGCCTACAACGAGATAGCCGTCCACGCCGTCGGACATCTCCGGAGGCCCTCCTTGTCCTTTGGTTACGACAGCGCCAACGGCACCCGAAATGTCACACTGGTCGCTCGTGAACCGCCGCCGCACGGCTGTTGCAGCAGGGCAGGGGCCTGGACGCGCTGCGCGTGCCCGGATCCGGGTAGAGATCGGGCGTGGACTTCGACGGCGCCGCGGACGAGCTCTACGGGGTCGTCCCCGGCGAGTTCATGGAGACCCGCAAGCGCCTCGTCCAGGAGGCCAGGTCGGCGGGTGACGGCGCGCTGGCCAAGCGGATCGGCTCGTTGCGCCGTCCGACGCTGTCGGCGTGGGCGGTCGACCTCCTGTCCCGGTCGGCCGGGGACGAGCTGGACCAATTGCTGGACGTCGGGGCCCGGCTGCGCGAGGCCTGGTCGTCGGGCGGCGGCATCGGGGGCCTGGAGCAGCGGCGCGGCGAGCTGGTGGGGCGGCTGGTGCGCCGGGCTCGGGCACTCGCCGAGGAGGCCGGCCAGCCGCTGCGCGATCCAGCCGTCCGGGAGGTCGAGGACACCCTGCAGGCCGCCGCCGTGGACGCGGAGGTGGCGGAGGAGGTCGCCCGGGGACGGCTCGCGCAGCCGCGCAGCCACACCGGGTTCGTCCCGGCCGGGTTCCCGCTCTCGCCGGACCGCCCCGCGCCCGCCGAACCTGTTCCGGCGGCTCCCGAAGAGGCCGGGGAGCGGGCCGAGCGGGAGAAGGCCCACCGGGCGGCGCTGCGGAAGGCCGAGCAGACCGACCGCGACCTCGCCGACCGCGAGGCGGAGACGGCCGAGGCGCGCGCGGACATGGAGTCGGCGGACGCGGACGTGGGCCGGCTGCGCCGCGAGCTCGACCGGGCGATCTCGCGCCAGGAGGCCGCGGCGCGGCGTCTGGAGAAGGCCGAACGCAGGCGCGGCAAGGCGGCGGACGCGGCCGAGAAGGCCCATCGGAGGGCCCGCGAGACGGCCCCGCCGGGCTGATCGTCACGGACCCGGTGTACATAGCGGAAACATTCATCAAGTACCGTTCGGCCCGAACCTGATTCTAAAAATGGAGGGGGCAGGCGTGGCGGTACCGGCCTTGGAGCAACCGCCGGACTGGACCGAGCCGGGGGCCCACCCGGTGGCACCCGGCGTTCACCGGATCCCGCTGGAGCTGCCGATCCCGTCCTTGCACTCGGTCAACGTCTACGTGATCGAGGACCCGGACGGCCTGGTCGTGATCGACTCCGGCTGGGCGATGCCCGACAGCCGGGCGGCCCTGTCCAGGGCGCTGCGCACGCTGGGCCACCGGCTGGAGGACGTGGCCCAGTTCATCGTGACGCACGCGCACTGGGACCACTACTCGCAGGCGCTGGCGCTGCGCGAGTCGTTCGGGGCCCGGGTCAGCATCGGGCGCGGCGAGCGTCCCTCGATCGAGTCCATCGCCGCGGCCCGCGGCGAGCACCACACCGGGCAGGCCGCGCTGCTGCGCGCGTCCGGTGCCCCCGACCTGGCCGCCGAAGTGCTGGCGCTGGAGCGCGCCAAGCGCGCCGAGCGTGCCGAGACGCTGCCCGACACCACGCCCGACGGCTGGCTGGACGACGGGGAGCGGATCGCGCTGACCCGCCGGGGCCTGGACGTGTTCGCCACGCCCGGCCACACCCGCGGCCACATCGTGCTCCGCGACGCCGCCGCCGGGCTGCTGTTCGCCGGCGACCACGTGCTGCCGCACATCTCCCCCTCGATCGGGCTGGAGCCCGAGCCCGAGCCCAAGCCGCTGCGCAGCTACCTGGAGTCGCTCCGGCTGGTGCGCGGCATGCCCGACACGCTGCTGCTGCCCGCGCACGGCCCCGTCACCGCCAGCGTGCACACGCGGATCGACGAGCTGATCGAGCACCACGAGGCCCGGCTGGAGGCCGCCGCGGCGCAGGTCCGCGCCGGGGCTTCGACGGCCTTCGAGGTGGCTCGCGCGCTGCCGTGGACCCGGCGCCAGACCAAGCTGGACGACCTGGACGTCTTCAGCCGTATGGTGGCCACCCTGGAGATCGGCGCCCATCTGGACGTGCTGGTCGACCAGGGGATCCTGGTCGACCACGAAAGCGACGGCGTGCGGAACTACACACCGGCCTGACCGGGCCGGCCGGGGGCGCGGCCGAGGAAGGCCACCAGCCGGTCGCCGGGCGGCGCCCCGTCCGGCACCTCCACCGGTGGCCCGAACAGCCCCTCGCGGGCGTGTTCGGGCACCAGCAGGGGCGCCAGCCGCAGCAGCCGCCCGGCGAGGTCGGCGGGGATCGCGGCCTCGGCGCCCACGGCGCGGCCCGCGTCCCAGGCGTGCACGACCAGTTCGACCGCTCCGGTGCCGGCCACGACCCCGGCCCGCATCGGGCAGCCCGCGACCATGACGGTCCGGCCATCGCGGTCGGCGTCGGCCCAGGTTCGCCGCAGCCGCAGCGCCCGCGTCCGCAGCGACCCCATCAGCTCGCCGGGGGCCGCCGATGGGGCGTCGCCAGGAGGCTCCAGCCGGATCTCCCCCGTGGTCACGGCCTCGTTGAGCGCCGCCAGCGAGTCGTCGAGGTGCGCGAGCAGCATCCACAGGTCCCAGCCTTCGCAGGGAGTCGGGCGCAGCAGGTCCGCCACGGTGAACGGCGGCAGCGTGCCGAAGGTCTCCAGCGCGAAGCCCACCGCCCTGCGTAAGAGCCGCGAACCGTACCGCTGCAGTGCCGCCATGTCCTCAGCCGATGCCGTCATGGAGGTTCTCCCTTCGCCCGTACCGACCGTGGAGGCGGGGCGAAGTCATCGCGTCACGGCATCCGAAGAATTTCGGTCCCGCATCATGAACTGGGTCCGCGGGCATGACATGTATGGCGTCTGAGCAACCCCCGAAACGGAAAGAAACCCCCACGGGAGTGGGCGACGAGAGCGGGGACCCTGGTGGATGACGCCGCCGTGCTCTTCCTCACGGGCGCCGGGACCGGGCTGCTGGCCGGTGGCGGCTCGTGCGCGGCGGTCCAGCTGGGGCTGCTGACCGGGGCGGTCCGGGACGCGCCGCGTCCGGCCGCTCCGGTGGCGGCCTTCCTCGCCGCCAAACTGGCCGCGCACACCGCGCTGGGCGCGCTGCTCGGGATCGCGGGCGCGGCCGTCCAGCCGGGGCCGCGGGTACGGGCCGCGCTGATGCTGGCGGCCGCGGCCGTGCTGCTGGTCTTCGCGCTCGACCTGCTCGGTTTCCCGCCCGCGCGGCGGCTGCTCGGGCGGTTCGGGCAGGCGGACGGCGAGCACTGCGCGCCCGCGCCCGGAGCCCGGCGGTTGCGCCGTCCGGCGGTGCTGGGCGCGGCGACCGTCCTGCTGCCCTGCGGGGTGACGCTCTCGGCCGAGCTGCTGGCCGTCACCTCGCGGTCCGCGGTCGCCGGAGCCGCGGTGATGGCGGGCTTCGTCCTGGGCACGGCCCCGGTCTCGGGGCTGCTCGGCATGGGTCTCGGACGCGGCATGGCCGTGCTGCGCGGGCGGCTCACCGTCCTGGTCGGCGCGGCCCTGGTCGCGGTCGCCGGGTGGACGGTCATGTCGGGCCTGCGGCTCGGCGGCTGGCTGCCGGAGACGGGCGGCGCGGCCACGGCCGCCACCCGCAACGTCACGACCGACGCGACCGGCGCCCAGGTCATCACCATCGGCGCCGCGGATCGCGGCTACCAGCCCGCGCTCGTCACCGCCCGGTCCGGGGTGCGCACGGTCCTGGTCGTGCGGACGCACGGCAACCGCGGCTGCACCCGCGCTTTCACGATCCCGTCCCGGCGCCTGGAGCGGATGCTGCCCGAGACCGGCGCGACCCGCATCGACCTCGGCACGCCCGGGCCGGGCCGGCTCCGCTTCACCTGCGCCGCCGGCCACTACCCGGGCACCGTCACGTTCCGCTAGCGCGCGGCGATCCGGCGGCGCGGTCGTCTATGGGGTCGAGTCGATGGACGCCGCCGCGGCGTTCCGCGCCTGACCGCCCGGCGCCCCGCCACCTGACGCTCAGCCGTTCCACGCCCCCGGCCCGGCCTGCCCGGTCCGGGGGCTCTTCTCGCGCCCCGGCCGCGACGCGGCCGGGGCGGCGGGGATGACGCAGAGGGGCGCCTGCGTCGCCTCCAGCAACGCGCCGGCGGCGGACCTGAGCCGTGGGCGGTCGAGCGGGGAGGCGACCAGTTCCGGCGCGGCCGGGTAGCTGGTGCGGGTGCCGACGATGGACGCGGACGGGAACGCCAGCAGGCGCTCCGGGCCGTCCGGCTCGTCGCGGCACAGGTAGACGTCCACGTCGAGGGCGGTCTCCCGGGGCACGGCGCTCCCGTCGCCGGCCCGCTCGGTGACGGCGCCGGCGGGCGCGCCGCGGACCAGCGGGAAGCCCTTCTCGTAGCGGCCGTCGGGGCGGGGCTCCAGCAGCCACCGCGCGAACGCGGCCAGGTGGGCGGCGCCGTCGACCAGTGCGGTGCGGCCGCCGGGCAGGCTCTCGAACCACCAGCCGTCGTCGTCGCGGCCCAGGGCGAGGTGCCGCTCCTGGCCGTCGTCGCTCCAGGCGTACCGGAACACCGGCTTCACGACCCCGCTCATGGCGTCCTCCCCCGTCAATGCCGCCGTGCGTGCCGTTCCCACGCGGACTCAGACGATTCACGCCCGCCGCGCGTTCCTCCGAAAAGATTAAGCGTCGTGGCGAGAAAAGTTGTCGATCGCCGTGATCGTCTACCGGCGCCCGCCGCCCCGCGGTACGAGTCGGCGGCCGACGCGATCACCGCGCCGTGCACGGCGCGGTAATCTGGCGGTTCCCGAGCGCCGGAGGTCGCGGTGTCGCAGGAGTTCACTGAGATCACGTCGGAGACCGAGCTGCAGGAGCTGCTCGGCACGCCCATGCCCAGGGCCGTCACCAAGGAGCGGAGGCGCCTGCACGACCGGGACCGCGAATGGCTGGCCCGCTCGCCGTTCTGCCTCGTCGCCACCAGCTCCGCCGAGGGCGACTGCGACGTCTCCCCCAAAGGCGACCCGCCCGGGTTCACGCTGGTGCTGGACGACACCACGATCGCGCTCCCCGAGCGTCCCGGGAACCGGCGCGCCGACGGGTTCCGCAACATCCTGTCCAACCCGCGCGTCGGGCTGATCTACCTGGTCCCCGGGCGCGGCGAGACGCTGCGCGTCAACGGGCGGGCGCGGCTCGTCCGGGAGGCGCCCTTCTTCGACCGGATGGTCGTCAAGGGGCACCGCCCGCGACTGGCCCTGGTCGTGGAGATCGAGCAGATCTTCTTCCACTGCGCCAAGGCGTTCCTGCGCTCGGCGCTCTGGAAGCCGGAGAGCTGGGAGCCGGACGCGCTGCCGTCGCTGGCCCGGATCGTCAAGGACGTCCAGCGGGTCGAGGAGACCGTGGAAGAGTTGGAGAGCTACTACGGCGCCCAGTACGCCGCAAGGCTCTACACGGGCTGACCCGTCCCGTCAGCAGGCGGGGACGATCGGCTCGTCGGAGCCGGTGTAGAGGTAGACGTCGGCCAGGTAACCGGAGCCGGTCCTGTTCCAGAGGTCGCTCGTCCCGTACGTGCCGGTCACCCTGCTGCCGCGCACGTGGCAGGTGAGGAACACGGTGCCGTTGTCGGGCACCGACCCGAGCCCGGAGGCGGTGGAATTCGGCCCGGACCGCACGGTCAGCGCGGCCCCGGCCGTGTTGACCGTGGCGGCCTTGCCGGAGCAGGTGTTGCGGCTGGTGTAGTCGGCCGTCCCCCAGTAGCGGATCTCGGTGCCGTTGAACTTGATCCGGACGGCGGCGCCGTTGGAGCGCTGCTCGAAATGCAGGTGCGGGCCGGTCGAGCCGCCGGTGGTGCCGAGCGTGCCGATTTGCCGCCCGGCCGACACCTTCTGGCCGACCGTGACGAACTCTCCGGACAGGTGCGCGTACCGGGTCCGCCACCCGCCGCCGTGGTCGATCTCGATCCAGAGGCCGTAGCTGGTGCTGCCGCGGTTCTCCACCAGCGCCACGGTGCCCGCGGCCGACGCGGTCACCGCGTCCCCGTCGTCGCCGGAGCGGTTGAAGTCGACCGCGTTGGCGGGGCTGTGCCCGGTACGGGTCTGCCCGGACCAGACCTGCTTGCAGGGAAACGGCAGCTGGAACGCGGGGGCGGCGGCGGCCGGTGCCGCCGGAAGCACGGCCACCAGGGGCGATGCGGCAACGGTGGCGGCGAGGGCGGCGGGGAGGGGGAGCTTCATGTTTCTCCGTTCGGCGGCGGGGAGCGCGGGGAGCTGAATGCCGATCTCGGGAAGTTTGGAACGAGGATGATCGGCGGGATTCCCGGCGGCAAGACGGAATTGTTGACCAAAGGAAGGCGCGCGTTTCGGCCGTCCTGCAGCGCCCGCAGGTCACGCCCCGCGGCCCGTCCCCGTCCGCGCGAAGACGCGAACGACCCCCGCGCACAGGTCGCGGGGGTCGTTCGCCTGTACCGGCGGGTGTTGTGCTCAGCCGCTCTTGCGGCGGAACTGGCGCTGCTGGCCGGCGCGGTCGTGCGTCCCCCGCACCTTGGAGGATTTGCCGGCGCCGCCGGCGCCCTTGTCCTTGGACGCGCCGCGCTTGCGTTCCAGGGCCTCCCGGAATCTGCGCTTCACCTCGTCCTCGGCGCCCTCTTGCCCGCCGGCGCCGTCACGTTCTCCGGCCGAGTCGGTCATGCTGGCCTCCGCTCTCCTTGGGACACTCCTAGACTCGCACGCCCGAGCCGGGGATGCGGACGCGCGCCGGGCGCACCCCGGGCACGATCTCTTGTGAGATTGCACCATTGTGCGATCACGCCCGGTCCCGCTCTTCTACAGTGCTGGTCGATGAACGCCTCAAAGCCGGACGAATCACACCCGCCCCTGGAGTCGATCGCCGCCGAGCCCCTGCTCACGACCGACTATGAGAAGCGGCCGGCGGCGCTCTACGAGCGCCTGCGGTCCCAGTACGGCCCGGTCGCCCCCGTCGAGGTGTACGGCCTGCCCGTCTGGCTGGTCATCGGCTATCCGCAGGTGCTGGAGGTCATGCGCGACCCGCGCGGGATCTGGAGCAAGCGGCTCAGTTCCTGGCGCGCCTACGGCGAGGGGCGCGTCCCGGCCGACTGGCCGATGCTGCCGATCTACACCTCGGACAACTCGGTGCTGCGCGACGGCGCCGAGCTGAACCGGTTGCGCAGCGCGTGGAGCATGGGCCTGCGGCCGTTCCAGGATCGCACCCGGCCGCAGGCCAAGGAGCTGGAACGAGCCGTCGCCCGGTACGCCGACGACCTGATCACGCTGATCGGGGAGGGCGGCCCCACCGGGCGGGCCGATCTGTCGGTGCAGTACGCCCGGCCGCTGCCACTGGTGATCGTCAACCGGCTGCTGGGGTTCGACACCGCGCAGGGCGACGAGCTGATCCGGGACATGTGGCAGGTGCTGGACTCGGGTCCGGACGCGGCGGCGGCCTTGGCGCGGGTCACGGGCGCGGTGGCCGAGGTCTGCGCGGCCAGGATGGCGGCGCCCGCCGACGACCTGCCCTCGCACATGCTGGCGGCGGTGCCCGATCTGACCGTGGAGGAGCTGGCCCGCGAGCTGACGATGGTGATCGCGCTGCTCGGCGACCATACCGCCACCCTGATCGGCACCACCGCCGTCGAGGTGATCGGCGGGCACGACCGGATGCGGGAGAGCCTGTCGGCCGGGATGCTCACCGAGGTGGTCAACCGGGCGGCGATCGCGGGCCCGCCGATGGCCGGCACCACCCTCCGCTGGCCGAGGACCGACGTGCGGATGGGCCGGTTCCTGATCGCGGCGGGCGATCCGGTGATGCTGTCCCCGGCCGCCGCGCACACCGACCCGGCGTTCGCCGGCGGCGTCGATCCGGACGCGATCTACAGCTCCCGGGCGCATCTGGCCTGGGGCGCGGGCGCGCACGCGTGCCTGGGCCGGGAGCTGGCCGGCACCGTCGTCACCATCGCGGTCGACCGGCTGTTCAAGCGGTTCTCCGGGCTGCGGCTGGCGGCTGCGCCGGAAGAGCTGGGCTGGCAGGCCTCGCCGCTGTCGCGGTCGCTGCGGTCGCTGCCGGTGTTCTACGAGATGGCCCCCGACGACGGCGCGCGGCGGCCGGTCGGCCCGCCGCCCGAGCAGGTCGGAGGAGCGGACGGGCCCGAGCAGGGTCCGGGACGGCCCGCCGCGGAACTGTCGCTCGTGCAGCGCGTGCTGCGCGCGTTCCGCAGGGGCTGAGCCGGTTCCGCAGGGGCTAGGGGGTGTTCAGCCGCTGGTGTGGTACCGGCGGAGCCCGGCCAGCGTCCGGGTGACGTCCTCGTCCTCGGGCAGCCCGTACTCCTCGACGAACTCCAGGAAGTGGTCGCGCATCGGATTCCGGGCCGCCTCGGCGAACGCGACGGTCTCCCGCGCGCCCGCCGAGAACAGCAGCTCGCGCGGCAGGCCGAGCATCGTGTCGAAGCTGGTGGTCTTGGCCTCCCAGAGCGGCCACACGTGCTCGGCGCGGCGATGCTCGGCCACCAGCAGCGCCGCCATGCCCATGCTGTGGCCGAACCCCCAGGCATGCCGATGCCAGAGCGTCTCCTGCTCCAGCAGGTAGAGCGGGAGGCCCGGATCGTGCCGGGCCGGCGGGCCGTCCTCGCACAGCAGTGCCTCCAGGACGGCGCGCCGGTCGGACGCGGCCGTGTCGTAAGGCAGGCCCTCCTCGTCGGTGCCGCCGTCGTAGGCGAGCAGCACACGGCGCTCGGGGTCCTCCCGCCACCAGTCCGGCTCCGGGACCATCCCGCTCCCTGTCTTACTCGAAGGTCTGGCCGAAACGTCCGGCCGGAACCTCCGGCCGGACCGCGTTACGCGCTCACGCGTTCTTCCCGATCGTGACGTGCGCGACCACAGGGTAGTGGTCGGACGGGTAGAGGCCGTCCTTCTGGTACGGGTCGATCTCGGTCCAGCCGGTCCGCACGTCGCCCCGCGTCAGGATCCAGTCGATGCGGTCGCCGCCGGGGACCGGGGGCTTCCAGCCGCCGAAGGTGTTGTACGCCGGACCGCGCTTGTCGGCCGTCTTCCACGTGTCGACGAAGGCGTCCTGGCCGGTCAGCACGCTGTACGGCTGCGTCTTCTCGGCGGCGGCGTTGAAGTCGCCGGTCATCACCACCGGGGTCCCGGCCTCGAAGCCGCGCACCCGCTGCAGGATCAGTTCGGCGCTCTTCACCCGCGCGTTCTCCGACTGGTGATCGAAGTGGGTGTTGACGTGGTAGAAGGCCGTGCCGGTGCGGCGGTCGCGGAACTTCGCCCAGGTGACCATCCGGGTGATGTTGTTGCCCCAGGTCTTGGAGCCGATGACGTTCGGGGTGTCGGACAGCCAGAAGTGGTCGAAGTCCAGCACCTCGAAACGGTCCTTGCGGTAGAAGATCGCGGAGAACTCGTCGCGGGTGCCGCCCTGGCGGCCCATGCCGATCCAGTCGTGCTCGGGCAGCGCGCCGTCCAGGTCGCGCATCTGCTGCCACAGGGCCTCCTGGACGCCCAGCAGGTCGGGCTGGTGCTTGCGCAGCACGTTCTTCATGAGCGGCAACCGGGACGGCCAGTCCTTGGGCGGCGCGTCGGCGTTCAACCGGACGTTGTAGGACATCACGCGCACCTTGGCGTCTCCGGCGAAGGCCGCGGGGGCGGCGATCATGCCGGTCACCAGGACCGCCAGGGCGATGAGCAGATGGGGCAGCCGGCGGGGCAGGCCGAGCCGATCGGCAAGGGGGGACATGTCGATCCCTTCACAAGATCTTCGATGACCGCCCCACGCTGACGGCCGCACATGGCGGCCCGGCGGCTTCCCGCCGAACGTCCCCGATCGGCTGCGCGACGTGCGGTGGACGCCGCGCTCTCCTGGTCACGACCTCGTTTATCCCGCGCCGCCCGGGAACGACCCAGCGGGAAAGGGGGAATGAACATGCAGCAGGACAGGAGCGACGAGGAGGGCGCCCCAGCTGGCGTCCGCCGGCAGGGCTCGCCCCCGGGCATGAGCCCGCGGGACGTCGAGGAGCGCAGCGCCCTGGCCCGGTCCCTCACCGGCGTGCGGTATCCGGCCCGGCCCGGCCGGCTGGTCGAGCACGCCTCAGTGAGCGACGCGCCGGAGACGGCGATCTCGGCGCTGGAGAGCCTGCCGGACCGGCCGTACGAGAACCTCGCCGACGTGGCCGAGGAGCTCGGTTACGGCCGCGAGCAGCGCCGCTTCTGAACGCGCGGCCCGGCGGCCCGGGCGGGGCGGCGCCGCGGCGCCGCCCGGTCCCGGGCCAGGGGCGCGGCCGGTGTCACGCCCTCCGTTCGTGCTGCGGGAACTCGGTGGGCGCCCCGCACCAGCGGGTCAGCGCCTCCCGGATGGCGGCGGCCCGCCGGTCGGGCGCGGTCTCGTCCGTGGCCCAGGCGATGTAGCCGTCCGGCCGGACCAGGACGGTGGTGCGGGTCGCGCCGCCCGCCAGCGCGCAATGCACCCGGTCGGCCCACCGCTTGGTCGCCAGGTAGGTCACGGCCGGGTCGTTGGCCGCCACGACCAGCACGAACCGGCCGTCCCGCAGCGCCTCGTACAGCCGCCTGCGGGTGCCGGCCAGCCGCACGTCGGGGGCGCGTCTGCCGGTGAGCCGGTGCGCGCCCGGCGGCGCCGGATAGGAGACGTCGATGCCCGAGATCGCCCCGGTCACCCGCCGTTCGAATGGCCCGATCCGGGTCGCGGTCCACGCGATCAGGTACCGGGCGGCGCGCAGCACGCGCGATTCCACCAGCACGCCGCGCAGGATGGCGCCGCTCTCGCGCAGCACCGCCTGGCCGACCGGGTGGCGCTCCTCCTGGTAGCTGTCCAGCAGCCCGCGCGGCGCCCATCCGTGCAGCTCGGCGACCAGCTTCCAGCTCAGGTTGGCGGCGTCCTGCAAGCCGGTGTTCATGCCCAGCCCGCCCGCCGGGGAGTGGATGTGGGCCGCGTCGCCCGCCAGGAAGACCCGTCCCACCCGGTAGCGCGGGACCTGCCGCTCGTCGCTGTGGAACCGGGACGTCCAGCGCGGGTCGTGCATCCCGAAGTCGGTGCCGAGGGCGCGCCGGGTGACCTCTCGGATCTCCTCCATGCTGGCCGGCTCGGAGTCGGGGAGCTGGTGCCGCCGGTTCCAGGCGATCACCCGGTACCAGCCGTCGCCGAACGGCACCACGAACGCGAACGCGTCGCCGGACGCGTTCGCGGTCAGCACCTCGGTGGGCGCCTCGGTCAGCCGCACGTCGGCCAGCATCAGCGAACGCACCACCGAGCGGCCCGGGAACGGCAGCCCCAGCTCGCGCCGGACGGTGCTGCGCGCCCCGTCGGCGCCGACGAGGTAGCGCGCGGTCAGGGTGTGCTCGGTGCCGTCGGCGCGCCTGACCCGGGCCTCGACGCCGCCGGCGTCCTGCCGCAGCCCGGCCAGCTCGATGCCCCAGGCGATCCGCGCCCCCGCGTCCAGGGCCCGTTCCTCCAGCACCCGTTCGGTCTCGTACTGGGGGGTGATCAGCGCGAACGGGAAGCGGCCGGGCAGCCGGTCCAAGCGGAGCCGGGCACCGCCGAGGAACTGCAGCGTGGCGATCCGCTCGCCGGTGCGGACCAGCTCGCCCGCCACCCCGCGCGCGTCGAATTGTTCCAGCGTGCGGGCGTGCACCGCGAACGCGCGGGTCAGGTTCAGCTCGGCGGTACGGCGCTCCAGCACCGTGCAGGGGACGCCGGAGGCCGCGAGGTCCCCGGCGAGCAGCAGTCCAGTGGGGCCCGCGCCGACGACGAGCACGTCGGCGGGCGCCATGTCGCTCTCGCTCTTGACGGCCATGGTCGGGACCCTTCCCACCACGCCGCGTTTCGCACCTTCCGCCGGGGGTCAGCCCTGGACGCCGCGCTGCCCCGCGGGCCACTCCTTCGCACGCAGCTGGAACTTCTGGATCTTGCCGGTGGAGGTCTTCGGCAGTTCCGGCACGAACTCGATCACGTCGGGGACCTTGAACCGCGCCAGCCGGGCGCGGACGTGGCCGGCCAGCTCCTCCATCTCCACCGCGGCGCCTTCGCGCAGCACCACGAACGCCTTGGGCCGCTCGCCCCAGCGCTCGTCCGGCACGGCGACGACGGCCACCTCCTGCACGGCCGGGTGGGAGTCCAGCGCGCTCTCCACCTCGACAGTGGAGATGTTCTCGCCGCCGGAGATGATGATGTCCTTGGCTCGGTCGCGCAGTTCCACGTACCCGTCGGGATGCCGGACGCCCAGGTCGCCGGAGTGGAACCAGCCGCCGCGGAAGGCGTCCGCGGTGGCCGCGGCGTCGTCGTGGTACCCGGCCATGACGTTGTTGCCGCGCATCACGATCTCGCCGAGCGTCTCGCCGTCGGCGGGCACGTCGGCCATCGTCTCGTCGACCACCCGCAGCCCGTCGGTCTGGAGCATGCCCACGCCCTGCCGGGCCAGCAGCCGCGCCCGCTCCGCCGCGTCCAGGCCGGGCCAGCCGGGCTGCGGTTCGCACACCGAATACGGCCCGTAGGTCTCGGTCAGCCCGTACACGTGCACCAGCCGCGCCCCCAGTTCCTCCATCCGCCCGATGACCGTGGGGCTGGGCGGCGCCGCGGCGGTCGTGACGACCAGCGGCCGGGGCGGCGGATGCGCCGCCGGCGAGTCGGCGATCATCCGCAGGACGGTCGGCGCGCCGTTGAGGTGGGTGACGCCCTCCTGGTCGATCAGCCGCCAGATCCGGTCCGGCTCGACCGCGCGCAGGCACACCTGGGTGCCGCCGATCGCCGCCAGCGCCCATCCGGTGCACCAGCCGTTGCAGTGGAACATCGGCAGCGTCCACAGGTAGACGCTGTCGGGCGTGTGCCGGGAGTGCACGAGCTCGCCGAGCGCGTTGAGGTACGCGCCGCGGTGGGTGTAGACGACGCCCTTGGGACGGCCGGTGGTCCCGGAGGTGTAGTTGATCGAGATCGGCGCGTTCTCGTCGGCGACGGTCCAGGGAAGCGGGTCGTCGGCGCCGCGTTCCAGCAGGTCCTCGTAGGAGATGCCGCCGACCGAGGGGTCGGGCGCGGCGCCGGACTCCGGGTCGGTGACGGTGACGATGTGGCCGGCCGTCGCCGGTCCCCCGCCGGCGGACGGCGCGACGGCGGGATGCAGGGCCGCGTCCACGACCAGGACCTTCGCCCCCGAGTGGTCGCAGATGTAGCGGACCTCCTCGGGGACGAGCCGGGTGTTGATCGCGACCAGCACCGCGCCGGCCAGCGGCACGGCGAACTGCGCGACCAGCGACTCGGGGACGTTCGGCGCCAGGTAGGCCACCCGGTCGCCGGGGCCGACGCCGAGGGAGCGCAGGGCGTGCGCGAGACGGGTGGCGTGCGCGGCGAACTCGGCGTAGGTGGCGCGCCGCTCGCCGTAGGCGACGGCGGTCTTGCCGGGGAACACCTCCGCCGACCGTTCCAGGAACGACAGGGGACTCAGCGGCGTGTACGCCGGGCCGATGTCCACGGTGACCTCCAGTGCCCTCAGGCGGTAGCGGGGCGCGCGCTCTCAGACCTTCCCCCGAGACCGCCGTTCACAACGCGTGACGGACGCTCAGCCGGACGGCGGTCCGGCCAGGCCGTGCAGCAGGAGGCGGGTGAGCATCTCGACGATCTCCTCGTCGGCCACGCCCGGCCCGTGCTCGCCCGCGGTGAGGACGGCGTACCCGAACATCGAGATCATCGCGCCCATCGCGGCGGCGACCAGGGCCGGATCGCCGGGCAGCGGGTGGCCGCGCTCGCGGGAGTACTCCAGGTGGTCGCGGATGTCGGCGGTCTCCTGGACCAGGGCCTGCCAGGTCCGCCCGGAACCGGGATCGTCGGCCATGACCGACTGCATCCGCGCGACCACCACCGGGAGATGGTCGCGGTGGACGTTCCAGGCCACCGCGAGGTGGTCGCGGAGCTGGTCGCGGTCGGTGAGGTCGTGCTCGCGGGGGTGGCCGGTGCGCCGCTCGTCCGCACGGTCGTGGGCCCCGATCTCCTCGTCGGCCTGGGCGCCCATGTCGGCCATCAGCGCATGAAGGAGCTCCTCCTTGCCGGCGAAGTGGTCGTAGAACGAGCCGGTGGCGCGGCCGGCCTCGGCCGTGATGTCGGTGATCTTGGTGTTGAGGTAGCCGCGCTCCATGAACAGCCGCCGCGCCGCCGCCTTCAGCGCCTCCCGCGTCTCGGCCGCCCGCGCCTTGCGGATCCCCGCCTTCGGGGCGCTCGCCTTCCGTTGGGCCACCCGTCCTCCGCCCTCGCTTGACGCTCGTTCGCCGCCACATCATACTGAACCCCAATTCGCCGAATATAGATTCGGTGAATCGAAATTCAGGGAGGATGCCATGCGGGTGATCGTGGCGGGCGGCGGCGTGGCCGGGGCGGCGAGCGCCATCGCGTTCCGGCGGATCGGCGCCGAGGTGACGGTGTACGAGGCCCACGCCGACCCGGCCGGACCGGTCGGCTCGTTCGTCAGCCTCGCGGCCAACGGGCTGCGCGGGCTGGCGGCGCTGGACTGCCTCGACCGGGTGCGCGACGCCGGCTTCGAAGTGCCGCGCCAGCGCCTGTGGGCCGGATCGGGCAAACTGCTGGGCGACCTGCCGCGCGGCCGGCTGTCGGACGACCCCATGCACAGCGTCACCCTGTGGCGCGGCCGGCTGGTCGGAGAACTGCGCGAGGAGGCCGTACGGCTCGGCACGCGCCTCGTCACAGGCGAGCGCCTGGCCGGGGCGGAGACCGTGCCCGGCGGCGTGCGGGCGGCGTTCGAAAGCGGGCACACCGCCGAGGCCGACCTTCTGGTCGGAGCCGACGGGATCTGGTCGGCGTCCCGCCGGATCCTCGACCCGGCGGCACCCGAGCCCGCCTACGGCGGCTACTTCAGCATCTCTGGCGTGGCCTCGGGCGCGGGCCTCGTCCCGGGAACGGTCGCCCCCGGGACGTTCAATATGGTCTTCGCACGCGCCGGCGCGTTCGTCTCGATCCCCGCCCCGGACGGAACCGTGTGGTGGACCGCGCAGGTGACCGCGCCGGAACGGCCCGCCCCCGGCTCGATCACCCTGGACGCCCTCGCCGACCTCTACCGGCACGAGGAGCACCCGTCGGCCGTCCTGCGCGCCGCGACCGAGACGCACCGGCCCACACCGCACCACGTCCTGGAGGCGGTACGGGTGTGGCGGGACGACCGCACCGTGCTGGTCGGCGACGCCGTCCACCCGGTCGGCGCCGGGCAGGGCGCGTCGATGGCGATCGAGGACGCCGTCGTCCTGGCGCACGCCGTCGCCGCCGAGCCGGCGGTGGAGGCCGCGCTCGCGCGCTACGAGCGCGACCGGTGCGCCAGGACCGCCAAACTCGTCAAGATGGCCAGGACGAACCGCGACGCCAAGACCGCCGGGCCGGTGGGCCGCCGCGTCCAGAGCGTCGTCATGCCGCTGGCCCTCCGGGTCTTCTACGAGCGGTCGACCGCGTGGCTCTACGACCACGACCTCGCGCCGCTCCCGCAGGGCCCGTCCGGGGACGGGTGGCGGGCGGCCTGATCAGCGGGCGGTCAGGGTCAGGCCCAGGTTCTGGAACTGCTCGACCGGGCGGTGGTAGCCGCGCTCGATGTGGTGGACGCCGCGCAGCGTGGACGGCCCCTCGGCCACCGCGGCGGCCAGAACCGCCGAGAACCCGGCCCGGATGTCGGGCATGGTCACATCGCCGCCGCGCAGCTTGGACACACCGCGCACCACGGCCGAGTGCAGGGCGCTGGTGTCGTGGTAGCGGCAGGCCGGGCCGCCCAGGCAGGTGTCATAGACCTCGATCTCCGCGCCCATGCTCTTGAGCGCCGGAACGTAGGCCAGCCGGTTCTCATAGACGGTCTCGTGCAGCACCGACATGCCGTCGGCCTGCGTGAACAGCACCATCAGCGGGGTCTGCCAGTCGGTGGCGAACCCGGGGTGGGTGTCGGTCTGCACGGCGGCGGGCCGCAGCCCCCGCGGCGCCGACGCCATGATCCAGTCGTCGGTGATCTCGAACCGGGCGCCCATCCGGGCCAGCGTGGTGATCGCGGTGACCAGCCGGTCCTGCGGGCAGCCGTGGACGCGCACCTCGCCCCGGGTGACCAGCCCGGCCACCAGGTAGGAGAACGCCTCGATCCGGTCGCCGGCCAGGGTGGTCTCGGCGCCGTGCAGCCGGTCGACGCCCTCGACCACGATCCGGCGCTCCGGGCTGAAGGAGATCCCGGCGCCCATCCGCTGCAGGAACAGCGCCAGCTCCACGATCTCCGGCTCGGTCGCCGCGTTCCGGATCACCGTCTTGCCCTCGGCCAGCACCGCGGCGAGCAGCACCGTCTCGGTGGCGCCGACGCTGGGATAGGGCAGCTCGATCCGGGTGCCGCGCAGCCGGGAGGCGCGGGCGTGGATGCCGTCGGCGGCGATCTCCACCTCGGCGCCGAGCGCGCGCAGTGCGTCCACGTGGAAGTCGACCGGTCGGCGGCCGATCGGGTCGCCGCCGACCAGCGGCACGAACGCCTCGCCCGCCCGGTGCAGCAGCGGCCCCAGCATCAGGATCGGAATCCGGTTCAGCCCGGTGAACGCCTTGGGCACGTTGGGCTCGGCCACCGGACCGGTGGTGATCGTGAGCCGGTCGCCCGAGCGCTCCACGCCCATGCCCAGATGCTCCAGCATCGCCGTGGTGATCCCCACCTCGCCGACGTCGGGCGCGTTGCGGATGGTGCTCGGCGCGTCCCCGAGCATCGCGGCCACCATGTGCTTGCTCACGGCGTTCTTGGCCCCGCGGACGGTGACGTCGCCGCGCAGCGGCCCGGACGGCTCGATCTCCCACACCTTTTCGCTCACCCCCGCAGCCTACGGGGGCACATGGGCATGAGCGCGTAAGGGCGCGGCCATGCGTGTCCCTCTCTGCGGAACGACAGGCGGTGCCGGTTTCCACCCAGACTCGGCAGGACCGTAGTTTGGGAGTGAATTTCCGAGTTCGTCCCGTATTGCGGGACAAGCTCCCTCGACGCCCGTCGGAGGGTCGCGTGAGCGTTCACCGGGACTACACCATCGAGTCATTGGACACCGGGCTACGGCTCATGCGGCTCTTCCTCACCCACGACCGCCTGACCGTGACCGGCGCCGCACACGAGCTCCGGGTCGCCCGCTCCACCGCCCACCGCGTCCTCAGCACACTGGTCGCGCGCGGCTTCGCCATCCGCGACGTGTCGGGCCGAGGCTACGCCGCCGGGCCCGAACTGGTCCGGATCGGCCGCCCCGCGGGCTTCGACGCCGCGACCCGCACCAGGCTCCGGCCCGTCCTGGACGACGCCGCGCGCCGGACCGGGGAGACCGTCCAGACCGTCGCGCTGCTCGGCGACCAGATCGTCATCACCGACGGCCGGGAGTCCTGGAACCCGGTCCGGGTCATGCTCGAGGTCGGCCGGACCCATCTGGCGCACTCCACCTCAGGCGGCAAGCTGCTGCTCTCGCGGCTCACCACCGAGCAGGTCCGCGCGCTCTACCCGGACGAGCGGCTGCCCGCCGTCACGGCCGACACGATCACCTCCCGGGCCGCGCTGCTGGACGAGCTGGACGCCGTCCGCGCCCGGGGTTACGCGACCAGCCTCGGCGAATCGCACCCCGGGATGCACGCCGCCGCCGTGCCGCTCGCCGGATCGAGCTGGCGCGACCGGCTGGCCCTGATGTCATGCGTGCCGCTCGACCGGGGCGGCCGGGACGCCCTGGCCCGGCTCGCCGGGAACCTGCTCCGCTCCGCCGCCGCCGGCGGGCACACAGTGACGGCGCACGGAAACGGGGAGGCATGACCGGCCGGTGGGAGCGCCGCCACTTCCACGGCATCGGCTACGTATTGATCATCTTGCTGGTCGGCGCCAACATGCCCAGCCCGCTGTACGGGACCTACCGCGCGGAGTTCGGCTTCTCGCCGCTCGTGCAGACGCTCGTCTTCGCCGTGTACGCGGCGGCGCTCGTCCCGGCACTCCTGGTGTTCGGGCCGCTGTCGGACACCGCCGGCCGCCGTCCCGTACTCGCCCTCGCCCTGCTCTTCGGCGCCGCCGGAGCGGTGCTGATGGCCTGCGCCGACTCGACCGCCTGGCTGTTCGCCGGACGCGTCGCGCAGGGCCTGTCGGTCGGCGCCTGCTCGGCGGCGGGAGCGGCGGCCCTGGTCGAGCACGAGCCGCACGGCGACCACCGCAGGGCGGGGATCGCCGCCTCCGCCGCGACCGCCGGCGGAGCGGCGCTCGGCCCGCTGTTCGCGGGCGTCGTGGCCGAGTCCCGGCCCGGCGGGCTGGTCCTCCCCTACCTCCTCTACCTGGGCGCGCTGCTGCCCGCCGGCGCCGCCCTCGCCCTGCTGCCCGTCCGGCGGGAACCGGGCGCGCGGGACCGCCTCCGGATCCGGCCGCCGCGCGTGCCCCGTCCCGCGCGGGCCGTCTTCGCGTCGGCCGTGGCCACGACGGCGGCGGGCTGGGGCGCCGTCGGCCTGTTCCAGGCCGTCGTCCCGTCCTGGATCACCGGCCTGCTCGGCGCCGGGAACCTGCTCGTCGGCGCGGCCGCCGCGTGCCTGGTCATGCTGGCCTCGACCACCACGCAACTGCTCGCCCGGGGCGCGCCGCACCGGGCCGCCCAGCGGGCCGGGCTGGCGTTCCTGCTCGCGGGCATGATCGGGCTGCCCGCGGTCGCCCTGGTGGAGTCGATCCCCCTGCTCCTCCTCATCACGGCCGTCGTGGGCTGCGGGCACGGGCTGACCTTCTCCGGCGGAATACAGGAGATCAACGCGCTCGTCGCCGGGGCGGCCCCGGACGCCCGCGGCGCGGTGCTGGCCGCCTTCTACACCATCTCCTACGCGGGACTCGTCCTGCCGAGCGTCGGCGCCGGGCTGCTGATCACCTACCAGGGCATGACCGCGGCCGTGAACGAGTTCTCGCTCGCGGCCGGCCTGATGTGCGCCCTGATCCTGGCCCTCAACCTCCGCCTGGAACGTTCCCTCCCGTGAGCCGGACCAGCGGCGGGCTCACTACGATCGCGCGCTCGACGAACGGCACCAACCCCCTCCGCCATCCCGGCCACCGCCCCGGACAGCAACTGCTCGGCCATGCCCATCACACGGCAGAAGACGTCCCGGGTGGGAGTCGCCACATTGGTTTACCAATACGGGGAGGAACCGCCCGCTTTCTGGACGTCGACAGATTGGTTCGACCTTTCAGGTCGGCTACCGACGGCGCTCCCAAGGTGGCGTCGGCCCACGAACCACCTCGCCCCGCGAAACCGGGGCTTCTAGGGGCAGCGGTCTACTCCCCATATTGGCGCGTCCAGGAGAGTGCAGTTCTTGTCGTCAAATGAGTAAGGCCCCGCCAGTTTCCTGGCGGGGCCTTAAACCCTAATATAAGTCCGGCGGCGT
>NZ_BAAARW010000027.1:0-132288 GCF_039532545.1 Actinomadura vinacea | reverse complement strand
AAAAACGCCGAGGCCGCCTTCAAGATCTCGTTCGCCCGCCGCAGCTCACGATTCTCCCGCTCCACCCCCGCAATCCTCTGCGCGTCACTGGTCGTGGTCCCTGGACGTTTTCCGCCATCGACCTCGGCTTGGCGGATCCAGGTCCGCAACGCCTCCCGATGCACCCCCAGCTGGTCGGCCACACGGGCGATCGTGCCGGTCTTCTCACCGGTCTGCTCACGCAGTTCAAAGACCATCCGCACCGCGCGTTCACGCAGCTCAGCGGAGTACTTCCTCGGGGGTGCCATAACCCCTCACCCTTCCAGGTATCAGGGCCTCCGCCCAACCCGGGGCGCTCCAGTCCTCCACATCCTCGATGACCAGGGCAGACAGGCCCGAAAACACCACACCCATCAGATCGTCGATCTCCAGCACGCCTCAGGCTGGCAGGTGATCACTCAGCGCCACCACCGATTACGAGACAGAGCCGTTGGTTTTACAGTCCCCGGTTCAGTCCTTAGCGTTACTACAAGCCAGTAGAGTCCCGGGCCAAGCTGACGACGACGCGGCAGCAGGCCGAGTTGGTTCGGGCGCGGCACCGGCGAGTACACCATCGCCGACCTGAGGGAGGTCTTCTCCATCGGACGGGCGACGGTGTACCGCGACATCGACCGCGCCGGAGCGCGTAGCAGCGACGCCAGAGGAGCCTCTAGCTAGCGAACGACTCGGCGGTTTCCAGGAGAACGTCGTTGAGTGGAGTCGGGGTCAGGCCAAAGGTCTTCGCGGTCAGTGAGGCGTCCAGGACGAAAGGGCGCTGGTACTGATATTGCATCTCCCACGTCTGCGCGATGATCGGGTCGGCGAGGCCGGCGTTGTGCAGATCCAGGGGTGACATGCTGATCAGTTGTGGCGCGGGAGCTCCGGCCAGTTCGGCGAACCTTTTCGTGACCTCGCGTACGGTGGCGTCGGAGATGGGAGGCACGTGCCAGGCCCGGCCCCATGCCTGCTCGTCGCGGCTGAGGGTGACCAATGCGTTTGCGGCGTCGCCGGGGTGGCTCCAGCTGTGCGGTGCGTCCAGGTCTGCTGGTACGGCCGTGGGCTCGCCGGCCAGCACCGGCGGCGCGATCAGCAGATTGAACATCGATGGTTGGCCGGGTCCGATGAAGTCGCCGGGCCGCACTTCGGTGAATCGGATCCGTCCCTGGTCGTGGGCGGTGATGGCGTCCTGCCACATCTGCGCCCGGACCCGTCCCTTGATGGTGGTCGGCGACATGGGGAGATCCTCGGTCATGGGCTCGCCGGGGGCCGGGGGGCCGTATCCGTAGGTGTTGCTCAGGTTGAGGTACCCGGCGCCGCTGCGTTCGGCCGCGGTCAGCAGCGCGGCCGCCAGCGCCGGGGTCTCCACGGGCAGCATGTCGTAGGCCGGTGTGGCGCAGTTGAACAGTGTCGTGGCGCCGCTGGTCAGCTCGGTGAGCCGGGCGGCGTCGCGGGCGTCGGCGGCGATCGGTTCGATCAGTGGGTGCTGGGGCCCGCCGCCACTCCTGCTGAGGATGCGGACACGCTCACCGGATTCGGCGAGCATGCGCGCGGTGGCGATTCCGGCGGCGCTGGTTCCGACGACGACGTGGAATGACATCGAGACTCCTTGGCGGGGATCGGGTGTTCAGCCGAGGTCGGCCAGGTCGATGGCGTCGGCCATGGCGCGGTATCCGGCGTCGTTGAGGTGCAGGTGGTCACCGGAGTCGAAGGCCGGGTCGAGCCGGAACGGATCCTCAGGCGAGCCCACCGCGCGGTCGAAGTCGATGATGGCGTCGTACTCGCCCGAGGTACGGATCCAGATGTTGACGGCGGCTCGTTTGGCCTCGCTGCGTGGGGTGGAGAACGCCGAGGGCCCTGCGGGCATCACCGTGGCCCCGACGACCCGCAGCCCTGCGGTGCGGGCCTGCTGGATCATGCCGCGGAGGCCTGCGATGACCTCGTCGGCGGAGACCTCGGTGTACGGCGCGAAGGTGGGGAACGGCGACGCCTGGGCCACCTCGCTGATACCGATGTCGTTGATGCCCAGCAGGATGACGGCCGTTCCCGCGCCTGGCTGGCCGAGGACATCGCGCCGGAACCGGGACACCGCGCTGTCACCGTGCCAGGCCGAGTCGACCGTCACCCGGTTGCCGCCGATGCCCTGGTTCAGCACGGCGCGGGGTCGGCCCGCCGAGGCCAGGCGCTCGGCGAGCACGTCCGGGTAGCGGCGGTCGGCGTCCAGGGTGCTGCCCACGCCCTCGGTGAGGGAGTCGCCGAATAGGACGACGCCCGGAAGGCGCGCTGGGCCGCCGGTCACGTCCAGCCCGCTCAGGTGGTACCAGGACTGCGAGGTCTCGGCGAACGCCGTGCCGTCGGTGTCGTCCCGGTGGTCACCTTCGGTGCGGTAGCTGGTCGCCAGCGCCTGGGCGTGGAATGTCGCGGGGCCGGTCGGCTCGGCCGTGTAGAACGTGATCGTCACCTTGTCCAGCGGCACCACCCTGAACGGCACCGGGTCGCTTGCGAGCTCCGCACCGGCCGCGATCGTGAACGCCCGCTTCCCGCCGACAGTGAGGTGCTGCAGAGTGTCCTGCTGGACGGCGGCGCCGCCGGTACAGGCGGCGATGGTGGCCCCGGTGATCGTGAGCGGTCCGGTCCCGTAGGCGTTCGACAGGCGGATCCGTACAGCGTCGCCGCCGACGGTGACCCGGACCACTTGGCGGACGGTCTGGCTCGCGAACCCCTCCTCGGACCAGTTCGGGGCGAAACTCGCACTCGGACGCTGCATCGAGGTGGTCCAGGCGGCGGCCCAGGTGGTGGCGGTCGCGGCCGGAGCAAGGCCGGTCTCGGCCTCCTTGGTCGGTGGCATGACAGACACGGGCGCATCCCCTTGTGATCAAGATCGAGAACCTGTCTGCGATCCACCGTAGGGAGTTGATGACAGACGCTGAATATCCTGCCGTCCGAAATAGATGTCCAAGCGTCTAATTCGATCATGCTACGTTCTAGCCATGGACGTTCTCGGTGATGTGCTCGCCGCGATGCGCGCCGGACAGCCGTACGCGGGTCGCACCAGAAGCTGGGAACCCTGGGGCCTACGATTCCCGGCCGGCGACTCGGCCTGCTGCCACGTCGTTCTGCAGGGCGCGTGTTGCCTGATCTCTCCTGGCGGCGCGCCGTTGACGCTCGGCGTCGGCGACGTACTGTTCACCGCGCCGGGGCAAGGGCACGTGCTGGCGGACCGGCCCGGCAGCCCCTTGACCGACTTCCGTCCCGTCCGCGACAGCGGATCTCTGATCACAGACTTGAACATCCCCGGCCTAGGCGCCGCCACCGAGATGCTCTGTGTCTGCTACAGCTTCGACCGCGTCCGCCCGCACCCACTGCTCGGCGACCTGCCGCCGGTGATCCATCTGCCTGCCCGGGTGGGGCAGCATCGCTCGCTCCGCGCCACCGTCGATCTCATGGGCGACGAACTACGCCAACCCCGCGTCGGCTCCGAAGCGATCTTGAGCCCGCTCATCGACATGCTCCTGCTGTACGTCCTGCGGACCTGGCTCGACGAGCAGTCCGGCCCCGGCGCCACGGGCTGGGCCGCCGCCCTGACCGACCCGGCCATCGTCACCGCACTGCACGACATCCACCAGCGCCCCGAACACCCCTGGACCGTCGCAGAACTGGCCACCCGGGCCGGCGTGTCCCGCGCCACCTTCGCCAAACGGTTCGTCACCGCCGTCGGCCAGCCACCCCTGGCCTACCTCACCTGGTGGCGGATGACCACCGCCTCTCGACTCCTGCTCGGCACCGACGCCCCGCTCCAAACCGTCGCCGAACGCTGCGGCTACGGCTCGGAGTACGCATTCGCCAAGGCGTTCAAACGCGAGCACGGCACAGCCCCCGGCCGCTACCGGCGGCAACGCCAGGTGAACTGACCGCCCACCCAGACATTTGGGAAGGTCCACACCAGTCGGTCAGCGCGTTGCCGAGGTCCGATGCATGTCTGCGGGCTCCCCCGGTCCTCCTGCCTGATCTCACGCAGAGCTACTCTTCCTCTGGTCGCATGGACCTGGGTGGAGAGCCTCGCTGGTCGACTGGCCCGCGGCCTGACAGAAGGCCGGTGTCCTTGGCGGCGCGGATGCGGTCCTCGCAGCGGGCGCGGCGGCGGTGCCGCAGGTCCAGGTCAGGAGCTGCCCCCACCGGCCGCCGGGCCGGGTGCCGGTGACAAAGCAGGTCAAGCGGTGCCCGTCCAGGTCGGTGAACCGCAGCTGGACGCCCGGGTGCGGGCGTTCGGGAACCCCTCGCGACCAGGCATTATGCGGCTTTGTCCATCAGGACGAATGCTGCATCAAATGCAACTTCGTACATTTTCAGCTGTTCGGCCAGATCCCGGCCACGTCGACCTCGGCGGCGACCACGCGGTAGAACACCCGCACGTGGCCGCGTTCCAGGAGATAGGTGTCCGGCAGTTCGGGATCTGGCCGCGAGTCCGCCGGGTGCGGGTCGACCATCAACGCGGCGGCGGCCGCCAGGCCCTCCTTTAGAGAGCGTCCGGCAACGCGATCAGTTGCTCCCAGGCCGCATCCAGCCAGCGGATGCTCCTCGGCATCAGGCGACGCCGCGGACACTGCGGCCCGCGTCGGCGGCCTGGACCATCTCGTCGACGGACGTGAACTTCCGGCCGCGCCCGCCGTCGGCGAGCAGCCGCGCGCGCACCTGGCGGCGCTGCTCCTCCAGCCGAAGCCGCTGCAGCTCCTCATAGGCGGTGGTGGAGATGACCACGGCCTCATGCCCGGCGGCGTCGACCACGCGCACGGGTTGGCCGTCGCTCGCGCTGCTGAACACGGCGTCCAGCTCGTCTCCGTCAATACGCAAGCGTGTCGGCGTCCTGGGTGATGACCCTGGTCAACCTGATCAACGACTCCTACAAGGAAGTGCCGGGCATCTTGGCCATGGCGCTGCTGCTGGGGGCGCCACTGACGGTGTCCGCACTCGCCCACTACGAGCTGCGCAGGCTGCGCCACCTGCACGGCATCACGTTGCGCAACACGCTCCTGCGCTGACTCCATACCGCCGGTGGCACCGGCCGCGCCCCGCCAAGGGCGCGGCCGGACGAGAGCGGCTCGCGAGCGGCGAAGCCCCAACGTTCCGAATCATCCCAGCACCTGCCAGCATGTCGGCGGCGATGGGCAGGACAGCGGCGTCGGCGCGGACTCGGGTCGGCGATCGTCCGACGAATCGGCGCAGATCGGCTCGGACAGCCCGAGGCTGATCACGGCGGGGAAACGCGCGGGCAACGACTGGAGGATCGAAAAGGCCAAGAACAAGAGGAGATCAAGCGCGAACGCAGAAGACAAGAGCGAAGGAAAAGGAAGCTGGGATTGAAGGAAAAGAGCGACCCCGGACGTTACTGGCATCCGGATTGACGGATGCTTTCGGGGCTCATGCCACAGCCGTGACCGGCGCCGTGATCGGATCGTCTAGACAAGTGTCCTGGGTCGTTAATTCGGTGCAGTATGCGGCGACGGTTCCGAGGAAATCGTCAACGGGCTTGGCCCACACGAACGCCTTGGGGTCTTGGTCCCATGGAATCGATGCCGTGTGGCGGTCGACCGAGACGGGCGATCCGGAAATGCGGCTCTATGCCATGACGGCCTGCGGCGCGGAACTCGCCACCGATGCCCCGGAGCGGCTGTGGCGCATGGTCGACCCACCATCCCGAGCCGGTACTCGCGAACTTGGCCGTTTCGCCGTACTCGGACGCCCTGGAATGGTGGATGGAAAAGGGCTGGGGCCGGCTGTCGCCGGAGGATCTCGGCGAACGACGCCTCACCGCGCTGATCGCGCTCGAGGCGCTGCCACCGGAGCTGCGACCCGTCGTGCTCGAACGGCTGCTCGACGACGACTACGTCTCCGCCCGGCGGGGTTCCACCACCCGCTACGAGTGGGCGGGGATGCGGCTGGGCAGGCAGGCCCACTCACTGAGCTCGCGTCAGGTCGGCCTGGTCGAGGAGGCGGCGCCGCAGTCGGACATGGGCAGCACCCCGCGAACGGAACTGCGCGCCGCGCCGGCACACCGCCGGGCGGCACTCGGCGACCTCGGCGGTTTCGAGCGCACCTGGAGCACGATCTCCAGCCGTGATCTCCAGGTGCGGACGCTGCTCGTCGCGCTCGGACGCTACCCCGCCGCGCGCCTCCCGCGCTGGCTCGACCTCGCGTTGAGCTTGGCCCCGCATTTTTCCGCGACCGGACGCGCGCTCCTCTGGTCGCTTGCCGCAGAGCGGTTCGCGGAACTCACCCCCGCCAGCGCCACCGAGTCAACTGGCCTCTGGCTCGATCGCGCGACCGCCGCCGACTACCTCACCCTCTGCCTGCCGCCGAGCCACGGACCTGCCTGGCGGCCTGTCCTGAATCTGCTCCGTACCGCGGCCCTACCCGATCAGCCCACGTCCCGCGCGGCGACCGTGCTGGCCAGCGTCGCCGCCACCCCGCTGGGACTGTGGTTGCTGCGCACCGTCCACACCGCGCCCGGCTCCGGCCCTGCCGCGCTGACCGACCCCACCTGCTTCCCCGACGCCGACGCGCTGCGAGCCCACCTGTTCGACCAGGTCATCCCGGCCCTGATCGCCATCCGGGAGCCTGGCAAGGAACCTGCCGAACCGTTCCGACCTCGCCGTCGCCACGATCCCGACCAGGTACGGCGTTGGCTGGGCTACCTGGCCCACCATCTCACCTGCCAACCCGCCTCCGTCAGCGGAGCCCGAGGAACCCGCGTCTTCGCCTGGTGGCGATTGGCCGCCACCACCCCCCTTGCCCGATGCCCAGGCCGAGGACGGGCGCGAGCCACACCGAGGTCTTGGTGCCGTGGTCCAGCAGCGCGAAGAAGGGGTAGGCGTACAGGCCGAGGAAGACGGTGCCGATGGCGTACACCTTCCGGCGTCCGATGCGGTCCGAGAGGATGCCGGAGAGGGGCTGCATCACCAGGTCGACGGCGGCTGCGATGAGCAGGCCGTTGAAGGCCCAGCTGCGCGGCAGGTCCAGGTGCTCGGTGACGCAGGTCAGCGAGAAGACGGTGACCATGGAGTAGCCGACGTCGGCGACCGTCTGGAAGAGGACCATGATCAGCGTCTTGCGCTTCTCGTTCGCCAGCACTTCCAGGATCGGCAGCTTCGCCTTGGCGGCCAGGACCAGCGGCGAGTTCCACGGGATGATCGAAGCCACCACCCCCAGCGGCTCGCGCACGGAGTAGCTCAACAGTCCGGGCCCCAGGGGCAGCGACTCGCCCTTCTGCTCGGCGGCCGCTCCTCCGTAGTAGCGCAGGACGTCGGCCGCGGAGGCGGTCTCCGGGCGCGACTGGGTGCGCAACGCGTTACCCGTCTCGGCGGCCGGAAGCCGGGCGATGTCCTCGGCGCGTAGCTCTTGGTACGCCCCATCCCCAACGCTCGCCCCGACCACATCGATCACGGCGGGCAGCGTGCGGGTCTCCGCCGGTGTCAAGCACCGCTTCACCTTGGCAGGTGGTAGCCCTGAAATCAGCAAAAGGGAAGGCTTGACATGCATTGCATGCAATGCATACTAGACATCCTGGTTCCGCGTGAGTAGGGAGGGATGCCGTGCTGAGCCCCTGGCAACTGGCCGTGCTCGCCGTGGCGGGCTTCGCGGCCGGTGCGGTGAACGGGGTGGCCGGCGGTGGATCCTTGATCTCGTTCCCGGCGCTGCTGGCCATGGGCTACCCGCCGGTGACGGCCAACGTCACCAGCGCGTTGACGACCCTGCCGGGTTACGTGGGCGGGCTCGCGGGCTACCGCGCGGAACTTGCCGAGGTCCGGCCCCGCATCCGGCAACTCACCGCGGTGACCGCCGCCGGTGCGGCGGCGGGTGCGCTGATCTTGCTCGCCGCACCGGCGGAACGGTTCACCTCCGTCGTCCCGGTGCTCGTCCTGGCCTCCGTCATCGCGCTGGCCGCACAGGGGGTGGTGGCCCGCCGGCTCGCCCGGGCCGAGACGGCGGCGGGACACGGCCGCGGCCTCCTCCTCGCCACGTTCGTCGTCTCCGCCTACGGTGGGTACTTCGCCGCGGGGCTCGGAGTGATGATGCTCGCGCTCCTCGGCGCCTTCATAGCCGAAGATCTACACCGGCTCAACGCCCTCAAGAGCGCCCTGTCACTGGTCGTCGGCGTGGTCTCCGCCCTGTCCTTCGCCGTGTTCGGCCCCGTGCAGTGGTTGCCCGTCGCCGTCATGTCGCTGGCCGGCCTGGCGGGTGGCCGCAGCGGAGTGGTCATCGCCCGGCGCGTGCCTCCGCAGCGCCTTCGGTGGCTCGTCGTCGGCGTCGGTCTTGTCCTGTCCATCGCACTCTTCATGAGGTGATCATGCTTCCGCAGCGAACCAACCTGCTGATCTCGGGCACGCACCTGATCTCGATGGATCCCGCCGTGGGAGACCTCCCGGAAGCCGACATCCTGGTCCGCGACGGCCGGATCGCCGCCATCGGCCCGCACTCCGCCGACCGCGAGAGCGGCGGCGCGCAGGTCCTCGACGCGACCGGGACGGTGACCCTGCCCGGCTTCGTGGACACCCACTGGCACCTGTGGAACTCGCTCCTGCGCGGCACGGTCGGCGACCGGCCGGGCACGGACTACTTCACGGTCAAACGCGCGCTCGCTCCGCACTTCGAGGTGGCGGACTTCTACTGGGCCGCCCGGTTCGGGCTGGCCGAGGCGATCAGCGGCGGCATCACGACGGTGCACAACTTCGACCACAACGTCCGCGATCCCCAGGACGCCGACGCCAACATCCAGGCGCACCTGGACTCGGGTCTGCGCGGGCGCTTCTCCTACGGCCCTCCCGACTCGGCCGCTCCCGACGTGCCCAACGACCTCGACGACCTGGCGGCGCTCCGGGCGCGCTGGCCGGAGTCCCGCCTCGACGACCGGCTGGACTTCGGCATCGCCGTCCGCGGCCCCTACCGTACGTCCCCTGAGGTGTACGAGCGCGAATGGGGGACGGCGCGCTCGCTCGGCCTGCCGATCACCATGCACTGCGACCGGTGCATGCGCGAGGAGGGCTGCCGCAACTGCGGCCTGGTCCGCCTCGACGAACTCGGCCTGCTGGGCGAGGACGTGCAGATCATCCATGCCGTGCACGCCGACGAGCATGACGTCAGCGCCCTGGCCCGGACGCGGACCCGGGTGTCGCTGAGCCCGATGACGGAGCTGCGGACCATGGGCTTCCCGCCGCTCACCGAGTTGCTGGAGGCCGGCGTGCGGGTGTCGCTGTCCCTCGACACCCTCGCCATGCCCACCAGCGCGGACGTCCTCGGGCACCTGCGCACGATCATCTCGGTGGAGGCCGCCCGTACCGGATCAGGCGTGATCACCCCGCGCAGGCTGCTGGAGCTGGCGACGATCGACGGCGCCCGGGACCTCGGGATCGAGCACGTCACCGGATCCCTCACCGCCGGCAAGCGCGCCGACATCGTGATCCTGCGCTCGTCCGACGTCAACCTGACGCCCTCCGGCGACCCTGTCGAGGCGCTGGTCTACACCGGTCAGATCGACAACATCGACACCGTCATCGCCGACGGCAGGGTCCTCAAACGGCACGGGCGGCTGACGGTCCCCGACGGGGAGCCTGATCCCCTCGCCATGGCCGCGGTCCGCCGCGACGCCCTGCTGCGCAGGGCGGCGGTGGCCGGCGACTGGCATGGGCCGATCGCCGGCGACGGCACCCCACCCCCCACCCACCCGGGCCCGGCAACGTTCCCGGACCAAGGAGGCACCCGATGAGCGCCGCCCCCGTTCCCCAAGTCCTGCCCGACACGCGGAAAGCCCCGGCCTCCCGGGCCGCGGTCGCCATGTTCGGCCTGCTCCTGGTGGCCTACGCCGTCAACGCCATGGACCGCATGGTCTTCCCGATCCTGCTCGTCGAAGTGCGCGCCGAGTACGGCTTCAGCATCGAGGCGGCGGGGCTGCAGGCCACCGTGTTCGCGCTCGGGATGGGCCTGGCGGGCCTGCCCGCCGGACGGATCCAGCGGCTGCTCGGCCGCAAGGGGACGATCGTCGCCGGCACCGTGGTGTTCTCGGCCGCGACCGCCCTGACCGTGGTCTCGACGGGGTTCGCGGACATGCTGCTGTGGCGGGTGCTGTCGGGAGTCGGCGAGGCACTCCAGCTCGCGGCGATCATCACGGTGGCGTCGAGCGCGTTCGCGGCCCGCCGGGGAGTGGCGATCGGCAGCGTCAACATGGCCTTCGCGGCCGGATCGGTCATCGGCCCGGCGGTCGGCAGCAGGCTGCTGGAGAGCTACGGCACCTGGCGGGCGCCGATGGTGGCGTACGGCGTCCTCGGCATCGTCCTCGCGGCCGCCATCACGGTACTGGTGTCGTCGCGGCTCACCGAGGCCGACTCGGCGGACGGCCCGACCGCGCACACCGGCGGCGCGAGGACGCTGCTGTCCCGCAACCCGCTCCTGCTCGCCGTCATCACGGCGCTCTTCGGCCTGGCCGACTTCGCCTTCATCGGCCTGTACGCCAGCTACCTGCGCGAGGAGCTGCACTACAGCTCCGGCGGCGCGGGGTTCGTCGTCGGCCTGTCCGGGCTGGCGGCGTTCGCCTCCCCGCTCGGCGGCCTTCTGGTCGACCGGATGAGCCCGCGTGTCTTGCTGCCGGTACTCAATCTCGGTGTCGCGGTCTGCGGGTGCGTCCTCTTCCTCGGACCGGGGTCGAGCGGCTGGCAGTCCGTCTTCTCCTTCCTGTTCGGGCTTTTCGCCAGCGGCGGTGTGTACGTCGCCGTGGCCGGCTACCTGGTCAAGTCCGTCGACCGGGAGGGCGTGAGTCGCGCCGCCGGCCTGTTCGTCACCTGCGTCTACGTCGCCGCGGGCGTCTCCGGGCTGCTGTTCAGCAGCCTGGTGTCGGCCGCCGGATGGACCACGGCGGCCATGGTGCAGATCGTCGGCTTCTCGGTGCTCGGCTCCGTCCTGGCCCTCGCTCTGCTCCCCCGACAGTTCAGCACGACCGACAACCACGGGATCACCGAATCATGACCACTCCACTGCTCTGGCCGATCGACCAGGTCACCCTCCCCGTCGTGGGGAGGCCCGAAGCCTTTCCCGTCCGCCGCGTCTACTGCGTCGGGCGCAACTATCTCGACCACATCCGGGAGATGCGGGAGGGCGATGAGCGCGACGACCCGTTCTTCTTCCAGAAGCCGGCCGACGCGATCGTCGCGGACGGCTCGTCCGTCCCCTATCCACCGCAGACCGACGACCTTCAGTTCGAGGGCGAGCTGGTCGTCGCCATCGGCGCCGAGGGCGCGGACATCGGCCCCGGGGACGCGCTCGCGCCCGTCTTCGGGTTCGCCGCCGGCATCGACCTGACCCGTCGCGACCGGCAGCGCGAGTGCCGGGAGATGGCCCGCCCCTGGGAGGCCGGCAAGTCGTTCGACCACTCGGCGCCCTGCGGCCCCGTCCTGCCGGCCGACCAGGCCGCGTGGTCGCCGTCCGGAGAACTGCGGCTGAGCGTGAACGGCGAGCCGCGCCAGCACACCGGCCTGAACCTGATGATCTGGAACGTTCCCGAGATCATCAGCCATCTGTCCGGTTCCTACCGGCTGATGCCCGGAGACCTCATCTACACCGGAACGCCCGCCGGAGTCGCCCCGGTACGTCCGGGCGACCGGATCCGCGTCGACATCACCGGCCTGCCCGCCCTGACCGTCGCCATCAGCGAAGGAGACACCTGTGCGCCCCAGCGAACGGCTTGACTACGACCCGATCGAGGGCCGTCCCGCCCCCGCCCTGCCCGGCGGCACACGGATGGTCGTGTGGGTCATCGTCAACGTGGAAACCTGGTCCGACACCGACCCCATGCCCCGGACCGTCCTTACACCGCCGGCGGGCGGCGTCCCCGCACCGGACGTCCCCAACTGGGCCTGGCACGAGTACGGCAACCGCGTCGGCTTCTGGCGGATGCTCCAGGCACTGGACCGGCAGTCCGTTCGCGCCGCGCTGGCGATCAACGGCCAGGCCATCGAGCACTATCCGCAGATCGCGCGGGCGGCACAGGAGCGCGGCTGGGAGTTCGTCGGCCACGGGTTCACCCAGAAGAACATGCAGAAGGTCGAGGATGAGCGGGCCGACATCCGGGCCACCACCAGGGCGATCGAGGCGGCGACCGGTGCCCGGCCGCGAGGCTGGCTGGGCCCGGGACTGACCGAGACCTGGGAGACGCCCGACATCCTCGTCGAAGAGGGCTACGAGTACGTGTGCGACTGGGTCCTCGACGACCAGCCCGTGAAACTGCGCACCCGGACGTCGCCCATCGTGAACGTCCCCTACACCCAGGAGTGCAACGACGTCGCGATGATGCTGATCCAGCACCATGCGGCCAGTGAGTACTTCCGCCGGGCGGCCGACCAGTTCGACCAGCTCTATAAGGACTCCGCCGCGTCCCCCCGGGTCATGGCCCTGGTGGTGCACCCTTACATCATGGGCGCACCGCACCGGCTGAAGTACTTCGAGCAGGCCCTGCAGCACATTCGCGCCCACCGGGACGTGGAGTTCTGGACCGGCGACCAGGTTCTCGACTGGTACCTCCAGGACCAGCCCACGCGGTCACTGGGCCCGGAACACGCCTCCCTGCCCGTGGGTTAGCCTCGACGTTCCGCATTTACGGGACGGGGATGGGCGGCGACTTCGCGCTCTCAGGTCGCCGCCCATCCGAGCACCAGCCTCGAACGATCCGGACCCGGGTATCCGGGGGCACCGTCGCGACCCGGCCACCTTTGGTATGCACTGTATACTTAAACCATGTCCCTCTCTCCCGCATCCAAGCCCGGCAGTACCCAGGCGGTGTACGCGGTGCTGCGGCGCCGGTTCGCGCAAGGCGAATACGCGCCAGGGCAGCGGCTCACCGAGGCGGCCCTTGCGGCAGACCTGCAAGTCAGCCGCACCCCGGTACGCGAGGCGCTCGGAAGGCTGCTCTCCGAAGGTCTGGTCGTGCCGGGTTCACGGGGCGTCGCGGTCGCCGCGCTGAGCAAGGAAGAGGCGGAGCTTCTGTTCGTGTTGCGCGCCGATCTCGAAGCATTGGCCGCCGAACTGGCCGCCACGCGACAGGCACTGGGCCACCTTGCTCCGGCCGTGGTCGACTCGCTTGACCAAGCCGTGGACCAGGTGCAGGCTGCAGTGGAGGCGCACGACGTCCGCGCCACCGCACAGGCGAACCTGGCCCTTCACCGCGCCATCGGGGCGGCTGCGGGCAACCCCTTCCTCGAAGACGCCCTGCACCGCGTGTGGGACCGCATCGCGGTCACGACCGTGGCCAACCTGGACGATCCGCACTGGGCCTGTACGATCACCGACCAGCACCGCGCGATCGTCGCCGGAATCCGAGCCGGGGACGCCGAGGTCGCCCGTCGCGCCGCCAAGCTCCACATCGAGGCGGCGGCCCGCGCATACCGGCCGCACTCCGAGGCCGCCAAGTAACCGTGCGGGTGCGGGTAATCATTCCCAGTCAGGCTCAACGCGGTCGCATGCCCGATTCGGAACGTGTTCCCCTCCGCTCCCCCTTGCTGGGGGCCGACTCCCGCTACGGTGTCGGTGCCGAGAACCCTGTCGCCTCATGCGACCTGCGAGTAGTCGTGGATGAGTCCGCCGAGCCGAGCACGGCACTGGACTGGGCCTCCGGTAGGTCCAGCGGCACTGGATGCGGCACCCGCCGCCTCACGTCGCGTTGGTGAGCCAGCCGGGCAGGGGTTCACGGGATTTCCTCCATGCGGACGGGATGCCGTCCGGGCCCAGGTGAGCGCCCACCACGCCGCCCACGATGGCGGCCGTGGTGTCCATGTCGCCACCGACCATGACGCACGCGCGCACCGCCGCCTCGTAATCGGTCAACCTGGTGGCGGCCGCCCACAGCGCGAACGGGACGGTGTCCTGCGCGGAAATGCGGTTGCCGTTGCCGAAAGAACCCTTCCCGTCGAACAGCTCCCGCGACGCCCGGTGCCAATGGTCACCACGCTGGATCCGTTCCAGCAGTTCGAACGCGCCCGCCCCGTAGCGGCGTCCGATGTCGAACCGCTCGGCGAACGCCTCCGCCAGCGCGTCCTGGTCGATCTCCCCGAACCGCCTCAGGACGTCCACCACCGAGCACGCCATCTCCGTGTCGTCCGACCACGCCCAGGGCGCCGGCGGCACGCCCGTCTCAGGAGAGACGTTCCGGTTGTCGAGCATGAAGAACTGGTCACCGAAAGCGTCACCGGCCGACAGCGCGATCAGGGACTTCTCAGCGTGGACCAGGCGTTCCTCGCGAGTCAGCACCATCTCGCCTCCCGAAGCGACCCTACCGGCCGGAACGGTCATCGTGGACGGAGTCACGGCGTCCGGGACAGATGCTCCACGATGACTGGGTCCCAGGTGAACAGGGTGTGCTCGACCTGACCGGTCAGCGCGTCCCAGGTCGAGGCCGTCACAGCTGCCCAGATCTGCTGGTCGCTGACCTGCGCGCTCCGGCCGCTAGAACGGGGGCCGGTTGAAACCGGTGTGGAGGAGCCAGATCGCGCCGAACGCCGACGAGGGACGGTCGTTGAAGTCACCGCGCTCCGGCAGCCGTTCCAGGAGGTCGACGACGGCGGAGATGTGCCCGCGCTCCGCGGCGCTCTCGATCAGCTGCTCGATCGGGTGCCGGCGCTGCGAGTGCGGCATGCCCTGGATCCGGGCGTAGTGCCTGGCCAGTTCCTGGACGTCCTGATCAGTCGGTGTCGGGGGCCGGACCGGTGGCGTGCCCCGGCGGGCAAGCTCGACGAGCTCGTCGCCGACCGCCCAGTTGTGATCTCCCCAGGTCTCCACAAGATCGGCGTGTCCGTGCTCCGCGAGGACCGTCAGCACTTCGTACGGGACGTCCCAGCCCGGCAGGCTCTGGAACTCACGGGCCAGGTCGGAGTGACCGGTGCGCAGCAGGTACACCAGCCACTCCGCCTCCCAGAAGAAGCTGCCGCCCGGATGCCCGGCACGGTCGTCCAGGAGGGCGCGCACAAGGTCGTCACGTCCGCACTCCAGCATCGAGTGCATGACGGCGATGTGGTCCTGCCATGGGTTCGGCTCGATGGTGATGGACGCTCGGGCGTGCCGGAACCACTGCTCGGCAGTGCCCGTCTCGCCCAGCGCATGGCACACCGCGCCGAACGAGGCTGACCTGTCGGCGTCGAACATCTTCTGGTCCACCGAGGGGAACAGCGACTGGGCGAGGGAGAAGGCGGCGCGCGCGGAACGGATGTCCCCGGCCCGGGCGAGGATCACGGCGACGTCGGACGCCGCGGCGAGCCGGTCCGCCGGTTCGGGGATGTCGCCGACCAGGATCATCGCGGCCTCGGCCTCGCCGTGCCGAGCGCGCAGCCGGGCGGCGGCCCGCAGGTGGTCGGCGATGTGGGAGCCCCAGCCGTGGTCGTCGAGGTCGGCGAGCGAACCACGCGCCGCCTCGAACAGGTCGTCCACGCTCGCGGTGTTCGGGGGCGGCCACTCCGCGGGTTCATCGCCGTCCGACTCCTCCAGCTCCGCGCGGTGTTCGCGGAGGAGTTCGCCGTCCCCGGAGCCCAAGACGTCGGCGGCGGTGAGGGCGTCGGGCAGCACGCGAAGTTCGCCCCAGCGCACCGGCCAGGCATGGCGCCGGCCGACTCCCCAGGCGAGGACGGCGTCCAGCTCGTCCTCGCCGCCCTCCGGAGCGATCACGGCGTCGGGCTGGAGGGTCATCGCCCAGTTGTCCTCGTCGAGGGCGAAGATCTGCCCTTCGAACTCCGCGACGAGCTCGCCCTCCACCGGACGCGGGCCCGGCGGGACGTACAGGGAGTAGAAATCGCCGACGACCTCGCCGGTCTCGACCTTGACGAACTGCATGACCACGTCGTCGAGCACCACCAGCGTGTCGTCCGCGCCCCAGTACACGGTGTCGGCGCCCCCGGCGAGCACGCTCTGGATCGGCCGGGGGTTCGCCGGGTCGGCGAACGACCAGACCTCGGCGGACCCCTCGATGGTCAGGAAGGCGGCCCGTTCGCCGCCGGGAGCCCAGGCCCAGGCGTTGTGGTCACCCGCCTGGTTCCCCCACCCCGAATGCGGGACCTGGGCGCTGAAGACCAGGCGGTCGTCGTCGAAGATGTGGACGCCCCCCGTCTCGGCGGTGCCCGTGGGCGGTGTCAGGACGGCCAGCCGGTTGACGGCGCGGCCGGGTGCCCAGTGCAGCGAGACGGGCTTGCCGAGCGCGAAGGGGCCGCAGCGGATCCGCCCGGTGGACGCGTCCCGCAGGAACAGGCCGCGGCGAGTGACGGCGGCGACGAGACCGCCGTCCGGGCTGAGCCGGGCGAACTTGCCGGGCGCGTACCAGACGACCTCGCGCGTCCCGGCGTCCACGCTGATGGCGTTGGCCCCGAACAGCCGGGTGCCGTCGGGCGACCACACCGGGTCCTCGATCCACTGCCCGACCCTCCAGTCGTCGTCGCGCTCTTCGAGCCCGGCGAAGTCGTCCCGCACGGCCTCGGGCAGCCGGCGCGCCATCAGGTACGGGTGGTCGGTCTCCAGGTGGTTGGGCAGCCAGCTCAGGTGGCCGCGATCCAGCGGGACGACGCACCCCTGGAGCCCGCCATCGCCGTTGGTGCCGCAGTGGAAGTAGACGCCGCGCCCGTCGGGAGAGAGGGCGAACTCCGACGGGCGCGAGTTGCCGTCCGACACGTCGATCGTGGCGAGCGGCTCGCCGTCGAAGGTCCAGACCCCCACCCTGTTCGTGGAGTGGGCCATGGCGATGCGGGACGAGTCGGCGGACCACTGGATCGTGCGCTCGTAGCCGGGCCACCCGATGCCGCCCGCGATGCGGCGCACGGTGTTGACGCACCGGCCGGCCGCGACCTCCCAGATCTGCAGGACGCCGCCTGCGTCGTAGTCGTCGCCGACCCAGCTGCCGGTGGCCAGGTAGCGGCCGTCCGGGCTCATCGCGTGGGCGACGATCTCCGTGTCGTGGCCGTACGGGTGCAGGAGCCGCGCCGCACCGGCGTCGATCAGCCGCCGGGTGGCCAGCCGGTGGGCGTCGGTCACGCCCTCGGCGCGCTCCAGGTCGGCCAGCCGGGCGCGCAGCGGCGGAACGTCGCGCTCGGGCGTGAAGGCCGACCAGTCCGCCCCGTCCAGGAGCGCGTACAAACCGCGGGCCCCGTCCGCCCTTGCCAGCTCTGAAGCCGACACGAACGGCCGAGGAGGCACCTCGACCGGCGCGGCGGCGCCTTCTTCCCGCTCCAGCATGCGGATCAGCGCGTCTTCATCGAAGTACGGCGTGCGGAGCATCGCGTCGGTTCGGGGAATGGGCCCTCGTTCCCCGGGGGCGAGGAAGAGGAGGTCGGTCTCCTCGGTCACCTCTTCCGCCACACGTGCGCCGAGCGCTTGAAGCCGCCGTGTCGCGGACTCCCTTCCGATCTCCCAGAAGTCCCCGTACAGCACGACCGTGCGCCCTCGCAGCTTCATGATCAAGGGACCTTACTGGTGGGATCCGACTTTGCCCGCGTAATCGGTGACATCCATCGTGGCGAGAGCCGCCGCAGTCGTGGCCGCGCAGCAGCGTCAGGGGCAACGGCGGAAAGGGAGAGCCCTTTCCGCCGTTGCGGATCAGCGGCGTCGTCCGTTGCCGCTATGTTGCTTCCCGTCGTGGAGCATGCCGTCGGAGGGCTCTTTGAGCGATGAGACCCCGATGGCGGCACCAGCGACCAGGAGGATGGCGGCCCACTCTCCGAAGGTGAGCCGCTGATTGGAAGCGAGCGCCCCCATCGCGGTGCCGACCTGCGCCACCAGGGCGTGGATCGGTGACGAGAGTGACTGCATCATTGCCACGTCGAGCTCCGAGGAACGGCGGAGCGCGGCGTTCATCAGCAGGACCGGCAGCAGCAGCGTGAGCAGCCCTGCCAGACCGGCCACGGAGAAGAGGCCCCAGGACATCCACTCGCCGCCCCGCAGCGCGAACACCGCCACGAAGAGTGGCGGTGCCGCCAGCAGGTTGGCGATCGTGGCGCCCTGGTCTTCCTGTCCGTGCTTCTTCATTCGCCCCAGAACGGTGACCGTGTTCCAGGCACACCATGCGCTGACCGCAGCGCAAAGTATCCCTACGACCTCGATCTCGCCCTGCGGTCGGTTGAGCATGATGACTCCGCCCAGCACGAGCACGCGCCCGCACAAGTGCTTGAAGCCCCATGCGGTGGCTCTCATGCGCCAGATTCTGGTGATGCCCACCGAGAGGTAGCCGATTACCACGAAGGCGGCGACGGTGCCCAGCGTCAGGCGCTGCACAGCGAACGGGTAGACGACCGCGCCGATCGCGTTTCCTCCGGCAAGGCGGCCGATCAGCACCCACATGGCGCTGCGGTATCGCCTGATCGGAGACCGTCCTGCGAGCAGCATCAACACGCACAGTGCGATGGCACCGGCCGATTGCATCGGGGGTGCCACCTCCAGCGCTGGGAAACCTGTTGTGAAGGCGTAGCCGATACCTGCCGATAACAGGCTGGCCACGACGAAGCCTCTACCGGCGAGCCGCCGGCGGAGGCCGGATAAAAGGGACATAGGTCCCACCCCTCTGTTTGTGAGGGGCCGAGCACTCCGCGAGCGGCCGGCCACCGGTTCTGTGAACCGGTGGCCGGCGCTCTGGGAGCGATCGACCACCGGTCCGACGAACCGGCAAGAGGGACCGTGCGGGACGGAGCGAAATAATCAACTACACCAGTCGACAAACTAGAGAATGTGCGCGTGCGTGAGGGTCGCGACCCTGCGGCCGTACCGCGTGCTCGCAGACAGAATGCGACGACGGAGGCGACCTCTTCGGGCCGGCCCATACGGCCGAGTGGCGTCTGCTGCACGAGCTTGCCGATCACCGGATGGCTGGCCATTTCCTGCGCCTGCTGGGGTGTTTCGACGAGGCCGGGAGCGCAGCACTTTCACGGCCATGATGGAAGCTCCGACACGTCGGACTTGCCGGCGTTGGCCATCCACCCGCCGTCGATGACGACGACGTCGCCGGTGTGGAAACGCGACCAGTCGCTCATGAAGTACACGCCGATGCCCTCGAAGTCGTCCGGGACGCCCATCCGGCCCGAGGGGTTGTAACGGCGGACGCGGTCGAAGAGCGGACTGTCCTGGGGGATCTGGACCGTCTCGCTGACCGTGTGCCCGGGGCAGACCACGTTGGAGCGGACGCCGTAGCGGCCCGCCTCGACGGCGATGCCGCGCGACATCGCCACGACGGCGCCCTTGGCGGCGTTGTAGTGCTGCATCCCCGGACTGCCGGTCAGCGCCGACAGGCTGGCGCAGAACAGCAGGGACCCGCCGGGGTCGCCCGCGTCGTACCTGCGCTTCATGTGCCGGGCCCCCTCGCGGGCCGTGAGGTAGGCGCCGTGCTGGTTCACCGCCAGCAGGCCGTGCCAAGCCTCGGTCGTCATGTCGAGGAAGCTGCGCTCGTTGCGAATGATCCCGGCGTTGGCGATGACGCCGTCGACCCGGCCCATCTCCTCGACGGCCTCGGCCATCGCCCGCACCACCCGGCCTTCGTCGCCGACGTCGACCTCCTGGGCCAGCACCCGGCCCCCGAGCCCGGCCAGTTCCTTGACGGCGCCGGCGTTCCTGTCGGCCCGCCTGCCCCAGAGCACCACGTCGCCGCCGGCCCGGGCGACGCCGCGGGCGAAGGCCAGGCCGATGCCCGCGTTGCCACCGCTGATCACGACCACGCGATCCTTCAAAGTGAACACGTGAAATTGCTATAACAAAATCTTCTTTGCAGTCAAGGCTTAGGGTGGGGCGCGGATCGGCTACGTTGGTGTCCATGGCCCGGCCTGCACCCGCGTCAGAGCGCGCCGCCAACATCGTCGCGTTCCTCACCGCGCACCCCTCGCGGGGCTTCACCATCAGCGAGCTCGTCAAGCACCTGGGCATGAACATCGCCTCCGCCCACGCCACGCTGGCCGTCCTGTGCGACTGCGGATTCCTCATCCGCGACCCCGCCCACCGCACCTACGTCCTGGGGCCGGCGCTGGCGGCCACCGGCTTCGCCGCGCTCGAACGGCATCCGGCGATCGAAGCCGCCATCGAGCAGGCCGAGACGCTCGCCAAGGAACTCGACGCCGAAGTCGGCGTCACCGCCATCGCGGGCAGGGACGTCATCTTCCTCGCCCGCCGCGGCCCCGAACCGCTCGCGCCGAGCATCGGCTACCCCGGCGACCGGTCACCACTGCTCGCACCGATCGGCGCCGTGTTCATGGCCTGGGCCGACGACGACACCGTCACCGCCTGGCTCGAACGCGCCGGCATCGCCGGCCCCCTCGCCGGCCTCTACCGCGACGTCCTCGCCGAGACGCGCGCCCGGGGCTTCAGCATCCCCATGCCCGCCATCGCCTCGCCCGCCGTCACGGCCGCCATGGCACGGGTGCGCAGCGAACCGACCGACGAGGACGCGGAGCAGCACCTCACCGAAGTGCTCCAGAAGACCGACGAGATGCTGCTCCCGTTCGACGGCCTGCCGCCCTCGGACGAGATCGTGTTCAAGACCATCGCCGCCCCGATCTTCGACCCGATCGGCCGCGTCCTGCTGTCGCTCAGCCTCAGCGGCCCCGAGCACCCGCTGCGCGTCGGCCAGGTCCTCGACCTCGGCCACCGGCTGGCCCAGTCGGCCGCGATCGCGACCCGCCAGGCACGAGGCCGCGCGCCGGGACACGACGTCACCGCCGGCGCGCCAGGTCACTGAGAGGCACCGACACCCCGTCCCGGCCGAGCTCTTCCGGCGGCGTACGACCAGGCGCGCGACCGAGAACCACGTCGTGCCGGCCTCGAGAGTGCGCGGGCGGCCGATCCGCGCCCCACCTTGCACCGGATGACAGCCGGTCAGGGTCGGCGACACAGTTCTCGGCGTCGGCCGGAGACGCCGCCACCGGCCGGCAGTGGGCTGAAACGGTCAGTGCCTGGACGGTGCCAGATGGGCGTGCTCTCCTTGCGCACCGAACAGGGTGAGCACCTCCGCGGGCCGGCTGTCGGCGCTGCCGATCCAGTGCGGCATGCGGGTGTCGAACTCCGCGGCCTCGCCGACGCCGAGCCGGAACTCCTGCTCGCCGAGCACGAACCTGACCTGTCCGTTGAGGACGTAGAACCACTCGTATCCCTCGTGGGTCTGCGGATTCATCGTGGGCGCCCGGCCGGCGGGCGGATAGATCACCTTGTAGGCCTGGATACCGCCGGCCCGCCTGGTCAGCGGCACCATCACCAGCCCGGATCGCCGCACTGGCCGCAGGTGGATGCGCGGGTCGCCGGTGGGCGGCGCCGCGACGAGATCGTCGAGCGGGACGCCGTGCGCCCGGGCCAGAGGCAGCAACTGCTCCAGCGTGGGGCGGAGCTTGCCGTTCTCAAGACGGGACAGGGTGCTGGCCGTGAGGCCGGTTTCGTCTGCCAGCGCCGCCAGCGTCGCGTTCCGCGCCCGGCGCAGGGCACGCAGACGCGACCCGACTCCGGCCAGAACGTCTCCCGCGGAGTTGTCCATGCCTCGATGATGCGGATCCGCAACTTTTCTTGCAAGAAGGAATCGGCGGTGGCGATGCTGT
Organism: Actinomadura vinacea; assembly: GCF_039532545.1. Classification (NCBI taxonomy): domain Bacteria; kingdom Bacillati; phylum Actinomycetota; class Actinomycetes; order Streptosporangiales; family Thermomonosporaceae; genus Actinomadura; species Actinomadura vinacea. The sequence goes on along the minus strand of NZ_BAAARW010000027.1, from coordinate 110,701 downwards.
CGGTACATCACCGGCGTCGAAGATCACGCTCGGCACGTCGGCCGACGAAGGGCAACTCAGATGGATTCCACCCGACGCCAGCGACCCACCACCGACCAGGGCACGTCGGACGAGGACGCCGAGCTGTTCTGGGAGCGGCACCACCGCACCCGGCGCGCCTGGGGCGCACGTGTCAACCCGCTGCTCGCCGAGACCGCCGCACCGCTGCGCCCCGGCGCCGCCCTGGACCTGGGCTGCGGCGCCGGCGGCGACGCCTTCTGGCTCGCCCGGCGGGGCTGGCGCGTCACCGCCGTGGACATCTCCACCACCGCCGTCCAACGGGTGCGGGAACGCGCCCGCGATCTCGGTGTCGCGGACCGGGTCACCGCCCAACAGCACGATCTGGCCAGAAGCTTCCCGGCCGGCCAGTTCGATCTCGTCTCCGCCCAGTACTTCCAGTCCCCGTTCCCGTTGCTCCGCAGCCGAGTCCTGCGCACCGCCGCACGGGCCCTGCGCCCCGGCGGCCTGCTGCTGATCGTCGACCACGGCTCCACCGCGCCCTGGTCGTGGAGCCAGGACAACCACTTCCCCGCTCCCACCGAGATCGCCGACGAACTTGATCTCGACCCCGGGCACTGGTCCGTCCTGCGCGCCGACACGCCCCGCCGCCGGGCCACCGGACCCGCTGGTGAGACCGCCACCGTCACCGACAACATCCTGCTCGTCCAGCGAACCGCCGGATGACCACCTGAACCACACGACTTCACGTCGGAACGGAGTGACTCGATGCCAGAGGACGCCACGCCCCCGCGGACCGGCGCCGCCGAGAAGGCCACCCTGCGGGGCTTCCTCGACTATCTGCGGAACTCGGTCGCGGACAAGGTCGCGGACGTGCCGGAACCGCAGGTCCGAACAGGCGGAGTGCCCTCGGGCACCAACCTTCTCGGGCTGCTCAAGCACCTGGCGTTCGTCGAACGGTTCTACTTCCTCGGTGAGGACGTCGGCGACTGGCGCGCGACCATGCGGCCATCCGCGGAGGACACCATCGACGGCGTGCTCGCCGACTACCGCAAGACCGTCGAGCGAGCGAACCAGGTCATCGACGCCTGCCCGGATCTGGCCCTTCCCGCCCCGCGACCCCCGCGTCCAGGGACGGCACCTTCGATGCGATGGGTCTTGGTGCACATGATCGAAGAGACCGGCCGGCACGCCGGCCACGCCGACATCCTCCGCGAGCAGATCGACGGATCCACCGGCCGCTGACAAACCGGCCACCAGCCCGCGGCGCACTCGGCGCCTACGTGATCGCGAAGGTCCCCGTGTCCACCGCCACCGGACCATCGGGTCCGGGCCGGCCGGCAGCGATCGGGCTACAGCGTCGACCGGTCGCGGTCCGGCTGGTCGGCAAGCCCCTCCACCGCAGGCCAGGGTCGGCGAGAGCCGCCCCTTCCCAGCGACGGCTGTCCCGGGAGCGGCACTCCGGGATGCCCGGCGCCGGGTCTTCTCCCTCTTGGGGGTGAGCGGCCGGTTCCCCGTGCAGGACGATGTGCGGCCGATCATGCACATTCCATACTCCGGGCATGAAACCGATGTTCACGACTGCGGGAATGACGGCGATCGCGCTCGCCGTCGTCGCGGCCGGTGGAGCGGTCGCCACCCCTGCGGGGCGTGCAGAAACGCCGCCGCGCAAGCCGCACAAAGGGGCCGCCGACTGTGTGCCGGTCTCTGGTGCGGTGTGTGGAACGGTGCGGGTACCGCTGGTGCGGGCGCGTCCCGAGCTGGGCGGCATCACCGTGGCCTATGCGCTGATCAGGCACCGCGGTACTTCCCGGCCCGCCAGGGGGACGGTGACGATCAATCCCGGCGGTCCGGGCGATTCCGCGATCGCGTCCGCGTCCCGGTACGCGCAGATGTTCAGCGGCCTCCTGACCGACCACGACCTGCTGCTGGTCGATCCACGCGGGGTCAACCGCTCCACCCCCGTCCAGTGCGGGACCCTGGAGTCGTTGCCTGCGACCCGTGATGGTTTCGTACGGGCGGTCGGCGAATGCGGCCGGAGGCTGGGGACTCGCGCGCGGGGCTACACCTCGGCCGAGATCGCCGACGACATCGACGCGGTCCGGGCCAGGCTGGGAATCGAGCGGCTGGACATGCTCGGACAGTCCTACGGCACCTACCTCATGACGGTTTATGCGCAGCGGCATCCCAAGCGGGTGCGCTCAATGGTGCTCTCCAGCGCCTACCCACTCGACTTCGACATGTGGGCGCGTCCCAATGCGCGGGCCGCGCGCCGAGCGCTACGGCTGGTGTGCGAGCGCAGCGCAGGCGCCTGCGACGGCGACCAGGTCCTGCGCGACATCGCACGGCTCGCCCAGCGACTGCGCGCGCAGCCGATCCCCTACACGCTAGGAGACCAGCAACGGCGACTGGACGACACCGCACTGGCCTCGATCGTCTACAACCTGGCCGGCAGGGCCCCCGCCGACATCGGCGGTGTGCCCACGATGGTCCGCAGCGCCCTGCACGCCGACTACACGGCGCTCATCGATGCCGCCCGACGGGTGGCACCGCTGAGCGGATCAGCGCTCCGCCAGGTTGAGGAGCAGCCCTTCAATCCCGAACAGGCAGCGGCCGTGACGTGCAACGACCACCCGACGGCGTGGAACCGCAAAGCGCCGGTCGCCGCCCGGCTCCGCCAGTTCTCGGCCCGGCTCGCGGCACTGCCCGAGCAGGAGTACTGGCCCTTCGGTAAGCAGGCTTGGACCAGCGTGAGCTACAGCAGGGGCAACGCGTGCATCCGCTGGCCCGACCGCCACGGCCAGCCGCAGCCGACCGGCTTGCCGCTCCCCGACGTCCCGGTGCTGGTGGTCTCAGGTGACCTGGACGCCGACACCCCGACCGAACAAGGCCGGCAGGCCGCGCGCCAGTTCCGCCGCGCCACCGTCGTGGAGGTGCCCAACGTCGGCCACATCGCCGAGAACGAACCCAGCGGCTGCGTGGCCGCGATCCAGACCGGATTCATCCGCGACCTGCAGGCTAGCGATACCTCCTGCCTGGCCAACATCCCACCCGCCCCCGTCCAGCCGTGACCAGCCAACACCCGTTGATGCCCAGCCGGGAACCGGCAGCACCCGACGTACCCCGTCTCGGGGGGCGGGTTCGGCGGACTGCAGCTAGCCGCCGGCCAAAAGTTCGTGAGCGGAGGCGGCGCCCGCCGCCCTTCCGTAGACCGCAGCGTCGCGGCTGCCAGGTGTTCGGGCTCAGTCGCTCCGGACCGGGCGAGGCCCGGGCCCCGTGTAGCCAGCTATGAGCCGGGCGGGTACAACTCCAGCCGGTCGGAGATCCGCACGGACAGCGGGGCTGTTGAAGCTCAATCTAACCCTTGCTCGCCGCGCCTGCCTGGGGTGGGGCAGTTCACCTGTCACAAGTGGCCGAGCGCATGCGTCACACAAGGTGGCATTTCCGGGAGCGGGAGTGCCGGCCCTACCTTCCGCGCTTGAGATGATCGCCTGGTGTGACGGGGGTCGGAGGAGGGCTCGTGGGGTCGGATCGCGTAGCGCCGCAGGTGAGCCAGGAGGAATTGCTGGCGGCGATGCCGGGGGTGATCAAAGAGACGCTGCCGCTGGTGCCGTGGCGGATCCAGCGGTTGTGGCGGCTCAAACTGCCGGTGCAGCGAATAGCCGTCGATGAGTTGGCGTGGCTGTTCGAGCTGCCGTTGTGGCAGCTGAATGGCGAGCGCTTCCGGGTCAGTCCGCGTCAGGTCCGGGAGGATCCGGATGGCTATCCCGATCATCTGCGCCGTGTCATGGCCAGTGACCTGAGCTACCCGATCCATCTGGTCGAGCACAACGGCCGTCTGGTCGTGCTGGACGGTTTCCATCGGCTTTTGAAGGCCAGCATCCAGGGACGGCGGGAGATCGACGCGATGGTATTGTCCCGAGCCGACCTGGAGTCGATCCGCGCACCCGCGTAGGTGGGTGCCGGCGGCCTACAGAGCGCGAGTTTTGAGCCGGTCGGTGGGGTCGAAGAGCCGCGGCGTCCTGTTCGGCCTGGGCGGCTCGGCCGGCTCTTCCAGCATCCAGCGCACCCGCGAAGGCATCGGCCTGTGGCCTGGCAAGCTCAAGGGCAAGCAACCCAAACTCTCCGGGCCCGCACGACGCTCCATCCGCCGCCTCTACGCCGAAGGCGAGGTCTCCCTCGCCGACCTGGTCGCCGAGCTATCGGAGTTCCGGGCCAACCCGAGTGGAGAGCCACTGACCTGGGACTCGGGTCCGGGTGCCCGGCCCCGATCTGCTAGACATCTGCCACATGGAACAACTAACCGTGCGCTGTTACCGCTATCTGTTGATCATGACCGCGCTGGTGGTGTTCCTGGCCATCAGTGCCGGCCTGCTTGTGCGCGCCCTGCTCGGAGGCCTGTCGTATCTGGCGACGCTCGGCGCGATCATCCTTCTGGCCTCCCTCGCCGTGGCCCTTGTGACGGCCGTCGGCGCGTTGCGCAGCCGCGCCATCGTCGACGACGAGGGCGTCACGATCGTGGGTGCACTGCGCCGCTGGCGCTACGCCTGGGACGACGTCACCGAGATCTCCCTACACGCGTCGCTCCGCTACTGGGAGGTGTACCTGCGGACGGCCAGCGCCGAACGCCGGGTCTTCTTCTATCCGGTGGGGGTGTTCGCGCCTGCGGTGGAGAACGGGGAGCGCCACTCCACGCCCCCGCCGTACACCCCCCCCGGCCTGGCGATGCTCTATGCGCGCCTGACCGAGTTCCGCCGTTGAAACCCGGCGCCGCCCAGCGGAGGACCCGCTGTTCGCGAACGTGGACGGGCGCTTAGCTGCGCGGACGTCGTTCCCCCTCATGTTGTCGCGGGGCGCGGGCCAGCAGATGCCGCCCGACTTGCCCCGCAGCCCGGCGTACCGGCTGTGGCGTGCGGTGATCGATCTCCATTGGGGTTGGTGGCGCCGACCCGAGTCCTTGGCCTGCTGGGCCGCCCGAGTGGCCAAACCGGGCGTCGGCGGCCCAGCTGACCGCCAACCCCGAGCCGTCGTCGCTGATCGATCTGCGCAAGCGGGTCGCGGCGATGCGGTATGCACCCGCGCATCCCGGGGGTGCACTACTACCTGCGCTTTTACTGCGGCAGGTGCCCGGGAGGCAGAGCGGATGTGATGATCGAACCAGTGGCCTAACTCGGGGGGCGCGCTCCGGCCGCCCACGCGCCGTGCTGGCGCCCCCTGTCCCCCTCCGGCGGCGTTCACCGCGGCGGTCGAGGTACCTTCACCAGCGCCGGGATCACGAATTCGTCCGTACCGACCGGATCTCGCTTGCAACGTGGGGAAGATGTTTGCCGACGAACCGGCGCCGGCTCCTGCTCTGGGAACATCAGGCGGACCGCGTAGCGACTATGAGGTGGACGCGCTCTTCCTCCCAGTGGCGAAGAGCGGAGCCGGGGTCGATGCTGGCGATCCCTCAGCGGGACGCGCGCAGGGAAGCGTCCAAGGTGCTCATGAGTTGCCCAACGCGATTCTTAGCGGTTGGCGCGAGGGGATACCGGCAAAGAACAGCGATCAGGGTCGGCGTGGCGCGTTGCCGAGCCTGGTCGATCAGCATGTCTCCAACCGCAGGATCGTCACCTGCGTTCAACTCGGCGACGCGCGCGGCACTTGCGGCAGCGCGCAGAATGTGGCCTACCTGGGTGGCTTTCGATATCGGGTGCAGGTACGCCGCGGATGCGGCATCGCCGGCGGAGCGTGCGGCAAGACGTGCGGCTTCGGTGCCCGCTTCCTTTGCGGCTCGGTGTGCGTCCAGCGAGGTGACGCGCTGCAGCTTGGTCCTTTTTGCACCGTTGATGAACTCCCATGCGGCATCAACGGCCGCGCGCGGACGAGGATCACCGGGAACAGCCTTCTCGAACACCGGGAGGACGTCCTGAGCGCTCTCCGCCACGTAGCGCGCCACGACTCGCAGCTCGTCCATGGTCAACTCGAAATCACCGGACACCGTCGTCATGGATTCGATTCTCCCACCGGCTGGGAGCGCCGCCTCTATCTCTGTAAACCGCAACCACGCCAAGAAGCCTCGGTCCGCTTACGTCAGGCATCGGCTTCGCACACACCCCGGATAAGCCTCACGGCTGCTCGTCGTCCTCGTCCCCATGCGCCGCGGCCAGGTCTCGCAACAGGCGCGGGCCGGGGGCAGGGTGAACGCCGCGGGGCCGGCGGGCAGTTGCACCGTGTGCCAGCTCAGGTAGGGGGAGCGCTCGCCGCCGGTGCGGACGTCGTCGGCCGGGTCGTCCAGGGTCGAGCCGCGCGTCCCTGATGATCTTCTGCTTGGACGGTGTGTCGAGCCAGTCGCCAGTCTGGATGGAGCCGATCTCCGCGGCCAGGACGTGTCCGGCCGCCAGGGTCCAGCCGGGAGACCTGCTCGTCCAGCATCACGGCGGTGCCGTCCTTGGCCACGTCGTACAGCTTGACCATCTCGTTCCCCACTCCAGGCCCTTGGGAGCGGTCGGCACGCTACCGGGGGCGCTCTCCAGGTCCCCGTTGCCGGACGGCGCCGCGTCCTTGGGCGTCGGCCGGCCGGACGGGTCCAGGGCCAGCAGGGCGGAGGAGCCGCCGTCGTCCAGGTACGAGCCGCCGCCGAGTCGCAGGGTGGCGGACCTGTCCGCGGTCGGCCAGGTGTTCTGGGCGCGCCAGGCGCCTCCCCTTGATCCCGACACACGGCACGCGTACAGGACTACGGCTCGTCTCATCGGGGCAACTGCTTCTCGTCCGGACAGGCTGCCCCTTTCAAGGTCGATGCGAGCTCTGGCCGCAGCCTTGGCGTGCTACCGGGAGCAAACGCAGTGCCTTATAACGGTGAAGTGACGTCAACCGTGCGGGATCGCCTCTTCGGATGCCTGCTGATCGCGGCGATCATGACGCTCTTCTTCGGCGGCGTCATCGTGCTCAAGGGTCCCGACCGGTGGTTGACCTACCAGGAAGGGCCCGAGCCCCGGATCTCCGAACTCGGTTCCGAGCCCTGCGGGGCCGTGGAACACGGTTGTGACACCTACCGGCGGTCCTGGGTGGTCACCGGCGAGCTGACGACGGCCTTCCGCCTCGACGGCCTCTTCGGATCCTGGCTGCGCTGGGACGGCGAACTCGATGGCCTGCTCCACGTCGCCTTCCATGGAACCTGCTCTGGCGCGAGGGTGCACTGGGGAATTCGCGCCGACGCCCGCACCGTCGCTTCCGGCACCCTGTCAACCGTTCCCGGCAATCGAGCCACCGCGCACAACCCGACGATCCCCGGCACGGCCGGCACCGTCACGCTCACCACCACTTGGGGCCAGAAGCCGCCGGGCTGCACTTCCTACACGCTTAATTGGGACGATCCAGAGGTCAACACCGGACTCTTCTGACGCAGGACCACCAGCGCCAAGCGGCGTGAAGTTGAGTGCAGACCACCGCGCCTCCAACGGCGAGAGGTCGTTGTGGTCGCAATGATTGAGACCGCCACCGCGGAGGCGAGCGCGTCGCGCACTTCGGGCCGGTTCAAGGCGACCACCAGGACGCCGTCCTCGCCCTTGCCGGCGAGGGCCCGTTCGGTCGACGGGTTCCATGGCGAAGCCCGCTCCCATGAGATCCGGAGGCCGTCGTCGCCGTCCCGAAGCACCGAGATGGATCGAGTTCAACACCGTGGGCGTCAGCACGGATCCGCCGCTCCACGGTTACTCGGATATCGGGAGGCGTCACGGTCACGCGAGGCCATCAACGCCGCATCGCGGCCAGCTGGATGACGACCCCGTGAAGCCGTCCGGGAGGTCGGAGACGATGAAGGTGGCGGGCCGCATCCCCGTACCGGGCGAGGAAGCAGCCCCCGGGCGCATGCTCGGATCCTGGCGGAGCCGGCCGGCAGCGCTCTGACTCAGAAGCGTGCCGTCCTGTGGTGCATCAGCGTGATGGTGGCTGCGGTCCGGAGGGGTCCGGGAGTGCGTGACCGGTGCGGTGTGCGTGGGTGTTGCGGCCGTGTTCGGTGGGGAACGCCAGCTCGCAGGTGCAGATCCAGACCTCGGTCACCTCCTCGCCGAAGCTCCAGGTGATGTCCTGGGGTTTGCAGGCGTGGCTGTTGCGGGCGTGGTTACCGCGGCTGCGCAGTGCGATCTGTGCCTGGCATCGGCCGCAGCGCACCGCGACATTGGAGTTCGGCCGCGGTGCACGCTCTTCGGTCTCCTCGGCGTCGGACGAGGAGCCGGCAGACCGGTCCAGGGCGCGTTGGGCGGCGGCGCGGGTGCTGATCAGTTCGCGCACCGGCTCCAGCAGGTCCTGGTCGCAGCGCGGGCACAGGTCGAGCCGCGCCTGGTCGACACCGATGCTCACCTCGACGGTGAACGAGGTCTCGGTCTTGGTCTGGTCGGCCTGGTAGCAGCGGTCGCAGTAGGTGGCGATCACGATCTCTTGCATCACGCGCCGCCGATGCGCTTGAGCGATTCCATCCGGATGGTGGCAAGGCCGCGCTGCCCGATCCGGCCGATGCCACCGGACTGGTAGCCCTCGGGATAGGCGTAGCGATTGCCGACGATGCTGCCGCTGGGAGTCATGACGCGGGTGCGGGTGGTGCCGCAGGTAGAGCACTCCACCGTCCAGTGGATGCGCCCGCCGGTGCGTTGCACCGCCGAGGTGCCCGGGTCCCAGGAATGCGCCCAGGTGCGGCACATCAGGTAGTCGTTGGTCAGTCCCTCGGCGAACCGGGTGACGTCGTCCAGCTTGGCCATGTGCGGTCGCGCAGACATGTTTCGGGTCCTTTCGCTGTCCACTCTGCCCCATATTCCCAGACGAAGATCACACAGCATCATCGTGTAGGCGCCGTGACCGTCAACGAGGTCTTCAGACGCCGCATGGGCGGGTGGGCAGGCAGTGTCTGGGGGTACCTTCCCTTGAGGACTGTGTCGGCTCGTCGTCTCGATCGCAGCGCAACGGATAAGTACTGCACACCGTAGCGACAGACAACACCGTTCAGAGGTCTCCGTCCAGAAAGGGACTACTGACGAAGTCGTCCCAGCGGCCGGCGTGCTCCTGCTGCATTCCCCGGGCGCGGCCCGCGCAATGAGCCTTTTTCGCATGATGAGGTTTCGCGGAGTTGCAGGGTGTGGACGGCTTTGGCGATGTGCCCTGTGCGGTAGGGCAGCAGCGTGGCTTGCGGAGGATCCGCCATGCTTTGAGCTGGGCATTCGTCCGTTCACATCCCGTCCCTTGTAGGGAGTGAGGATGTGCGTTCGGGCGCCCGCATCAGGAGTAAAAGGCCCGGTCGGCCACGACCTGGTCGATCGGGGTCGGGATGCCGTCCAGAGCCGGGTACGTCAGGCCGTCCTCGGCGTAGGTGTCGCCGTGCGCAGGCGGACTCGAAAGAATCTTGAAGATCGGGGGAACCGGAAGGGCGGATCGGACACTAGAGGGTCATGACCTTCGAACCCCCCGCGGACGCGGAGTTGTGGGGCCGTGCCCGGGACGGCGACGAGCAAGCCTTCGGCAAGCTCTTCGACCGGTACTCGCGCACCGTCTACAACTACTGCTTCCGCCGAACGGCGGACTGGTCGGCGGCCGAGGACCTCACCTCCGTGGTCTTCCTGGAGACCTGGCGCCGGCGCGCCCACGTACGACTGAGCGCGGACTCGCTGCTGCCCTGGCTCTACCGAGTCGCCACCAACGTCCTCCACAACCACCGCCGCAGCCTGCGCCGGCACCGCGCCGCCCTGGAACGCGTGCGCGCCCTGCCGGCGGCCCCCAACGACGCCGTGTCCGCCGCGGCCCGTCTGGAGGCCGAACACGAGATGCGGGAGATCCTCGCCTCCATCAGGAAACTGTCGCGCAGCGACCAGGAGGTCCTGGCGCTCTGCGTCTGGGAAGGGCTCGGGTACGCCGAAGCCGCCACGGCGCTCGGCGTCCCGGTCGGCACCGTCCGGTCACGGCTGGCCAGGGCCCGCAAACGGCTCAAACAGCACACGGGACCGCCCCGTACGGACGGACACAGGGCAGGCACCACGCTCTTCACGGAGGAGACCTCATGATCGACCTGCAGCCCCCGGCGCGGCAGGACATGCCCGCCGACCGCCATGCGGCCCGGCGCGCCGCGCTCCTGACCGAGATGACCGCCCGCCGCCGCGTCCCGGCCCGCCGCCTGGCGTTCGGCGGCCTTGCCGCGGCGGCCCTCGCCGGCGGCGTGGCCGCCGCCCTGATCGCCGTACCGGACACCGACCCGGCCACCCGCCCGGCCAAGGTCGTCCCGATGAGCGCCACCCAGGTCCTCGACCGCGCCGCCGGCACCGCGGCCCGGGCCGCCGAGCCGCGCCCCGGCCAGTACGTCTACACCGAAGCCGAGTCACGGGCTTTCGACTCGCCCGGCGTGGTCCGTGAAAAGACCTGGTACTCGGTGAACGGCAAGCGCATCGGCCTGAAGATCGAAGGGGGCGAGCGGTTCTGGCTCTGCGAGGCCCTCAAGCGGCCCGTTCCGTCCGAGGCACCCGCCGACTGCAAGAACGAGCCGTTCTACCGCCGCGACCTGCCGGTCGATGTGAAGGCCATGCGCGACTGGCTCTACAAGCGCGCGGATGGCAGGCTCCTCCCGCCCGATGTGCGGGCCTTCATGCACGTCCAGGAGATCGTCACCAACTCCAGGCTGACGCCCGCCGCACAGGCGGCGATGTTCAAGGCGACCGGGACGATCCCCGGCGTGAAGGTCGTCCGATCGGCTCCGCAGCACATCGCGGTCGGGCAGACCTGGCGCGGCGTCCGGATCGAGTTGCTGTTCGAGCCCAAGACGTACCGTTTCATCGGCACCCGCACCGTCACCGACCACGACCGTTCGTTCCAGCCCAAGGGCGGCAAGGAGTTCCCGGAGAGGGAACTCGCGAATGGAAAAAAGAAGAAAGAACCGCTGATGCGGTACGGCGCCGACCAGAAGCAGGGCACCTATCTGCTCTCGCGGATGGTCGTCGACCAGCGAGTGGTCGACGCCATCCCGCCCGCCTACCTCAAAGGCACGTCCTGACCCTGCCGCGAAGGTGCGCGATACCACCAAAGACGGACGGGATCGGCCCCACCCAGGCCACCTGAGTGAGGGGCACAAGTGGTTCTCAGAACCACACGGCGCGACACCCGTCCCTCCACGTCCCAAGTCGTGGTGCGGGAAACAGGCGGGGCGACGCCGGGAACCTGGCGGGAACGCTTGGCCGGGGCAGTTCGCGGCGTGCTCAAACGCCTGCGCGGCCATACCCAAACTGCAACGTGTTCTATATTCTCCGTCCATGCGGTTCACCTACGTGGAGTCCATGACCGACCCGTCGTACTACCTGCCGCTGGCCCGGGCGGCCGAGGAGGCGGGGTACGCGAGCTTCGCCGTCGCCGACTCGCTGGTCTATCCGCGGGAGTCGGACGCGGTCTATCCGTACACCGCGGACGGCGATCGGGGGTTCCTGGAGGACAAGGACTTCATCGAGACGTTCACGCTGATCGCGGCCATGGGGGCGGTGACGTCCCGGATCCGGTTCACGCCGTTCGTGCTCAAGCTGGCGGTACGGCCGCCGGCGCTGGTGGCCAAGCAGGCGGGTTCGATCGCGTACCTGACCGGCAACCGGCTGGGGCTCGGGGTCGGGGTGAGCCCGTGGCCCGAGGACTTCACGGTGATGGGGGTGCCGTGGGAGCGGCGCGGCAAGCGGATGGACGAGGCGATCGAGGTCGTCCGCGGGCTGACGGGCGGGGGGTACTTCGAGTACCACGGCGAGTTCTTCGACCTGCCCGCGGTGAAGATGTCCCCGGCGCCCACCGAGCCGATCCCGATCCTGGTCGGCGGGCACAGCGAGGCGGCGCTGCGCCGGGCGGCCCGGCTCGGGGACGGGTGGATGCACGGCGGCGGCAAGGCGGCGGAACTGGACCGGCTGCTGGGCCGGCTGGCCGCGCTCCGCGCGGAGGAGGGCACCGCGGACCGGCCGTTCGAGGTGCACGCGATCTCGCTGGACGCGTACACGCCGGACGGGGTGAAGCGGCTGGAGGACAAGGGCGTCACCGATCTGATCATCGGATTCCGGCTGCCGTACGTGAAGGGCCGCGACACCCAACCGCTGGAGGAGAAGGTCGAGCACCTGGAGCGGTTCGCCGAGACGGTGATCGCGAAGGCCGGGTCTTGACCGGAAACAAGAACACGTTACAGTTTGCGCTATGGACGCGGTCACCTGGGAAGCGCCGGACGGCGACCACCCCGCGCGCCGGGCGGCGCGCGCATCGATGGCCGCGGCCGCCGCCGGGCGCAAGCAGGAGTGGCTCGCGCTGTTCGGCCCGGACGCCGTCATCGAGGACCCCGTCGGTCCCTCAATGCTCGACCCCGAGGGCAAGGGGCACCGGGGGCCGGACGGGATCGAGCGGTTCTGGGACGAGAACATCGCCCGGGTGCGGAAGTTCCACTTCCGGGTGAGCGACTCGTTCGCCAACGGCCCGGCCTGCGCCAACGTCGTCACCATCACCACGACACTGGACGGCGGGTCCACCATGACGATCGACTGCCTGACCGTCTTCACCGTCGATGACGGCGGCCTGATCACCTCGTTCCGCGCCCACTGGGAACCGGATCGCGCGATGGCCACCCTGACCTCGCCGTAGGCCACACAGCCCCCTCAGGGGTCGGGGAAGATGACCAGGCGCGCCACCGCGCCCGCGGCCCACGGGGCCGGTGCCGGTCTCCACGCCCGGGACCTTGCCCCGACTCGGGTGGCCGTTCAGCGGCGACAGCGGCGCCATGAACTCCTTCAGCCGCTCGCGCGGGAAGAACCCGCACGAGGCGAGCGACGGTCTCGCTCGTGAACTCGACGGCACTGACCTGGACGTCCATTTGATCGGCGACGCGCAGGCGCCGCGACGCATCTTCAACGCGATCTGGGAAGGAGAGGTCGCGGCCCGGCGACGAGTCCTCCTGCATCACCGGCGTGTTCCGATGGGTCGCCGGGGCACGCGGTACCGCGTCACGATCGCCGGCCGCGGCGGCTCCACGGTGCGCGAGGCCGCCGCCGACCGCGAGGGTCGCTTGACGATTCCCGTGGAGTTGGGCCCCGGCAATCCCCACCAGCATTACTCACCGGCGGCCGACGAGGCGAGCACGGGCCCCAGCCCCGACGACGTGCCGTTCTACGTCAGGGGCAACAGCTCGCGCTTCTACACGAGCGAAGTATCGATCTTCCCGACGAGCGGCATACCCGGCTGAACCGCCGCGGCTGCGGGCGGGTGTGGTCAGTCAGGGCGTGCGGGCTTGCGCGCGAGGATGAGCCGGTACCGGGGGCTGCCGTCCTCGCGTCGGCCCAGGGGCGTCAAGGGGGCCGTCGTCACGGTGAATCCGGCTGCTGTCAGGTCGTCGCGGACCGCGTGCAGCGGGCACGTGCGGTAGTACATGACGAACGGGGGACGCCACACGGCGTTCCGGACCCGCATGGCCAGGTCGAATCCGAGCAGCGCCCAGTACCAGCCCGACGTGATGGGCGGCGGCGCGCCGATCGGGAAGGCGAAGAGCCCGCCCGGCCGCAGCGCGCGGTACACCCCGGCGAAGAGCGCGGGCCGTTCGGAGGGCAGGAAGTGGCCGAGCGCTCCGAAGCTGACCGCGAGGTCGAACGCCTCGGCGAAGTGCAGGGCCCGGACATCGGCCTGTACCCACTCGGCGTCCGGGTGTGCTTCGCGTGCCTGCGCGAGCATGCCGGTGCTGAAGTCGACTCCCGTGACCCGTTCTTGGCACAGGGGTTTGAGGATCCGCATCCCGGCGCCCGTGCCGCAGCACACGTCCAGGCCCTGGCCGAACGGCCCGAGCGGACGCAGCGCGTCGGCGGTCGCGTCGAGAACGCTGTCGGCGGTGCGGAATGGCGTGTGGTCGAACCTCGGGGCGAGCAGGTCGTAGCCGCGCTCGACCGAGGACAGCGCTTGGATCGCCAGTTCACGCAGAGACGGGCCTTGAGGCGAGAACACCGGCCCAGCGTACTTCCCCGAGCGGGCGTGGTCCGTCACGGTGTGGTGATGCGCGGCCGGTCGGCTGGGCGGGGTGGGGCGGCCGGTGGACGAGCCAGGGGCGTGCCTGTGGGGGCGGTGGTGGTGTGCGGCGGGCCGTCCAGGCGGTGGACGGTGGTCCCGGACGACGCGCCGCGACTCAGCGTTGTGCGAGCTGGGGGACGGTCGTGGGTTGGTCAGCGGGTCGTGAGGGCGGAGTTCACGGCGGTGCGCAGGGCCGCGCGGGTCAGCAGGAGGACGGGCCCGTCCGGGTCCTTGCTGTCCCGTACCGCCACCGCGTCGGCCGCGTCCGCCAGCTCGACGCAGTTGCCGCCGCTGGAGGTGCTGCGGCTGCTCTTGCGCCAGGAGAGCACTGCCAGCTCCACGCAGTTACCGCCGTTCTCGCCGCTGCGGCTCGCCTTGCGCCAGGTGAGGTTCGTCAGATCCATTTCTCCAGCGCCTCTTTCATCTTGTCCCGGGACATGTGTTCGGGGAGCGCCCTCGCACGCAACTCTCTAAGCGATTCGGATAGTTTGGCGAGGTCGGAGGGGTTGTCGGTCGTGATGCCCCGTACCGTCGTCTCCATGTAGGCGACCTCGCTCCGGTCTTCCATGGTAGCCACCACGAAAGCGCCTCCCGTGCCTGCCGGACGTCCGTTGTTCTGGACGATCTGGATGGTGACGTTGGGAAGCTCGCTGACGGTGACCAGGTGCTCTATCTGCTCGCGCATCACCTCGGGTGAGGCCACCAGGTAGTCGAGCACATATTCGCCCAGGAGCACGATCAGCACCGTGGGCGGTGCGTCCTCACGAGTGAGAATGGCCTGACGCGCAATGCGAGCCTCCACGGCCTCGTCCGAGTTGAGGAAGGCGCAGGCGTAGGCCGGAGTCTGGAGCAGCCCGGGAACGATCGTGTGCTCCCAGGTGACGAGTTCTGCGGCGTCCGACTCAGTCTGGGGCCAGTCGAACCAGATCGGTACCGGGTGGCCATCCCGATTCAGGTCCTCCCACAGACTGAGGAGCGATCCGCCCGCCTCCAGGTAGTCGTCCACGATCTCCACGAAGGAGCGGGTGGCGCGTTTCTTGCCGTTCTCGATCCGGCTGACCTGGGCAGCGCTGACCTTTGTCAGGTGAGCAATCGTCTCTTGCAGGACGTCTTTGGCTTCTCGTAGTCGGCGCATCTGGCGGCCGAAGGCCACGAGCGCGGGGGACTCGTTGCGACGCTGACGCCGTGCTGGCATGATCACTTACCCCTCTCGGTAACCTGCACCCTCGCCTGTGCGCTTACTGCTGCAATCCGCTTTCGAGCGGCATGCCAAACCTAGCTCCGAAAGTGGCTGAATGTGTGGTGTTCACCACACACAGTGAGGAGAGGTCATGGGCGAGGCGGCGTGCAGCGAGAACGAGATGGTGGTGAAGCAGCACCTCAAGGTGGTCGCGGAGGTGCGGCGGTTCGTGCGGCTGGTCATCGGCCAGTGGGGCATGGACGACTTCGCGCCGTGCCTGGTGGCGAGTGAGCTGGTCACCAACGCCCTGCACTACGCATCCGCGTCGGACGGCGATGTGACGTTTCGGATCGGGCGCACCGATGACGGCGCGCTGTGGATGGAGGTCCAGGACGCGACCTGCGACCTGCCGTGCATGCAGCGGGCCGACACCATCAGCGAGGCCGGACGGGGCCTGTTCATCGTCGACCAGCTCTGCCGCTGCTGGGGCGTCCGCCCGCTCGCCGGCAACGTCGGCAAGGTCGTCTTCGCGGTCCTCAACGCATCATGAAGCCCAGCGGAGGGGCGGCCCCGCGTCCGCCCCTCCGCTATTTACTGGCTGCGTTCGCTACCCGTGCCGAGGCCCATGCCCCGGCGGCGAGATGGCATTGGTCCTCATCACCTCGACCGCGCTCATCGCCGTCTTCGCGCCGCTCACCATGTACCTGTACAACAACAAGAACAAGCGCTGACCGGCGACCGCGCGTGCGCCGGGGCCGCTCATTCCCTCGTTGCCGGTGCCATGGAGAGCTCCCAGAAATCGGCGTAGCGGCCGTCGCGGTGCAGCAGTTCGTCGTGGCCGCCTTCCTCCACGATCCGGCCGCCGTCCAGGAAGACGACGCGATCGGCGCGCTGGACGGTCCGCATCCGGTGCGCCACCATCACCACCGTCCGGCCCGCCATCAGGCGCTCGATCCCCTCGTGGACGGCCGCCTCGTTCACCGGGTCCAGTGCGGAGGTCACCTCGTCCAGCAGCACGATGGGCGCGTCCTTCAGCAGCGCTCGCGCGATCGAGACACGCTGGCGCTCACCACCCGACAGCAGCGCGCCGCCCTCGCCGACATTCGTCGCCCATCCGCCGGGCAGCCGCTCGATCACCTCGTCCAACCGCGCCGCGGTCGCCGCCGCCCGCACCTCGGCCTCGCCGGCGTCGGGACGGCCGAGACGCACGTTCTCCTCGATCGTGCCGTCGAAGAGATAGACGTCCTGGAAGACGATGGCGATCTGCGCCATCAGCACCTCGGTGTCGATGGCGCGCACGTCCACGCCCCCGACGCGGACCACGCCCGCGTCCACGTCGTAGAACCGCGCGAGCAGTTGGAGGAGGGTGCTCTTGCCCGCACCCGACGGTCCGACGACGGCGAGCCGTTGTCCCTCTGGCACGGACATCGACACGTTGTCGAGCACCGTGCGGTCGCCATGCCGGAAGGTCGCGGACTCGAACTCCAGGTCATGGCGTACCGGCTGGATCGGTTCGCGGGGTTCCGGCAGCGGCTCGGTGCGCAGCACCGTGTCGAGTCTGGCCAGTTCGGAACGTGCGCCGCGGAGTTGGCCGCCGATGTCCGACAGCGACAGCAGCGGATCCGCGCAGCGGGCGGCCAGTACCAGGATCGTCAAGACCTCCGCCGCGCCGATGTGCCCGCCGAGCGCGAGGTAGGCGCCCAGGAACAGCAGCACGGTGAACATCGCCTGCACCGTGAGCGTCAAGCCCAGTACGCCGGGCAGCGCCGACAGCGTCGAACGGCGGGACGCGCGCTGGAGTTCGCGCAGCGAGTCGTCGAGCAGCCGGAAGCGTTCGACGGTCCGGCCGCCGGCGCGCAGCACCGGCTGCGCCTGGAGATATTCGATCACTCGCGCGGTGGCCTCATGGTCGCGTTCGACGCGCTCGGCGTCGGTGGCGGCCATCGAGCGTCCCGTCCAGATCTGGATCGCCGCCACGACCGGTACGGCGGCGGACGCGGCCAGCCCCATCCGCCGGTCGAAGGCGAGCATCACGACGACGATCGTCAGGGGGGTCACGCAGGCGGAGATGAGCGGTGCCAGCAGATGCGCGATCACGCTCATCGCCTGCAGGACGCCGCGGCTGGCCAGGACGGACACCTCCCCGACGCGGCCCGGGCTGTACCAGCCGATGGGCAGCCGGGCCAGATGGTCGCCGAGCCGGTGGTACATGCCGCGCAACAGCGTGGTCCCGGCGCGGAAACCGGACAGATCGGCGACATAGCGCAGCACCGCGTAGACCGCGACCGCGGCCCCGAACGCGATCAGCCAGGGCCGGGCGTCTCCGGGCGTGCTCCCGAAGAGCGCCCGCAGCACTGGAACCAGCAGCGCGTAGGACAGGCCCTCGACCACCGCGGCCGTCGTCATCAGGAACACGGTGCGACGCACCGGCCGGGCGTACTCGTGTCCCAGCACGCGCAGCAGCATTCGGATCATCGGTGCCGGCCTCCTTGCGGTCGGGTCTCGTCGGCGACCGCCGATCGTTGGGAGTGCCAGAACGCGGCGAACCCTCCGTCCTGTGCCAGCAGCTCGGCGGGCCTGCCGCGCTCGACGATCGACCCGTTCTCCAGCATCACGACGGTGTCGGCGGCGGCGATCGTCTCCAGGCGATGGGCGATGACCAGGATCGTCTTGTCGCCCCTCAGCGCCGCCAGGGACCGGCGCACCGCCCGTTCGGTCCCCGGGTCGGCGAAGGCGGTCGCCTCGTCGAGCACCAGGACGGGCGCGTCGGCGAGCAGTGCGCGTGCGATCGAGATCCGCTGTGCCTCGCCGCCCGACAGCCCGGCCTCTTCACCGATCACCGTGTCGTAGCCGCGCGGCAGCTCAAGAATCCGATCATGAATTTGCGCCAGCCGGGCGGCGCGGACC
Organism: Actinomadura vinacea; assembly: GCF_039532545.1. Taxonomy (NCBI): domain Bacteria; kingdom Bacillati; phylum Actinomycetota; class Actinomycetes; order Streptosporangiales; family Thermomonosporaceae; genus Actinomadura; species Actinomadura vinacea. The sequence goes on along the minus strand of NZ_BAAARW010000027.1, from coordinate 92,595 downwards.
ACGTCGTCGAGGTCGGCTCGCGGTACCGCCAGCGCGATGTTGTCCGCGACCGACGCGCGCAGCAGGCGAACGTCCTGGAAGACGAAGGAGACCATCCGGTGGAGCTCCCGGCTTCCGAGCTCGCGCAGGTCGACGCCGCCGAGGGCGACCGAACCGCGGGTCGGGTCGAAGAACCGCGGCAGCAGCCGGACGAGCGTGGACTTTCCGCTGCCCGACGGCCCGACGACCGCGGTGACCGTCCCCGGCTCCAGCACCAGGTCGATCCCGCGCAGCACCTCGTGATCGGTCTCGTAGCCGAATCGGACGCCGCGCAGTTCCACCCGGTGACCCCGTGGCGCGACCGGGCGCGCCGGCTCCGGTAGCGACCGCACCGCGAGCACGTCCCGGATCCGGCCGACCGCGCGCCGGGCGGCCTGCATGTCGTCGAAGCCGTGGCCGAGGGCCTCCACAGGAGCGGCCAGTCCCAGTCCCAGCAGCAGGAAGGGGAGCAGGTCGGCCGGGGCCATGCCACTGGTCGTGATCAGAGCCGTGCCGCCGATCAGCACGACCAGCAGCACGAACGGCGGCGACAGCACCACCTGCATCCCCGCGGCGATCCCGGACAGACCGCGCACCATCCGGTAGAAGCTGCCGACGAAATCGGCCACGGCCGTGCGGAATTCACGGTGGGCGCGCTCGCCTCCGCCGAACGCCTTGACCACCGAGATGCCCTGGACGAACTCGACGACCGAACTCGCGATCCGTTCCATGGCCCCGTCGAACTCCTTCTGCTCGCGCAGCCGGGTCGGGGTCATCATCAGGGGGACCAGCGCCACTGCCAGCACCACCGGGATCAGCGTGATCAGCGTGAGCCGCCAGTCGACGGCGAACAAGTAGATCAGCGACGCCGGCGGCACCACGAACGCGGAGACGAGTTCGCCGGGGGTGTGGGCGATGAACGGGTGGACGGCGCTCACGTCCTCGCCCACGACCTTCGCCAGCTCGCCGGTCCGGCGCCGGGAGAACCACCCGATCGGCACGCGCCCCAGCCGCGCGGCCAGTCGCCGGCGGAACGCCAGTTGCACCTGGCCGTCCAGAATGTGCCCGAGTCCCGACGACGCGGCCGTGAACAGCAGCCGGACGAGCAGGCCGGCCGCGCCCGCGGTCACGACGATCCGGACATGCCCGTGATCGATCGGGCCGGGCGACAGCAGGGCACGCCCCAGTTCGACGACCGCCAGCAGCGGCGCCAGACCCGCGACGGCGCCGAGGACCTGCAGGATCACGACGGCGGCGAAACTCCAGAGGTGAGGGCGCAGCAGCCCTGCCAGGCTCTGTTCCCTCGTGTGGGCGAGGTCGGTGGTGGTCATCGCGCTTCGGTCCGCTTCTCCAGCCGGCTGCCGCGCGGCAGGGTGACGGCCATGATGTTGCTGGGGGTGTCCAGCTCGATGCGGTGCCATCGCCCGCGCGGGACGATGGCGGCGGTTCCGGCCGCCAGCCTGATCTCTTCCTCCGGCTGTCCCGGCCGCTCCGGGCGGAGGTAGAGGCGCATCTTCCCGATGAGGCAGGACACGACCTCCTCGGCCTCGGGGTGGACTTCCCACTGGTCGGCGTGCACGTCGGCGTCGGTCTTGGCATGGAAGGCCATCACCCGCCAGCCGTCCCGCTCGGAGTCGGCGGCTCGCGGCTCGGCGTGAATCCCGCCGCCCTGGTGGAGGTGGAGAAGGGACGCGAAGAGATCGATCGGGGTGACGGTCATGCCGGGACGTCCTTCCTCAGGTGATCGTCGCGGTCATCGGTCTGCTCGGCCTGCGATGGCGGGCCGGTCCGGCGCAGGACGGCGAGGGCGACGAGGACGGCGGCGAGCAGGAGTGCGGCGCCGAGGGTCAGGCCGAGCGCGTAGCCGTCGTTGAGGGCCTCGGGTGTGGCGGCCGGGCCGGTGCGGTCGTGCGCCGCGGTGCCGAGGGCGGCGAGCCCGAGTGAGGCGCCGATCTGGCGCGAGCTGTTGAGCAGGGCCGAGGCGGTGCCGGTCTCGTGGGACGCGACGCCGGCGGTGGCGATGGAGACGACCGGTCCGAGGCAGAGCCCGAAGCCGACGCCGGTGACGATCGAGGGCCCGAGGACGTCGGTGGCGAAGGCGCCGTCGGAGCTGATCAGGCCGAACCAGGCGAACCCGGCCGCGGCCAGCAGTCCGCCGATGCCCAGAAGGGTCCGCGGCGCGAGACGGTAGCCGAGCTTGACGGCGAGCACGGCCCCGGCGACCACGGCGAGGGCGAACGGCACGAACTCGATCCCGGTCAGCGCCGGCCCGGTCCCGAGGACTCGCTGCAGGTAGAGGGACATGAAGTAGAACGAGGAGGCCATGGCTGCGCCGACCAGCAGGATGAAGGCGTTCGCGCCGGCGACCGAGCGGTTGGCGAACAGGCCGAGCCGGACCAGCGGTTCGCGGCCGGTGGTCCGCTCGACGTGGACGAACGCGGCCAGCAGCACGGCGGCGACCGCCAGGGTGGTCAGGGTGACCGGCGACGTCCACGAGTACTGGTCGGTGCGGACGACGCCGAACACCAGCAGGGTCATGCCCGCCGTGGCCAGGACGGCGCCCGGCACGTCGGGACGACCGCCGCGCCTCGGAGGCGGGCCGGCGGCGACGCCTCGCCAGGCCAGGGCCAGCGCGCAAGCGGCCATCGGCACGTTCACGAACATCACCCAGCGCCAGCCGGCGTACTCGGTGAGCAGGCCGCCTATCAGGACGCCGAGGGCGCCTCCGGTGGCGTTCACCGCGCTCCATACTCCGAAGGCGCGGATGCGGGCCTTGCCTTCGGGGAACGTCGCGGCCAGCAGCGCCAAAGCGGCGGGGGCCAGTGCGGCGGCCCCGATGCCCTGTGCGGCTCGGGCGGCGACGAGATGGCCGGGTTCCTGGGCGAAGCCGCCGACGAGTGAGGCGAGGCCGAACAGGCCGAGCCCCAACAGCAGGACCCGCTTGCGGCCGTACCGGTCGGCGGCCTTGCCGCCCAGCAGGAGCAGCCCGCCGAAGGTGAGGGCGTAGGCGTGGATCACCCAGGTCAGTCCCACCGCGCTGAAGCCGAGGCCGGCCGCGATCTGCGGGAGTCCGACGTTCACGACCGAGAGGTCCAGCGACACCATGAACTGCACGACGGCCACCGCGGCGAGCGTGAGCCCCGGCCGGGCACCCGACTCGATTTCCCTAATTGTCACCGGCTCGGTCCTCTGCGCCGCTCTCGGCGGCTCTCCGGGCTCACGTATCTGCATGCCGGACATCGTGGTGTTCGGGCCGGTCGGCGGTCATCATGCCCGGGGAGACTCCTCCGCCCGGCACCTGGGAAGTAGGGGCGGCCCGACTACATCCCGGGGAGTAGTGATCTATTACGACTTGCTGCGGAGGCCCGCCAACACAAAGGCCCTTAATCTACACAAATGAGCTTTATGGACCGGTGGCCGCCGCTTGCCCAGGACGGCCTGCTCGCCGCGGCGATGGCCGTCCTGCTGTCGGTCGTCGTGTTCGTCGCGCCGCACGCGGGCGCGCTGGATCTCGCGGCCGCCCTGGGCGGCTCGCTCGCGCTCGTCGCATGGCGGCGGGCGCCCCTGGTGTCGTTGCTCGTCAGCACGGCCTGCATGCTCGTGGTCGAGGCGCGCATCCAGCCGGGCCCGGCGGCCGCCTTTCCCGTGATGGTGTCGGTGTTCGCCGCGGTCAGGGCCGGCCGGCTGCCGGCCGCGGCGCTGGCGGGCGTGGTCTTCCTGGGCACCGGCCTGGTGGCGAACCTGCCCGGCGCCGACGGGTCCTGGCAGGTTCTCCTGGACGTCTCGCTGCTGCTCGGCTGGTTCGTGGCGTCCGGCGTGGCGGCGACGGTGACCCGGCACCGGCAGGCGTACCTGGAGGAGGCCGAGCGGCGGGCGGCCGAGGCCGAGCGCACCCGCGACGAGGCGGCCCGGCGCCGCGCGGGCGAGGAGCGGCTGCGCATCGCGAGGGAACTGCACGATTCGCTCACGCACAGCATCTCGGTCATCAAGGTCCAGGCCGGGGTGGCCGTCCACGTGGCCCGCAAGCGCGGCGAGGACGTGCCCCCGGCGCTGCTGGCCATCCAGGAGGCCAGCGGCGACGCCATGCGCGAGCTGCGCGCCACCCTCGAAGTGCTGCGCGACCCCGACCACTCCGACGGCGAGCCCCTGGCCAGCGGCCTCGACCGGCTCGACGACCTGGTGGAGCGGGCCCGCTCCACCGGGCTGCCGGCCACGGTGACGATCTCCGGCACGCGGCGGGAGCTGCCCGCCGAGGTGGACCGGGCCGCGTACCGGATCGTCCAGGAGGCGCTCACCAACGTCTCCAGGCACGCCGGCGGGGCGGCCGCGGCGGTGCGCATCGACTACGCGGACGGGGAACTGGTCGTGCGGGTCGACGACGACGGCGAGGCCGACCCGGACGCGCCGCCCGTGCCCGGCAAGGGTCTGCTCGGCATGCGCGAGCGCGTCGCCGCGCTCGGCGGCCGGCTGCGGGCCGAGCCCCGCGCCGAGGGCGGCTTCACCGTGCACGCCGAGCTCCCCCTGAGAGAACCGGCTGGAGAACCATCGTGATCCGCGTGCTGCTCGTGGACGACCAGGCGCTCATTCGCGGCGGCTTCCGGGCCCTGCTGGAGATCGAGGACGACATCGAGGTGGTGGCCGAGGCCGCGAACGGCGAGCAGGGCGTCGCGCTCGCCCTCGAGCACCGGCCCGACGTCGCCCTCGTCGACATCCAGATGCCGGTGATGGACGGCATCGAGGCGACCCGGCTGATCGCCGGCGACGAGCGGCTGAGCGGCGTGCACGTCGTGATCCTCACCAACTACGGCCTCGACGAGTACGTCTTCGACGCGCTCCGCACCGGTGCCTGCGGCTTCATGGTCAAGGACACCGAGCCCGCCGACCTGCTGCAGGGCGTCAGAGTCGCGGCCCGCGGCGACGCGCTGCTGTCCCCCGCGATCACCCGCCGCCTGATCGGCGAGTACGTCACCCGCCGCCCCGCGCCCGCGCCCGAGGGGCTCGACGTGCTGACCAACCGCGAGCGCGAGGTCACCGCGCTGGTGGCCCGGGGCCTGTCCAACGACGAGATCGCCGCGCACATGGTGATCAGCCCGACCACCGCGAAGACGCACGTCAGCAGGGCGATGACCAAGCTGCGCGCCAGGGACCGCGCCCAGCTCGTGGTGTTCGCCTACGAATCCGGCCTCGTCACCCCGCGGCGCGGCGGCCGGACGTGACGTACCCCTAGTCGTACGAGGCGATGGTGCGCGCGTGGGCGCCGAGCACGTGTGCGAGCAGCGCCGGGGCGCGCGAGCCGTCGCCGCCGTCCGGGAGCACCTCCGGGGTGAGCGTCCAGTCCACGCCCACCCACGAGTCGCCGACCATGCCCTGGCCGGCCGGGAGGTTGTTGCAGGACTGCCGGAGCCGGATGGCGCGCACGGACTCGGCGGCCGGGGTGTCGGTCTCCACCAGCAGCACCGGGACCCCGACCAGCGGTCCGTCCTCCACCAGGCGCAGCAGCCGGTGCGCCTCCTCGCCGTCGAGGGCGGCACCGGCGTCCATGATCACCACCAGCCGCAGCGGCGGGCCGCCGCCCGGCCCGGAGGGCGGCTCGCCGTCCGGGCCGCCGATCCGGCGCAGGTCCACCAGGTCGAGCAGCCGCCGGAGCCGCTCGGCCGCGGCCGGGCCGGCCGCCACCCCGCCGCCCAGCAGCCCGGCGCCGCGGGCCGGGTCGAGCGCGTTCAGCCAGCCGGCGCCCGACAGTCCCGCCGCGTCGATCACCTCCAGCCCGACCAGCCCGGGCGGGACGGCGGCCAGGAACCGGGTCACCAGCGACCAGGCGTAGGCGGCCGCGTCGCCGGGCACCGTGCCCCGCGAGATCCACACGCCGCGCCGCCAGGGCACCGGCAGGAGGAGCGGCACCCGCAGATCGGGCAGCTCCGCGGTGGACAGCCGCCCCAGCAGCATCCCCTCGGCCAGGTCGGCGCGGGGCCGCCAGGTCAGCCAGGAGGGCGCCTCGAACGGCGCCGCCTCGGCGGTGACGTGCGGCTCCACCCGGGCCAGCTCGTCGCGCAGCTGCGCGGCGTCGCCCCGAAGCCGCTGGTCGGCCGCCGCCATGAGCTGCTCGAAGCGCCCGCGCGGCGCCCGCCCCGCGACCTCGTCGTTGCGGATGTTGAGCGCGTGCTCGGTGGACGCGCGGGACGCGGCCACCGAGCGGCTCGCGTCCTCCCAGACCAGCCAGCACCGTTCCAGGTAGCCGACCTCCGCGGCGGACGGCGCCTGCGGTTCGGGCGTCCCCTGCGGGGCGGGCGGCGGGGCCGGGTGGCCCGGCGGCGCCCCGACGGCGGGGCCGGGCGGCGGTGCGCCCATGCCCCGCTGCGCTGCCCCGTCGGCCGCCTCGCCCGGGTCGTCCACCTCGACGCCGTGCGCCTCGACCAGCTCGGCCAGCCCGCCGGCGTAGCCCTGCCCGACGGCGCGCACCTTCCAGCGGTCGGCGCGGCGGTAGAGCTCCAGCGCGATGATCGCCTTCTCGGGGCCCAGTCCCGCGACGGTGAACAGCGCCACCGGCTCGCCTCCGGACGCGCCGAGCTGGACCTGCGGGGGCGGCACCGCCCCGAACGAGACCCCGCTCCCGGCCAGGCTGACCGCGATGAGCACCGCCTGGGCGTCCGCGGGGACGGCGTCGAGGTCGAGGTCGACGCGCTGGCGGCCGCCGCCGTCGGTCCAGCGCACGCCGGACGCCTCGGGGGCGTTGAAGAACACCAGGTCGGAATCGGAGCGCACGCGCAGGTCCGGGCCCACCAGCAGGGCGCTGACGTCCACGGGCAGGGCGCAGGACACGGTGGCGGTCACCCGCAGGGCGGGCAGCGGGGTGTTGGCGCCGCGCGAGAGTTCGAGCATCGCGGGTCAGGCCAGACCGGCGATCGTCGGCAGCATGTCCTCGAAGGTACGGCCGCTGCACGGCTCACCGATCGCGTTCATCTTCCACCCCTCGCCGTGCCGGTAGAGCCGGGCCATCACCATGGCGGTATGGGCGCCTCCGCCGGTCAGCGTGTACCGGGCCAGCTCGCCGCCCTCGCTCTCGTTGACCAGCCGGCAGAAGGCGTTGTCCACTTCGTCGAAGGTCTGCCCGTTGAACGAGCTCACGGTGAACACCAGCGAGCTGACGTGCACCGGCACCCTGGCCAGATCGACGATCAGCGACTCGTCGTCGCCGTCGCCCGCGCCGGTCAGGTTGTCCCCGGTGTGCCGGACCGAGCCGTCGTCGCTGACCAGCTTGCCGAAGAAGACCACGTCGGCGAGGCGGCCGTCGGCGAAGAGCACGCAGGAGGCGTCGAGGTCGACCTCCCGTTGCCGGGAGCCGAAGAAGCCCTCTTTCCGCACCGCGTCCCAGCCCAGGCCCATCCGGACCATGCGCAGCGTTCCGCCCGGCTTCTCCAGCGAGATCCGCTGGCCCTTCACCATCGAAACGGTCACAACCGTCGCCCTCCCGTGTCCCCTGTGCCGCGCCGCTCCCCGGGAGCGCGCCGACCGATGGCATCCCGATCACCACAAAGGCGAACAAGGTGCGACGAAAAGCCTTGCAGCCCGGCCCTCGGTTGTCACCCCGTTCGCCGGGAGTGCCGTCCAACGGCACGGCCCCGATCCGACCGCGATCGGGGCCGTGCCCTCTTGCCGTTCAGGACGTGCGGACTCCGGGGTCAGAACAGGTAGGAGACCCAGGGCTTCCAGGCGTCGTTACCGTCGACCATGGCGAAGGTGCCGTCGTCGCTGTACTCCCACCAGGCGTAGCCGATGCCCTTGGACTTGTAGAGGGCCACCTTGTCCTTGATGAACTGGTCGTGCCCGGTCGCACCCGCGCCGATCCCGAACTCGCCGATCCACAGCGGCATCCCGGCCCGCGCCGCGATGTCGATCTGGACCTGCAGGTGCGTCGCCATGTTGGCCTTGCCTGAGGCGTTGTAGCCGGTCGTGCCGTCCGAGGCGTTCGGGCTCTTGCCCACGCCGTTGGCGTCGTAGCCCTCGCCGGCGTCGCCCACGTAGTAGTCATGGAACGACCAGATCAGCCCCGTGCGCGAGGACGGCGTGAACGAGGCGAACGCCGAAGCCGGGACCTTGGCGTCGCCATAGGTCGGCTCGATGACGATGCTCGTGTCGGCGTCCACCGTCCGGATCGCGTTCACGATCTTGGTGTAGTCGGCCAGGACGCCGGCGTGGTCGACCGGCCAGCGATGCGGCTCGTTGACGGGGTCGTAGGCGGCGACCGTCTCGTCGTCGCCGTACCGGGACGCCAGCTCCTTCAGGAAGCCGAGGCCGTTGGCGGCGACCGCCTCCATGCCGTCGGTCTCGCGCGCCCACACGGGCACGTCCCGCTGGCCTTCGTCCTCGCCGACCAGGTGCACGGAGTCCATGACGACGTACAGCCCGGCGGCCTTGGCGCGGGCGAGCGCCTTCGACAGCACCGTGAAGGCCGTCTCGTTCCACTGGCCTTGGGCCGGCTCGAAATGGCTCCAGAACAGCACGAACCGCACGCTGGTGAAGCCCTTGGCACGGATCTGGTCGTAGGTGTCCTGCCCCCAGGTACCGGTGTCGGCGGGGCCCCACACCGGCTGGAGGTTGGGACCCTTGAGGGTCTCCGGGCCGCGGTCGCCCACGAACGGCTGATCGGCGGTGGCGCGCAGCTTACCGCCCGCCAGGGGCCCGGAGTCCGGGGCGAGGGGGCCGCCCCGCTCGGCGGCCGCGGCCGTCCCGGAGGCCGTGGTGACGGCCGCGAGGACGACCACGGCGAGCGGCCGGATTATTCGACGCATAGGCGCTTCCCTTCGATGATCTCGCACTGGAGATCGTCCGACGGGGAGGGCGTACCGCCATCGGACGAAGTGACCGTTAGCGGACCGTTGCCGACGTCGATCCTTAAATAGGAATTCTGTTCTATCCCGATGCCCCTGGCCGGAGCCATCCGGTGCCGGTCGGCCAAGCGGAAGCACCTGGCATGCGGCCGAACCGACGGTCGAGCGGCGCCGCCCGGTCGAGCGATCCTTGTCAGAACAAGAATTCTGTTCTAGCTTGAAGTGGCATCCGAGCGGCCGCTCTGGCCAGTCGCCCGGGGCGGTCCGTCGCTGATCCCTCACGAAGGGCAACACACATGACGACCGAACTGCCGTTCCGCTTCTTCGACTGCGACAACCACTACTACGAGGCCCTGGACGCGTTCACGCGCCACCTCGAGCCGGAGTACCGCAAGCGCGCCATGCAGTGGGCGCGGATCGACGGCAAGACCCGCCTCCTGGTCGGAGGGAAGATCAACAAGTTCATCCCGAACCCGACGTTCGATCCGGTCGCGGCTCCCGGTGTCATGGACGAGTACTTCCGCGGGCGCAACCCGCGGAACGCCGATCCGAGCAGGCTGTTCGGCGATCTCGAGCCCATCCGTCCGGAGTACCGCGACCGCGATGCCCGCATCGCGCTGATGGACGAGCAGGGCATGCAGGGGTGCATCATGCTGCCCACCCTCGGGGTCGGCATGGAGCAGGCGCTGGTCGACGACCTGCCCGCCCAGCGGGCCGCCTTCCGCGCGTTCAACCGCTGGCTGGAGGAGGACTGGGGTTTCGCCTACCAGGAGCGGCTCTTCGCCGCCCCTTACATCACGCTCTCCGACCCGGCCAATGCCGCGGAAGAGCTGGAGTGGGCCCTCGAACGCGACGCGCGGTTCGTCGTGATGGTGGGAGGACCGGTGATGACCGAGGTCGGGTCGCGTGCTCCCGCCGACCCCATGTTCGACCCGTTCTGGAAGCTGGCGAACGATTCGGGTATCACGGTGCTCTACCACGGTGGCGAGACGGCGTACACGAAGTACCTCAAAGCCTGGGGCGAGAGCGATTTCACTGAGGCGTTCCGAGCCAACGCCTTCCGCGGCCTGGTGTCCGCCGACGCCCTGCAGGACACCATCGGCAGCCACCTCGCCCTGGGGCTCTTCCACCGCTTTCCGAACCTGCGGGTGGCCTCCATCGAGGTCGGTTCGGCTTGGGTCTTCCACCTCTTCGAGAAGCTGACCAAGGCCTATGGTCAGATCCCCCATCTCTTCCCGGAGGATCCCCGGGAGACCTTCAAGCGGCACATCTGGGTCTCACCCTTCTATGAGGACGAACTGGCCGGTCTGCTCCGGCTGGTGGGCGCCGAGCACATCCTGATGGGTTCGGACTACCCGCACGTCGAGGGTCTGGCCGAGCCCGCGTCGTACATCAAGGACCTGCAGAACTTCGACTACACCCCGGAGCAGTGCCGGACGGTCATGCGCGACAGCGGCCTGTTCCTCGCCACCCGCCGTCCGGTCTGACCGGGGGCGGCCGTGGAACTCGCGCGGGACGCACACGCCATGGATGAGCCGGCCCGGGTGCGGCCGTCACGTTTGCGCTGGCAAGGTTCCGCCGTCGTACCGCCGGACGTCCGCGAGGCGCTGCTCGGTCCGGGCGCCCCCTTCGAACTCGTCACCGAGCCGGTGCTCGGCCACGACCACCTCGTGTTCGCGCAGCGGCCGCGCACGCTGCGCAGGCTGCTCGACGCGCGGTCCGCCGCCGCGCTGGACCGGCCGTTCCTGATCTCGCCGCGGCGGCGGTGGACCTACCGCCAGGCGCTCGCGGACATCGACGCCGCGGCCGTGCTGCTGAGCGAGCGGTACCGCGTCCGGGCCGGGGACCGCGTCGCGATCGTCGCCGCCAACCATGCCGAGTACGCGATCCTCATGTGGGCGGTGGTCTCGCTCGGCGGTGTCATCACCAGCCTCAACGGCTGGTGGACCGGCCCGGAGCTCGACTACGGGATCGAGCTGTCGCAGCCGGTGCTCGTCGCGGGAGACGAGCGCCGGCTCGCCCGCCTCGGGCCCGGGTCCGTTCCCCCGGGGGTGCCCGTCAGGCTGCTCGACGAGCTGCACGCCGAGGCGCGCGCGTTCCGGGGCAGGGCGCCGTCCCCGCCCGAGATCTCCGAGGACGCCCCGGTGGTCATCCTCTTCACGAGCGGGACGACCGGACGTCCCAAGGGCGCGACGCTGTCGCATCGCAACATCATCAACTTCGCGATGGTGAACCTGCTCGGCGCGGCGATCGCGGCCGCCGGCTCGCCCGCGCCGGCCGCGCCCCCGCCGCAGAACTGCTTCATCGTGTCCAGCCCGATGTTCCATATCTCCGGCCTGGTCGCCGTCCTCATCACCGGAGCGGCCTTTCCCTCCAAGCTGGTCTTCCCGCCGCCCGGCCCCTGGGATCCGGAGGTCTGGCTGCGGCTGACGGCCGAGCACAGGGTCACGACCTGGTCGGGCGTGCCCACCCAGTACTGGCGGTTGCTCCGCCATCCCGACATCGACTCCTACGACCTCGGCTCCGTGACCAGCGCCGGTTCCGGCGGGGCGGTGTTCCCGCCCGAACTGGTGCGCCGACTGCACGAGCGCCTGCCGGCGCTGCGGCTGGGCAACGGCTACGGTATGAGCGAGACGGTCGGTCTGGGCACCCTGACCGGCGGCGACCTCTTCCTCGCCGTACCGGAGTCCGTCGGGCCGGCGCAGCCGACCGTCGAGGTGCAGGTCCGCGGTGAGGACGGGGAGGTCCTGCCCGAGGGCGAGGCCGGCGAGATCCACCTGCGCACGCCGTCGGTCTTCCTCGGCTACTGGGAGGACCCCGCGGCCACCCGGGCCTGTCTCGGCGAGGACCGCTGGTACCGGACCGGCGACTTCGGACGGATCCGCGACGGCCTGCTGTATCTCGAGAGCCGGCGGCGGGACATGATCCTCCGCGGCGGCGAGAACGTCTATCCGATCGAGATCGAGAACCGCCTGATCGAGCACCCCGACATCGTGGAGACCGCGGTCATCGGCGTCGACAGCCCCGAGTACGGGCAGGAGCCCAAGGCCTTCGTCGTGCGCCGCGCGGGTTCCCGGCTCGGCGAGGAGCAGGTGCGCGAGTGGTGTGCGGCGGCGCTGGCGTCGTTCAAGGTCCCGGCGCGGGTGGAGTTCCGGGAGGCGCTTCCCTACACCGAGACCGGCAAGCTGCTGAAGCAGCGGCTGGAGCAGGAGGAGCGGCCGCGCGCCAGCACAGAATGAGATTTCAGTTTGAGCGAGCTCATGCTGTCACCCAGGGCATGGCACTGCGAGACGATCCGACTTCCACCCCCTTGTCGAAACTGAATTCTTGTTTCAAGATAGCACGCAGACCCGGAAAGGAATCGTTCATGGCCATGCCGTCCGGCCTGCCCGTCGTCGACACGATGATCGGATTTCCGCACGAGGACTTCTCCCAGTACGACTTCATCCGCCGGCAGACCAAGGACCGCGGCTCGCTGGAGGAGATGCGGTTCCCCGCGGAGTACATGTTCAAGCAGGTGCCCAAGGACCTTCCCGCCGACGACCCGATCGGCGTCACGCTGCGGGAGATGGACCGCTTCGGCATCGCGCAGGGCCTGATCGGCGTCTCCGACGAGACCTCCCGTACCGCGCTCAAGCGGCATCCGGACCGGTTCATCCCGGCGGGCAACATCGACGATCCGAACGACGTGATGGGCAGCGTGCAGGCGTTGCGGCGCGACTACGAGACGCACGGCATCCGCGCCGTGGGCGCCTTTCCCGCCGGGACCTTCCCGCAGGTCGCGATCGACGACCCGAAGATGTACCCGATCTACGCCACCTGCGTCGAGCTGGACATCCCGATCTTCGTCTGCGCCGGCGTCCCCGGACCCAGGCTGAAGTTCGCCCCGCAGGAGGTCGCGCTGATCGACACCGTCATGTACGACTTTCCCGACCTGGTATTCGTCACCCGGCACGGGTGCGAGCCCTGGGAGCGGCTCGCCGTGAAGCTGATGCTCAAGTGGCCCAACCTCTACTACTCCACCTCGGCGTTCGCGCCCAAGCACTACCCCGAAGCGATCATCAAGTACGCCAACACGCGGGGCGCCGACAAGATCATCTATGCGGGCTACTTCCCGATGGGGCTCTCCCTGGAGCGGATCTTCACCGACATGCCCCGCGTGCCCTTCAAGGACGAGGTGTGGCCGAAGTTCCTGTACGAGAACAGCCGCCGCGTCCTCAAGCTGGACAAGTAGGGCGGGACGGACATGTCAATCGCGTTGACCGAGGAGCAGCGGGCGCTGGCCGAGTCCGTCTCGGGATTCACCGCCCGGCATGTGAGCTCGGAATCGACCCGGGCCGAGTTCGAGGACCTGGCCGCCGGCATGTGGCCGGCGATCTGGCCCCACCTGGTGGAGCAGGGCATCCTCGCGCTGCACCTTCCCGCCCGATACGGCGGTGACGACGCGGGGCTGGTCGAGCTCGCCGTCGTCCTGGAGGAGACCGGACGGCGGCTGATGCCCGGTCCCCTGCTGCCCACCCTGCTGACCAGCCTGGTCGTGTCACGGCACGGCCGCGCGGAGCTGTGCGCCAAAGTGCTGCCCCGCTTCGCCGCAGGCTCCACGGGCGCGTGCGCCACCACCGCGGAGGGCCTTGCCGCCGTCCGCGGGCGCGACGGCTGGGAGGTGACCGGCACGACGGCGCCCGTGCTCGGCGCCCTCAGCGCTGAGCACGTGGTCCTCGGCGCGCAGGCCCCGGAGGGCACCGTCTGGTTCCTGCTGGAGCCGGACGACCGGGACGCGGTCAAGGTCACCCGCGAGTCCGGGGTGGATCCGACCCGCGACATCGGCTGCGTCACGGCCGAGGGGCTGCTCGTACCGTCCGACCGGGTGCTCTCGATCGACAGCACCGAGCTGCGGTCGCTCGCCGCCGCGCTGTTCTCCGCGGAGGCCACCGGCATCGCGCGCTGGTGCCAGGAGACCGGGCTGGAGTACGTCAAGGTGCGCGAGCAGTTCGGCCGCGCGGTCGGTTCGTTCCAGGCCATCAAGCACAAGTGCGCGAGGATGTTCGTCCAGAGCCGGCTCATGTCGGCGGCCGCCTGGGACGCGGCCTCGGCCCTGGGCCGGGACCGGGAGCAGTTCGCGCTGGCGGCGGCCTCCGCGGCGGTCACCTGCCTCGGCGGGATCGCCGAACTGGGACTGGAGACCGTCACCCTGTTCGGCGGCATCGGCTACACCTGGGAGCATGACGCCCACCTGTACTGGCGGCGGGGGATGAGCCTGGCCGCTCTGCTCGGCCCTGTGCACGGCTGGGAGGAATGCGCGGGACGGCTCGCCCGCGTCACCGAGCGCACCAGGACGATCGACCTGTCCCACGAGGAGCCGGGCCTGCGCGCCCGGGTCGCGGAAGCGCTCCGCGCGGTCGCGGCCGCGCCGGCGGACGAGCGGCGGCGGATGCTGGCGGAGGCCCGTCTGGTCTCCCCGCACTACCCGGAGCCGTACGGGATGGCGGCGGACCCGGCCGCCCAGGTCGTGATCTCCCAGGAGTACGAGCGGGCGGGCCTCGCCCAGCCGTCGACCGTCGTCGGAGAGTGGGCCCTGCCCACGATCATCGAGCACGGGACCGAGTCCCAGCGGGAACGGTTCGTCATGCCGACGCTCCGCGGCGAGATCGTGTGGTGCCAGCTGTTCAGCGAGCCGGCGGCCGGCTCGGACCTCGCCTCGCTGAGGTCGCGGGCGGAGCGGCGGGACGGCGGCTGGCTGCTCAACGGCCAGAAGGTGTGGACGTCCAGCGCCCACGAGGCCGACTGGGGCATCTGCCTGGCCAGGACCGACCCCGACGCGCCCAAGCACAAGGGGCTGAGCTACTTCCTCGTCGACATGCGCTCCCCCGGCCTGCGGGTCCGGCCGCTGCGCGAGGCCAACGGCGGCTACATGTTCAACGAGGTGTTCTTCGACGACGTCTTCGTCCCCGGCGACTGCCTCGTCGGGCGGCCGGGCGAGGGCTGGCGGCTGGCCCGCACCACCCTGGGCAACGAGCGGGTGAGCATCGGGAGCGGCATGTCCGGCGTGCGGGAGCGTCCGGCCCGCACCGCCGAGACGCTCGGCGCCGACGGACCCGAGGTGGTGCGGGACATCGGGGCGCTGACCGCCAGGATCAACGCCTTCGAGGCGCTGGGGCAGCGGGTCTTCCTCAAGCGGCTGTCGGGCCTGCGGCCGGGCGCCGAGTCCAGCGTGCTCAAGGTCGCCTCGTCCTGGAACGCCGCGGAGGTCCGCCGCGTGGAACTGGGTTGGGCGGGCGCCCGGGCGAGCGTCCTCACCGGCCAGGACGACGACACCGCCCAAGCGTTCCTCTCGGTGCCGTCGCTGCTGATCGGCGGAGGCACCAGCGAGATCCAGCTGAACGTGATCGCCGAACAGGTCCTGGGGCTGCCGCGGGAACAGGTCCGCTGACCGGCCCCGGCGCCTCCGCGTCCTTGGAAGTCGCAACCTCCGGACGTCGAAGTGTCACAGAGGAAGGGGGCGGTCACGTGATCGCCATCAGCCCACCCGTCCCCCACCGTCGAGGAGATCCCCGGTGAACCTCCTCGAAGTACGAGACCTGACCCTGCGGTTCGGCGGCGTCCGCGCGCTGGACGGGGTGTCCTTCGGGGTGCCGGAAGGCTCCCTCGTCGCCCTGGTCGGCCCCAACGGCGCCGGGAAGAGCAGCGTGTTCAACTGCGTCAGCGGGCTGTACCGGCCCGACGGCGGCGTCGTCGAGTTCGGCGGCGAGAACGTCCTGGCGCTGCCGTCCCACGCACTCGCCTCCAGAGGAATCGGGCGCACCTTCCAGAACCTCGCCCTGTTCCCCCGCATGACCGTGCTCGAGAACGTGCTGGTGGGAGGGCACACCTCGTACCGGTCCAGCGTCCTGTCGTGCGCGGTGCGCTGGCCCGGGGAGCGGCGCCGCGAGCGGGAGGCGCGGGCCAGGGCGCTCGACCTGCTGGACGAGCACAAGCTGGCCCACCTCGCGGACACACCGGCCGGCGGCCTTCCGTTCGGCACGCTGAAACGCGTCGAGATCGCCCGGGCGGTGATGAGCGGGTCCCGCATGCTGCTGCTGGACGAGCCGGCCGCCGGCCTCACCCACGGCGAGGTCGACGAGCTCGGCGGAACGATCCAAGCGCTGCGCGACGCGCACGGGCTCACCGTCGTCCTGGTGGAGCACCACATGGGGCTGGTGATGTCCATCTCGGACAAGGTGATCGTGCTCAACCTCGGGAAGGTCATCGCAGCGGGACTGCCCGGCGAGGTGTCGAACGACCCGGCCGTCGTGGCCGCCTACCTGGGAGCCGCCGCATGACCGCGCTGCTCGGCGTCAAGGCGCTCACCGCGGGCTACGGCTCCCTGATCGTGCTGCGGGACCTGGACTTCCGGGTGGACCCCGGCGAGATCGTGGTCATCCTCGGGGCGAACGGCGCGGGCAAGACCACCACCCTGCGGGCGCTCAGCGGAGAGATCCCCGGCCAGGGGTCGATCGAGTTCGACGGCGAGCAGGTGGGCAGGCTGCGCGCCGACCAGCGCGCCAGGCTGGGCATCGGGCACGCGCCCGAAGGCCGCGGCACCTTCGTCGACCTCACCGTCGAGGAGAATCTGCGGGTCGGTGCGTACCACCGTCCGTCCGCGGAGGTGCGCCCCGCCATGGAGCGGATGTTCGAGCTCTTCCCACCGCTGCGCGAGCGGCGCGGCCAGGCCGCGGGAAGCATGAGCGGCGGCGAACAGCAGATGCTCGCGGTGGCCCGGGCGCTGATGGGCGCCCCGAAGCTGCTGCTCCTGGACGAGCCTTCGATGGGGCTGGCGCCGATGGTGACCGCCGAGCTCTTCCGAACCCTGGCCGAGACGAACGAGCGGACCGGGACCGCGATGCTCGTCGTCGAGCAGAACGCCCAGATCGCGCTGTCGATCGCCGACCGTGCGCACGTGCTGGAGCACGGCCGGATCGTCGCGGCCGGCACCGCGGCGGAGATCCGCGCCGACGACTCCATCCGCCGGGCCTACCTGGGAGTTTGAGGCCGCCATGGAACTGGTCATCCAACGGCTGGTCGACGGGACGTCGAACGGCTTCCTCTACGGCGCGGTGGCACTGGCCCTCGTGCTGATCCACCGCTCGACGGGGCTCGTGAACTTCGCCCAGGGCGAGATGGCGATGTTCAGCACCTTCGTGGTCTGGAAGCTCGCCGACGAGAGACTGGGCTTCGGCCTGGCCCTGGCGGTCGCCATCTCCGCCGGCCTGGTCTTCGCGTTCCTGCTCGGCGCGGCGCTCGAACGCACCGTGATCCGGCCCTTCACCGGCAGCGGGCCGCTGACGCTGCTGATCGTCACCCTCGGGTTGTACCTGGCGATCAACTCGCTGGCCGGGTACGTCTTCACCACCGACACCGAACGGCTGGACTCGCCGTTCCCCTCGGGCGGAGTGGATCTCGGCGGCGTCACCATCACGTACATGGAACTGGGCACGGTCGCCGTGCTCCTGGTCGTGGCGCTGCTCATCCGGCAGCTGTTCATGGGCACCAAGCTCGGCCTCGGCCTGCGCGCCGCCGCGATGAACCCGGCGTCGAGCAGGCTCGCGGGCATCGACGTCGGCCGCATGATGATGATCGGCTGGGGGCTGGCGTCGGCCATCGGCGCCCTCGCGGCGATCCTCGTGGCACCCGTCGTGTACGTCAGCACGAACATGATGGCCGCCCTGCTGCTCTACGGCTTCGCCGCGGCGGTCGTCGGCGGCTTCGACAGCCCGTTCGGAGCGCTGGTGGGAGGCGTGCTCGTCGGCCTGATCCAATCCCTGGCCGCCGGGTACCTGCCGTTCATCGGCACCCAGCTCCAGCTCGCGACCGCGTTCGCGGTGATCCTTCTTGTCCTGCTGGTCCGTCCGCAAGGACTGTTCGGCCGAGTTCCCGTGGAGCGGGTATGAACACGAGCGCACAACGGTCGATCGTCCCGGCGCTGCCGTGGATCGTCGGGTTCGTCCTGCTCTTCGCCGCGCCCTTCGTCCTGGGCGTGGCCGGTATCCGGGGTCTTCTGCAGGTGCTCGTCCTCACCGTCGCGGTGATGAGCCTCAATCTGCTGACGGGCTTCAACGGGCAGCCGTCGATCGGCCACAGCGCCTTCATGGGACTCGGCGCCTACACCACCGCACTCGCGGTGCAGAGCTACGGGTGGTCGTACTGGACGGCGCTGCCGGTCGCCGCCCTCATCGCGGGTGCGGTGGGCGCCGGCGCGGGCGTGCCCGCACTGCGCATCCGCGGCATGAACCTGGCCCTGGTCACGATAGCCCTGGCCCTGGTGTTCCCACAGGTACCGGTACGCCTTACCGACTGGACGGGAGGCACGGCCGGGCTGACGGTGGACGAGTCGCTGGAGGCACCGGCGGCATTGGGCGTCAGCGACGTCGCCTGGCAGTACTGGGTGCTGCTGCTGATCGCCGCTCTGGTCTTCCTGCTGATCCGCAACATCGTGCACGGCTCGCTCGGGCGTGCGGTGATCGCGATCCGGGACCAGCAGGTGGCGGCGCACACGGTCGGCATCAACGTCAGGGCGGTCAAGGTCGGCGTGTTCGCGGGCAGCGCCGCCATCGCCGGGGTCTCCGGATGGATGTTCACCGTCGCCCACCAGTTCGTCAGCCCCGGTGACTTCACCGTCCTGCTGTCGATCAACCTGCTGCTCGGCATGGCCGTGGGCGGTTCCGGCACGCTGGTCGGACCGATCATGGGCGCGCTGTTCCTGTACTACGTCCCCGAGCTGCTGCCCGAGCTCGGTGTCGATCCCCAGCTCACGCCCGCCGTCTACGGCGTGCTACTGATCCTCCTCGCCCTCTTCCTCCCCGGCGGCCTCGCGGGCGGACTGCGTGACCTGGTCCGGCGCTTGCGCGGCACCGCCGCCAAGGAGGAATCGATCAGCCCGCAGCCGACCCTCGACGCCGCCTGACATGCACATCAAGGAGAACCCGATGTCATCCATGTCGCGCACGCGCCTGTCCGCCGCCGTGGCGCTGCTCTCCCTCGGGCTCACCGCCTGCAGCGGCAGCGCCGCCTTTTCCGGGGCGCGGTCCGGCTCCGGCGACCGGGCACTCGAGAACTGCCCCGACAACGGCACGGTGGGCCTCACCGACACCACGATCAAGCTCGGCGTGTCGCAGCCGCTGTCGGGCCCTCTCGTCGCCATCGGCGGCGGGTTCGTCGTCGGGATGAACGCCTATTTCAATTACGTCAACAGCATGGGCGGCGTCAAAGGCGCGGACGGCAGGCGGCGCAAGGTCGAGATCGTCGCCAAGGACGACCAGTACGTGGCGACCAAGGCCAAGGCGAACGTCTCCGCGCTGATCAACGAGGACAAGGTGTTCGCGCTGCTCGGCCTGTTCGGCACGTCCGGCAACCTGGCGGCCCGGCCGCTGCTCGCGCAGGAATGCCTGCCGTCCCTGTTCGCCTCCTCCGGGGCGCCCGAACTCGGCAACCCCCGCCATCCCTGGGGAGGGCCCGCGGGGAGCATTTCGTACCTGCTCGAAGCGAGGGCCAGCGGCGAGTACCTGAAGTCGGTCGACCCCGACGCGAAGGTCGCGGTCCTGCATCAGGACGACGACCTCGGACGCGCGTATCTGCAGGGCTTCAAGAAGGGGATCGCCGGATCGGGCATCCGGATCGTCAAGGTCGAGACCTTCGAGTCCACCGACCCCGACGTCGGCAACCAGATCACCAGCCTCGCCGCCACCGGCGCCGACACCTTCTACGACGTCGCCGTCGGGCTCCAGGCCATGCAGGCGCTGAACCACGTGCACGCCGGCGGCTGGAAGCCCCGGATCATCCAGTCGGCGCAGATCAGCCAATCCCTCCTGAAGAAGCTGGAACCCGGCGCCGGAGACGGCCTGGTCATCTCCACCAACGCGTACGACACCGACGCCCCGGAGAACGCCGGTATCCCGGCCGTCAAGCTGTTCAAGGAATGGCTCCGGAAGACCCCGGGGGGCGCGAAGACGCTCCCGTCCTCGGCGACCACCGGATGGACCGCCGCGATGTTCATGACATGGGCGATCGAGCACGCCGAGACCATGGACCGTGCCGGGGTCATGGAGGCGGCCCACAACATGAACTTCACCGGCCCCAACTTCTACCTGCCGGGCGTCAAGCTCGTCACCGACCCCGACGACCACTACCTCATCGAGGGCGTGGCGCAGCAGAGGTTCGACCGGAAGGCGGGGAAGATGATCCCGCTGGGAGGGATCCAGGACTTCAACGGCCGCAACCCCTACGAGAAGATCACCCGCTGACCGCCGCTGGACTAGACTTGTATTCTAGGTTCATTGTCCGGACGCGGCGGGGGGAAGTGTCGATGATCGCCGATGCCTCGGGCCCGGTCGCGCCCGAGACGCTTCGCCGGGACCAGCGCGAGCGCCGCGAACGCATCATCCGCGCCGCGCTGCGGAGCCTTTCGAACAGCGATTACGACCGGGTCAAGGTGTTGGACGTCGCGCGCGACTCCGGCGTGGCCCTGGGCACCCTCTACCGGTACTTCACGTCGAAGGAACACCTGTTCGCGGCCGCATTCCTGGCCTGGCAGGAAGGCCTCCAGCGCAAGCTGGACCGGACCGCCCCGCCCGAGGGGACGGAGAAGGAGCGGGTGCGGGACGTGCTCCATCGCACGATTCGCGCCTTTCAGTTGCAACCGCAGTTCTTCCGGGTCCTCGTGGTGCTCCAATCGGCGTCCGACCCCTATGTCGTCGACATCTACCGCTCGCTCGACAAGGCGTTCATCCACATCGTGCAATCGGCTTTCAACGGCGATACCCGGTCCGACGCGGATCACCAGGCGATCATCTACACGCTCAGCGCCGTTCTCGACGGCGGACTGCGCGGCTGGATCATGGGCCGCGTGACGATCGACAACGTGTACGAGAGCATCGACAGCGCGATCCGCTTGATCTACGACTTCTCCCCCGCCGCCGAGGATTCCTGACCTCGCCGGCCCAGCCGGCGGAGCACGAGGAGGAGCAGGAGCAGGGCGGTGACCGCGGCCGCGGGACCGATGCGCTTGATGATCCCGCCGCCCGCCGTGTCGAGCAGGTCGATCGGCTCGGATCCGGCCGCCGGCGCGTCGGACGTGTCCGCCCGGTGCGGCTCCGTGCCGCCGCCCGGGGACCCGGCGGAGATCACCTCGGCGAGGTTGGCGGCGAACCGGCCGATGAGCGTGCCCGCCACCTCCGCCAGGGCGCCGCGGCCGAACTGGGCGGGTTTGCCGGTGATGGCGAGATCGGTCTCCACCAGGACATCGGTCGCCTCGCCGGCCTCCACGAGCCGGCAGGTGACGACGGCCTTCGCGGTCCCGTTGCCCCGGGTCTCCCGGCCGGCGGCCTCCAGCACCGCGATCCTGGCGTCCTCGTCCTGGGAGACGAAGGTGACGGTGCCGCTGTAGGTCAGGCCGATGGGCCCCAGCTTGACCTTGATCTTGCCGGTGTAGCGGTCGCCGTCGCGTGCGGTGAGGGTCGCCCCGGGCACGCAGGGGGCGATCCGCTCGATGTCGAGCAGTACCCGCCAGGCCTCCGGCACGGTCACGGGGATGCTGAGGCTGTTCTCCAGTTTCATCCGGATCCTTGCTGTCAGTGGTTTCAGCGCCGGGGGGCGGACTCGTCCGCCGCCGCCCGGACGGCCTTGAGGATTCCCTGGTAACCGGTGCAGCGGCACAGGTTGCCCGACAGGCCCTCCCGGATCTGGTCGTCGGTGGGATCGGGGTTCTCCCGCAGGAGCGCCGTGGCCGAGACGATGAAGCCCGGGGTGCAGAATCCGCACTGCAGTCCATGGTGTTCCCGGAAGGCCTTCTGCACGGGGGACAGCTCGCCGTCGGGTGAGGCGATGCCCTCGACGGTCGTGACGTCCGTGCCGTCGGCCTGGACGGCGAACACCAGGCAGGCGCGGACGGCCTCGCCGTCCACCAGGACCGTGCACGCGCCGCAGACTCCGTGCTCGCAGCCCAGGTGCGTCCCCGTCAGCTGGCAGTTCCCCCGAAGGAAGTCGGCGAGGGTGAGCCGGGGCTGTACGCTCGCGCGCCGCACCCTGCCGTTGACCTTCATCTCGATGTCGATCTCAGCCATCGCTCGCCTCCCGGAGGGCCTTCTGCCAGGCACGTGCCACCATCGCCGCCCCCACGCGCCTGCGGTAGTCGGCGGACCCGTGCAGGTCGGACGGGACCGACCGGAGCTCCGCCATGGCGGTCCGGCCGACGTCGTCGGGCGGGACCTCGGCGGCCGCGGAGCCGGTCACCGCCGACTCCGCGGCCGAGGCGCGCAGCGCCGTCGGGCCGAGGCCGAACAGGCCGATGCCGCAGTGCCGGATCCGGGCGCCGGCGTCCAGCCCGATCGCGACGGCGGCGCCGGCGATCGCGAAGTCGCCGTGCCGGCGGGCGTACTCCTCGACCGCGAATCCGCTGCGCGGGCCGCGGGCCGGGAAGGTGATCCCCGTCAGCAGCTCGTCGTCGGCCAGGTCGGTGCTCCACAGGCCGGTGAAGAAGCGGGCGGCGGGAATGGTCCGGTGCCCCCGGGGCGAGAACGCCTCGAGCCGCGCGTCCAGGGCCAGGGCCACCGCGGGGTATTCGGCGGCGGCGTCGGCGTGCGCGATCGAACCCCCGACGGTGCCGCGGTTGCGGATCTGGAAGTGGCCGATCAGAGGGGTGGCGCGGGCCAGCAGCGGAACGGCCTCGGCGACCTCCGCGGACCGCTGGATCGCGGCCTGCGTCGTACCGGCTCCGATCCACAGCGACCCGTCGCGCCGCTCGACGCCCCGCAGTCCCGCCACCCGGCGCAGGTCGACGAGGTGGTCGAAGGCCGCCAGCCGCAGGGCGAGCATGGGGACCAGGCTCTGCCCTCCGGCGATCGCCTTGGCGTCCTCGCCCAGTTCGGCGAGCAGGCCGACCGCCTCCTCGATCGTCGAGGGCGCGTGATAGTCGAACGGTGCCGGTTTCATTTCGCGGCCGTCCCCTCGCTCACCAGGTCCGCGATGGACGCCGGGGACAGCGGCAGCCTGGTGATCTTGACGCCGAGCGGCGCGAGCGCGTCGGCCACCGCGTTCACCACGGCGGGCGGCGCGCCGATCGCGCCGCCCTCGCCGACGCCCTTGTAGCCGCCTTGCCCGGGCCCCGGCGTCTCGACGTGGCCGTACTCGATGACGGGCACCTCGGTGGTGGTCGGCAGGAGGTAGTCCATGAAGGTGGTGGTGAGCGGATTGCCGTCGCCGTCGTAGCCGAAGTGCTCGTAGAGCGCGCCGCCGATCCCCTGCACGGTGCCGCCGGCGATCTGCCCCTCCACCACGTCCGGGTTGATCATCGGGCCGCAGTCCTCGCTGACGATGTAGCGCAGCAGCTTCACCTCGCCCGTCACGACGTCCACTTCGCACGTGCACACGTGCGTCGCGTTCGCCCAGATCATCGGGCTCCGCGCCCGGTAGCGGCCGCTGTGCTCCAGGCCCGGGGGCACGCCGGGCGGCAGCTTCTCGGGCTGGAAGTAGGCGATGGAGGCGATCTCGGGGAAGGTCAGCCCGATGTCGGGCGTGCCGCGTACGCGGGCCCGCCCGCCGGTCAGCTCGATGTCCCCGGCGGCCGCCTCCAGGTGGTGCGCGGCGATCGCCACCATGCGTTCCCGCAGGATCGACGCGGTCTCGGCGATGGCGCCCGCGGTCATCGAACCCGAGCGGCTGCCGCCGGTGCCGCCGCCGAACGGCGTGATCGCCGTGTCGCCCTGGATGGTGTTGACGTCGGCGATGTCCGCGCCGAGCGCGTCGGCGGTGAGCTGGACGACGGTGGTCTCCAGGCTGTTGCCGGTCGAGCCGCCCGCCACGTACACGTTGACCTTGCCCGAGGGCTCGATCCGGATCGTCGCGCCCTCGGTGGCGTGGAAGCCCATCCCGCTCGTGGTCGGCTCGACGTAGGTGCAGGTGCCCACCCCGATGTGGCGGCCCGCGGCGCGGGCCCGCTCCTGTTCCCGCCGGAACGCCTCGTAGTCCAGCATCTCGAGCGCCTGCTCGAAGGTCTCCAGCGGCGTGATGTCGCTGTAGGGCATGCCGTTGGGGTTCGTCACCGGCAGCTCGTCCCGCCGCAGCAGGTTCCGGCGGCGGAGCTCGACCGGGTCGATCCCCATCTCGCGCGCCGCGATGTCCAGGAGCACCTCGCGGGCCAGCGACTCGAACTGCCAAGGGCCGCGGTAGGCCGTGCGGCCGGTGGTGTTGGAGAAGACCGACTTGCAGGAGAACGTGGCCTGGGGGACCCGGTAAGGCCCGGGGAAGAGCAGACCGACGACGGCGGTCGTCTGCACCGGCCACGGCACCGGGTAGGCGCCCGCGTCCTGGACGTGGTCGATCGCTGCGGCCAGGATCCGGCCGTCGGCGTCGAAGGCGATCCGGGCGTCCGCGTGCTCGTGGCGGCCCTGCCCGGCCGAGGTGAGGTTCTCCTGCCGGTCCTCGATCCATTTCAGCGCGGCGGGGACCTTTCGCGCGGCCAGCATGACGCACATGTCCTCGCGCTGCGGCACGGCCTTCTGCCCGAAACCACCGCCGGTGTCGCGCATCACGACCCGGATCCGGTGCTCGGACAGGCCCAGCAGCCGGCCGCAGAACAGGCGCATCTCGTGCGGAACCTGGGTGGACGCCCAGATCGTCATCTCACCCTCGGGCGGCGACCACTCCGCGATCAGCCCGCGGGTCTCCATGGGCACGGCCGCGTAGGCCTGCTGGTGGATCGTCTCCCGCGCCACATGGGCCGCACGGTCGAAGGCCTCGGCCAGATCCGCCACCGGGCGTCCGCCGAGCTCGCCGACGAGGTTGCCGGGATGGCCGGCGTGCACGAGTTCCCCGGCGTCCTGGGCGGTGGCGTAGTCGACGACCGGCGGCAGCGGCTCGTAGTCGACGAGGACCAGCTCGGCCGCGTCCTCGGCGACGTAGCGGTCTTCGGCGACCACCAGCGCCACCGGGTCCCCCACGAACCGCACCTCACCCTCGGCCAGCGGGGGCCGCGGCGCGTCCGCGACATCACGGCCGATCAGCGAGTACCAGGGATCGCGCACCTCCGGGTTCAGGTCCTCGGCGGTGAAAACGGCATGGACGCCTTCGAGTTCCAGCGCCTCGGAGGCGTCGATGCCGGCGATGCGGGCCCGCGCCATCGGGCTGCGGACGAAATGCGCGTGCAGCATGCCCGGGCGGACGACGTCGTCGACGAACCCGCCGTGGCCGGTCAGCAGCCGCAGGTCCTCCACCCGTGGGACGCGGGCGCCGGCATAGCGGGCGGCGGCGGCGCCCGTTCGCGAGCCGCTCATCGGCCCACCGGCGCCGGGACGCCCTCGATCATCGAGAAGGGCATGATCCGTCTCACGCAGATCCTCCGTTCACCCGGGGCGCGTCCGGTGCTGAACGACTGTGTAGCATCGCCCCAAGTGAACCGTCAAGGAACAATGGCAGGCATGACCTCACCTCGCCGCAGGGGCACCGAGAGCTCGAAGACTCGCTTCCTCCTCCTGGACACCGCCGAACGGCTGATGCTCGACGAGGGCTATGCCGCCGTCGGGATCCGGCGGGTGGCGAGGGAGGCGGACGTCACGCCGGCGCTGGTCAACTACTACTTCCCGTCACTGGACGAGCTCTTCCTCGCCGTGCTCCGGCGGCGCGCCGAGCAGGAGTTCGCGCTGCAGTCCCGCGCCCTCGAATCCGACCAGCCGCTGCGGGCCCTGTGGAAGTACAGCAGCCATCCCGCCGGCGCGACGCTGATGATGGAGTTCACGGCCCTCTCCAACCACCGCAAGGTGATCCGCCAGGAGCTCGCCGATTACGCGGAGCGGTTTCGCAACGCTCAGATCGAGTCCCTCACCGGGTACCTGGAAGAGCGCGGGATCGACGCCGACGACCTGCACCCGCTCGCCATCCTGGTGGTGATCTCGGCCATCTCCCGGATCTTCGTCATGGAACGGGCCATGGGGCTCACCACCGGCCATGCCGAGACGCTCGACCTGATCGAGCGGTCCCTGCTCCAGATCGACGGCCCGCCCGCTCCGCCCGAGAAGGCGAAGTAAGCGAGCGCAAGTCGCGCCCGGACCATGGTTGACCCTGCCTGAAGCGCCGTGTTACACAGTTGTTCAGCATCACCGCGGTCCCCTGGCACGGGGATCCCGGCGGCCACCGCGCGTCGTGGAGACCGAACGTCTCCCCCTGCCGGCGGCGAGGGCGGCACGCCCCCGTCCGCATCGGTTCGGCAGCACCCCCCACGAGCTGATCAACTCAGGAAACGAGGTCTCCCATGCCTGGACGAGTCGAAGGCAAGGTCGCCTTCATCACCGGTGCGGCGCGCGGCCAGGGCCGCAGCCACGCGGTGCGGCTGGCCGAGGAGGGCGCCGACATCATCGCCGTGGACGTCTGCGCGCAACTCGACGGCGTGACCTTCCCGATGTCGACCCCCGAGGACCTGGACGAGACGGTCGCGCAGGTGAAGGCGCTGGGCCGCCGCATCGTCGCCGTGCGGGCGGACGTGCGCGACCACGACGCGCTCAAGGCGGCGGTGGACGACGGCGTGACCGAGCTCGGGCGCCTGGACATCGTCGTCGCCAACGCCGGTCTCGGCAGCGACGGCACCGTGCTCCACAAGATGACCGAGAAGACCTGGCGCGACATGATCGACGTCAACCTGACCGGCGTGTGGCTCACCACCAGGGTGTCGACCCCGCACATCCTCGCCGGCGGCCGCGGCGGGACGATCATCCTGACCAGCTCCGTCGGAGGGCTCAAGGGCCATGCCAACATCGGCCACTACATCGCCGCCAAGCACGGCGTGGTGGGCCTGATGCGGACCCTGGCGTGGGAGCTGGGCCCGCACAACATCCGGGTCAACACGCTGCACCCCAGCCAGGTGAACACGCCGATGGTGATGCACGAGGGCACCTACCGCATGTTCCGCCCCGACCTGGAGAACCCGACCATCGACGACTTCGCGGCGGTGTCGCAGGGCATGCACCTCCTGCCCACCCCGTGGGTGGAGCCGCTCGACATCAGCAACGCGGTCGTCTACCTGGCCTCGGACGAGGGCCGCTTCCTCACCGGCGTGACACTCCCGATCGACGCGGGAGCGCTCCTCAAGTAGGCCACCGACCGACGCCCGCCCTTCAACAGGAGGCGAGTTCATGAGCACCGTCGACGAGCTGTACTGGGACCCCTACGACCCCTCACTCGTCCTCAACCCCTACCCCATCTTCCAGCGGATGCGGGAGGAGGCACCGCTCTACCGCAACGACAAGCACGACTTCTACGCGCTCACGCGGTACGCCGACTGCCAGCGCGGCCTCGCGGACTGGCGCACCTACCCCTCCGTCCGCGGCGACATCCTCGAACTGGTCCAGTCGGGCATCGAGTGGCCCCCGGGCACCCTCATCATGGAGGACCCGCCCGTCCACGACATCCACCGCCGCCTGCTCGCACGCGTCTTCACCCCGCGCCGGATCGCCCTGCTCGAACCGCAGATCCGGGCCTACTGCGAGCGGACCCTGGAACCGGTGATCGGAAGCGACCGGTTCGACCTCATCGAGGCCGTCGGCGCCGAGATGCCGATGCGCGTCATCGGCATGCTGCTCGGCATTCCAGAGCCCGACCAGCCGGCCATCCGCGACAGGGTGGACGCCGTGCTGAGCACCGAGGGCCGCGAGAAGATGAACCCGAGAGAGGGCGAGATCCTCAACATCGAGGCGTACCGGGACTACCTCGAGTGGCGCAAGGAGCATCCCTCGGACGACCTCATGACGGAATTGATGAACGCCGAGTTCGAGGACGAGAACGGGGTCACCCGCACGCTCACCGACGACGAGGTCCTCACCTACTGCTCGGTGATCGCCGGTGCCGGGAACGAGACGACGGGACGCCTCATCGGGTGGTTCGGCGCGCTGATGGCCCGCTATCCCGCGCAGCGCCGCGAACTCGCGGCCGACCCCTCCCTCATCCCCAACGCCATCGAGGAGATCCTGCGCTTCGAGCCGACCAGCCCCTTCACGGCCCGCTATGTGGCCGTCGACGTGGAGGTGCACGGCGAGACCGTGCCGGCCGGCAGCGCCATGCTCTTCATCGCGGCCGCCGCGAACCGCGACCCCGAGCGCTTCACCGACCCCGACCGCTTCGACGTCCACCGAGTCTCCCAGCACATGACCTTCGGCGTCGGCGCGCACTACTGCCTGGGCGCGGCACTGGCCCGGCTGGAGGGCCGCGTCGCGGCGGAGGAGATCCTGAAGAACTTCCCGGACTGGGACGTGGACTGGGACGACGCCGAACTGGCACAGACCTCGACCGTCCGCGGCTGGAAGACGCTGCCGCTCGTCATCGGCTGAAAGGAGGCACCGATGACCGACCGCTGGACGGTCACGTTCGACCGGCACCTCTGTGTCGGGACGGGCCTGTGCGCCGCCACCGCTCCCGGCGAGCTGGACCTGGACGAGAGAGGAAAGGGACGCGCGACGGCCGAGCCGCTGCCGGCGTCCGAGGCGGTGCTGGACGCCGCCGAGTCGTGCCCGGTCGAGGCCATCACCATCACCGACACCGACACCGGACGACGAGTCTTCCCGCAGCAGCCGTCAACTACTCGGCCCTGAGGGCCGAGCTTGTTTGACTCGGTCCGGGAGGGCTCCGCTTATGCTCCCCTTTCACGACTGGCTGGCGCGCCGGGGTCACATCCACCCGCGTCCCTATGTGGGGGCCGGGTCGGGCATGTTGACAAATACCCACGCCGAGCGTGCGCGGTTGCGCACGTTGATCCCGGCGACGACGTCGGCGGGGCCGGCGAACCCGCACCGACGGCAACAGAAGGTGTCCCGGTCAGGCCGGTTGGCCCGCTCGAGGTGCCCGCACCACGGCACGGGACACCTCTGGGACGTGTAATGGGCGTCCACCTTGATCACCGGCACGCCCTTGAGGCGGGCCTTGTAGGCGATGAACTCGCCCAGCTGGTGGAACGGCCAATGGGAAAGTCGTGCTCGCTGGTCGCGGGGAACCGTGACCCGATCGCGGATCCCGCCCAGTTCTTCCAGGGCGATCCCACGCTCGGTGCGTGCGGCGACAGCAACGACCTTCTTGGCAATCTTGTGGTTCACATGGGCGGCGTGCCGGGCCTCCCGGCGCGCCCGCTTGCGCAGCAACTGCTTGGCCGAGCGGGACTTGCGGGCCTGGAGTTCGGCGCGTTTGCGGGCCTGCCACCGCCGATAGCGGCAAAGGCGGCGGCCCTGGTGGTTGTCCCCGTCGGAGGTGGTGGCCAGGTTCACCACGCCCCGGTCCACCCCGATCCAGTCGGCCGGTTCGATCTGTTCGGGCTCGGGGATCTCCAGGGTGCCGATCAGGAACCACATGCCGTCCCGCAACTGACCGCTGATTACTCTCCGTTAGCGTTACGGCACCCACAGATCCCAAAATCCATCCATGTCACCTCGATGGGCACCGAAACCCCGATGTACGCAGGGGCCGCAGCGTCGTCCCGGGCCAGGCGTCCACACCCTGCATGCGCACTTGGTCTTCACACCCAGGTACCGGCGGGAGGTGTTCACGGGGCAGATCCTGGACCGCTGCGAGCAGATCATGCGGGACGTGTGCGCCGGCACCCGCGCCCGGCCTCGATCCCAAGCAGGCGACCGCCTGAAAGGAAGGCAATGCCGAACCAGACCACCGTGCCAGTGCCCAGCACCGTGACGGAACTGATGTCGCCGGAATGGCTCAGTTCGGCGCTCGCGCCGCGCTTTCCGGGAATCCGGGTCACGGACGTCACCCCCGGGCCCGTGGTGAGCCGCGTGTCGACCAACGTCCGTTTCCACATCGAATGCGAGGGCGGCCTCCCCAGCGGGTTGTCGCCGGACCTGTGCGGCAAGGGCTACTTCTCCGACATCGGCACCTGGTACGCCCGTCAAACCGGAATCCCCGAAGTGTCCTTCTACCGTCACCTCGCGGGCACGAGCGGCGTGCGGACCCTGCGCAGCGTGTACGCCGACATCGACCCCGAGACGCAGCACGGCGTGGTCATCACCGAGGACGCCGTCACCCAGGGCGGCACGTTCCTCGACGCCACCAGCGACTACACGCCGGAACAGACGTCCCAGAGCCTCGCCGAGTTCGCCAAGCTGCACGCCGCGACCTGGGGCGACGCCACGGCCGCCGCGGCCGACTGGCTGGCGCCGCGGCTCGGCGCCCTTCTCGTGCACCGCGGCGTCAAGGAGCTCCGCGCCAACTTCGAGAGCGATATCGGCGCGGGGGTGCCGGACGAGGTCCGCGACGCCGAACGGCTGTATTCGGCGTATCGGGCGCTCACCGAGCAGACGCTCACCGCGTCGCCGTGGTCGGTGATCCACGGAGACGCCCACGTCGGCAACCTCTACCTCGACGGAGACCGGCGACCCTCGCTCGTCGACTGGCAGCTGGTACAGCGCGGACCCTGGTACCTCGACGTCGGCTACCACATCGTCTCCACTCTTACGGTGGAGGACAGGCGGCGAACCGAGAAGGACCTCCTCCGCCACTACCTCGACAGTCTTCGCGCCAACGGAATCGACCCCCCGTCCTGGGACGACGTCTGGCTGGGCTTCCGCCGGGGCATCCTCTACGGCTTCTACCTCTGGGGCGTCACTCAGAAGGTCGCCCCGGAGATAACCGGCACGCTCCTGCGCCGTCTCGGGATCGCGGTCACCGAGCACGAGTCCCTTGCATCGGTCTCTCTTTGAGGAGTCCACGCGCCCGACGCGACGAGCTCCTGGCCGAACTGCGACACTTGACAGCAGCGTGCCGAGCGGATCATCCCGGTCGTCGCGTCCTCCCCGAGACGAGAAGGCGCCATCGGATTGACGACGAATGAGCGGGCAGTGGAACGGTCCCCCTCCGTCCGGCGGTCGCGGACGCGCAGCGCCCGGCAGGTGCGGGAGATCGTGGAGGCGGCGCGCCGGCTGACTCGCGCCAAGGGGTCCTCCTTCACCATCCAGGAGCTGGCGAAGGAGGCCGGGATCGCGCTGCGGACCTTCTACCGGTACTTCGCCGACAAGGACCGGCTGCTGCTCGCCGTCCTCGAAGAAGAGATCATGGCCGAGGCCGCTCGCACCGACGCCGCCGCGCGCCGGCTGCCGGACCCCGTCGCGCGCCTGCGCTTCTTCATCACCAGCACGCTCGAATCGCTGCACCACCACCAGGACGGCGATGTCGGTCCGCGGTTCATCACCGCCGAGCACTGGCGCCTCCACCAGCTCTTTCCCGACGAGATGGCGCGGATCAACCAGCCCTTCGCGGATCTGATCGAACAGGAGTTGCACGAGGCGGCCGCGCTGGGCCTGCTCAAGCCGACCGATCCCGCCGCCGACTCATGGTTCGTGATGAAGCTGGTGATGTCGGTCTACCACCGCTACGCCTTCGCCACCACCCGCGAGAGCCTCGAGGACACCACCGAGCGCCTGTGGGCGTTCTGCCTGGCCGCCTTCAACGGCGCCCCGCGGTCACAGGAACGGCGACCAGGTCATCTGGAGCGGGGTGTCGTCGAGGACGGCGCGGGCGACCGGTGACACGGGAGCCTGGAGGAATCCCACCAGGCCGTCGAGGAGATCGGCGACGTGCACGGCGAAGGGCAGCACCGGGTTCCCGTTCACATTGGCGTGCTCTCGGTGCGACGCGGCGTCGATGCCGAAGACCACGGCCTGGCTGATGCGGTGCGCCCGCAGGGGCTCGGGAATGTGCGGGAGCAGCGCCGCGACCCGCTCGGAGAACTCGCGCGTCAATGCCAGGAACTCCTCGGGAACGCGTTCGAACACGTCCCGGCGGCCGTGATGCCGCAGCATGTTGACGAAGGCGAGGTAGTGGCTGCCCTCCTGCTCGCCCTGTTCCAGGATCGGGAGCACGTAGCACTTGACCCACGTCTGGAGGTCGTCCGGGCGGTACTGGGCGATGAGTATCCTGCGCCGCCCGTAGATGCCGGGCAACCGGTGCTCGAAGATCGCCTGGAGCAGGCGGTCCTTCGTCCCGAAGTGGTACTGGACGGCCGACTTGTTGCCGTTGCCCGCCTCGGCGCCGATCTGGCGGAGCGATACGCCCTCGATTCCGTGCTGGGCGAAGAGGCGCTCGGCGGCGGCGACGATCTGCGCCTTGGTCGAGGCCAGCGTTGACATGGCGGTCATGTAACCAAGTGGCGGCATGTAAGTCAAATGACTTGAACTTCAGTCACGTGACGCCCGCCCTCCTCGGTCTCAGCGGCTTCGCTCGGCCCATATCGCATCGGCGGTGCCACCCAGCGCCTCCCCCTTGGCGAAGCCGTAGTAGGCGGCGAACTGGAGCACGATCTCGTCCATCTCCTCCTTGGAGATGTCGCCGGAGTTCAGCGCGGCACCGACGTGCGACCGCAACGGCACGGGCGAGTCATCGATGGCGACGCACGCCACGGTGATGACGCGGCGCTCGCGGCGGGTGAGTCCGGGACGCTGCCAGACATGCCCGAAGACGAAGTTGAGGATGCCGGCATGGGTGTACGGCGTCTCGCCTTTCGGCGCCGGGACGAGATTGACGTCGACGAACTCCGCCGCTCCGCGCTTGAGCCGTTCCGCCCAGTCGTCGGGGCCCAGCGTGGCGTTGTCGAGCAACGGCAGCGCCTCGATCTCCTCGCCGCGCTCCTGCCGGATCCGGGCCCACTGCCGGCGGATCACGCCTTCGACGTGCGACGCCTTCGGCCAGCCGCAGTAGACGGCGAAGTGGAGCACGAACTCGAGCATCGCGCCCAAGTCCATGTCCCCGCTGTTGAGCGCCGCGTACACGTGCTCGTCGATCGGCTCGGGTGCGTCCGCCGCGCCGACGCAGGTCAGCGTCACCCAGCGGCGGTCGCGCCGGCTCAGCCCGGGGCGCGGCCACACCTCCCCGAAGACGAAGTCGCGGGTCGCCGCCTCGAACGGCGTGGCCGGTGGCGGCGCTTCACGGGTCATGACCTCGCGATAGGTCCGCTCGGCGGCTGTATCGCCCATGCGCATCTCCTCTGACGCCCCGACTTGCCTTCGAGTGGCAGAACTCTAAGTCGCGTGACTCTCGCGGACAAGGGGAGCATGGCCCGTGATTCGTCACGATCACCGCTCCCGAGAGCGCCAACCAAAGCAGCTATGCCGCACCCACCAGGGAAATGTCAGCGACACCACACCCCCCGAACCCGCCTCCCAGGACGGGCATCCCGATGATGCGGCCGCCATCAAACTAAGGCGATTGACTTCGCCGTGGCCGCATGTTTTGATGCCAGTCGTTGACCGTAATCCTCGTTCTCATCATCGGTAATCCAACTCTCGCGCGCCACTCACCTGTCCGTCACCCGCTGGAAAAGCGAGCGTCCCATGAGCATCGATCTGGACAACGCCGTCGCGGTCGTCACGGGCGCGGGCAGCGGCATCGGGCGCGCCGCCGCGCACGCCTTCGCCCGGCGCGGGGCGCGCGTCGTGGTCACCGACATCGACGGCGACCGCGCGGCCGCCGTCGCCGCCCCGCTCGCCGACCGCGGCACCGCCGCGACCTGCGACGTCACCAGCCTCGGCGACCTGGAGGCGGTGCGCGATCTGGCACTCGACCGGTTCGGCCGCGTCGACCTGGTGATGAACAACGTCGGCGTCCTCGCCGTCGGTCCGGTCGAGGCCATCCCCCTCGAGACCTGGCAGCGCGTCGTCGACATCAACCTGCTCGGCATCGTCCGCAGCAACCTGGTGTTCCTGCCGCTGCTGCTGGAGCAGGGGGCGGGACACGTGGTCAACACCGCCTCGACCGCGGGGCTGCTGCCCTACGGGTACGACCGGCTGCCCTACACCGCTACCAAGCACGCGGTCGTCGGACTGTCCGAAGCGCTCGCGCTGTACCTGCGGCCGCGCGGCATCGGCGTCTCCTGCCTGTGCCCGGCCGGCGTCGCCACCAACATCGTCGAGCAGATCACCTTCCACGGAGAGCCGGCACCGCCGCGCGGGCCGAGCTTCCCCGTCCTCGACGCCGAGACCGTCGGCGAGATCGTCGCCGACGGCGTCGCCGCGGACCGTTTCCTCATCCTCACCGCCCCGGAGGCCGCCGACGAACTCCGCGAACACGGAGCCGACGTCGACGCCTACCTGTCCCACCTCCTCAAGGAAGCGCCATGAGCACTCTCGATCGCCTCCGCCTCGACGGCAAGGTCGCCATCATCACGGGCGGCGCCGGAGCCATCGGCCAGGTCTACGGCCGCGCGCTGGCCGAGGCCGGCGCCGCGGTGGTGCTGGCCGACCTCGACGGCGACGGCGGCGAACGGGCCGCCGCGGCCTTGAGGGCCGACGGTTTCCAGGCCACCGGCGTACGCGTCGACATCACCGACCCCGAGTCGACGGCGGCGATGGCCGAAGCCGCGGTCGCCGCGCACGGCGGCATCGACATCCTGGTCAACAACGCCGCCCTCATGGCCGAGATCCCCCAGGGCGACCTCCTCGAACTCCCGCCCGACTGGTTCGACCGCGTGATGCGGGTGAACGTCATGGGCGCCATCCTGTGCACGAGAGCGGTCAAGGCGTCCATGGTCGAGCGCGGCGGCGGTCGGATCATCAACCAGGTGTCCGCCGCGGCCTTCATGGGCGGCGGCATCTACGGGATCAGCAAGCTCGCCCTGGTCAGCGCCACCGCCGGCCTCGCCCGCTCCCTCGGCCCGCTGGGCATCAGCGTCAACGCCATCGCCCCCGGCCTGGTCGAGAACGAACCGGGCATGCGGAGCCTGCCGGCCGACCACCCCGCGCGGGCCGCGCTGGCCGCGGGCATTCCGGGCAAGAAGCAGGCGCCCGCCGAAGACCTGCTGGGCGCGCTGCTCCTGCTGGCCTCCCCGGCCGGTGAGTGGATCAACGGCCAGACGATCAGCGTCGACGGCGGCTGGGTCATGCGGCTTTGAAGATCATGCGGCTTTGCCGGCCACCCGCCCGACGACGCCAGGCCCCTGAAGAAACAAGGCGGTACCAAGAATGACCGTGTCCCCACCCACCTCGCACGATCTGGGCGTCACCGGACCCCTCATCGACGGCTCATGGCTCGATCGGGCGTCCGCAGGCACGATGGACCATGTCAACCCCGCGACGGCCCGCGTGAACGGCACCGTCGTGCTCAGCGGCCCGGCGGAAGTGGACGCGGCCGTCGCCGCCGCCAAGAAGGCGTCCCCCGAGTGGCGGGCGATGTCACCGGACAAGCGCCGGCGCATCCTGCAGCGGGTGGAGGAGCTGATGGAAGCCCGGGTGCCCGAGCTCAGCCGCCTCGCCACGCTCGAACTCGGCGTCCCCGCCACCACGTCGGCGGCGCTGGCATACCTCTGCACGAAATGGTTCGGGTACTACGCCGGCTGGGCGGACAAGCTGGAGGGAGCGACGATTCCCCCCAGCCCGAGCATGGGCCAGGGCCTCGACTACACGCTCCCGGAACCGTACGGCGTCGTCGGCATCATCCTGACCTGGAACGGGCCGATCATCTCGGTCGGCATGAAGGTCGCACCGGCTTTGGCCGCGGGCAACTGCGTCGTCGTCAAGGCTCCCGAGCAGTCGCCGTACGCCGTCGCCCGGTTCGCCGAGATCGCCCTGGAGGCGGGCCTTCCCCCGGGAGTGCTGCACGTCCTGCCGGGCGGGCCGGACGCCGGGGACAGGCTGGTCCGCCACCCGGACGTCGCCAAGATCTCCTTCACGGGCGGCATCCCGACCGCCAAGAAGATCCTGGAGGCCGCCCGGCACACCCTGAAACCGGTCGTCCTGGAACTGGGGGGCAAGGCGGCGAACGTCGTCTTCCCCGACGCCGACCTCGGCCGGGCCATCGCTCTGACGGTCGGGTCCTGCACCACCCTGGCCGGGCAGGGCTGCAACCTCACCACCCGGATGCTGGTGCATCGCGACGTGTACGACCAGGTGGTCGAGGCCACCGGGCAGGGCGTCGCCGCACTGCGGGTGGGCGACCCGTTCGACCAGCGCACGAACGTCGGCCCCCTCGTCGATCGGGCCGCCCGCGACCGCGTCCTCGGCGTGATCGACCGCGCGGGCAAGGACGGCCGGGTCGTCACCGGGGGCCGCGGCGTCGAGCGGTCGACCCTGGCGCCCGACTTCCGTGACGGCTACTTCATCGAGCCGACCGTCCTCGCCGATGTGGACCCGCACAGCGAGCCCGCACAGCAGGAGATCTTCGGCCCGGTGCTGTCGATCACACCGTTCGACAGCGAGGAGGAGGCGGTCGAGCTGGCCGACTCGACCCCGTACGGCCTCGGCACCTACCTCCAGACCCGCGACGTCTCGCGGGTGCACCGCCTCGTCCCCCGCTTCCAGTCCGGCACCGTGCTCGTCAACGGCGTGTCCGGGCAGCCGCCCGGCGCCCCGTTCGGCGGTTACAAGCAGAGCGGCTTCGGACGGGAAGGCGGCAAGGAGGGTCTGTACGAGTTCCTGCAGACCAAGAACGTCTACATCAGCGCGTAACCGGCTGGCCGGGTCCGGCCGCCGCGGCACTGATCACGAGAAATGCCCTGTTAGAGGGAGATCAACAGCTGGTTGGATGACGTCGGCTTTCACGGAAAAGCGTCGACGGCGTGTCGATCCGCCGGGTCGCCGTTCGACCTGTGATTGACGGTTCCCGTCCAGGGCCGCCCGCCCCGGACTCTTTCGAAGGAGCATCCCTATGGGATTCATCAAGTCCAGCCTCTTCATCTCCCTCGACGGCGTGATCGAGTCGCCGGAGACCTGGCACTTCCCCTACTTCGACGACCAGATGGGCGCCGTCGTCGGTGGGCTGATGGGCGAGGCCGAGGCCACCCTGCTCGGCCGGCACACCTACGAGGGGTTCGCCTCCTACTGGCCGAACGCCGACCCCGCCGACCCGATGACCAAGGTCATGAACAGCGCGCGCAAGTACGTCGTGTCGAACACGCTGACCGAGGCGACCTGGGAGAACTCGTCGTTGATCAACGGCGATGCGGCGGCGGAGCTGACCAGGCTGAAGGCCGACACCCGGCTCGGCACGACGGGCAGCGCCGCCTTGGTGCGCTGGATGCTCGAGCAGGGCCTGGTCGATGAGCTGCACCTGCTCGTGCACCCTATCGTCGTCGGACATGGCGCGAAGCTCTTCACCGAGGGCCAGACCGTGCCGTTGAAGCTGGTGTCCTCGACGACCTTCGATGCCACCGGCGTGGTGCACCTCGCCTACTCCGGCGCGGACGACGCCAAGAGCTGAGCGGGGCCGTATGACGGCCGGCCGGACACCGCCGGGGGTGGCAGCCCTCGCGGTGTCCGGCCGACTGCCGTCTGCCGGCGCGTCATCGCAGCACGGCGGCGACGAGGGTGCGCTTCAGCCAGGCCTCGTAGTCGTCGTGCGTCCAGCCCGCGTCGCCGACGAGGCTCTCGTGGACGCCGTCGCCCATCAGCGCGACGGCGATGTCGGCGGCCTTCGGGGCGACGTGGTGGCCGGTTCCGCGCAGGCGCTCGACGACCATCTCGACACCGAGGCGGTTGCGCCGGGCGCCCTCCGCCCGGGTGGCGGCGATGTCGGGGTCGACGGCGGCGCCGGAGATCAGGATCGTGATGATGTCGCCGCAGCGTTCCCGCATCTGGCGGGAGGCCCGGGCGAGCAGGCCGACCAGTTCGACGGGGTCGCCCGTGTGCTGCAGTTCGGCCATCAGGTCGGGCATGCCGGCCTCGTCGTCCATCAGGTCGACCAGGCCGTTGAGGACGCCGGCCTTGGAACCGAAGTGCGCGTAGATGGTCTGCGGCGCGACCCCGGCCTCCTTGGCGATGAGCCGGATGGGGGTACGCGCGTAGCCGCGTTCGGCGAACAGCCGCCGCGCCGCGGTGAGGATCGCCCGCAGGGTCAGCGCCTCGCGCCGATCGCGCAGCCGGACGACACCGGGCAGGTCCACGGCCATGAATCCTCCACTTGGAACAATGTTCCATCAACTGGAACGTTGTACTAACATGATCGCATGAGCGTCGAGTTGAACCACACCATCGTCCACGCCCGCGACAAGGCCGCGTCGGCCGCCTTCCTGGCGGGCATCCTGGACCTGCCCGTCGAGGACCAGTGGGGCCCGTTCCTGCCGATCGTGCTGTCCAACGGCATCACGCTGGACTACGTCGACGACCCGGCGGCAGAGATCCAGCCGCAGCACTACGCGTTCCTGATGAGCGACGCGGAGTTCGACGCCGCCTTCGCGCGCGTCCGGGAGGCCGACATCACCTACTGGGCCGACCCGCACCACCACAAGCCCGGCGAGATCAACCACGAGTACGGCGGCCGCGGCGTCTTCTTCGAAGACCCCACCGGCCACAACATGGAGTTGATGACCGTCCCCTACAGCAGGACGTACCCGCGATGACCGGCTGAGGTTCAGGGGGCGTGCGGGCGGCCCAGCAGTTCCCGCGCCACGACCAGCCGAGGTGGCCGAAGGTCAGCGGGGCGCCTACTTCCGGGGGGAGAAGACGGCCAGGTCCGAGCCGAAGGCGACGACCAGGCGGCCTTGGCCTGTGAGGGCGAGCCGGTTCACCTCTTCAGGGAAGGTCAGCGCCGCACCGTACGGCCGGCCGTCCGCCAAGTCCCAAGTGCGCACGGTCCCGTCGCTTCCACCGGAGGCGGCGACGAGGCGTCCGTCGATGTCCGCGAGAGCCAGCGCTCTCACCGACCACCCGGCGTCGAGCGTGCCGGTCCGCGTCCCGGTGGCCACGTCCCAGACCTGCAGGTCTTGGTACGTCGCCGTCACAGCGGTCACGCGTTCCCGCGACCCGGCGACCGCGATCGCAAGAACGCCGCCCTCGTGATCAAGGGTGTGCAGCTGCTCACCGGCCACCAGGTCCAGCACCCGGACGGCGCCGTCGTCCTCGACCAGGGCGAGATACCGCCCGTCCAGCTCGACGGTCGCCATCGAGCGGGAGTACTCCTTCCGCATGGTGAACGGCGGGTGGCCCGCGCGTGCCGCACCTTCCAGGTCCCAGGTCAGCACCCGGGCGTCGTAACCTTTGGTGACCGCCACGGCTCGGCCGTCCAGGTACGCGGCCGACAGCGTCAGCATTTGGTGGCCGCCCTCGGCCTTGATCTCGCGCGACAGCTCACCGGTCGCCCGGTCCCACACCCGGATGGTGTCGCCGTCAGAGGTCAGCACGGCGGAGCGGCCTCCGACACGCGCCGTCGCCACCGCTTTGACCCGCACCCAGTGGTCGGACAAAGGCGGGCACACGGGGGTGCCGTCGTCCAGGCGCCAGATCCGTGCGGTGCCGTCCTCGCTTCCGGTGACCGCCACCTCGGAGTCGGCGACGGTGAGCGCCTCGATCGTGTTCGTGTGACCGACGCGAGACGTACCCGGAGCTTCGGCGAGCAGGTCGACGACGGCGGTCGCCCTGTAGTCGGGAACCACCGCCACCACACGTCCCAGCGCCCGCACCGCGGTCAGCGCGCGGACTATCCGGCGGTCCGCCGTGAACACGTTGACCCCAGAGCCGAGTTCCCGCCTGGTGCGCAGGTCCCACTTCCGCACCCAGCCGTCGGAATCGACGGTGACGACGACCGGCCGGCCGTCGACTTCAACCAGGTCGGAGCATTTGCAGTAGTCCGTTATCACCGGGCCGAGCTGCTGCCCGCTCCGCAGGTCCCACGCCCGTGCATCGTCGTCGCCGCTCGTCACCGCGACCGGAACGCCGTCCAGCTCGCCGAGGCTCACGTGGAAGATCCCGGCGTCTTCATACTGGTAGTCCGTGTTGGCCGTGAGGATCGTCCCCGGCGTTCCGCCATCGGCCAGATCCCACACTCGCGCGGCGCCGTCCCAGGCGCCGGTGACCGCGATCGGCCGCCCGTCCAGCTCGCCGACGGCCACGGCGGCGATCCCCCCGTACCCCACCGAAGTGCGGTGGCCGATCGACGGCGTTCCGATCGGCTCGCCGGTACGCAGGTCCCACATGCGCAGCATGCAGTCGTGCCCGCCGCTGAGAATGACCGGCCTGCCGTCGACGCGGGTCACGGCCAGCGCGTCCACCGACCTGGCGTGCGCGCGGACCGGATCGGCGATCGGATTGCCGTCGGCCAGGTTCCACCGTTGGATCCGGCCTTCGCACCTGTAATGGTGGTCGCAGCCGGGGCAGCTGCTGCCCGTGACCGCGATCCACCGTCCGTCGATTTCCGCCAGCGCGATCGCCGCGAACTCCTGGTCGCACTCCAGGCCGGCCTCGACGAGGCTTTCCCCGGTGGCCAGGTCGTGCACGTGGAGCGTCCAGCCGTCCACGGTCGCGACCACCGTCCGGCCCTGCAGCTCGGTGATCGCCTGCGGGCCCCCGACGTCCAACTGCGCCAGCAGCCGGTGGTCGAGCTTCGCCCCGGTGGCCCACTCGATCGTCCAGTCCTGCGCCGGCGCGCCCGGAACCGGCACATCGGCAAGGTTCCGGGACAGGTCGGGCGCGCCGAGGCGCGCCGCGTCCAGAGCGAGAATCTGCCGGCGGGTCGCGGCGTCGGCATCGCGGTGCCGTGCCAGCGAGGACCGGTACACGGTGGCGGCCAGCCTGTCCTGCTCGGTCGTCGCCCGGTCCAGGAGCGGCAACAGGGTGAGCGGGTCCGTGTTCACCAGGGCTTCGGCGTCGATGACCAGAGCTTCGTCCGCGGCCTCCCCGTCCGCGATGCGGCTGGGGAAGACGATGCGATCGGTCACCACCCGCAGATCGCCGAGGACGGACGAAAGCCGGCGCCGGCTGCCGGCGTCGTCGCTCCCGTCGTGATCGACGCGGTACACGGGGAAGTCGTCGGTGTGCGCCTCGGCGAGGTCGACGAGCAGGTACCACTGGCCCTCGTCATAGCCGATGGCGTACCAGGCCCTCGGCTCGTCTTCGACCACCAGGGCGTCCACCTCACCGTGCGACGGCAGGTGCACCTCCCACCGGAACTCGTCATCGGTGCACAAACCCTGGCCCGCAGGCCATTCCACCGCGAGCAGCGCTTGGACGGCGGCAGGCACCTCGTGCTCGCCCGCGGTCGTGTCCACCGACCATTCCCGGGGTCGGAAACCGTCGGG
Source organism: Actinomadura vinacea (assembly GCF_039532545.1). Lineage (NCBI taxonomy): Bacteria > Bacillati > Actinomycetota > Actinomycetes > Streptosporangiales > Thermomonosporaceae > Actinomadura > Actinomadura vinacea. Next base: position 51,741 of record NZ_BAAARW010000027.1, on the reverse strand, counting down.
TATGTGACCGCCCAGCCGCTCGATCCGCTGGAGGACGTCCGCGCTCAGAAGACCGGTGGCCGAGGAGCCGCTCACGCTCGACAAGGGAACCCGCTTTCCGCGTCCGGTTGATCATTTCACCGCATACTGTGGCAGACGGCGGTGACAGCGAATCCGGGTTCGGGTGACGGCGGTCGCCGGTTCGGGCCTCGGCCCCGCACCACCGCGTGCCACCTGAACAGCGAGTCAGCGTGTTCGGCGCTGCGATCGACGGTTGCCGTACCGCGTGGCTTTGAAGGGGGTCAGCTCAGCGGTACGGACGGATCGTCGAGGTGGCTCGCGAAAGTTCAGCCACCCGGTGGTTGGGTCGGCGTGGTTTGTCGCCTCGACCCGCTATCGTGCCTGCGGTCGGTACGGGACGAGTCACCACGGGGCGCCGCATGCCGGAAGGCGGCGCGGGTGACCAGGGAACTCGTCCAGATCAAGGGAATCTGGAGGCATGGGTGCCGTTGCTCAGGACGCCGGGCTTTCCCGGACCGGTCTCCGCCGTCGTAAGGGCGCTCCGGTGAGTGCCGCCGATCACCATACGGCCGGCGCCGGGCGCACCCGCCCGGATCGTCCGGGCCGGCCGGTGCCCCACCTGGCGGACCTGCGGCGACTGCTGGCGGAGGAGCCGGCCGACCCTGAGGTGGTGGAAGAGGCGCGGCAGCGCAAGGAGGCCGCGTTGCTGGACTTCGGGGTCGGGCAGAGCGTGGTGACCTCCTGGCTGTACTCCAAATGCCACCACCACATCCCGACCACCGCGATCCCCACCGCCGCGGTGATGGCCACCGGTGACGGCAGTTGCGCCCTGCTCTACAACCCGTACTTCTTCATGGACCTGGACTTCGACGGGGTCAAGTTCGTGCTGTTCCACGAGGCCCGGCATCTGATGCACCGGCACCTGCACGTGGACGAGGAGCTGCGCACCGATCCGGCGTTCAGGCTGGCCGCCGAGGTGGCCATCAATCACGTCGCCCTGCGGCGGCTGCAACGACCCGGCCTGCCCACGATGCCGGCACGCGAAGGGGCCGACGGCTCGCGGGGGCCGGTCGGCGTCGACCCGGATCTGGTCTACCAGGCGTACCAAGAAGATCTGCGGCGGCAGAATCTGTCCCCGCTCCCGTACGACGAGTTCAGTGAAACCGACCTCACGGTGTACAGCGAGTTGCGCCGGATGAAGTCCCTCGGCGAACCCCGACGGGGGTACTGCATGCACGGGCATGGCGGCGCGGGCGATGGGGCGGACGTCCCGCTTGACGGCGAAGCCGTGGAGCAGTTGGGCAATGAGGTGCTGCGCGAAGTGATGCAGGCCGCGCTGCGGCGCAATCCGGCGGCGCGCGACGAGCTTCTCGACCTGGCCGACCGCACGGCCGACGGCGGGGAGCGGCTGAGTCGGCTGTGGGGCAGCCTGGGCTTGGAAAAGCTGCGCGGCACCACGCCGAAGACCCGCCGCGTCGACTGGTGGCAGCGGTGGTTGACCGACGTGCTCGCCTCGAAGCTGGACGAGAGCGACCGCCTGATCTACCCGAAGAAGCACGGCGCGATCATGCTCGCGCTGGGCCACGACCCGATGCTGACCCGGCGCGGACCGGAGCGGAGGAAGGTGGTGCTGATCGCGTTCGACACGTCGGGCTCCATGCCCGACTCCGTGGTCGAGTGGCTGACCACTCTGGTCGGGCAGACCGACGGGGTGGAGAGCCACTGGCTCAGCTTCGACGGCGTGGTGATGCCGTTCGTCCCCGGGGAGCGGGTGCTGGGCGGGGGCGGCACCGATTTCCAGAACGTCGTCGACTACGCCGAGGGCCGGCTGGAGATGGACGGCAAGCGGTTCGAGGTGGAACCCGACGCGATCATCATGGTCACCGACGGGTACGCGCCGCACGTCACGCCCGCGGCCCCCGACCGATGGATCTGGCTGATCACCGACGACGGCGACGACTGGCCGGACCGGCACCATCCCCCGATGGCCTGCCACCGCGTCACGTCCGGACGATGACCGAGGAGAACCCAGAAGTGACCGCCACGGAGCTGTCCCGACCGGACCGGAAGACGCCGCCGAAGGGCGGGAGGCCGGCCACGGGACGGAAGTGGAAAGCGACCGCCACGTACCCGGACCCGCCGGAGGACGGACCCACCGCGAAGCTCGAGAAGTTCATCGACGCGATGATCTCCATCGGGCAGACCGGGCAGATCTTCGGCGAGCACGGCATCGGCAAGACGTCCACGTTCACGTCGTACATCCCGAAACGGTTTCCCGGCACGACCCTGGTGGTCGTACCGGCGGCCAACCTCACCCCGGACGACCTGCTGGTCAACGCCCCGGTACGCGACGACCGCAGCGGAGAGCTGGTACTCCGCCAGCTCGTCATGCGGCAGCTCGTCCCGGGCAACCCGTTCGTCCTGCTGATCGACGACTCGTTGCAGGCCGGCAGCACTGTGCAGTCGCAGCTCATGCAGATCGCCTGCAACTGGACCCTGGGCGAGTACGACCTGCGCGAGCTGGGCTGTATCGGAGTGTTCCTCACCGATAACGAGTCGCTGGCCGAGACCAGCGTGCAACGGTCCGACCTGGCGATCCTGGACCGGATGGTCACCATCCGGCTGACCGCGAACGACACCGCGTGGCGGCTGGCGCTGGCCGAGCGGTATCCCGACTGGGACCTGCGCGAGGTGTTCCGGCAGTGGGCCTCCCTCGGCCCGAACCTGCGCCACCTGCTCTCACCGCGCACCTTGCAGCATGTGCTGGACTGTGCCCGCGCCCGGTTTCCGCTGGCCTGGGGGCTGCCTTTGCTGAACGGCCAGCGGCTGGCGCTGACCGAGGAGAAGAAGGACGGCAAGCCCGGCCGGGACCGCACTGAGGAAGTGCTCAACGGAATCGCCGCGGCGGTCGGGGTGAAAAACCCGTCCACCGTGGCCGACCCGGTCCGCCGCATCCTCCGGGCCGCGATGACCCACCGCTGGGCCGTCCTGCTGCAAGGACCGCCGGGATGCGGCAAGACGGAGATCACCAAGCAGATCGCCCGCGAGGAGACCGGCCGCGAGCCGGTCTACTTCTCGCTGCCGGTGACCAACGTCGAGGACCTGTGCGTGCCGGTGCCCACCCCGGAGGGCTCGCTGGACGCCATGCTCGCCCGGTCGCTGCTCTCCCCCGAGCCCAAGGTGCTGGTCTGGGACGAGTACAACCGGCCGAAGGACAAGGCGACCTTCGCCAAGCTGATGGAGATCACCCAGGAGTGGACGCTCGCCGGGCGCGCGATCCCCGGCCTGCGAGCGCAGATCGCGTTGCAGAACCCGCCGTACCACCTGGGCCGCAAGCTGCTGGTCGCCAGCAACAACGTGGCCCAGGCCAGCCGCTTCACGATCAGCTACGAGGTGCATCCGGACGACATCCCGGCCAACGAATGGCTGATCTCGACCTACGGTGAGACGGCCGAGACGGTCCTTGACTGGTGGAAGAACGACATCGACGACGAGGGCCGGGACTGGATCACCAAACGCACCATGGAACGGCTGATCAAGCTGCACCGGGAGGACATGCCGCTGCAGACGGGCCTGATCTATCTCGGCGACGGCGAGTACGCCCCGGTGCCGCTGTCCGGGCTGGAGGCCCGCCTGGCCGGACGGCCGCGCATCGGCCTGGCCGAGTTCGCCGAGAACCGCGCGAGCTGGGAAGCCCGGCTGTCGGCCGCGGCCGAGACGAACTCGGAGGGCACCGACGACACCGACCTGGTCCACCAGGTGTTCTCCAATGCCGAGGTGTCCCAGCTGGAAAAGCATCTCGACGTGGTGGCCCGGCTGCTGCCGTACCTGCCGCCGAAGCTGCGGGCCACCTACCTGGTCGGGCAGACCCCGGAACGGCAGCGCTTCTGGGTGACCGCCCTGGCCCGGATGGCCGAGCTGTCCGCGGCCGACTGAGCGGGAAACGCCCCGCCATCCCTAGAAGGGGGGGCAAGGACTATTCGGCCTCGGCCTTGATCTCGTCCTTGCCCTCGTCTTCGAGGTCGTCCTCGTCTTCGTCGTCCTCGTCGTAGTCGTAGTCCTCCCAGTCGTAGTCGATGTCGCCGTCCTCGAACGGGCGGATCATCGGGACGGACACGGTGGACTGCTGGTGATCCGCCATCCAAGAGTTGCGGAAGAAGTCGAACTTCAGGTGGTAGCAGTCGGCGGACTCCTCGAACAAAATCGGCGGGACGAGGAAGTGCGCCACGTCGACTGTGGACGCGGTGGTGATGAAGTTCTCGGCCGGGGGAACGGGAGGACCGCCCTGGCAGGAGGCGAAGTTCACCGGCGTCAGCGAATCCTTGCCGAGCACGTGGATGCGGTCGCCCTCGACGACGAACATGTCCGGATCGAGAATGACGTCCTCGCCCATCATCAGGATCGGCGCCGGCATGATGTCCGCCTTCGCCGAGTCCTGTGCGCGCGTGTACTCCTCGATGATGTCGGCGTTGCGCGTGGTGTCGAAATTGGGGCCGAGGAAGAACCCGCCGCAGATCCCGCAACCGCAGGAGGGCAGCTCGTCGGTGAGGTGCTTCTCCGGCTCCGGGAACAGCATGGACTTGTCGAACGGCACGACCGGCGACTCTCCGTTCCGCTCCTTGAGGAAGGCGGGGATCCAGTCGGTGTCGTCGGCCTCGATCACCTCCGAGTCGCACTGGTCGCGGAAGGCGGTGTCACCGATCTTGCAGTTGAAATAGTCCAGCAGCGTGATCGCGGCGCACTCGGCCAGTGACCGGTCATCGCTCTTGGCGAACCAGAAGTCGTAGCCGTTGGCGATGAAGTCCACTCCGCGGAACCGCTTGTGGACGAACGGCTCGCGCGTGGCGTCGGGTGCGAGGCCGTTCCAGTGCGCGGCGGCGACCTGGTTGTAGTAGGCGTCGGCGTGGCGGGCGAGTTCGGGGGCGAAGACGCTCTCGCCGGTCAGGTAGCAGGCCTTGCTGAACAGCGCGCCGATCTCGGGATCGTGCGTGACCTGGGGGTCGGTGAAGATGAGTTCGGTGCGCAGGAAGACCTTGCGGCCCTCGAGGTAGGGCGCGCCCTCGTGCTCGTAGCGCTGGTCGAAGATCACGCAGGTGAAGGGCGCGATGTCGGTGAGCGCGGCGCCGCCGGTGAGGTCGAGGGCCGGCGCGCCCTCGCCGCCGGTGAGGTAGAGCAGGACCGTGTAGCGGGAGACGTGCTTGCGCGCGGCGTCGTAGTAGGGCGTATCGAGATGGCGATGGAAGTTGGCATCACCGGGCTCGAAGCGGTTGCACCGGAACACGGGGTTCACATGCGAGAAGCCCTCGATCTGTGACTCGGGCATCGCTTTGGCGACCGCTTGGGTGAGCGCTTCGGCGAGCAGTGCAGAGTGGAAGATGAAACGGTCGCCGCCGCGCGAGCCGGCGTTGAGCGGCGGGACGTAGAGGTCCAGCGCGTCCAGGCCTTCGAGGCAGGCCCGGGCGGAGTCCGGGAGCCGCAGCGAGAAGGTGTAGGCGTCCTTGGCGAACTCCTCGCGCTCGGTGAGTTCGGGTTCCAGTGCAACGCCGGAGAACAGGCGGTCGAGCGGGAGGATGTTCTCGAACGTCCGGAACGACATCTCGCGCGGATCGGCGAAGACGGCCGCCAGGTACGGCGCCGTCTCAACGGGCCGGGCGAACGATTCGCGCACGCCTTCGTCGATCCGTTCGGCATCGACGAAGCGCACCGCCTTGAACCGCGCCGTCGGGTGCCAGGAGATCGCCAGCCCGTCGAGCGTCGCGACAGGTTCGGCGTCGGTCGCGTCGACCTCGGCGCGGTACCGGGCGACCTCCTCCTCAGGGGCCTGGCCGGTCGACAGGGCGAAGAAACGATCGCGGAGCTCGATGCTCATTGGCTTCTCCAGTAGCTGCGGAGCGCGGGTGGGAGCTGGGGGGCTTGCGCGAGCATTTTCGCGCCGTCTTCTCCGACATCGGCGCGGTACAGGAGCAACCGCTTGAGCGAACCGATGAACGGCGCCGCGAGCAGGGCCCGCACCCCCTCCTCGCCGATCGAGTTGTAGCGCAGGTCGAGCTCGGCCAGCTTCTCGAAACGGTGCAGCGAGGACACGCACTTCGCACTGAGCACGTTGCTCTGGAGGTGCAGTCGGCGAACACCACCAAAGCTCGGGGACGCCGCGAGAGCCGCCAGGCCGGCGTCCCCGACGCGGCAGTACCGCAGGTCGAGCGTCTCGATTCGCTCTTGCGCGGCCGAGCCGGCGAGGGCTTTGACCTCGGCCGCTCCAACGCGCAGATACGTCGAGACGGCGACGGCCTCGGCACCGAGCGCGCCCATGCGCAGGTACGACAGATCGAGTTCGACGAGCCGGCCGAGATTCAGCGTCGCGAGGGCCCCGGCCTCGTAGGACAGGGACGGGGTCGAGCTCGGTTCATCGTCGAAGTCCTCCTCATCCCAGTTCTCTCCGGAAGTCGGCGCGATGCGCAATGCGGTCACGAAGGGGGCCCGCAGGGCCTGCTCGATCAGCACGGGCGCACCCTCGGCCCATTCGACGGCGACCTTCGTGGCGAATCCGTACCGGCGTTCAAGGACGGTCACCCCGGCCGGCAGCGCCGCGTCCCAGCTCTCCTGGTGCTTCTCCACCAGCGCCGCGGACTCGCGTTCGAGGGCATCGCGATGAGCGGGGCTGAGGCGTGCCCGGCGCAGTTCGAGATCGATCAGCCTTCCCCGCGCGTCGCCCCGCTCGGTGAGCCGGTCGCCGTAGAGGCGCCACGAGCCCAGGTCGCCGGGATGGTCCCGCAACCTCTCTTCAAGTGCCGTATTTTCCACCCGAGGAATCTTATGGTCGAGGACCGACATTCAACCCGCCTCTGGGCGAATGGCCGGAAGGCCGACGCCAGACCGTTGGCCATGTGCGCGCTGCCGACCGACATCCTGGTGCACGACCACCTCACCGTCGACTCTCGATGACGATCGGGGTGTGCGCGGCCCCGGGTGGGTGTCAATCGCCGAGGGTGCGCCGGATGATCGTCTCGGCCGCGGCCGCGGCGACCGTCGAGCGCAGCGGCACGTTGTGCACGAGACGCTGCCGTGGAGCGACGGGATCGCCCAGGTTGGTTCGGGTGTTGATGCCGATCTGGCGATTGGTCACGTCGCTGAGGACGGCCTGCAACTGTCCGGGAGCGGTGTTGATCGAGTGGAGGAGGTCGAGGAGCAACTGGATGCCCTGTTCGCCGCTGAGGCTTTCTTTCAAGACGTCCTGGATGATGTCCTGCAGGGTGTTGCCCAATGCCTTGTCGAGTTTGAGCTTGGGATAGACGTACCGCACCGATCCTTCGATGTTCCCCATGGACTTGCCCATCAAGGAGATGACGGGGCTGACCTGGATTCCGCGCTCGGTGGCGTAGCGGGCCAGCGACATCAGGGCGACGCCGAAGTTCAGCTCTTGCAACGACGCGTTCGCCCAGTAGGGGATGATGTTGCACACGTCGTTGACGAAACGTGTGCTGTCGCTCCAAGGCGTCAGCGAGCCGATCCTGATCCAGTTTCTCGCCATGGCCGCGCCGTCGCCGCGGGCGACCGCCAGCATGGAGCTGAGCATGGTCAGGCTCGTGGTCCGGTCGATCTTGCCGTACATCCCCCAGTCGATCAGATGCGCCTTTCCGTCGTGATCGACGAGGATGTTGCCGGGATGGGGGTCGGCGTGAAAGGCGCGGTCGACGAAGTATCCGCGGAACATGAAGGCCATCAGCTGGTAGGCGATCTTCTTGCGCTGGCGGTTCGAAAGCTCGTCGTCCTTCAGCCGGTTGACCGGGGTTCCGTCGACCATCGTCTGCACCAGGACCCGGGGCGCGGCGTCGATCACCTTGGGGACCTTCAGCTGCTTGAAGCGCTTGACGGCCTTGCGCGCGTCCTTCATGTTGCGGGCCTCACGGGTGAAGTCCACCTCGGACTCCATGGCCGTGAACAGCACCTCCAGCATCGACTTGATGTCGACGACCTCGCAGAAGTGCGGGGCGGCCTTGTGGATCAGGCCCGCGAGCTTGCGCAGCACCGCCATGTCCCCCAGCATCGCCGCGGAGCTGCCGGGGCGCTGCACTTTCAGCACGCAGGGGCGCCCGTCGGACCACTCGGCTCGATAGACCTGGGCGACCGAGGCCGCGCCGAGCGGTTGCTCGGTATGGATCCGGCGGAAACGCGACCGCCAGTGCGCTCCGAACTCGGCCTCGATGACCGGCTCGAAGACCGAGAACGGCTCAACGCGGGCCCAGTCGTTGAGGTTGGCGAGTTCGTCCATCACATGCTGCGGGACGAAATCAGGCCGGGTCGCCATCATCTGCCCGAACTTGATGTAGATCGGCCCCAGGTCCTCCAGCATCGACCGGATGGCCTTCGCCCGTTCCTGCTGTTGCAGCTCACTGGAACCGCGCGGCGAGCCCAGGCGCGCCCGGACGCTGCGGGCCGCCTCGCCGGCGACCGTTCGGGACACGATCTTGGCTGTACGGCCGGCCCTGCCTGCGGGCACGTGTTCTCCCTACCCGGTGCGGGCCGGCTCGTCAGCCGACATCGGCGCGGTGCTCGAACCGCCGGCTACTTCTTCAGCTCGGCGATCTGCTGGCTGAGGGCGGCCACCTGCCCGGCCAGCTCGCGGATGTGCCGCTCGTTCCGCTTCGCCCGCTTCTTACCGCCTTTCTTCTTCTTGACTCTCAGCGTCTTCCGCAGCGCCTTGGAATTCCTGTTGCCGAGCTTCTCGCCGCGCACGATCATGTCGTCGAAGACGGACCTTCTGGCCATGGTGCCACCTTTCGAACATGGCTGGGTTCGAGCGGTGCCGTTCGCCCGCGACGCGCCGCTCTTGTCAAGGAGTATGCCTGCGGATGACCCTGGATTGTCAATAACCTTGAAGTGAGCGTCACCTGGACCCAAAAAGGCCGAGTTGGAAATTACATTGTCCCACTTGCGCCATAGGTCCGATTTGAGTTTTATTTTCGCGGGTCTCCGGCCAGGCGTGAATGTCCGATCGGACAGCCATCAATGGCCTGCCCGGACGGGGATATCGGGTTAGGGTCGGCCGCGAGCGCGCGTCTTGGCCGAGGAGTGTGGTGAGGGCCGCCGTGTCGGCATTGGATCCGGCAGCCGAGGCGACCGACGCCGACCGGCTGCTCGCCCGAATCACCGCCGGCCCAGGCGGGCACCTGTCCTTGTCGATCTACGAGACGGCCCGGCTGGTGCGCCTGGCACCGTGGGTGTGGGGCCACCACGCGCGGATCGACTACCTCATGGCCCGGCAACAGCGGGACGGCGCCTGGGGCGGACCCGGGATCGACGCGCTGGTCCCCACGCTCAGCGCCACCGAGGCGCTTCTGCATCTGGCCTGCGCCCAGGACCGCCCGTCCATCCACGCGGAGAGCCGGACCGATGCCGCGGATCTGCTGGCGGCGGCGGCCGACCGCGGGCTCCGGGCGCTGCGCGACCTGCTCGGCGCCCCGTCCCGGCGACCGCCCAGCACCCTTGGAGCCGGCACCCTCGTGCCGCACCTGATCGGTGAGATCAACCGGCGGCTGTGCCGCTGCGAACGCCCTCAGGCTGCACACCGGCGCCTCGAACGCCACTCCCCGCTGCCGGCACCGCACCAGGCCCCGGCGCGCCCGGCGTTCAGCCCGGGGGAACCGGCACCTTCCCGCGCCTCCGGCCCGCGGCCCGCGGCCGGCCACCTGCTGGAGGCGACCGGCGAAGCGGACCGCGGGGCGGCCGCCCTGCACCCCGTCGACGGAGCGGTCGGGGGCTCACCAGCGGCCACCGCCGCGTGGGTGGCCCGCCGGCGCGCCGACGAGCGCGCCCCCGCCTGCGCGCGCTGGCTCGACCATTTCGCCCGCCGGCACGGCGGCCCTGTGCCCAGCCTGTGGGCCGCGGCCGAGTTCGAGCAGGCCCAGGTGGTCGCGGCACTGGCGCGCGGAGGGTTGGCCGCCGCCGTCCCACCGGCCCTGCGAAACCGTATTCGGCGATCGGTCGCCCGTGGCGCCACCGGTCCGGCGCCCGGGCTGCCCAGCGCCTGCGAGACCACCAGCACCATGCTCTACGCCCTCACCACCCTGCGCGAGGACGTCCCTATCGAGATCTTGCAGCGCTTCGAGACCGCCACCCATTTCCAGGGCTGGCACGGGGAGTCGCTACCGTCGACCGCCGCCAACGCCCACGCGCTGGAGGCGTTCGGCTCCCACATCGCGCTCCACCCGCACCGGCGCGCACGGCACGCACCGGCCATCGCCAAGATCACTCGGTGGTTGCGCGGTCACCAGCGCCACAGCGGTCACTGGGACGACCCCTGGCACGTCTCCCCCTACTACGCCACCTACTGCGCCGTTTTGGCCCTGAGCCGCTACGGGGACGACGACGAAGACGCGGCCGTGACCCGCGCGATCCGGTGGGTCCACACCACCCAGCGCCCCGACGGGTCCTGGGGCGTCTGGAATGGCACCGCCGAAGAGACCGCCTACGCGTTGCACACCGTCCTGGCCGCGCCTTACCAGGCATCGCCGGTCACGCTGGTCAAAGGCGCGGCCGCCCTGCGACGCCTCTCCTCCACCGGCGGTGACCACCCGCCCCTGTGGCGGGGCAAGGATCTGTGCGCTCCCAGCGCCGTCATCGACGCGGTGATCCTGACGGCGACCCACCGGCTCCGCACCCGTTCGACCCTCACCCAAAGGAAGATCCTTGGGAGATCGTTGACAGATCCTTGGCCGAGAGACCCGGCGAATCACCCATAGCCAAGTATCAATTACTCAGAGTCATGATAAAGGTGGGTGTGATCCCCCGACAGCGTGAAAGGACCACATGGCCCCCCGTGATGCCCGCGCCTCGCAGTCCCCCACGCTGCAGGACGTCCCCAAGCAGGTCGCCCTCGTCAATGGCAGCTTCGAAGAACCCAAGGTCAGCAGCGGTATCGAGAACCGGCTGCCGGACGCCTCCCGGCCGGGTGACAGGTCGGTGCCGGGCTGGCGGACGACGGCGTCCGACCACCTGATCGAGATCTGGCACCAGCGCAGCGGCAGGGAGGCCGCGCACGGCGAGCAGTACGCCGAGCTGAACGCCAACGAGGCCTCGACGCTCTACCAGGACCTGGAGACCACGCCCGGCAGCACGCTGTACTGGAGCCTGCGGCATCGCGGACGCAGCGGCGACGACACCATGTCGGTGAAGATCGGGCCGCCGGACGGCCAGGCCGACAAGACCTGGACCTTCACCGACGGCGTCGCGGCATGGGGCCCGCACTCGGGCGTCTACAAGGTGCCCTCTGGCCAGACCGTGACCCGGTTCGCCTTCGAGGCCGGCGCCACGGGCACCGGTGACCCCACCGTCGGCAACTTCCTGGACGACATCGTGTTCGGGACGGAGCCGTGCGTGGTGGTGACGGCGACCGCCGAGCCCGAGAGCGACACCGCGGTCGGCGACACCATCACCTGCACCGTCAACCTGAAGAACCACGGCGGCGTCCCGGCCGAGAGCCTGATCCTGCGCGACGCCGTCCCCGACGGCGCCGGCTACGTCCCCGGCTCGCTGCGGATCGTCGACGGGCCCGGCGACGCCGCCGACGGCCGCTACGACCCGCAGACCCGCACGCTCACCCTGCCGCTGGGGCAGGGCGCCACCGCCGATCGCGGCGGCACCCTGGTCTCCACCGCCGACCTGCCCGGGGGTGTCACCGTCGAGTTCCAGGTCCGCGTCGAGCGCGACGGCGCCGGCCGCACGCTGGCCAACCAGGCCACCGCCACCTACGTCAACACCCGTGGAGAGGAAGAGCCGCTGACCTCCACGTCCAACACGGCCACCGCCGAAACCGCCCCCGACACCTCCGACGGCGGCTCCGAGACTCCGCCCGTCGCCGCATGCGCGCACCCGGCACACGTCTGCGTCGGTGATCGGCCGATCCCGGGCGGCACGGTGCACGTGGTGTACGTGCCGTCCGGCCAGGAGGGCACCGTCCAGGGCACATGCGCGACGGCCCTGACAGGATCCGGCGCCTGCTGGCCCGGCTGCTCCCGGCAGCACCGGTGGGCGCACCCCGGCACCGGTCCGGCGGGCGGCTCCCTGAGCCTCCTGTGGCCCGGCAAGAAGGGCAAGAAGCGAAAGCACCACAAGCGGCTCATCCGCGAGCTGGCCTGGCAGGTCAGCGAGCTCAACCAGCAAATCGCCGAGATGCGACGGCGACCCTGATTCCGGGCCTGCGACCGGGGCGCGGGCCCGGCCGCGGCTCATGATCGCTCGGGCGCGGGTGCGCCACGTTCAGACCTCCACAGAGTGGACTTATCGGGAGATACAGAGCATGATTGAGCTCATTGACAGGCACAAGGTGTCGTCTTTAGTTTTATCGCATGCAAAAAGATGCGCCTCCGGGCGGTGAACAGCCCCTGCCGCCCGTGGCGATCGCACTCCACAAGGTGCTCTGCATGATCGCCTCCCGCGAGGCGACCAGCCGTGCGGCCATCGCGCGCCTCACCGGCCTCGCCCGCTCGACGGTCAGCCAGCAGGTGGACAACCTGATCGACCTCGGCATCGTCCAGGAGAGCGAGGCGAACCAGTCGGTGCGCGGCCGGCCGCCCCGGGCGCTGGCCGTCAGCCCGCTGGCCGGCACCATCGCGGTGCTGGACGTGGACGTCGCCGCGACCCAGCTGGCGATCTCCGACCTCAGCGGCACCGTCCTCGGCCGCGACATCGTCGACATGTCCGTCGACGGCGGCCCCGAGGAACTGCTGGCCGCGGTGACCGAGCGGCTGCGCTCGATGCTCGCCGAGCACGGCCAGGACACGGCCCGGGTGCGCCACGTCGTCGCAGGGCTACCGGCACCGGTCGACTTCCAGCGCGGCTGCGCGGTGCGCCCGCCGATAATGCCCGGCTGGGACGCCTACCCCGTCGGCGACCATCTGCGCAAGCAGTTCGGCGCCCCGGTCACCGTCGACAACGACGTGAACCTCATGGCGCTGGGCGAGGCCACCCAGGAGATGGCCGACACGCCGCTGCTGGCCATCAAGGTCGCGTCCGGCATAGGCGCCGGCATCGTGACGGCGGACGGGTCGGTGCACCGCGGCGCCGACGGCGCCGCGGGCGACATCGGGCACATCCGGGCGTCCACGCGCGGCGACGTCATCTGCAGGTGCGGCAAGACCGGCTGCCTGGAGGCCGTGGCGAGCCATCGCGCGGTGCTCGCGGATCTCGGCATCGCGTCGTCCTCGTTCGGCGACGGCCTGCACGCCCCGCGCGAGCTGGCCCGCCTGGTGGCCGACAGCGACACCCGGGCGCTGCACCGGATCCGCCAGGCGGCCGCCCACATCGGCGAGGTCGTGGCGATGCTCGTGCACACCCTGAACCCGCGCATGCTGGTCCTCGGCGGCCCCCTGACAGAACTGCAGGACGAGATCCTGTCCGGGGTCCGCGCCGCCGTCTACGAACAGGCCCTGCCGCTGGCGACGCGCAAGCTCATCATCACCTCCAGCCAGCTCGGCACCGACGCCGGAATCACCGGCGCGATCGCACTGGCGTCCCGGGAGGTCTTCAGCCAGTCGGGAATGGCAAGGCTGCTCGCCGAGGCGTGACGGCCGCAGGGGCGGTCGGAGACGAGACCGCCGCCCGATTCTCCCGGGCGGCGGTGTCCTGGTCCACGGCCGCCGTCAGGCGGGCTTCCACCACGGGGCCGTGCCGCTCAGGTCGCGTTGCACGTTGGTGACGCAGTGGATGTCGCCGCCGACGGTGCCGACGTTGTGGGAGTACTCCCAGTCCTCGATCCAGCGGACGCGGACACCGGCCTGGGCCAGCGCCCGTTCGGTGGTGAGCTCGAACAGGTCCTTTCCGCCGGTGCGGGGGCTGTGCTGGGCGGGTGCGAGATAGCCGCCGGTGCCGGTGCTGATCCCGTTGGCGGCATTGGGGAGGTAGGTCGCCACCAGGTTCTCGCGCGGATAGTCCGCAGGGATGTCGAGCTTCTTGAAGAGAGCCGGGATGCGGATGATGTCCTGCTCGGTGATCCCCGCCTGCTCGCGGAGTCGCCGCAGTGCCCCGTCGATGCCCTGGCTCGCGAGACGGACGCCCTCCTGCAGTTCGGGCTTGCGCAGCGCCTCCGCGACGGTGATGTTCGGGTCGTCGGTCTTCTGCGGGTCCACGCCTTCGACGAGCCGCTGACCTCCGCCGCCCCCGGCCGCCAGCTTCTCCAGCAGGTCCATGCCCATGCGCGGATCAGCGACCACGGCCGCCCAGCCGCGGCCGTTCTTGGCGGGGACGAAGTGCAGGAACTCGTCGAGGTGCCCGACGCCGAGCCAGCTCGTGTCCACCGCGATCGGATCCTGCCGGCCCTGGGCGGCGAGCATCCGGGTGAAGTCGGAGTCCGGGGAGAACTTCCCCGATCCGCCGTAGACGATCCGGCCGGTCGGATACTTGCCGTGTGGGGGGATCGTCCCGAAATTGCCGGATGAACTGGCCGAACCATAGTAGAGGTTGTCGTCCGGCCGGTCGATGCGGGTGGCGTCGAACTCCTGGATCCCCGCGACGTCCTTGCCACGCATCATCGTGAAGACGGGGCGGGACGCGTCGCGCAGCGGCCGGTCCCGGTCCGTGGAGTCCGGCATGATCGCGGGGGACCTGAGGTTCACCGTGATGCGGTGCTCCCTGCCACCCGGTCCCGGCATCGAGGCGTAGCCGGCCTTGAACATGTCGCCCATCCACTGGTCGCCGCCCGCGGGCGATTCGACGAACGGACGGTTCAGTCCCTCGGCGTCCAGACCGCGCCGCAGATCCCGGCGGTACTCGGCCGCGCCCGGACTGGGCTCGCCGGGCGCCTCGCCCCCTTCGAGAGAGGCGGGCTGTGCGGGGTCGGCCACGACGGCCCGCCGCAGGGGCAGGAGGTCGTGCTGGAAGAGCACGGGGGCGACCTTCAGCCGTACCCGGTCTGTGCTGATCTTTCCCTGGTCGGTCACGGTCAGCGTGAGGTCGCTGAAGCCCGCCCACACGGCCGGATCGCGGACGATGTCGCGCGCCTCGACCGCGAACTTCGCCCCGTCGCGAAGCTCGCCGGGACGTACGGCGCCGTCCGCCCCGAGAGCGACGTACCGGCCGTCCCGCTCGATGAAGACGCGCACCTTGTCGCGGGAGCGCGGGTCGGGCGTCAGCGTCGCCCGCGCCGAGTCGGTCGTCCCGGGCACGGGCAGCAGCCGCATCGGTGCCAGGTCGGCGAGATCGGCCGCGCCGTTCACGACGGCGTCGGCCGCGTCATGACAGGCGGCCAGCGCGGCGTCGGTGAGCCGGGCGCCGGACGAGCCGGTCGCGGGGCAGCGGGACGTGTCGTCGTCCAGGTTCGGCAGCATGATCGCTCCGCGGCCGGAGGTCCAGGTCGCGCGCCCGGCGTCGTCAGCGGCCGACAGGGTCCCGTCGCGGCCGGCGTCCACGCGCAGCAGCGTGCCCGGAGCCTCCTCGGCCGGCGCCGGGGCGGTGAGCGCGGCCAGGGCGGCGATCGCCATGAGCGCGGTCACCCCGCTCCGTATGATCATCGGGTGATCGTTCATGCGGACCAGCCTCGTCACCGCACCCCCGCCCCGGCATCGGCCGTCCGGGAGATCTTCCGGGCGAGGACCTACACCGTTCGGCATAGCCCGCCCGGCGGCCGGGATGGCTAGCGCCGGGGACATCCCGATCATCGGCTCCGCCGTGCTGACCTGCGGCGTGCTCCTCGCCTGCCCGCGCTCGCGGAGGGCGGAGGGCGCCGGCGCGCTCGCGGCCGTGTCGCTCGCCGTCACCGCCGCCTACCGGGGGCCGGCCGAGAACGGGGCCGCGCTCTGGTGGCTGGCCGAGTTCGCCACTTCGCTGCTGCTGCTCCGGGTGGTGGCACGCCGGGCGCCCGCGCGCGCCGCGCTGGCGGCGGGGACGGCGCTGACCGCCGCGGTCATCGCGCTGCCGCTGCGGCTGACCCTCCATGTCGTGCCGCCCGCCACGACGCGCGGTGCCGTGCTCGGCTGCCTGTTCTGCGCCATGGCCGCGGCCGCGGCCGCCGCCGCGGGCGCCTATCCGCGCTACCTGGACGCGCGGCGGGCCCGCGCCGTCGAGCACGCCCGCCGACTCCAGCGCCTCGACCTGGCACGCGACCTGCACGACTTCGTCGCGCACGACGTCAGCGGCATCGTCGTGCAGGCGCAGGCGGCGCAGGTCAGCGGCGATCCGAGGGTCGCGCTGGCGGCGCTGCGGCGGATCGAGGACGCCGGGGTGCGCGCGATGGCGTCGATGGACCGTACCGTCCGCGTCCTGCACGACGACCGCGACGACCACGACCCCCGCTACACGCTGTCCGACCTGCCCGACCTCGCGGACCGCTTCGCCGAGTCCACGGCCGCCGAGGTGCACCTGGTCGTGCAGGCCGATCCGCCGGGCGAGGCGTCGGCGACCGCGTACCGGGTGATCGTCGAGGCGCTGACCAACGTCCGGCGGCACGCCGCCGGCGCCGCCGCCGTCGAGGTCGCGGTGACCGAGGTCCCCGGCCCCGCCGTCCGCGTCACCGTGACCGACGACGGGCCGGGCGGGACGTCCCGCGCTCACCGGACACCCGGCGAAGGCGGCCGCGGCCTCGCCGGCCTCGCCGAGCGGGTCGAGGCCGGCGGCGGCGAGTTCGCGGCCGGTCCCCGCGGCGAGCGCGGCTGGCGGGTCTCCGCCCTGCTCCCGCTTCCCGCCCGGGCAGGGTCCCGGTCATGACCGTTCGCGTCCTCATCGCCGACGACCAGGACGACATCCGCGGCGGTTACCGGATCATCCTGTCGGCCCAGCCCGACCTGGAGGTCGTCGGGGACGCGGCCGACGGAGTCACCGCCGTCGCGCTGGCCCGGCGGCTCCGTCCCGACGTGGTCCTGACCGACATCCGGATGCCGGGCATCGACGGGCTGGAGGTCACCCGGCGGCTCGCGGGACCGGACGTGCCGGATCCGCTCCGGGTCGTCGTCGTCACCGCGTTCGACCTCGACGAGTACGTGCACGCCGCGTTGCGCGACGGCGCCTGCGGGTTCCTGCTCAAGCGGTCGGCCCCGGCACTGCTCGTCGAAGGCGTCCGCGCGGCGGCCGCCGGCGACGCGATGATCAGCCCCGCGATCACCGTGCGGCTGCTCGACCGGTTCACCCCTCGCCGCCCCGCCCCGCGGGACGAGCCGGAGGTACCGCTCACCGACCGGGAGGCCGAGGTCGTACGGCTGGTCGCCCTGGGCCGTACCAACGCCGAGATCGCCGCCGAGCTGTTCATCGCCGCCGGCACCGCCAAGACGCACGTGGCCAACATCCACCGCAAGCTGGGCGCCCGCAACCGGGTGGAGATCGCCTCATGGGCCTGGCAGCACGGCCTCGCCCGCCGCTGACCTCCCGCGCGCCTCCTCCCTTCCGTGTCGCCTCCTCCTTTCGGCCTATCCTGACCGCCCCGGAACGGCCGGATATCTGCCGGACGGCAGATGTGGCGGGCGCCCGGAGCCCGGAGCCTTGAGGCCATGCTCGAACTGATCGACATCACCAAGATGTACAGGGGCGGCAAACTCGCCGTCGACGGCGTCACGATGAGCCTGGGCCCGGGCCTTGTGGGCCTGCTGGGCCCCAACGGCGCCGGCAAGTCGTCGCTGATGCGGATCGCCGCCACCGTCACCCGCCCCACCTCGGGAAGGCTTCTGTTCGAGGGCGCCGATGCCGTCGCCGCTCCTGACGCGCTGCGCCGGAATCTGGGCTACCTGCCGCAGGACTTCGGCGTGTACCCCAACCTGACCGCCCGGGAGTTCCTGGCCTACCTGGCCGCGGCTAAGGGCCTGTCGGCGCGCTCGGCGCGGGCGCGCATCGACGAACTGCTGGAGATGGTCGCTCTCACCGGGGCCGCCAAGCGGCCGCTGGGCAAGTACTCCGGCGGGATGCTGCGGCGGGTCGGGATCGCGCAGGCGCTGCTCGCCGACCCGAAAGTGATCATTGTGGACGAGCCCACGGCCGGACTCGACCCCCAGGAGCGGGCACGGTTCCGCAACGTGCTCGCCGACCTGGCAGCCGACCGGGTGGTCATGCTGTCCACCCACATCGTCTCCGACATCGAGTCGGTGGCCTCCCGCATCGCCATCGTGACGGGCGGCCGGCTGCTCCGCCACGGCACCCCCGACCAGCTGCTCCAGCTGCCACAGGGCCAGGTGTGGGAGCTGCTGGTCGCCCCCGCCGAGGCGGACGCCGTACGGGCACGCCACGTGGTCAGCCGCATGATCCGTACGGCCGACGGCGTGCGGATGCGCGTACTGGCCGCCGGCCCGCCCGGACCGCAGGCGGTCCCGGCCAAGCCCGACCTTGAGGACGCCTACCTCGGCCTGCTCCACGCCCACTCCAGTCCTGCCACCGGCGTCGCCGGCATGGCGGCGGGAATGCCGGGAGGTGCCCGGTGATGCTTCGCACGATCGGCGGAACGGCACTGGGAGACTTCCGTGACCGGGTGCGCCGCCCCGCCTACGCGATCACCCTGCTGGCCGCGATCGGCCTGGGGTATCTGGCCATGCCGGACACCGGAAGCCGCCTGGTGATCATGTACATCGGCGAGCACCGCGGCGTCTACAACAGCGCCTACGCCGGTACGGTGACCGCGCTGGCGAGCGCGCTGTGGCTGACGCTCGGCGGCTTCTACGTCGTCCGCAACGCCGTCGACCGCGACGATCGCACGGGCGTGGGCCGCCTGCTCGCAGCCACCCCCCTGCGCACCTCCGCCTACCTGGCGGCGAAGCTTCTCAGCAACACCATGGTGCTCGGCTCGATGGTGGCGGTGCTGGCCGGGACCGCGGTGGTGATGCAACTCGCGCGCGGCGAGGACCGCGGGATCGACCCGATCGCGCTGCTGACACCGTTCGCGGTGATCGCACTGCCGCTGGTGGCGCCGACGGCGGCCGCGGCCCTGCTGTCCGAGACCGTCCCGGTGCTGCGCAGCGGTGTCGGCGGCATCGCCTGGTTCTTCGTCTGGATGGCGGGCACGATCGGCAGCCTGTCCGCGCGGGCCCCGTTCGACCTCCTCGGCGCCCGGCACATCAGCCGGTCCCTACGCGACGCCAAGGCCGGCCATGGCATCGGATCGCCCGGTGACTCTTTCAGCCTCGGCCTGACCGAGGTTCCCGAACCGCTGAAGACCTTCGCCTGGGAAGGGTTCCCCCTGTCCCCGGCCTTCATCGTCGGACGTGCGGTGCTCGTCCTGGCCGCCGTTGCCGTGGCGCTGCTGCCGGTCGCCTGGTTCGGCCGGTTCGACCCCGCGCGGGGCCGTCTCCGCAAGGCGCCCGAGCAGGCTCCGCAGACCGAACACGTACCCGCGTCCGCGTCCGGTTTCCGCGGCCTTCCGTCGACGGCACCGACCCGTGGCGGAACGTTCGGCAGACTGCTGGTCGGCGAGTTGAGTCTCATCCTGCGCGACGCGCCCATTTGGTGGTGGCTGGTCGCGGCGGGCCTGGCGGTCGCCGGGCTGGCGGGCCCGCTCGACGCCGTCAGCTCGGTGTTGCTGCCGCTGGCATGGGTGTGGCCCGTCCTGCTCTGGTCGAGGCTGGGAACCCGGCACCACCGGGACGGCGTCGACGGGCTCATTGCCGCGTATCCGGCCACGTACCGCCGGGTGCTCGCCGAGTGGACGGCCGGATTCGCCGTAACGGCCCTGCTGGGCCTGACCCCGCTCGCCAGGATGGCCGCGACCGCCGACTGGGCCGGAACAGGCGCGTGGCTCGGCGGCGCGCTCCTGATCCCCTCTCTGTCCCTCGCCGCCGGGACGCTCTCCCGCACACCGAAACTCTTCCAGGCCGTCTATCCACCGCTGTGGTACGGGGTGTTCAACGGCCTCGCAGCCCTGGACTTCATGGGCGCCGTCCGAACCGATGGCCAACTGGCAGGACCCAGCCCGCTGGCCATCGGCGTCCTCGCCGCGCTGCTGCTGACGCTCGCGCTGCTCACCGGCCCCGCACACCGGCACGCGGGCAATCTGCGACGCACGCGTCTTCGCCCGCGCCCGAACTGACGCGGGCCTTGGAACCGAGCGGTCCTCACCGGCGGTGGGGCGCGCTCCGGTCGACGACGTCGTACCAGCACAGCAGGTGGGCGCGGGAGGCCTGCCCCAGGTCCGGAGGGAGCCGGAGCACGCCCAGCACTTCGGGCGCGCCGCCCAGGACCGCGGCTTCCGGCAGTTCCAGTACACCGCAGAAGAGGTCCGGCCAGTCCGCGGCGGCGACGCAGCGGACGTCGATGGGACGCGACCCCGGTGACCGCTCGAACTCGATCGTGTGGTGGGTACTCGGGGTCGCGCCCGGGACCTCGAGGAACAGCCCGATCCGCGTCACCCGCGGATCGCGCCGCCCGCGCAGGAACGGGAACATGGTCCGGCCCAGGGTCAGCCGGATCGCACGGTCGCGCGAGCGCCGATCGAACAGCCGCCACGCGTCCGGCAGGTCGTGCTCGACGTCGAAGTAGCGGACGCCGGAGCCGGGCAGGTGGCGCCGCGCGATCTCGCTCGCGGCGCGGCGCAGCTCGTCGCCGCCCTCGCGCGCCGTGTAGTTGAGGTGCAGGACGACGTCGGACAGGGTGGCGAGGTCGAAGTGGTTGTTCTCGGCCGGCAGCTCGATCCGCCACCGGCCGGCCGCGCCGGCGAACTCGAACGGCAGGTACCGGTCGTCGCCGAATTTCAGCTCGAACATCCCGCTGTCGCTCTGCCCGCCCGAGGTCGCGATCGCCTCGGACGCCGTGTGCCGGGTGACGACGCGGGGATCGTTGGGGGCGGCCTCGTAGCCGTTGCCCGGCCGTCCGTCCGGGCAGCAGGCGTGCGGCGGGGCGGTCAGGCGCGGATCGACGCGGGTCGTGCTGCTGAGCAGGGTCAGCCTTGACTGCACCCCGACGTACGGGCCGACGACGCACGGGACGCTGAGGCTGACGTTCCTGATCCGCCGCATGAAGTGCCCCGGGTAGTCCTGGTCGAACAGCCATTCCGGTATCTCGATCTCGCAGCTGCCGGTGGCCTGCAGCGTCAGGAACTCCAGCGGGAAGAGCAGGCGCAGCGACAGGTGCTTGGTGATCTCGTACTCGCGGCGGTTGTCGTCGAGGTAGGCGTGCTCCATCCGTTTGAGCGCGAGGGCCAGCCGGTCCCCCGCCTGGAGCCCCTCGTGCAGCCCGTCCCAGACCTCGCCGGTGATGAACGAGCGCGTGGTGTGCCCGAGTTCGTAGTTGAACGCCCGCTCCGCCTGACGCGCCACGTACAGGGCCAGCTCGTAGGTCTGCGCGTGCATCGCCGCCGTCTCCTGCTGCAGGAACAGGTAGAGCTGGTGGTTGGTGAACTTGTCCCTCAGGAAGTCGTGCACCTCGGCGGAGGTCTCGACCTGCTGCTGGTGGGTGTTCAGCTCGCGCAGGGCGATCTCCCGGCGCCGCTCGGCGGCCAGGATGTGCCGCTCGGCCTGCTGGATCTCGAGGCCGAGGACGTCGACCTGATGCAGCCATTCCTCCTCGCGCCGTTCCCAGCCGGACTGGGTCAGGCGCAGCCCTCCGGTGGTCGTGGAGATCTCCCCCAGCGAGTTGGCGATCCGGGCGGCGGTCGCGAACACCGAGGCCAGCTTCGTACCGATGGGTATCTGCTGGTAGAACAGCGGCGATCCGCCGAACCCGGCGACGCCGGCGAAGATGTCCGGGGTCGCGCCGATGCCCTGCGCGATGGCCTCGGCGATGTTGCCCGTCGCCCGGAGCGCCAGCGCGGCGTAGGTGAGGAAGACGTGCTCCTCCTCGCGGTTGCTCAGCCCGTTCTCGATCAGCAGGTTGTGGTACCGCTGGCGGGTCTGGGCGATCTCCTTGGCCTTGCGCTGCGCCTGCGCGTTCCAGTCGGCCTCGCGCCACTGGTTCTGGCGGATCTGGACGGTGAGGTCGGCCAGCTGGCGTTCGTGCGTCGCGTGCAGCGCGGCGAGGTACTCGGCGTCGCCCTTCTCAAAGGCGGTGAGCAGGGAGTTGCCCAGGTTGCGCAGGTCGGCGGCCAGCTCGTGCGCCTTCTGGATCAGGAACACGAACCGGTAGCGGTTGTCGGGGGCGCACCAGTCGAGCTCGTCCAGGCAGGGCTGGGTGCTCTCTTCCGGCGTGGAGTCGCTCCAGTAGGGCCGCCGGTCGCGCCGCAGCCGCTCGGCGTTCAGGCAGGCGTGGACGAGTGCGAGCCGGTCGGCGTTGCGTTCGTAGATCGCCAGCAGGCGCGGGTTGAGCGGCGCGTGGTCGGGGACGAAGTCCGCCACGGGCACGGGGTAGTCGTAGGGGTCTTCCGCGAGCACCGTGGGCGGGGCCTGGCCGAGCAGCCTGGCCACCGTCTCGAACACCAGCCGGGCCTGCTGGAACGACTCCGGCGTGTTGCCCCGCAGCAGTGCCGAGCCCCATTCGTCGAGCGTCTCCAGATAGTTGAGCAGGATCGACCGGTCCCGCAGCTTGGCGTGATCGGCCGACGGAGTGGCTTCGTCGTGGTTCGTGCCGCTGTCGCACAGCCAGCTCGAATCGGACCGCAGCGGGGCGAAGGCGAGGTCGTACCAGCGCAAGGCCGCCTCGAACTGGCAGCGGGCGCGCAGGCTCGCCGCGACGGCGACGGCCGGGGCGTGCGCCGACGCGGGCAGGATCGGCGTTCCGGGCGCGTGGAAGGCGAAGTACGGGAAGCTCGTCAGACCGCCCGGGTAATGCGGGGGCGGCGGGGTCTCGTACAGCAGTGGCAGGGGCGTCGCGGTGTCGGTCGCCAGGTCGTAGCGGAAACCCGGCTCGGACGTGGACGGATACCCCTGCGGGGCCTCGCCGCCCTCGACCGTGAACCGCAGCGAGTCGTCGCTCCTGCCGGCGAAGGCCAGCTCGGGCTCCGGCGCGTCCACGCGCAAGGGCTCCGATGACCGCCGGGGCTGGGTGAACTCGCCGTCGTGCACCCGGCACCAGGCCAGGTGGACCGCCGGGTCGCTCGACCACTGCAGCAGGCGCGGCAGGATGTTCGCGTCGTGCCAGCTCCACGGCACCTTGCCGCCGGGGTCTTCGGTGTCGGTCGGGTCGGTCGGGTCGGTCGGGGCCGGCATCTGGCCGTGGCCGTCGTCGGCGACCTGGGTGACGGCCTTGTAGAAGCGGGAGTCGAGCAACCAGAAGTAGTACTCGTCGACCACCGCACTGTGCGGCTTGCCGCAGTCCTGGCAGCAGGCGGGCTCGCACCCCTCCCGATGCGGGGCGAACTCGGCCGAGGCCGGGGGCTCCCCCGCCGCGGCGATCCGGACGAAGCGCACCCCCAGGCGGATCGCGGCCTGAACCCACAACGGCAGCGGACGCTGCGGCTCCGACGGCTCCATCGGCGCGTCCAGCGGGACTAGGTCGCCGGTTCCGATGGTGTGGTGCGGCTGCGGGAGGACCGCCGCCGCGAGCCAGGACGGGCGGGCGTGGCGCTGGGGCGTGCCCTGCAGGTCGAATCCATGGTGGTCGAGGTCGACGGGGCGCAGCAGCGCCGGTTCGCGAGCCTGCAGCGCGGTCAGGCCTGGATGGGCGGGCGGCCGCTCACCCGGCCAGTACAGCAGGCCACCGGGGACGGGCGCCGTCAGGGACATGCGGCGCAGTTCGTCCTCGACGAAACGGAACGCCTCCCCGCGCCGGGCCTCCCGCAGTTCCTCCCAGTCGATCCAGTTCTCGCGGTGGTACCGGCGGCGGACGCACCTCTCCCAGATCCGGTAGGTGGCGAAGCGGCGGTCCCACAGCAGCGCGAACGGCGCCGGAACCCGCAAGGTCGGCTCCAGCCCGAGCCGCGCCCGCTGGACGAACGTCTGGACCGCGCTGACGGCCTCCTCAATCCTGGTCGCCCGCTGGCACAGCCCGGCGTCCACGTCCATGAGCAGCAGTTCCTGGACCGCGGGCGGGTCCAGATCGAGGTGCGCCAGCAGCCCGGCGCGCCCGCGCAACCGCAGTCCGTCGTTGAGGCCCCGGACGTCGGTGTAGCGGCGGGGCTCGCCGTTCTCCAGGCAGCCGTCCCGCACGAACCTGGTGAGGTCGGCGTTGCCCGAACCGTCGCCGACGGCCGCGCCGGGGTCGTCGGCCGCCCACAGGTCGGGCCGAGCGGTCCGGATGTCCTCGATCAGGAAGTCCTCGCGGAGCCGGTCGAGCCACCGGTCGGCATGCCAGACCCGCACCGTCCAGCGGTCGTCCCGCAGGTCGGAGGTGGTCACGGTGTGCCCGACATAGGTGAGCGCCTGCGGGATGTGCCGCAGATCCACGTGCAGATGGCGCTGCAGCTGGGCGTTGATGTCGGGGTGGTCCTCGGCGGCCTCGTGGAACAGCAGCCACAGCGGCGGCTCGGGCGCCGGCTCCGTGGCCCGCCGCACGGACGTGTAGTCGAAGATCCGCTCCCACTGGTCGAAGAGCGCCTGCCGCCGCCGCGCCGACGGCTCGGCCCGCTGGTCCCGGGCCGGGGACGGAGCCATGTAGTTGTCGCGCAGCGGCAGCAGGTCGGGGGCGAACCAGGCGTGATGGCCGGCGAACGCGCCCGCCGGTGCATCGCCCGTCCGGTAGGCCGACGCTCCGGCGAACAGGTCGGGGTGGGCGAGCAGGTAGCCGATCTCGGCCTGCCCGTCGTCGGCGACCGGCCGGGCCGACAGCCCGAAACGGTGGGCGGACAGCAGCGCCGTGAACGCGCGCTGGTACGTGCGGCGGATGTCGCGCAGGCTGCTGGTGTAGTGCCGCTCCAGGTACTGCCGCGCCGTCCCCTCCAGGCCCTGGACGCCCGCCCCCAGGGTGCCGTCCTTGAGCTCGCCGAACAGCTGCGAGTGCGGGATCGCGATCAGGGCGTCGCCGGTGTCCGGGCCCGCGTACTTGAGCTGGAACCCCCCGACGGCCGGTGCCAGGTCCTCGGCGTCGCGATGGACCGGGCGGGGCTGGACCAGCTCGACGCTGAGCTGGTAGGCGCCGCGCAGCAGCCGCAGCGGATCGGCGCGGTCACCGGGGACGGTCTCGTCCGGCCAGTCGTGGCTGAGCACGATCCAGCGGCGCTGGCCGCGCCGCAGCGTGACGAGCCAGCGCCCGCCCGCGGCCTCGAAGTCCGGCGGCCGGCCGTCCGGGGTGGGCGCGCCGGCCCGGAACTCGTAGCGGCCGTCCGCCTCGATCAGCAGCGTGCCCGTCCAGCGCACGGTGTAGCCCTCGGCCCCGCCGAGCGGGCGGCCGTCCACGTTCGCGGTGGCGAAGCCGTTGCGGAAGTCGACGAACTCGCGTTCCCCTGCCGTCGGGGCCAGGTCCAGGGCCGGGACGACGGTCGGGATCGGGCTGTTGCCCGCGTTCTCCCCGGCGCCGAACACCGACAGCGGCCCGCGCGTCTCGCGCCAGACCAGGCCCCGGCCCTCCGCCGTGTACTCCCCCGGCAGGCCGGTGCCGGCGAGGCCGAGCAGGGCCGCGAAGGCGCCGGCGGACGGGCGGTCCGGCCAGAGCATCGACGGAGGCTCTCCGCTGTCGCGCTCCCAGGGCGAGGTGCCGGCGTTCTCGTCGGCCGACAGCTGCCGCAGCACGCTCCATGCCAGCTCCGCGCGCTCGGTGGTCGGCCGCCCGCTCCAGGCGTCGACGTGGGCGGCCAGATGCTCGGCGATCAGCTCGCACCGCCGGTAGAAGAGGGCGAACCGCCGCTGGAACCACGCCCACCGCGGTTCCTCGTCCGGTTCCTCGATCAGCTGCTCCTCGGCCTCGCGCAGGTCGGCGAAGATGAACGCGAACGGGGCCAGATCGGCGCGGGGCCAGAAGTACAGCTGGCGGACGGCCCGCTGCTCGACCTCGCTCAGCTGGCGGATCCGGGCCAGCTTGGCGAGCACCGCCTCGCCGCTCAGCGGCAGCTCGGCGTACAGCTCGTGGGTGGCGGTGTCGTAGCGGAACGGCCCCGGCGGGGTGTTCCACATCGGCGCGGACGTCGGTGCGAGGGCCTGCCGGTACTGGCGGTCCCCCGGCGCCACCGGGATGCCCGCCGCGGCGGCGGCGGCCGGGAAGAAGTGCGTGCCGAGCCTCCGCAACGGGTCCGGCCCGGCCGGAGGCGGGCTGTAGCCGAACCGGTCCCGGAGGGTCTGCTCGATCCGGTCCCAGGTCCAGGCGGCCGCGTCCTCGTCGGTGAGCCGTCCCTCGGCCACCGTGAGGCGCCCCCGCAGCGCCCACAGCGAATGGCCGGACTCGTCGTCGGGCAGCGCCAGCGGGTCGTCCAGCGCCTCGTTGTCGGGTTGGAGCGGGAAGGGATCGTCGCCGTCCAGGTGCGGGTCGGCGGTGCACAGCAGCAGCACCTCGCCGACACCGAAGTCGGACGCGTAGATCTTGGCCAGCACCTCGGCGAAGCGCAGCGTGTGGGCCGGGCACGCGTCCCAGCGGTCGCCGCCGGCCGGGTCGGGGTCGAAACCGGCGAGCAGTGACAGCGGGCCGAGATTGTCGACCAGCAGCTTCATGAACTCGGGGCCGCGCGGCGCGCAGCCGTGCCGGTCCTGCGCGTAGGCCGCCACCTGGTCGAGGAGCTCGTCCAGCGCCCAGGCCCGCTTGGCCGCACCGGGACCGGCCCACAGCGCCAGCAGGTGCGTGCGGTCGGGACCGGTCGCGTCCGGCGCGGGGGGATCGAGCGGATCGGTGAGGGCGATCCCGAAGTCGTCACGCAGGATCTGGAACGCGGCGAGCCTGCGCACGAAGTCGGGGTTGATCGCTCCATCGGGTCCGAACAGCTCGAACACGACGCAGAGGTCGCGGAGCCGGGCGAAGTCGTAGCGCGCGTTCGCCACTCCCTGGAGCTTGCGCCACAGCCGGATGAACACCGCCAGCCGCCGCAACGCGTCCGCGGGCGACGCGGGGTCCTGGAAGCGGATCCGGTAGGCGCCCAGGTCGCACGGCTCGCAGTCGGGGAATCTGCGCGGCCCCTCGGTGCTGGCCCGCGCGAAGCGGACGAACGCCGAGCGCCACAGTTCCAGGAACTCGCACCAGCTCAGCCCGGTGCGCTTCAGGAACTCCGGGAGCCGGACGACGATCTCGGTCCAGTGCGTCTCCCCGACCGTGTCGGCATCGAAGCCGTACAGCTCGTGCAGGACGAGCTGCCCGGCCGGCCCCTGCTCGGGTATGTCGCGGGTGAACAGCCGGTCGAGCTCCTCCGGGGACAGGTGCAGGTACTCGGCCGCGAGGTCGCGCTTGACCGGGTAGCGCCACAGGTGCTGCTGGAAGTCGGGCGGCTGGTTGGCGGGATCGAGCGCCAGTTCGGTGATGTTCGCGCGGAAGTGGCGCATGGCCGCGTACCGGCTGGTGCGCAGGTGGGACAGGTAGGTGCGGTTGATGTCCAGAGCCTGCGCGTAGGGCAGGGACGGCTTGGAGAAGTCGGCCTTGAGCGTTTCGTAGGCGCCGGGCCGCTTGACCGGGGTGGCGGGGGTGGAGTGCTCGGGCAGCGCCGCGAACAGCGTCGCCGGGTCGTGCTCGGCCAGCGAGTGGCCGCCGAGCGATTCGGCATGCGTGTCGTACACGACGCCGCCGCTGCCCGGCGGGCCGTCGACGGCGGCCTCCAGGCATTCGTTGACCAGGTCGATCACGGGCACGGGAGTCTCGAGGTTCGGTCGGCTCGCGGCCAGCTCGCCCAGCTTGCCCCGCCGGCCCGCGACCAGCTCGGCGAGCGTGCCGGCCTCCTCCCCCTCCGGCTCGCCCTCGCCCGGCTCCTCGCAGGTGGAGTCCTCGGTCAGCTGGAGCAGGTCGTACAGGTAGGCGACGGGACCGAAGGGCGAACGGTGCGGTTGGGGGACGCAGTTGACCAGGCGGCCGTCGGGGTTCACAGGCCTGAACCCGCCTTCGCCCGACGGCTCGCCGCCCAGTGCCTCGCCGTCCGGTGCCTCGCCGTCCGGGGACGCGTCCGGACGTCCACCGGCGCGGTCGAAGAGCGTGTCGGCGTACTCCCAGGCGACCGTCCCGGTCAGCGCGACCCGGAAGTCCTCCCTGGCCTGGTCGGCGATCTGGGCGCGGGCGGTGAACCCGCGGGCGTACAGCGCCTCCATGATCGAGTACGCCTGCTCGGTAGTCCAGGGCGGCGGCGTGCCCCCCGAGCCCGTGGTGTCACCCGTTTCCACCGCACCGGTCAGGAGGCTCAGCTCGTTGAGCGCGGCCAGCGCTTGGTAGAGCCAGTCCTGCGCCGCCTCGTCTTCCGGCAGCATGGCGCCGATATGGTCCTGGATCTCCGCGATCCGGGCGTCCGTCCACTCCTGCCCGAACTCGAAGTCCCCGCCGGGGAAGGTCGTGATGAATTCGGTGATGAGGTCGCCCCGGGGCCTGGGGAGGCGGGGCGGCCCGTCCGGCGGTGCCTCGAAGACCGGCGCCGCCTCCTGCACGACCGAGAAGAACTGCTGGACGTGGCGGATGAAGGCCGCCACCCGTTCGGCGACGCTGCCCGGCTTGGTGAAGTCGGGCAGCAGGTCCGCGGCGTCAGGTCCGGCGAACAGCGCCTGCCAGTCGGCGGCCGGCCGGTCGTCGATGTCGTCCGCGGCGTCCGCGCCCATCCCGGTCTTGATCGCGCCGATGAGCGCGGCGTGGGCGCCGGTGAGCACCAGCAGGACGAGTTCCAGATGGCCGGCGAGCCGGCCCGGGTCGGTGACGCCGGACCAGAAGCCCTGGACGTCCTCGCCCTGATACGCCAGCCAAGCCTCGACCAGCGCCCGCACGTTGGCGCGGGCGGGATCGGCCCCGCTCAACGCGTACTCCGGCGCCGAGCCCTGGACCGCGCCCAGGGCGCGCAGCCGCCTGGCGGCCTGGGCGACGCCGGTTCCCGCCGGCGCTTTGATCACACCGGAGTCGAGGGCCGCCCGCAAGGCGGACTTGAGCGTCTCCTCCTCTTCCAGCGTGTGGAGCTGGTAGCGCTGCTCGGCGGAGATGCTCGTGGGCAGCGTGGCGCCGAGCGCGTAGAAGTACTCGGCGGGGACGGTGAAGGCGGGCTGCAGGGGTGCGGGCGGGTCGGCGAGGGGGACGGCCGACGCGAGGACGACGCGTACCGACTTGAACCTGGCCCCGGACGGGGCCTGCGCCAGCGAGACGGGCATCAGCAGGCCCGCCTTGGCCGCGGCGGTGCTCATCGCCTCGGCCCTGAGAGCCGCGGCCAAGGCGTACACGAAGGGCGCGAGCCGTTCGGAATCGGCGTTGCCGGTGGCGTAGTAACTGTCCAGGTCGCCTTCGAAGGTGGCCCGGCTGACCTCGTCGCCCTGTTCCCT
This sequence comes from Actinomadura vinacea, assembly GCF_039532545.1. NCBI lineage: Bacteria > Bacillati > Actinomycetota > Actinomycetes > Streptosporangiales > Thermomonosporaceae > Actinomadura > Actinomadura vinacea. The sequence continues at coordinate 22,558 of NZ_BAAARW010000027.1, read as the reverse complement.
GCCGCTGTCGGGGAGGGTGTAGAGCGCGTCGAGCTCCCTGGACGCGTGCGGACCGATGAACCGGGCCTTCGGCGCGGGCAGCGGCCGGAACGACTGGTTCCAGACGATCTCGTAGGCGACATGCCGGGCCTGCAGCGGCGTCAGGTCCGCGATCGGCAGCGGCGCCGCGCTTCCCGGATCACCGTCGAGGACGGCCTGCACGGCGTTGCGCAGGTCGGTGAAACGGGGCGGGGTGCCGTCCGAGGGCACCTCGACATAGTCGTCGGTGTCCAGCCCGGTGCCCGGTGCGGGAAGCGTTAGATACAGGCTGGAAGTCGGAATATCCGGGAAATTACGACGGGGCGGACGATTCTGCTGCGGATCCACCGGGACGTTGAAGTACGACTGCCGGTGGACGATGGTATTGCCGTTCCGCCTGATGACCAGCCGCAGATCCGGTGCGGAGTGCTCGGCTTCGCCGGTGGACGGGACCCGGATCACCGCCGTGGCCACGGCCTTGAACTCGTCGGGCACGGGAAGAGGCGGCGGGGGCTGAACCTCCTCCGGACCCCAGTGCTGCACGATATCCGAATTCTGATTAGGGCGGAAAGGGTCGGTCGGCGGCGGGTCGACCGGCGCCCGGTAGGTCGCCACCCCCAATGACGCGCCCTCCAGGGGTGAGGCCATGGAAAGATCGAATGCCTCGATCTCCAAGCCGTCGAGATAGGGCGTGAAATCGGTTCCCTTGGTGGGTTCGGCCGGGTGCAGCCGTATCACGATGAGTGCCATGTCCGCGTCCTTCCGCCCTGCCGGTCGTGAAGCCCTGGCCTGCGCAAACATCGACAGCGAGTCGTCGGCGCCGAAGGGCGGGCGGGCGCCCGGACCGCACGGATCACAGGTCGAAGATCCGTTGGCGACCGGGAGCGCCGTCCACCGCTCGACGGCTCCAGGGGGGCGACTCCCCCTCCTTTCTTCCTGGGCGGCGCGTCCGCCAAACCGCCGGACGCGCGGACTTTTCGAACGCCGCACAGGAGGACTCTTCGCGATCTTCCAACCGCCCGGAACCGACTTTGTCGATCACTCGGCCGCCCCATCCAGAAGTCCCTTACATTCACCCCGATTCACCAATAAAACGACGTCCACGCCCGCACCGTGATCAAGATTCTTTCCGCAACCGGATTAATGGATCTTCGTTCGCTGATATAGGGGCCGGTCACACCGGAAGGCCCGTGCGGCGTTCCGTTTCTGTGTCGCACCGGAGACGGGCGTCCCGGATTAATCACAAAGCCCGCGGGGAAAGCCACGGATGATCCCCGACACATCCAGTTGCCGGTCCTCTCACGGGCCGGCCGGACGAGATGGTGCAGAATGCCGAATCTTGCCTTCTCGCGCGTGCAGGTACCCGCCGTCTCGCCGCCCAAGGGCGGTGGCGCCGTCCGCGGGCTCGGCGAGAAGTTCGCTGCCGACCCCGCGACCGGCACCGGATCCATGAGCGTGCCGATCGTGACGAGCGAGGCCCGTTCGGGCTTCCATCCCGAACTGGCGCTGTCCTATGACTCCGCCAACGGCAACGGCCCCTTCGGGTTCGGGTGGCGCCTGTCCACGCCCATGATCACCCGCAGGACCGACAAGGGCGTGCCCGAGTACCGCGACGGCGACGAGTCCGACGTCTACATCCTCTCCGGCGCCGAGGACCTCGTCCCCGTGCTGCGCCCCGACCGCACGCGGTTCGCCGACGCGGACACCGCTCCCGGATACGTCGTCCACCGCTACCGGCCGCGCACCGAGGGCCTGTTCGCCCGGATCGAGCGCTGGACGCACCTCGACAGCGGCGACGTCCACTGGCGCTCCGTCACGTCCGACGGCGTGACCACGCGGTACGGCACCGACCACCGGTCGCGCGTCGCCGACGGCCCCAGGGTGTTCAGCTGGCTCGCCTGCGAGAGCTTCGACGACAAGGGCAACGCGCTCGTCTACGAGTACGCGGAGGAGGACGCCGGCGGCGTCGACCTCACGCGCACGAGCGAACAGCACCGTGCCCGCGGTGCGAACCGCTACCTCAAGCGCGTCCGGTACGGCAACCGCGTCTCGCGCCTCCTCGAGCCGGATCTCAGCAAGGCCGAATGGCTGTTCGAGGCCGTCTTCGACTACGACGAGGGGCACGTCGAGCCGCTCGCTCCCGTCCCGGGCGTGCCGGACGACGAGCAGCACCGGTTCGTCCGGGCATCGCCGTCGGCACGGCACGCGTGGTCGGCACGCCCCGACCCGTTCTCGGCGTACCGCGCGGGCTTCGAAGTGCGCACCCACCGCCGCTGCCGCCGCGTCCTGATGTTCCACCACATCCCCGCCACCGCCACCGGGGAGCCGGGCTACGACGGGCTGGTGAGCTCCACCGAGTTCGACTACGCCGACCTCGACCGGGCGGTGAACGTCGACGAGGAGCTGGCCCACCAGGGCAGCACCCGGTTCGGCTCGCTCCTGCGGCGCGTGACGCACAAGGGCTACGCACGCGACGACACCCGGCCGGTCGCCGTGCGGGACGGCGTCGAGTTCGCCGCCTACCTCGAACAGTCGCTCCCGCCGGTCGAGTTCGAGTACACCCGCCCCGCCATTCACGACGAGATGCACGACATCGACCCGGCGACGCTGCCGGACGGTCTGGACGGCCGCGACCACCAGTGGGTCGACCTGCACGGCGAGGGCATCTCCGGCGTGCTCGTCGAGCAGGCCGGCGCGTGGTTCTACCACCGCAACACCAGCCCGCTGTCGCCCCGGGCACGGTTCGGCCGCGCCGAGCCGGTCCCCCTGGCGCCGAACACGCCGCTGACCGGCGACTCCGGAGCCGCCCGCTTCATGGACCTGGCGGGCGACGGGCGGCCCGACCTGGTCACGCTGGACGGCCCGCTGCCCGGGTTCCACGAGCACGACGACGGCGAGGGCTGGGGGCCGTTCCGGCCGTTCGCCTCCCGCCTCGACCGCGACACCGGTGCGGCGAACCTGCGGCTGGTCGACCTCACCGGCGACGGACTCGCGGACGTGCTCGTCACCGAGGACGACGCCCTCGTCTGGCACCCGTCGCTGGCCGAAGAGGGCTTCCTGCCCGCGCGGCGGGTGGCCCGGCCGTACGACGAGGAGGACAGCGGGCCGCGGGTCGTCTTCGCCGAGGAGGGCCATTCGGCGCTGCTGGCCGACATGAGCGGCGACGGTCTCACCGACCTGGTGCGCGTCCGCAACGGGGAGGTCTGCTACTGGCCGAACCTGGGCCACGGCCGGTTCGGCGCCAAGATCACCATGGACGGCGCGCCGGTGTTCGACTCGCCCGAGGAGTTCGACGAGCGCCGCGTCCTGCTCGCCGACCTTGACGGGTCGGGCACCACCGACATCGTCTACCTGCACCGCGACGGCGTCCACCTCTATCTCAACCGGTCGGGCAACGGCCTGAGCGGGCCGCGCCGCCTCGACGTCCCGCCGCCCGCGCACGACTTCGCCATGATCACCCCCGTCGACCTGCTCGGCAACGGCACCATGTGCCTGGTGTGGTCGTCGCGGTCGCCCGCCGGCGCGGGGCGGCCGGTGCGGTACGTCGACCTGATGGGCGGGGTGAAGCCGCACCTGCTCACGCGGGCGGTCAACGACCTCGGCGCGGAGACGACGGTCCGCTACGTCCCCTCGACGGTGTTCTACATGGCGGATCGCGAGGCCGGCCGCCCGTGGCTCACCCGGCTGCCGTTCCCGGTCCACGTCGTCGAGCGGGTCGAGGCCTTCGACCGCGTCAGCCGGCTCCGCTTCGTCACCCGGTACGCCTACCACCACGGCGACTACGACCCGGTGGAACGCGAGTTCCGCGGTTTCGGCATGGTGGAGCAGTGGGACACCGAGCACCCGCTCGACCCGTCACCGCCCGCCGAGAACGAGGACGACTCCTCCCGCGTACCGCCGATCCTCACCCGCAGCTGGACGCACACCGGCGTCCACGTCGGGCCGGAGCACGTCTCGAACGCCTTCGCCGGGCTGCCCGATGTCGGCGATCCCGGCGAGTACTACCGCGAGCCCGGCCTGACCGACGCGCTACGCAGCGGCGGGCAAGACGGCGCGCTGCTGCTCGACGACACGGTGCTGCCGGACGGGCTGACCGTAGAGGAGGAACGCCAGGCGTGCCGCGCGCTGCGCGGATCGATCCTGCGCCGCGAGGTGTACGCCCTCGACGGCCAGGGCACCACCGAGTACCCGTACGGCCATCCCTACACCGTCACCGAGCAGAACTACGCCGTCCGGATGCTGCAGCCCTGTGCGGGCAACCCGCACGCGGTGTTCCTGGTGCACGCCCGGGAAGCGCTCACCTACCAGTACGAGCGCGATCCCGCCGACCCGCGCATCGGCCACGCGGTAGTCCTGGAGGTGGACGACCACGGCAACGAACGGCGGTCGGTCACCATCGGCTACGGGCGCCGCGCCCCCGACCCGGCGCTGCCCGAGAGGGTCCGTGACGGCCAGGCGCGGATGCTGGCCACCTACGCCGAGAACGACGTCACCAACGCCATCGACACCCCGGAAGCCTTCCGCGTTCCGTTGCCGTGCGCCTCGCGTACCTACGAGCTCACCGGTGTCGCACCGGCCGAAGGCCGCCGCCTCACCTTCGACGAGATCGACGCCGCGGCGAGGGCCGCCGCGCCGCTGGCCTACGAGCAGGCGCCCACCCCCGGCAGGTGCGAGAAGCGCCTGATCGACCACGTGCGCGGGTACTTCCGGCGCGACTCCCTCACAGGCCCGCTGCCGCTGGGCGCCGTGGAGCCGCTTGCGCTTCCGTACGAGAGCTACAGCCTCGCCCTCACGCCCGGCCTCGTCGGCGCCGTCCACGGCGACCGCGTCACCGACGCCATGCTCGCGGACGAGGCCCGCTATGTACGCCTCGATGGCGACGACGGGTGGTGGGCCCCGTCAGGGCGGGTCTTCTACTCGCCAGGCCCGGCCGACCCGCCCGCCGCGGAGGCCGCCCACGCCCGCGCCCACTTCTTCCTGCCGCACCGCTTCCGCGACGTGTTCCACACCGAGGAGGTGAGCACCGAGCATTTCGTCACCTACGACTCCCACGATCTGCTCGTCCTGGAGACGCGCGACGCGCTGGGCAACCGTGTCACCGCGGGCGAACGCGGCCTCGACCCAGCGCTGCCGCCGGTTCGCGGCGCGAACGACTACCGCGTCCTGCAGCCCACCCTCGTGATGGACGCGAACCGCAACCGGACGGCGATCGCCTTCGACGCCCTCGGCGCGGTCGCCGGCACCGCGGTCATGGGCAAACCGGAGGAGGTGCCGGTGCCCGGCGACCGGCTCACCCCCGAATTCCGCGCCGACCTGACGCAGGCGGAGATCGACGCGGTTCTCGCCGACCCCACCGGCGCGATGGCCGCGACGCTGCTCGGTGAGGCCTCGACCCGCGTCGTGATCGACCTGACGGCGTACCGGCGCTCCGCGGGCCCGGACGGCGGCGTACCGACCCCGACCGCCGTGTTCGCCCGGGAGGAGCATGTCGGCGCGGCGGAGACCGTGCCGATCCAGGTCGAACTGTCGTACAGCGACGGGTTCGGCCGCGAGATCCAGCGGAAGGCCCGTGCCGAGCCGGGTCCCGTACCGGGGGCAGCGCAGGACGCCGACCCGAGGTGGGTCGGCACCGGCTGGACGGTGTTCGACAACAAGGGCAATCCGATCCGCGAGTACGAGCCGTTCTTCACCGGCACCCACCACTTCGAGTCCGACGTCCGGGTCGGCGTCTCGACCCTCCGGTTCTACGATCCGCTGGCGCGGACGGTCGCCACGCTCCATCCCGACCACACCTGGGAGAAGGTGGTCTTCGATCCGTGGCGGCAGGAGACCTGGGACGCCAACGACACCATGCTGGTGGCCGACCCCGCCGCCGACCCGGACGTCGGGCCGCACTTCGCCCGGATCGCCTCCGCCGAGTACCTGCCGACGTGGTACGCCCTGCGCACCGATCCGGCCGAGGCGGAGGCGTTCGCGACGCGCTACCCCGACCCGGTCGACCGCGGCCACGAGACACGGGCGGCCGAGCGGACAGGGGTGCACGCCGCGACGCCCACCGTCGCGCACGCCGACTCACTCGGCCGTACCGTCGCCACGGTCGTGCACAACAGGTTCGCCTACAGCAACGCGTCCGCCGGCGCACCGGCGATCGAGGAGTTCCACCGCACCGAGGTCGTCCTCGACATCGAGAACCAGCAGCGCGAGGCCATCGACGCGAAGGGCCGCGTCGTCGCGCGTTTCGAGTACGCCGTGCTCGGCGCCCGCATCGGCAGGTTCAGCATGGAGGCCGGTGAGCTGCGCACCCTGCCGGACGCGGCCGGGAACCCCTGCCTCGTCTGGGACGGCGACCGGCGGTTCCGCACCGTCTACGACGCGCTGCGCCGTCCGACCGGCGTCCTGCTGCGGGAGGGAGAAGGCGCCGAGGTCCTCATCGGACGCACCGTCTACGGCGAGAGCCGGCCCGACCCCGAGATCGGCAACCTGCGCGGCAGAGCGGTCGAGGTGCACGACCAGTCGGGGGTCGTCATCACCGACGACTGCGACTTCAAAGGCAACGTGCTGTCGACCAAGCGCCGGTTCGCCCGGGACTACGCCGGCATCATCGACGTCTCCGCCGACGTGCCGTTCGAGGACGAGACCTTCATCGAACGCACCCGCTACGACGCGCTCAACCGTCCCGTCCAGCTGATAGCGCCGCACAGCGACCGGCCCGGCACGGTGGTGAACGTCATGCAGCCCCTGCGCAACGTCGCCGGACTGCTGGAAAAGGTGGACGTCTGGCTCGACCAGGCCGCCGAGCCCAACGAACTGCTCGACCCCGCCACCGCGAGCCTGCACGCGGTCACCGGCATCGACTACGACGCCATGGGCCGGCGCACACTCGTCGACAACGGCAACGGCGTCCGTACCATCTACGCCTACGACCCGCTGACCTTCCAACTCACCCACCTCCTCACCCGGCGCGACCCCGCCGCCTTCCCGGAGGACTGCCCCGACCCTGCGCCGACGGGCTGGCCCGGCTGCCAGGTACGGAACGTCCACTACACCTACGACCCGGTGGGCAACACCACCCACGTGCGTGACGACGCCCAGCAGACCGTGTTCTTCCGCAACAGGCGGGTGGCGCCGGGCTCCGACTTCACCTATGACGCCGTCTACCGGCTCATCGAGGCGACCGGACGCGAGCACCTCGGCCAGACCGGCGGCACCCCGAACGCGCCCACCCCGCACTCCTCCGATGACCTCGCACGGCTGCGCCTGCAGCACCCCGAGGACGGCAACGCGATGGGGCGCTACTTGGAGCGCTATAGGTACGACGTCGTCGACAACATCGAATCGATGCAGCACCGGGGCTGCGACCCGGCCCACGCAGGCTGGACGCGTACCTACGCCTACGAGGAGCCGAGCACGCTCGACCCGAACGAGTACTCGAACCGCCTGACCAGCACGACCGTCGGCGGCCTCACCGAGCCGTACGGTTACGACGCCAACGGCAACCTGCTGTGCATGCCCCACCTGCCGGTCATGGAGTGGGACTTCGACGACCAGTTGCGGATGACGCAGCGGCACTCGGGGAACAACGGCGAGCGCACCTTCCACGTGTACGACTCGTCGGGCCAGCGCGTGCGCAAGGTGACCGAGTCCGCGCCCGGGCAGATCAAGGACGAGCGTCTCTACCTCGGCGGCTTCGAGATCTACCGCCGCCACGGCTCCGACCCGCTGGAGCGCGAGACCCTGCACGTCAGCGACGATGAGCAGACCGTCGCCATGGTCGAGACCCGGGTCGCCGGTGACGAGCCGGGCGTGCCGCGACGGCGCGTCCGCTACCAGTACGGCGGGCAGGTCGGTGCGGGCGCCCTGGAACTCGACGAGGCCGCGCAGGTCATCTCGTACGAGGAGTGCTCGCCCTATGGCAGCACCACGTACCAGGCGGTCAGCGGCCAGACCGTGGAACCGAACCGGTACCGCTTCACCGGAAAGGAACGCGACGAGGAAAGCGGCCTGTACTACCACGGTGCGCGCTACTACGCGCCCTGGCTGGGCCGCTGGACGGCATGCGATCCGGACGAAATCGCCAACGGCCCCAACCTCTACGTGTACGCGCTCAACAACCCCCTGGCGTTCTACGACCCGTCCGGCGCCGCGCCCAAGGAGTACGAGGACCAGCGCAAAAAGGACACGGCCAAGAAGGCGCGCGAGATGGAACGCAATCGTGCCGCGGCGAAGGCGCAGGGGAAGAAACCCGACCCGATGCAGAAAACGATCGACACCTACAAGAAGAAAAAAGGTAGAACGCCGATCGACCAGCATCACAACCTGGGGGTCAAGCAGGCGGCCGAGGTAAAACTCAACCCTAAGAAGATGGGTAAGAACATGACTTCGGTCTATCGCCCCAAGACCGACACCGTGAAGGCCGGCATCGGCGATAGGCCGCACTGGGATCCCGAATTCAAAGGCAAGATCACGTCACACCACAACGCGGCCAAGCACATCGATTTCGACGAGCAGGCGAAGGGCCCGGAGACGCAGAAGTACAAACAAGAGGCTGCCAGGGTGAGCAAAGAGCGTTTGCCCGACACCGTCGATTTCACGGAGCGACCCACGAAGGACTGGACCCGGGAGCCGGGGTTGGCGCAGAAGGAACCGAACCTCGAACTCAAGACAGGGGAGGTGAAGAGTCCGAAGGGGAAGGGGCCGAAGGGAAAAGGCCCCAAGGTGAAAGGTCCGAAGGGGAAGGTCGGCGGTCTCGTCGGCAAGGCCATCATGATCGGCGTCGCCGGTTACGTCCTGCTCAGGACCGGGGACGCGTACGCCGCCCTCCAGACGGCGAATCCGCTCGCCAACACCACGGACGCCTGGAGGGAGGGCGACCGGAGCGCGGGCAACCTGGCCTGGAGCCTCACGAAGGACGCCTACGACTGGACCTGGGCGGGGACGGCGACCTCCACCGCGCAACTCGTCTTCGAGCCCCAGGGCGACAACATCTACGACCAGAAGCTCATCGACCGGGCGCTGCAGGAGGGCCGCAACCCCTTCTGCGCCCAATGCCACGGCCCTGGAGGCGCGCTCGACCCGAACAATGAGTGGAACCGGAAGGCGGAATCCCAGTCGAGGGTCGATCTCGGGCCCACCTCGGCCGACGCCGCAGCCGCCTACCGATGGCTGGGCGGCCGGTGAACGCCCTCGGCGGCCGGCCGCTCATCCAGGGATGGCCTGCTCGGTCCAGATGCTCTTGCCGTCGGTGGTGTAGCGGGCGCCCCAGCGCTGGCAGAGGGCGGCGATCAGCTGCAGTCCGCGGCCGCCCTCGTCGGTGTCGGCGGCGCGGCGGATCCGCGGGGTGGTGAGGCTGCCGTCGGACACCTCGCAGATCAAGGTCCGGCTGCGCAGCAGGCGCAGCCGGACCGGCCCCCGGGCGTGCCGGATCACATTGCCTACCAGTTCGCTGGCCACGAGCTCGGTGGTCATCACCAGATCGTCCAGATCCCAGGCGTCGAGTTGCTCCCGGACGTGCTTGCGGGCCTGCCCGGCGGCGATCGGATCCTCGGGCAGCTCCCAGGTCGCGACGTCCTCGGCCGACAGGCGGTTGGCGGAGGCGATCAGCAGGGCGGCGTCGTCCGTGGCCGGTTGCCTGGTGGGGCGCATGGCGGTGATGACGGCTTCGCACAGGCTGTCGAGATCGTCCTGCCGGCGGCCCGCGGTGAGAATCCGGGTGAGATCCGCCAGACCGGAATCGATGTCGTAGGAGGCGGACTCGACCAGGCCGTCGGTGTAGAGCACCAGAAGGCTGCGTTCGGGCAGGTGCAGATCGACGGTGTCGAAAGGCGGTTCGGCGGCGCCGAGCGGCGGGTTGGGGGCCGCGTCCGGAATCTCGACCGTTCCATCCGGATGGACGACGACGGGCATGGGGTGCCCGGCGCTGACCAGGGTGCACGCGCCGGTCGTGGGGTCGTACACCGCGTACAGGCAGGTGACGCAGTAGTCGGCACCGAGGTCGCTGACGAGGTCGTTGAGGTGGGTGAGCAGTTCCCCGGGTGGCAGTTCGAGGTCCGCGAGGGTGCGCACCGCGGTGCGCAGCCGGCCCATCGTGGCGGCCTCGGCCAGGCCGTGCCCCATGACGTCCCCGATGACCAGGGCGACCCGTTCCGCGGACAACGGGATGACGTCGTACCAGTCGCCGCCGACGTCCGAGCTGCTGGCGGGCAGGTAGCGCGCCGCCGCCAAGACGCCGGGCACGGCGGGCAGGTCACGGGGAAGCAGCAGGCGCTGCAGCGCCTGCGCGCGGGTCTGCGCCGTGTCGTACAGCCGGGCCCTCGCCACGGCCTGGGCGATGAGCCCGCTGAGCAACGCGAGCAGGGTGCGTTCCTCGCCGGTGAACCGGCGTGACCGGGCCAAGGGGATCACGCAGCAGCCCGTGGGCGCCTCGGGAGCCGCCAGAGGCAGGAGGACCCAGCCGTCCATGCCCTCGCCGGCCGTCAGACGGGCGAGGTCGGGGTACCGCTCGCGGTACTCGGCCCTTGTGCCGATGACGACCGGGGCAGGCCCTTCGAACACGTCGGCGAGGGCGGAACGATCGACAGGCCCCTGCTCCTCACTGCGACCCAGCAGGTCCCGGGAGTACCCGGCGGACCCGATCACCCGCAGCCGGTTGTCTTCGAGCGCGAGCACGGCCAGGGCCGTGGCGCCCAACCTCGGCAGCACCCGCTCGGCGATGACGCGCACCACGTCCCGGACCCCTACCGCCTCGCCCAGGGTGCGGGTCAGCTTCTGGATCCAGGCGGTCCGCTCCGCGGCCGCGTGCTCGGCGGCCCTGCGCTCCGCCTCCCGGATCCGCCGCTCGGTGACGTCGGTGAGGTAGAGCGTCAGACCGGCGGGCACCGGCACCAGCCGCACGTGGTACCACCGGTGATCGGTCGGCCACTGCACATCGAAACTGGCGGGCTCGCCCTCGGCGACGGCTTGCCGGCACTGAGCCTCTAGACCGGGCAACGTGCCGGCGGGCAGGTCCCACAGCATGCGGCCGTGCAGGCCTTCGGTGGGCGCCAGCAGACGTTCGGCGCTGAGGTTGACGAAGGTGATCCGCCAGTCGCCGTCCACCGCGAGGAACGCGTCGGTCATGTACCGCAGCGCGTGGTCGACCGATTCCCGGGCGAGACGGCCCTCGGTGGTGTCCCACACCGTGCCGACCATGCGGGCGGGCTCGCCGTCCTCCCCCATCACCACCCGGCCGCGCGCCTGCATCCAGCCGACCGTCCCGTCCGGACGGCAGGCACGGTACTCGATCTCGTAGATGCTCCTGGTGCGGACGGCCTTCTCGGTCGCGGCCATCACCCTGGGCATGTCGTCCGGATGAATGATGTCCACCCAGGTATCGATGTTGTAAGGGCCGGTGGAGGGTTCGATGCCCATCACCGTCAGCCCCGCCTCGTCCCAGGCCAATCCGCCTGTGCGAATGTCCCATTCCCAGGAACCGACCCTGACCGCGTTCAACGCCTGCCGAAGCTGGGAGTCGGTGGATTCCTCCTGCCACCACCGGCCCTGGCGCACTCCAGAATCAGGAGACGACAGCGCGAGCCGGTCGGCCAGCCAGCTCGCCAGCCCTTCGAGGAAAGCCCGCTGGTCGCCCGTCGGCTCGCGGGGCCCATCGGTCAGCACGGACAGGACGCCGAGCGTCGTTTCGGAGTTCCGCAGCGGAACCGCGGTCACCATCACGGTGGACGACCTGGTGGGGGTGGCGACCGGCCTCCGCACGAGCACGCCGTCGCTCTGGGTGCGGGCGACGACGTCCCCTACCTCGTCCCACGCCTGCAAGGCCGTCCGGGGCAGCCCGCACGTGAGCACCAGGCGCGGCTCGTGACTACCGGCCAGACCGCCCCAGTGCACCGTCCCACCGAGCGCATGGAAATGGGCCACGGCCTGATCCAACGCGCACTCCAGGACCTGGCTGTCGCTGAGTCCCCTGCTCACCGACGCGAGTACGCGCAGCCGCTTCTTGCCCGTACCGGTGATGGAAGATTCGTTCGGAGCCATGTCTGTCTCAATCGCATCGCAACAGGCGGGGTTTAGTTACCCACACAAGTGGCAGCGCGCATAAGGCTCCTGCAATCACCAATAAATTTTTGGAAAAAATTCGCCGGGAGACGTCGCGGCCCCCGGGTTGGGGACCGGGGGCCGCGACATGCGGGGACCTCGCTCGGTCCGTTCAGGGGAGTCCGGACCGGGCAAGGCGGTTCACACAGCGGCCGCGTTGGGGGCTCCGCAGCCGACACCTCTTACAGCGCCACGGGCCGCCGTTATGTCACACGTGGGGCGCCCGGGATCCCGGGCGCCCGCGTGGTGGGTTGTTCTCAGTGGTGGTGGGTCAGTTGGACGGGCCGGTGCTCGGCGTGGGTGGTCTTGTCCAGTCGCATGGAGACCAGTGCGAGGAGGAGGCCGGCGGCAGTGATGGTGCCGCCGATCCAGTTGACGGAGGTGATGCCTAGGCCGCCGTCGATGGCGGCGCCGCCGAGCCAGATCCCCAGGGCGGAGCCGAGGGTGAAGGCGGAGATGTTGGCCGCCGAGGCGATGTCGGGGGCGTCACCCGCCGTCTGCATGACGCGTAGCTGCAGGGGCGCCACGACGGAGAACGCGGCGGTGCCGTAGGCGAGGATGCCGATGATGGCGGTGACCGGGTGCTGGATGAGCAGGGTCATGGCGAACAGTGTCAGGGCCAGGGCTCCGACCGTGCCGGCCAGGGCGGCAGGCAGGTTGCGGTCGGCGAGCTTGCCGCCGAGCTGGTTGCCGGCGAAAAGCCCGACACCGAACAGCAGGAACAGCGGGGTGACCCAGCTTTCGTCCAGGCCGGTCGCCTGGGTGAGCTGCGGCGCGAGGTAGACGTAGCTGGTGAACACGCCGCCGTAGCCCAGCAGGGTGGTCAGCAGCCCGATCAGGACCGCCGGCCGCCGCAGCGCACCAAGCTGCGCCTTCAGCGGCGCCGTGCCGCCTCCTCCCATGTGCATCCGGGCATGCGCGTCCAGGTCCTCGGCGTCATGCACGTGGTGCTGGTCGTGGCCGAGGCCACGCGGGATGAGGAGTAGCAGGCCCACCAAGGCGAGCGTGCCGAACACCACCAGGGTGCCGAAGGTGGCCCGCCAGCCGAGCGCCTTGCCGACCGCGGCGCCGATGGGGGCGCCCAGGATGGTGGCGGCGGTGGAGCCGGCGAAGACCGTGGCGATCGCGCGGCCCTTCATCCGGTCCGCGACCAGTTCGGCGGCGAACAGCGCCGCGATGCCGAAGAACGCGCCGTGTGCCAGCGCCGCGACGATACGGCCGCTCATGATCCAGCCGTAGGACGGGCCGAACAGGGAGATGGCGTTCCCGGCCAGGAACACCCCGGCCGAGCTCAGCAGCATGAAGCGACGGGAGGCCTTGGCCCCGATCGCGGTGAACAGCGGGGCGCCGATCGCGACCCCGATCGCGTAGGCGCTCTCGAACATGCCGACCGCGCCGATGCTGACGTCCAGCGCACGGGCGATCTCCTCGACCACCCCCGCGACGACGAACTCGTCCGCGCCCATCGCGAAGGCGGCGATCACCAGGGCCCAGATGGCCAGCGGCATCTTTCTCATTTCGAACAACTCCTTGGAAGAGCCGGGATAAGGGGGGCTTGTCATGGCGCCGACCGCAACAGCGGTGCATGCCTTTTCCTCCTCGGATCGGTCAGGTGTTGAGGGTGAACTGCGCGGTGCGGACGGCGTCGCCGTGCTTGAAGTCCAGGAACAGCCGGTACGTCCCGGGACCGGGCACCACGGCGTGGAAGGTGATGTCGGGACCCGGCTCGGTCACCCCGTCCCCGGGCTCGCCGTTCGGGTGGACGTGCACATAGGCCAGATCACCGGCTCGCAGGACCACCAGATGGCCGTAGGCCCCCAGGTAGGGCTGCAGATCGGTGACCGGACGGCCGTCCCTGCTCACGCTCAAGGTGAGGGCACGTCCCTCGCCCGCGACCAGATCACCGGCCAGCTCGACCTCGAAACCGTCCACCGTGAACGAGCGCCCGGGCCCAGGAACCGGGCGCGGCTCGTACGGCCCGGCGACGGCCAGATCCGCGCCGAGCGTGATCGTCCGGCCCAGCTCTCGCGGCGCGATGTCGGTGAACACCCGGTACGACCCCGCCTCCTCAAGCTCCAGCCGCACCGACCAGGTCCCCGCACCGTCCCGTTCGGGATGCACATGCCAGAACCCGGTCAGCTCCCGCCGCACCACGATCAGATGAAGCTCGCGGTCATGGATCGGCGTGTACCCGGTGACCGGCCGCCTGTCGGGCCCCAGGATCCGGAACCGCAGCTCGACGCTCCCCCGCTGGACGATCGTGTCCGCCAGGTCGAGCGTGTACCCGTCCTGAGAGACCTGCAGGCCCCCCGGAACCCCGTGCCCGCCGTGAATCGCGTGCATGTCCATGTCGTCCGCCTCCTCGCTCGTTGATCTTCAACTGACGAGAACAATACCCCCTAGGGGTATCTTCCGGGTAGGCATGTGGCATAAGTCATACGAAGCGACCGCCCACGATCCGGTCCTGCAGTTCGACCGGGCTCGCTCACGCGACATGGAGGGCGCCCCGTGCGGCCCCCGCGGACGTCCCACACCGCTGCACCCTCCGACCCGCAGCACACGAAAGAGCCGGTCGGCGCGGGCCGTCGGGCAGGGTGACGATGGTCCAGCCCATCGGGCTGGACCATCGCCGGCGGGTTCCTGTCAGCGCTCGGCCGGGTCGAGCAGACGTCCGGTGATCGCTGCCGGGTTTTCCTTGGTGCCGGGCTCGATGCGCTCCTCAGCGTGCCCGTAGACCACCGTCACGGACTCGCCGCTCCTGTTGGCCTCGTCGATCGCGTCGTACATGACATCGTCGAGGTGCAAGGTCGGGTCATTGTCCGGCACTTCGATTCGTTTCGGCATATGTCTTCCTCCGTCTGATTTTTGTGGCGCCCTGCTGGTGTGCCGGGCGCGCCTCGGGGATGGACCGTGCCGAGATGGCGGAACATGCAAGCAGCCGCCCTGTCGCTGGTCCGGGCGTCGGCAAGACTCGTTGATCTTCGCGCAGGTCACGGGGCGTACGCGGCGGCCGGGCGGGTTCCGGTCCGGGCACAGCGGGAGTAGACCGCCACGCGGCGCGCTGTCGCCGGCACAACCGCGCACCATCACCTCGGGCGTGCGCGGATTTGTGAAACCCGCGCTGGTCAGGGGCCGGTTCCAGTGGCCGCCGGGCGGACGGGCACGCATGTCAACCAGCCGACCCCCCTTTACCGCCTGCTCCGCTGAGATCCGGCGCTCGCCGAGGGGGCCATGTAGTGCCTGCAGGACTTCACAGGGAGCGGACGGTGACCCGGGACAGGCAAGTCGGCCATCGCATTGCCGCCTTGGGTATCTTCCCGCAAGATCATGACGTGAGCCACAAGGGATGATCGAGCTACCCCCACCTCGTATTCACATCGAAGGCGTGAAGGACATGCTCGGTGGTTTCCTGCAGGTCGACGAGCGGATGACGGTGGTGAAGACCGCCGCTCGTCCAGGAGAACGCCGCATGGCACACCAAGATATTGATCCTTGCGGTCATGATGACGAAGATCCCAGTCGCCCCGCTGTTGTGCCTTGCGGTGATGCCGCGCTGCACCAGGTTGTCCTTCAGGTGCTGGGCGGCGACCACCGACGGGATTCGATGGGGTGAATGAGGCCAGGTGGGAGGCAGCGGTAGGGCGACCACACGGCCTTGCCCTGAACCGGCTGCGAGGCGAGCCGTGACCGCGTTCGGCGGTGACCCCATGCCGAGACGATCGCCTCGACGATGCCCAGCCCCCTGCCGTGCTCGTTCATCCCGGGACTCCTTCAAACCCAGGATTACGCTCGCGAGGTCATCAGCGCCGGGATACCTCGCGGCGGCGAATCGGAGATCCGTCGCCGCGTCATGGCCAGGATGGCGCGCCAGACTCTGCTCCGCCGGGAACCACACCCACCACATCTCCACGCGATCATCGACGAGGCGATCCTCCAACGGCCGATCGGTGGCTGGGATCTGATGAAGGACCAGCTACGGCATCTGTCCAGGGAGAGCAGACGCCCCAACATCAGCTTTCAGGTGCTCCCGTTCTCGGCGGGGACCCATGCAGGACTCGAAGGACTGTTCATCATGCTGAGCTTCCCTGACGAGGCCGACCCGGACGTGGCCTACACCGAGGGCGTCTATGGCGACGTCTATTTGGAAAGTCCCGCAGAGATCGACCGTTGTAGCATCGCTTTCAAACAACTTAGCGAAGCAGCACTCAGCCCCGGGGAGTCGGTGGCGTTGGTCGATGCCGCCGCGAAGGATTAGAGGTCACCATGTCCAGTCGCGCCCTCGATCCGAGCACCGCCGCCTGGCGGAAGAGCAGCCATAGCGGAAGCGGCAATGCCTGTGTCGAGGTGGCCGATCTTGCGGGTGCGGGCATCGCCGTCCGCGACAGCACAGACCCCGCAGGCCCGACACTCACCTTCGGGCACCACGAGTGGAACACACTCCTTGAAGTGATCAAAAGCGGCACGGATGGGCGGTAAGCCCGGCCGTCAGGTGTCAGGGCGGGCTGCCATGATCGCTCCATGCTTTACGACAGCGTCGCGGACAAGGTGGGCGCGATCGACGACTCGGTGTGGTCGGACGCCCTGGCCAATGGCCGCTGGGTCCTGGACCTGGTGGACGACTACGAGGCCGTTGTCGGCGGCAGCAGTGACATGTCGGTGCGGTTCGAGGAGCTCCGGCGGCTGAGTGCGGAATTGGACCGGCGCCTTGCGGAGGAGGACGCGAGCGTGCGGGCCGCGGCGCTCTGCCTCGCACTCAGCGGTGAGGACCCGGGCATCGAGTGGGTGCAGCGTTTCACCCGGCTCAGGTTGAGCTGGACGCCGGACCAGCTCGACGCCCTGTGGCGATTCTTGGAAACACACGACGGTGTCTCCTGGGCCCGCTGGGTACAGGTGGCGCTGAACGGCCTGCCGACCACCGACATCGGCAGGCCGGCGCCGTCGCTGCGCGCCGTCGACACCAGGCTCTCGCAGCGGTCGATCAGCAGGTGGGACGGGACCGCCGCGCTGATCAGGGAGCTGCGGTCACACCTGAAGAGCGTCGACGGCCCGGCGACCACCCTGCCGATCTCGGTGCTGCCGCCCCGCGACCGGTGGGCGATCGAGCTGCGCGACTGGTTCGAGGAGAATCCGGCGCCTGAGGCGATCGAGCTGGCGGTGCACCTGGCCACGATCGGAAAGAACCGGCCCACGCGCGCCTGGCAGCGTATGTGCGTCGACCTGGGGACGGCCGAGGAAGCCCGTGAGTTCTTGCGGACGGCGCTGCGGATCCTGCTGACGTGCGAGCCGACGCGAATGCGCCGCCACGGGATGCAGCAGGAGGTGCTGCTCGACCACGTCCGCAACGTCGAGGTGGCGCGTGGGGTGGTGTGGGCGACTGCCCTGCTGGAGGGGAAGGCCGCCGTGCCCGCACTGGAGGCGGTCTATCTCCACACCGCGTTCGGCCTCGCCCATCACCCCGAGGCCCCAGTGGCCACGGCGGTGGTCCACGCTCTGGGCATCATCGACGATCCGTCGGCGGAGGCCGCGCTGGAGCGGCTCCGATCGCGCGCATTCGACCACGTCGCCCGCAAGCAGATCGACACGGCGCTGCGTGCCGACGCCAAGCGCGCCACCCGCGTCCGTCAGAGCCTTGATACCTGGTAGTGGCTGATGAGCCGGTCGTCGCCGATCCTCCGTACGATCACGCTGAGGTGGACGGCCACGCGTTGAGGTAGCCGAGGACGAGGTCGTCCGCGAGGCGCCGGGGCTCGCGAACCGGTCCGGCTCGGGTACGTCAACTGGCGTCCGGACGACCTGGCCGCGCGCGCTTCGCGTGTCGCCCGACTGCACATCGACGCCTGGGTCATGCCGTCCCACACGCAGGCGGCCCGGGTCGCGGACGGCAGCATCGACGACGACGGCGGCATCACCGGCCCGGCCTTCTTCGACCACGTGCGCCGCCTCCGCCGTCCGGTCATCAACTCGCCCAAGGGCCAGACCATGCCGGTGCCGCCCGACCTCGCGCGGCGACCGGTCGTGAACCCGGCGCCGCACTGCTGGGCCCTGGTGTCCCGGCGCGACGAGCCCCGCGCGGCCGTGAAAGCCACCATCGAGGCACTGACGAGCGACGTCGGCACATCGACCACCGGGCCGCGACGACGTAACGCGTTCCTCTACGCGCAGGTGTTTCCGCGGTGCGGACGGTGTCGCCGTACTTGAAGTCCGGGCAGACCCGCGTGTGCATCTCGTCGCGATGGCCCCTCGGGTTGCCGTTTGAGATTTACCCCCCTAGGGTATGCTGCGATCATCACATACCCCCTAGGCGTATAAGGAAGGGTCATGTCTCCTGTATCGGCTCCATCGGCGGCGCGCCGCCACTGGGCGCTGGCGCTCATCGCCGCCGCCCAGTTCATGGTGATCATGGACACCTCGATCATCGGTGTCGCGCTGCCCCGCATCCAGGAGGACCTCGAGTTCTCCCAAGAAGACCTGTCGTGGGTCTTCAACGCCTACGTCGTCGCCCTCGGCGGCCTGCTGCTGCTAGGCGGCCGGCTGTCGGACCTGTTCGGCGCCCGGAAGATGTTCAGCGCCGGATGGCTGGTCCTGCTCGCCGGCTCGGCCGTCGCGGGCGCCGCGGGCACCGTGGCCGTCGAACTGGCCGGCCGCGCCGTGCAGGGCGTGGGCGCCGCGCTCATCGCCCCCTCGGCCCTGACCTTGCTGATGATGCTGTTCGGATCCGAGCCGCGCCAACTCACCAGGGCCCTGGCCCTCTACGGCGCGGCCGCCCCGGCCGGCGGCACCGCCGGGGTCTTCCTGGGCGGCGTCATCACCGAGTACGCCTCCTGGCCCTGGGTCTTCTACATCAACATCCCCATCGCCGTCCTGGCGCTGGCCGCCACGCCGAAGCTGATGCCCGGCGGCACCACCGGGGCGCGCGGCTCGATCGACGTGCTCGGCACCCTCACCGTGACCGCCGGGCTGGGCACCACCGTGTACGCGATCGTCCGCGCTCCCGAAGTCGGGTGGGGCTCGGCCGCCACCTGGGGCGTGATGGCCGCCGGGCTCGTGCTCCTCGCGGCGTTCCTGGGAATCCAGGCCGCCCGCCGCGAACCGCTGATGCCACTGTCGATCTTCCGCGCGCCGAACCTGGGCGCCGCCAACCTGGCCCAGCTGCTGCTGGGCGCGGCGTGGATCCCGATGTGGTTCTTCCTCAACCTCTACCTGCAGCAGGTGCTGGGCTACAGCGCCTTCCCCTCCGGCGCGGCCCTGCTGCCGATGACCATCCTGATCATGATCGGGATGATCACCCTGGCGCCGCGGGCCATCGGCCGCTTCGGCCCGAAGGCGGTCACCGTCACCGGTCTGCTCGTTCTCGCGGCGGGCATGGGCTGGCTGTCGCTGGTCCGGCCCGGCGGCGACTTCTGGGTGGACGTGCTCCCGGCATCGCTGGTGGCGGCGCTGGGCATGTCGCTGGCCTTCATCCCCTCGCTGGGCACCGCGATCTCCGCCGCCCGTCCCGAGGAGGGCGGCCTGGCCTCCGGCATCGTCAACACCAGCTACCAGGTCGGGTCCGCCCTTGGCCTGGCCGCGATGACCGCCGTCGCCGCCGGGCAGGGAGCCGACCGGCTCGGTGACCTGCCCGCGCTCACCGACGGCTTCTCCGCCGCCTTCATCGGCGCCGGTCTCATCGCCCTGGCCGCGGCGCTGCTGGCTGTGCTGACGCTGCGCACTCCGCGACCGGAGCCGCGGCCGAAGAGCGGCGCCGTCCAGGCGGGCGACCGCGAGACGGCGGGGCGCTGACCCCGGCGGCCCACGACACGCCGACACGAGGAATGCCATGTCGATGTCCAGAGCCCGGGTCAAGGCCGGTTAGCCGGTCCGGCCGCCCTGCCCTGTCTAGCCCAAGGCACCGCCGGGCGGAACCCCCGCCCGGCGGTGCCGTCCATACCTACTCGGCCCGGACACACGGGCCACCCCCTCGAAGAACTGGAGAAATCGCAATGCGCAACCTGCCTCCGCTCGACCCCGCCGACGCGCCGGCCAAGTCCAGAGAGCTCCTGGACGAGATCATCGGCCGCCGCGGCTCCGTCGGGGACATGGTCAGCACCATGGCCCACTCTCCGGCGCTCCTCCAGGGCTACCTCGACTTCTCCCGTGCGATGAAACGGGCCAAACTCCCGCGCGCGCTGAGCGAGAAACTCTCCATCGCGGCGCAGGAGTGGATCGGCTGCGGGACGTGCATGGCCGCCCACACCGCCGCCGGCCGTGCCGCCGGGTTGAGCGAGACCGACATCGCCTTGGCCCGGCAGGGCACATCGACCGACAGCCGTGAGGCGGCGCTGCTGGCCTTCGCGATCCGCGTGCTGGCGGAGCCGTCCTCCCTCACCGGCGACGACGTGACCGCACTGCGCGAGCACGGCTGGAGCGACCGCGTCATCGCCGAGGTCGTCGGCCTGGTGACCCTCAACATGCTCACGGGTGCCTTCAACCTCGTCGCGGGCATCCAACCGGGCGAGGCTCGGACACGTTGACGGAGGCCGCGGTCAGTCGCTGGCAGAAGAAGAGTGCCACGGGGCGGCAGCGTCCCGCCCCGTGGCACCTATGGAGATTGAGAGGGGACGCGGCGCATCTGGCGCCGCGTATCCCTGACATCGTGGACGCCCTCTCGCGACGGGGAATCGCTCTCTCCATCTACTAAGGAGAGTAGTATCCAGCTACTCCCCTGTCCACTCGCGTCGGAACGATCGGGACGCATGAGCATTCCGGTCGACCGCCCACCTGCTACTAAAAGCGCTAGGACTGGTGAACCCGACTCCGGAGACTGAACGTCCGGCCGGCACGGACCATGGACCAACGAATTCCCCGAGCGATCGAACCCGCCGCAACGCAGCCGCGTACTAAGGCTTATAGTAGCCACTGAGCAGGGCGGCAGGATGCGCCAATCCGAACCGCCGCACTGCGCGTATACGTAGGTCAAGCAAATGCCGAGTCTGCGATACAGGGGAGGATTCGACTACGTCCCGCACGCATCACCGCCTGAGGTCGCACGCCTAGGCGCCTTCTTTACTAAGGGATGTAGTTGACCGTCGCAGTGCCATGCCGTCGTCTCTGGAGAGCGGGAGGTCCATGTTGAAGACACCCGCGCGAGATCGCGCGACTTGGACACTCCTGCTCGGGCTGGCACTGGCCTGCTGCGTGATGGCCATGCACGGCTTTCAAGCCTCCAACAGCCCCATGGCCTCCTCGGGCATGCCGGACGTCAGCGCCGTGCACGCACCAGCGGGCGGCGCGGCGACCGAGCGCGGCACATCGCACAGCGACCGGCCGCACGACCCCGAACAACACGCCGGCGGTGAGATCTGCCTGGCTCTGCTGGCACTCTCGGCCCTCGCCGCGCTCCTCCTGCTCGTACTGCGTGTGTTGCGGCCCGGGTCTCTGCTCCCGCGCACCACTACCACTCGGGCACGTCCTCGGGGCTCGGGCCGCTCGCCCCCGCCCCTGACCTTCAGATCGGCCGTGTTGCGGCTGTGACAGGGACCGCGCGTCGCCTCCCGGCGTCCGCGTTCCCGATCATGTCACGACAACACGGAAGGTCACACCATGAAGCACACGATCCCGTTCATCCTCACGCCCGTCCTCGCCGTCACGCTCGCCGCGTGCGGCGGAGGAGACAAGGAATCGGGCGGGGCCGCCGGCCCGAGCCAGGCGACGTCCAGCAGCGCGGCACCGGGTGCCGGGCAGCAGGCGGGCCAGCACAACCAGGAGGACGTCAAGTTCGGCCAGATGATGATCCCGCATCATCAGCAGGCGCTCGAGATGGCCAAGGCGGCCAAGACGAAGGCCGCCATGCCGGAGGTGAAGAAGCTGGCCGCCGACATCGAGAAGGCCCAGGATCCGGAGATCAAGCAGATGACCGCCTGGCTCACCAGCTGGGGCGCCTCGATGCCCGCGCCGGAGATGACCGGCATGGACCACGGCGGCATGAACGACGGCGGCGGAATGAAGGCAGGCGAGCACGGGATGATGTCCGCGCAGGACATGCAGAAGCTCGAGAAGCTGTCGGGCATGGCCTACGACAAGGCCTTCCTGGAGATGATGATCAAGCACCACCAGGGGGCCGTCACCATGGCCAAGAAGCAGCAGACCGCGGGCCAGTTCCCGGCCGCCAAGGCGATGGCGGGCACCATCGTCACCTCGCAGACCGCCGAGATCGCCACGATGCAGGGGATGCTCAAGAAGATGTGACACCGGAGGAATGACACGAAAAGGCCCGGCGCCGATCTCGGCGCCGGGCCCGCTCGTCGTCCGCGACGACCGCCGCGGACCTGAGATCAGGTAGTGGCGGTCCGGACCTCTCGCGGCTTGCGGGAGTCCGTCGTGCCACCGCTCCCAGACCGCTGTCCCTTGACGGGCTTGAAGCGGCGGAGTCGGAGGCTGTTGCTGACGACGAAGACCGAGGAGAACGCCATCGCCC
>NZ_BAAARW010000026.1:0-387593 GCF_039532545.1 Actinomadura vinacea | reverse complement strand
CCCCGGCGGCGCTCTCACCCCCGAGGAACGCGCGAGCCAGTTGGAAGTGGCCAGGGCCGCCGCCGTCGAGGTCGGCCGCGATCCCGACATGCTGGAGTACACCCGATGGGGGTCGATCGACATGTCCGCCGAACGGGTCGAGGCGTTCGCCGCGCAAGGCGTAACCCGTATCGTTGTCAGCCCCACCGCGACGGAACCGGAACGGCAGCGGGACGAGATGTCCGCGTTCGCCCAGCGGTTCGCCCTCCCCGGTACCGGCTGACGCCTTGGAAGCTACATCCGAGCGTTCATTCCAAGCAGCTCAATTGAGCAACGGAGCCCTTCATCACGAGTCTCACGAGCAAGATCCACACCCGTCCAGACCTGTCCGTTGACCTGCTTGGCAGCCTTCCCGGGCACCCCTGGGTTCCACCGCCGTCCAGGCCCGTCCAGACCCGCCGTTAAGCAGACCTCGCCGACGAGCTCGGCGGACCCGCAACCGCCATTTCAGCACCCTGCGACACGACCGAATGGAACCAGGTCAGTACCCTGCCCGAACTCGCCCGGACCGCCTTCGGACGTCTCGACGCGGTCTTCGCGAACGCCGGCTACTGGGCCGATACATCCTTTCTCCACGGCACCGGAACCCCCGAGCAGTGGCGTGAAATGGTCCTGACCAACGTCTACGGCACGGCTCTCGTCGCCCGCGCGACGCTGCCATCGCTGCAAAAGCACCGTGGCCACCTCATCCTCACCGGATCGGTCACCGGCCGCGTCACCATCCCCGGCCAGCTCTACTCCGCCACGAAGTGGGCCGTCACAGCCATGGCCCAGTCCATCCGAGCCGAAGCCGCTGCCACCGGCATCCGAGTCACCGTGATTCAACCCGACCTCGTCGACACCGCAGCCGCGTCACCCGACCGCCATGCCGACCCCAAAGTCGCTTCCGGCGACATCGCGCGGACCGTCTTGTTTGCCCTAGACCAACCAAGGAGCATCGACGTCAACGAGATCGTCATCCGCCCTACCGGCCAGAGCCCCCACCGCTGACCGCACCGATCCCCGAGGCATTCAGACAGTTCCAATACCCGACGTCACCATTACATCTGCTGGTCGACGACAAGCGGGCGGCGGCTGAGGCGATGAGCGGGGGTCTATTCGGCTCCTGTAAGGCCGTGGCTCCCACCGTGGCTCCCATGGCGCATTCAAAAGGCCACTTTCCAGATGGAAAGTGGCCTTTGACCTGGGGCGCAGCCGGAGGGATTCGAACCCCCAACCTTCTGATCCGTAGTCAGATGCTCTATCCATTGAGCTACGGCTGCCGGTTTCCTGGCTATCACCAGGGGGTTTGTCGGACGGCCAGAGTCTAGCAGCTCGTACATCGCTGTTGAGCAACTGATCTCGGCGCCCGGCCGCTCCCAGTGTAGGGCATGTCAGCGGTTGGCCTGACACCGAAGGCTTCTCATGATCGGCACCGCCGGGCCTGACAAGGTTTGCTCAGGGTGATGGAACCGATCGCGTGTGTGGTGCGCCAAAGGTAGCGAGCGAGACACAAGTGACAGACGAGGTCTACGCTCATCCACGTTCAACCCCGCCTAAGGAGAACCCCCATGCACATGTCTGCCACCAAGCTGGTCGGTGTCCTCGCCATCGGTGGCGCGCTGCTCACTTCGACCGCCTGCGGCCCGCTCAGCGCCATCACCGGCGGCGGCGACAAGGATG
Source organism: Actinomadura vinacea (assembly GCF_039532545.1). NCBI lineage: Bacteria > Bacillati > Actinomycetota > Actinomycetes > Streptosporangiales > Thermomonosporaceae > Actinomadura > Actinomadura vinacea. Next base: position 385,892 of record NZ_BAAARW010000026.1, on the reverse strand, counting down.
CCGCGTGCAAGAACATCCGGACCGAACTGAGCTCCGTGCAGAGCAAGATCGCTTCGCCGGACGTGAGCAACCCGGGCGCCAGCTCCGCCGCCAACGCCCAGACCTTCCGGGACACCGCCAGCAAGATCCGCAGCGAGGGACAGAAGGCAGGCGGGGACGTGGAGACGGCCGCCGGGAAGGTCGCCACCGGTCTCGAGAGCCTGGCCGGCAGCATGAGCAACCCCGGCTCGGGCAGCACCACGGGCACCAGCACGTTCATCAAGGACGCCGCTGACCTCGGTCGCGCCTGCGGTTTCTCCGGCATGTGACCGGCCGGCGGGGGCCCGCTTCAGGGCCGGGCCTCCGCCGGGCCGAATCACGCTTTGCCGGTCGGCCTGCGGACCGGTAACCTATCGGGAGCCTGATGGCTTCTGGAGGATTCGCCTAGTCCGGTCTATGGCGCCGCACTGCTAATGCGGTTTGGGTTTACCGCCCATCCGGGGTTCAAATCCCCGATCCTCCGCTCCTGACCAGGGACTTCGTTCAAGATCTCGATCTGGACGAAGTCCCTGTCGCGTCTCAGATGTCCGATTCTTCGGGCCTGGTGTGCACATGGCCCGCTGGTGTGGGGTGCCGGCCCTCTCGGACTTGGTTACCCTGCGTGTTTGCTGCGCCTGTTGCGGCGGTCCGCGAATGAGATCACGTTGGTGGCTGTTCTCGTCTGTGGTCGGCGAGGGACGACCGCTGCCACAGCCTCTGCCGCTGCCCTGGACACCTCTGGATGCGATCGCCGAACCGGCCCGCGAGGCCCTGGCGGCGCACGTCGCCGCGCAGTACGCCACGTACGGGCCGGATGTCTGGTTCACGCCCCAGCCGCACCTGCGCAGGAGTCATCAATAGGCCGTCCAAACGCTGGCCCGTCTGGGTGATGTGCGAGCGGTGCCGAGCATCCTCACGGCCCTGGACAGGGGAGACGACGCCTGGCGGGCGATGCAGGTCGCTGGAACACTCCCGCAAGCCGCTGACCAGCTCGTACCCCGCCTGTGCGGCCACTCCACCCAGGAATTGTGGGAGGTGAGCGCGCGCTCCGTCCTGTCGGCCCTGGCCGGCCTCGCCGACGGCAGCGCAATCGGCGTGATCATCGAGACCCTCGCTACGGCATTGCCTCATGAGCTGTGGTCGACCGCCTGCTCGGCCTTGGAAGCGTTCGGCCCGTCAGCCCGCCCCGCCCTGCAAACGATCCGGTGCCTGATCACGGCCTCCGACGCACATGTGCGTCCCGCCGCCGTCGCCGCTCTGTGGGCCATAGTCGGCGACCCGGACGAAGTCATGCAGCCGTTGCTCGACCTGCTCGACGACTCAGTCCCGTTCCGGATCAACCAGGCGGCCGACGTACTCGCCGATATCGGCCCTCCCGCGCAAGAAGCACTGCCTCACCTGCGGGACCTGCTGACCCACAGCTACGAATGGGTCCGGGTCCCCTGCGCGACCGCCCTTTGGGAAATCGGCGGCGACGCCGAGGCGCCAGCCGTGCTGGACACGCTCCTCCAAGCCTGGGGACAGAACCCTTCGACCGCCAATCATGTCGTCGCATGCCTGGACCGCATGGGCCCTGCCGCACGACCCGCCCTGCCCCAACTCCGCTCCGAACTGCACCACACCCAGATACAACAGCATCGACAACGACGAAAAGCTGCAAGAGATCAGCCGCACGCTCATCGAACAACTGATCGGAAACTGACGTCTCAACCGAGCGCGCGGGGTCGTCCCGAGCTTGCAACCTCAAGAGATACCCCCGCTCCTTCTGAGGGAGCGGAGCTGATCAAGTGGTGAGGTCGTGCTCGTCCTGGTTGTGGCATGGTGTTCGCGGTCGAGGTGGGGGTGCCGATGGGCGGGAAGGCCGCTGTTGCTGATCAGCGCGTGAAGGCCTGGGCGACGGCGAGGCTGTCTTCGTAGACGTGGTGTCGGGTGACGAGGCCGTTCTCGACCGTGAGGTGCAGGGCGAACCGGGCACGATAGGCGCGCCCGGTGGGCCGGGCCGTCTGCCGGATTTCCCCCAGCACCACCGCGTCATCACCGTCCACCAGAATGTGCTCCACTTGAGTGCCGGCCTGCTCAGGAACGTGATGCTCGGCGATTTCCCCGAAGTGGGCAGCGGCATCAGCACGGCTGGACCGGTGCCGGATCCAGGGTGTAGCGGTACGGCCGTGCTCCGTTTCGGGCCAATCCAACTTCCAGTCGCTGTGCTCGGCGTACATCGCAGCAATCTGTTCCGGGTCGCCTTCACCAATCCGGCGCAGCAGCTCCTCCACCACTGCGCGCGTGCTCGTAGGCGTAGCAATAACGGACATGGCTGGCCTCCTCAGATCCACAACCGGGCCGGACGAGCCAACCTTGACAGCACCACCTACCCCGCGGCGATTACCCCCCACGTAATCGCTGAAATGGCGCTCTGTCTGCCGGGGCGGCGGCGGAGTTGATCAGGCGGTGAGGTCGTACTCACCCGCTGGATGTGATGGCGCTGCTGGATTCTGGGGTCACAGTTCGCGCGGATCTGACGATCGCGGTCGACGTCGCGACACGCACCCGGATCGTGGGGGTCAACGCCGAAGGCGCCCCCTCGTCCTGGAACCGGCGGGGGCGGCGGGCCTGGCGGCGACAGTGCTGACCGGTGCCAACCCGCGTCCCGAACAGGTCCTGGAGTTGGCGGCCCGGCTGACACGGCCCGTCCGGAACGCGCCGACCTCGTCAGACACCCGAACCCCTGGGGGATCGGGCCTGGCAGAACGTACAACTCTCTAAGCGAGGAGAAGGCATGAGTGAGGTCACTGCAATGGAGCGGCCGCCGGAGCCGGACCGGTCGGCGATGACGGACGAGGAGTTGGTCGCCTACCGCGAGGCGGAGAACCGCTTTCGGGCCTCCGACGCGATGCGGGCGATCACCGGGGATCCAGATCCCGGCGCCGCGATCGGTTGACAGGAGGTCGCGCTGCCCGGCCGCGACCTCCCGGTCCGGGTGTACCGGCCGGTGTCGTCGACCTGCCCACTGGTGGTCCATGTGCACGGAGGCAGCTCGCCGCTGTACGCGGACGACCTGAGGGGGCTCGCCCCCGCGCTGCTCGTGGTACCGACCCAGGACGCGGTGGCCGATCACGGACGCCGATACGCCGAGCGGCTGCGGGCGGCCGGGACATCCGTGCGGCTGACCGAATACCCCGGAGCCAAGCACGGTTCCTCGCCATGCCGCGCGTGGAGCCGAGAGCCGAGGCCGCGCGGGTGGTGATCCTTGAGTTCCTCCGCGCAGCCCTGGCGAAGATGCGCACCACGGCGACGGAGTGAACGAGGAACTCCTCGGTCAGATCGTCGAGATCCCCCGCACAAGGGAAGGCACCTTGATGACGAAGACACCCCATGAGCGATGGGCAATCGGAGCAATGTACGCGGGTCTTGGGCTCACCGTCCTCGCGACGATCGCCCCGTACTCCGACCGTGCCACCACCCGTCTGCTGGACGACCACATCCGGGCCGGCTACCCCGCCCACCCCCAGGCGCAAGTCGACTCGGCCGTGACTGGTCCTGCTGTCGGTCATCGGAGCGCTCGGCGTCATTGCCTGGCTCTGGACGACGTGCGCCGTCAAGGCGGGCAAGCGGTGGGCCCGCCCCGCCGCGACTGTGATGCTCGTGCTCGGCACAAGCGTCGGGCTGGCCGGGCTGCTCACCAAGGACACCTCCGGCGACACCGGCCTGCCCCCGACGCTGGGCTGGGCCGGGATGGCCCTGCCTGGCAGCCCTCCTGGCGGTCACGCTGCTGTGGAGACGACCGCGGCCGGAATGACCTCGGCCCTAGCAGACTCCGCACGTAATGGGCGGACGGTAACCATCCCAGCGACACCGCCCGAGCCACAGCCCCGTCCCGGGAACACGCGGAGGTTCCGCGCTCGCGACGAGCCGCCGGATGTCGCGGCCCGACATCGGGTTGGCGATGCCGCCGACCGTGGCGTCGGCCACCAGGCGGTGGCGGCTCACCCGCGGGCCGTTGGCGTGCTGCTCACCCATCGCCCTCCCCGGCGCCCGTGCGATCTCCGGGATACGCGTTTCCGCAGCCGCTGACAAAGGGTCACGATCGTCATCGGACAAGACCCGTCTGATTGCTCCGGCTTGACGCATGCCGATATCGGAATATGATGGCGCCCATGGCACGAGCAGCGACGACGTCGGACGTCTTCAACGCGATCGCCGAGCCGCAGCGCCGGGAGATCCTGGTGCTGCTGCGGGCGGGTGAGCGGCCGGTTACCGAGTTGGCTCAGGAGCTGGGGATGACCCAGCCGGGGGCGTCCAAACACCTGCGGGTGCTCCGGGAGGTCGGGCTGGTGCGGGACCGCAAGGCAGGCAAGCAGCGCCTGTACGGCCTTGACGCCCTTGGGCTGCGACCGGTCCACGAGTGGACCGGCGGGTTCGAGCGGTTCTGGAACGAGAGCTTCGACCGGCTGGACGCGTACGTGCAGGACCTCAAGCAGGCAAGGCAGGAGGAGTAGCTGATGAGCGTGACGGGACGAGGAGCGCCGGCGCAGTCCGCGACGGCCGACCGCGAGATCGTGATCTCCCGGGTCATCGACGCCCCACGGGAGCTGGTGTTCGAGGCGTTCACCGAAGTCCGGCACCTGTCGCGGTGGTGGGGGCCGGAGGGGTTCACCACCACCACGCGGTCCTTCGAGTTCCGCGTCGGCGGGGAGTGGGACTTCGTGATGCACGGACCGGACGGGACGGACTACCAGGAGTGGATCTCCTGGACCGAGATCGCCCCGCCGGAGGGGATCGCGCTGCTGCACGGTGAGTCCCGCGGCGACCCGAACGCCTTCGAGTCGGTCATCACGTTCGCGCCCGAAGGGGCGGCGACCCGGATCGAGATGCGCACGGTGTTCCCCACCAAGGAGCTGCGCGACGAGGCGGTCGAGAAGTACCACGCGATCGAGGGCGGCCAGCAGACCCTGAGCAACCTGGCCGCCTACGTCACCGAGACCGTTCGGAAGGGAGCCGAGGGCTGATGGCCGGGAAGGTGTTCTTCAGCGTGTCGATGTCGCTGGACGGGTTCATCGCGCCCGAGTCCGTGCCCGTTGCGGACTTCTTCGCGCCCGAGAAGCAGGACGACCCGCAGGTCCAGCACTGGATGGCGCAGTGGATGGAACTGCAGCAGTGGATCTTCCCGCAGCGGTTCTTCCGGGAGAACCTGAAGCTCGGCGAGGGCGGCGAGGAAGGGCGCGACAACGACATCGTGCGGGAGACGTTCGAACGCACCGGCGCGAGCGTGATGGGCAAGCGCATGTTCGACCTCGGCGAGCAGGCGTGGCCGGAGGAGGCGCCGTTCCACACGCCGGTGTTCGTCGTGACGCACGAGAAGCGTGACCCCTGGGAGCGGCCGGGTGGGACCACCTTCCACTTCGTCAACGACGGCATCGAGACCGCGCTCGACCAGGCCCGCGAGGCCGCCGGCGACCGAGACGTCCGCATCGCGGGCGGCGGCGCAACGATCCTGGAGTACGTGAACGCCGGCCTGATCGACGAGTTCTCGATCGCGCTCTCACCCGTGCTGTTCGGCTCCGGAATCCGCCTGTTCGAGGGCGTGGACGCGGGCCGCGTGGCCCTGGAGCCGGTCCGCGCGGAGCCGACGCAGCGGGTGACCCACCTGGCCTACGCAGTCCGGGAGCGGTAACTGTCTCGACCTCAGCGCTCCCCCGCCGAGGTCAGCAGCGCCGCGATCTCGGCCGCGCGCTCCTCCACCGTCACGGCGATCGCTGTGGGGTGCTCACAGGGGCACGACAGGTCGGTGCCGTGGCCGAACCGCTGGCTCAACGGGTCCAGCAGTTCGGGCGCACGGTGGTGCTGAAGCACCGGCATGTCCACCTGCCGCGCATCCGCAGCTAGGCGGGCCGCACCGAGAGGGCGTGGCGGAAGACGTCGCGCGGGTCCCACCTGGCCTTGACCTGCTGGAGCCGGGCGTAGTTGTCCCGGTAGTAGAGGGTGTGCCAGGGCGCGCCCTTGTTCCAGGCGGGGTCGGCCAGGTCGGCGTCGGGGTAGTTGATGAACGCGCCGTCGCCGGGTGCCGGGACGCCGCCGGTGTCGGCGTACAGGTCGTGGTAGAGCTCCCGCAGCCAGGTGATGTGCCGGTGGTCGTCGGCGGGGTCCTCCCACCCGTTGATCAGGAGGATCTTCATGATCTTGTCGCGGTGCGGCGTCGCCGTCGCGTCCGGGGCGACGGTGTTGACCCGGCCGCCGAAGGAGAAGAGGTTGGCCATGCCGCCCTGGTAGTCGTAGTCGGTCCGGGTGAGATGGTGGTGCAGGACGTCGATCTGCCGGTCGCTCAGGCGGCGGCGCAGGTACGCCGACTTGGCCTTCAGCCGCCAGACGGGGCCGGGTTCGCCCGGCGGTCCGGCCAGGGCGGAGGCCAGCCAGGGCTGGTTCCTCACCTGGCGGACCGGGGTGACCGGGACGCCGCGGTTGATCACGGCCAGGTGATCGTCCAGCAGCCGTTCGGCGCCGGACGCGGCGGACACCTGGCCGATCATGCCGAGCGTCCCGAGCCGCCGGCGGTTGAGCTGGAGCTCGCTGTAGAGCCGGGTGGACGGGGAGTCCGGCGCGCTGTTGCGCTCGACCCATTCGCCGTAATTGCGCACCATCCGGGCGAAGGATGCCGTGTCGAACCCGTCCCAGTCCCAGGTGATGGTGAAGCTCAGCACGGTCGGCGGCGGCGCGGGCAGCAGCCGGGCGGGGTCGTCGCCGCGCGCGCCGGGCGTGCGGAACCAGTAGCGGGTGACGATGCCGAAGCTGCCGCCCCCGCCGCCGGTGTGCGCCCACCACAGGTCCCGGTTCGGGTCCGCGGCCTCGCGGGTGGCGACGACGCTGCGGGCCCTGCCCGTTCGGTCCACCACGACGACCTCGACCGCGTGGAGGTGGTCGACGACCAGGCCCATCGTCCGCGACAGCGCGCCGAAGCCGCCGCCCAGGACATGCCCGCCGACGCCCACGGTGGGGCACCACCCGGCGGGGATCGTCACGCCCCAGCCCAGGTAGAGCCTGCGGTACACCTCGCCCAGCAGGGCGCCCGCCTCCACGGCGAACGCGCGGCGGCCCGGGTCGTAGTAGACGTCGGTCATGGCGGAGGTGTCGATGACGACCTGCACCGCGGGGTCGGCGGTGAAGTCCTCGAAGCAGTGGCCGCCGCTGCGGACCGTGACCCTCTTGCCGCCGTCGACCGCCTCCTGCACGGCCCGGACGACGTGCTCGGTCGTGCCGACCACCCACACGTGCTCGGGCCGGCCCACGAACCGCCGGTTGTGGCCGCGGGAGGCCAGGGATCGGTGGCGCGGGTCGTCGCGTCCGACCTTGGCGGGGCCGGGCGGGAGCGGGCAGCCGGCCTCGCCGGGGTCCGCTCCGGCGGGGCCGGCTCCCACGGCGGGGACGGCGATGCCCGCCGCCGTCGCAGCCAGGCCGCCGCGCAGGACGTTCCTTCTGGTGTGCTCGGGTCTTCCGGTTCCCTCGGTCATCAGGGCTCCTCGGTCAGGTTGCCCTCAACCTAGGAACGCGGCCGCGAAGAATCAGCGGACCTAGCTCCACCGGAGCGGTAGGCGTAGCTCCCCGATCCGGGAAGCCGCGCCCGCCGGACGGGGGGCGTTCAGGCGGGAAGCTCGCCGGGGCGGGTGGACCGCAGCGTCCAGTCAGAAGCCGATGGTGGTCTCGAAGGTGTCGCGGGTCTGGGCCAACCGGTACCAGCGGTCGGCGATGGCGTCAGGGTCTCCGTCGCCCGCGCCGGGGACGATCGGCACGCCGATGGACAGGTGCCCGACGTAGACGCCTTCGGCGGCCAGGTCTTCGCGGATGGCGCCGGCCCAGTTGCGCAGGCCCGCTTGGGCGATGCCGGCGTTGCCGAGCATCGGGATCGGAGTGATCGCCGAGGCGCCGGTGGTGAACAGCAGCGCCCCGTCGCCGGCCTTGCGCATCTCGGGCAGGACCGCCGCCGCGGCGGTGAGCGCGCCACCGACGATCAGGTCGAACTGGGCGCGGGCCGAGGCCGGGGTGGTCTCCAGCGCGGCGGTGAACCCCATCGCCGCGATGTCGGGCCCGGCACTGTGGTTCCAGACGGGAGCGGGGCTGTAGGACAGGACACCGATCCGGCCGAGGTCGGCGGCCGCGGCCTCCAGCGCGGCGGTCAGAGCGGCACCGTCGGTGACGTCGGCCGGGTACACCCCGGCGGTGATCCCCTCGGCGGTCAGGGAGTCGGCGATCGGCTGGAGGTTGGCCCGGTTCCGGGAGATCAGCGCGACCGGGTGCCCGGCCGCACCGAACCGGCGGGCGATCGCCCGGCCCAGGCCTTGCCCGGCCCCGACGACGGCGATGGTGGAAGACATGCAGCTGCCCCCATTCGTTACGATCTGTAAGTAACTCCACGATAGGAAACCGTTCGGACCCTTACAAAAGGCACATCAATGTTCGCAAGCCAAGATCCAGACCCGCGCATGGCGGCGACCCGGATCCCGCCGCACCCGTGCGCGTCCTGGCCCGACAACGGCCAAGGCATCCGCGACACCCTCGACCGCGTCGGCGACAAGTGGTCCATCCTCGTGATCGGCCTTCTCGCGGCCGGACCCCTGCGTTTCGGCGCCCTGTACGACCAGATCCCCGGTGTCTCCCAGCGGATGCTCACCCTCACCCTGCGCCGCCTGGAACGCGACGGGCTGCTCACCCGCACCTCCTACCCCGAGATGCCGCCCCGCGTCGAATACCAGCTCACTGCCCTGGGCGAAGGGATGCGGGAGACCGCCTACGCCTTCGTCCAGTGGGCCACCGATCACAACGACGAGATCGAATCGTCCCGCCATCGCTACGACACCCGCCAGCGCTGATCGGGGGGGGGAGGGTGCGGTCGTTACCGCGGTTGTGGAGCCATGGGGAGTCGAACCCCAGACCTCCGCCTTGCAAGGGCGGCGCTCTACCAACTGAGCTATGACCCCGGGACGTGTCCTGTAGAGGCTATCGCACCGTGCGAGCGGTATCGGGCGCCACGGTGGCGGGCAGGACGAGGTCCGGGAACTCCTTCACGCTGTCCAGCACGTGTGTCGCGCCCGCGCCCACGAGCTGCGCCTGGGAGTGTGCACCGGTCAGGACGCCGGCCGCGATGGAGGCGCCGGCGCGGCGTCCGGACAGGATGTCGTTCTCGGTGTCGCCGCAGACGGCGATGTGCCGGACGTCGTCCACGCCCAGCCGCAGGGCGGCGGACAGGACCAGGTCCGGGTGCGGGCGGCCGCGGCCGCCGCCGTCCTCCGGGCACAGGGCGAGATCGACGCGGTTCCACCAGCCGAGCGCGTCCAGCACCCGGCCGAGCGTGCGGCGGCTGAAACCGGTGGTCAGGCACACCCGTACGCCGGCGCCGCGCAGTCGCTCGATCGCGGTCTCGGCACCGGGCACGGGCGCCAGTCCGCGGCGGTCGACGACCAGGTCGTAGGACCGCTCGAACGACAGGTTCGCCGCCTGTGCTCGCGCCTCGTCACCGGCGAGCAGCGCGCGGAATATGTCGATCTTCTGGCGGCCGCGGAACTCGCGGACGCGCGCCATCGCGCGCTCGTGCGCCGCCGTTCCGGGCACGACTCCGACGGTCGCGATCGCCTCGGCGAAAGCCGTCTCCACGGCATCGCCGTCGACGAGCGTGGTCCCGGCGAGATCGAGGCAGGCGATGGTGATCCGCTCCGCACCGGTCACGCCGGGCCCTCCCTCGAAGTCGTTCTCCCGTTCGCGACGGGATCGCTCCTTAGCTGTCGGTGGACGTCGCCTCGGTCCACAGGTCCAGCTCGGCACGGTCCTGCTGGAGCCGACGCCAGACAACGAAGCCACCGAGAGCGACTACAGCGAGAACAATCAGCTTCTTCACGGTGGGGACCCCTTCACCTCGACTATGAAGCCAAGCCCGGGGACGTTCGGATCAGGTGCATTGCTCCCCCAGGCTCTCCGCAGCCTAGCAACCGATGCCGGTCGGTCCGCACCTCGACCGTGGTATCGGACCCATCGTCCAAATTCCCTGAACGAATGTGATCGGAAACACCGGGTGGTGCGGATGCTGTGGCCGTCCGGCCATCTCGCAAGACGCGCCGATCGGTCGGATAATCCGCAACATGAGCGCAGAGGATGACTTCGGCCTCTGGGAGCGGGAACTGGAAAGCCCTCCGCCCAAGCAGGCGGGTGGCGGGGGCCGGGGCATGGTGCTGGTCGCCGCACTGACCGCGGCGGGCTGCACGGCGCTCATCACCCTTGGCCAGGCGCCGTTGGGCGCCGCCGGGCTGATCCTTTCCTCGATCATCCTGCTTCTGTGGCGGGCCGGGATGTGATCCCTCCGGCGGGTCATGCGAGCCTCCGCGCCGGTCAAGGGACGTGATCGTGCTCGTCCGGAACTCCGGTTCCGGGTCGGACGCCCGTCCCGAGCGCTCAAAGATCCGGCCACTGAAAAGGATTTATCTGGTCAAATCTCATGCCCGTCCGATTGCGGCCATGCCGGTGCGCGCGAACGGCACGGCTCCGAATACACCGCCCCAGGGCTGTGACATGCGATCATCGCCGCCATGGAACTGCGCGGCACCAGAGCACTGCTGACCGGAGCGACCGGCGGTATCGGCCGGGCGCTGGCGATGGCCCTCGCCGCGCGCGGCGCCGAGGTCGTCCTCAGCGGCCGGCGCGCCGACGTCCTCGAATCGCTCGCCGAGCGGATCAACGCGCGGGGCGGGGCCGGGGCGTTCGCGCTCACCGCCGATCTCGCCGACCGCGACGCGCACCGGGACCTGCTGGAACGGGCGGGCGACATCGACGTCCTGGTCGCGAACGCGGCACTGCCCGCCTCGGGGCTGCTCGGCGACTACACCGTCGACGAGATCGACCGGGCGCTGGAGGTCAACCTGCGCGCCCCGATCATGATGGCCAAGCTCGCCGGCGAGCGGATGGCCGAACGCCGTCGTGGCCATCTGGTCTTCATATCGTCACTCTCTGGAAAGACCGCCTCCGGACGGGCCTCGCTCTACAACGCGACCAAGTTCGGCATGCGCGGGTTCGCGCTGGGGCTGCGCGAGGATCTGCGCGAGCACGGCGTCGGGGTGTCGACCGTCTTCCCCGGCTTCATCCGGGACGCGGGCATGTTCGCGGACGCCGGCGTGACGCTGCCGCGCGGTGTCGGCACGCGCACCCCGGCGGACGTGGCGCGCGCGACCGTCCGGGCCATCGAGCGGAACGCGGCCGAGATCGACGTGGCGCCGTTCGGGCTCCGGGTGGGTGCCCTCCTCGGCGGTGCGGCACCGGCGCTGGCCGCCGCCGTCCAGCGCCGGGCCGGCGCCGGCAGGATCACGCAGGGACTGGCGGAGGGCCAGCGCGGCAAGCGTTGAACCTTCCTTGAACGCTCCTCCTCCTCGTCCGTTTCCGCGGAAGTGATCGAATGGAAGCGCAGGGAGAGACGAGATTCTGTGGGAGCAGTCATGAGCGATACGACCGCCGCGCGCAGCGGCACCTTCGAGATCGGCGGCGACCTGCCGGTGCGCCGGCTCGGGTACGGCGCCATGCAGATCACCGGGCCGGGCGTCTGGGGCGAGCCCCAGGACCGCGACGAGGCGGTCCGGGTGCTGCGGCGCGCCGTGGAGCTGGGCGTCACGCTGATCGACACCGCCGACTCGTACGGGCCGTTCGTCAGCGAGGAGCTGATCGCCGAGGCGCTGCACCCGTACCCGGACGATCTGGTGATCGCCACCAAGGGCGGGCTGACCAGGCCGGGGCCGGGCGAGTGGCTTCCGGTGGGGCGTCCGGAATACCTGCGGCAGTGCGTGGAGATGAGCCTGCGGCGGCTGCGGCTTGACCGGATCGACCTTTACCAGCTGCACCGCATCGACCCCGAAGTGCCGCTGGACGAGCAGCTCGGCGTGCTCGGCGACATGCGGGACGAGGGCAAGATCCGCCACATCGGGCTCTCCGAGGTCTCGGTGGACGAGCTGGAGGAGTGCCGCCGGCACGTCCCGATCGTCTCGGTGCAGAACCTCTACAACCTGACCTACCACAAGTCGCAGGACGTGCTGGAGCGGTGCGAGGCGGAAGGGATCGCGTTCATTCCGTGGTTCCCGCTGGCGACCGGCAAGCTGGCCGAGCCGGGCGGCCTGCTGGCCGGCGTCGCGAGTCGTCATGACGCCACCCCGGCGCAGCTCGCGCTGGCCTGGCTGCTGCACCGGTCGCCGGTGATGCTGCCGATCCCGGGCACGTCCAAGGTCGCCCACCTGGAGGACAACCTCGCCGCGGCCGCGATCTCGCTCTCGCCGGACGAGGTCGCGGAGCTGGACAAGCTGGCCTGACACCGCGGAAGCGCCGCCCGTTTTCGTGCGATTTCGACGGCGACAAACCCTGCTCGCCCGGTGCGCGAGTGGACGATCGACGCGGGCCGGCCGGCGGCGGCCTATGAGTTGTCGAAGGCGTCCGAGGTCCGGCGGCGTCCCGGGCGCCCGCCCGAGTACGTCTTCGACGGGTCGTTCACGATGCGGCTGACCACGTCCGACGACCGTCCGGGCACCGTCGTGGGGGAGTTCCGCGTGGACGGCGACGGCTGGTACAACTACTTCGGCTGGCCGACCGACTCCGCGGCCCCGTTCCTGTTCACCGACAAGGGCACGGTCATCGACCACCTCTCGTACGGCGGGATCGGCAAGGGCCGGCACACCATCGAGTACCGCGCCATCGACGCGGCCGGAAACGTCGGCGAGCCGCGCAAGTTCATCGCCACACTGCGCTGAGTCCTTTGGGGGTCACGTGCTCGGCTCAGCCGCCTGCACGGGCTCGACGGGTCGGACGGTGTCGGCGTTCCGGCGTCGGCCCGTCGCCAGGACGGAGCCGCAGAGGATCAGCGCGAAGGCGGCGAGGATCGTCCCGGTGAGCGGCTCGTCCAGGAAGAGGACCCCGGCTGAAACGGCCACGGCCGGGTTCACGTACGTGAAGACCATGGCGCGGGACGTTCCGGCCTCCCGGATCAGCTCGAAGAAGACCACGAAGGCCAGCGCGGTGCACACGATCCCGAGCCCGGCGAGCGCCGCCAGGACCTTCCCGTCCGGCATCGAGGCCGGCCAGGTGGCGGCCGCGGGCCCGGCGTAGACGAGTGCGGCCAGGGTGAGGCACGCGACGGTCATCTGCAGGCTCGGCACCTCACCCAGCCGCCGCGCCGCGATCATCGGAGCGATCGAGTAGCCCAGCACCACCAGCATCATCTCGCCGATCGCCCAGGCGCTGCCGCCCTCCAGATGCGGCACCGCCAGCACCGCCACCCCGGCCAGACCCAGCAGCAGCCCGATCCAGCGTCCCGCGTCGAGCCGTTCGCCGGCGGCCTCGGCCGGCGAGGCACCGGGGTTCCGCGGCCTGGGCCGGCTCTCGGCGAGGCGGGCGATCAGCACGCCCGCGATCGGGACGGCCGCGATCAGCAGCCCGGTCATCGAGGAGGACAGGTGGCGCTCGGCGTCCACGAGCAGCGCCCACGGGCCGAGGATCTCCAGGGCGGCGAAGGCGAGGATCGGCTTCCAGTGCCGGCGCAGCGTGCCGAGCCCGCCGCCGGTTCCTCCGGCCCCGCCCCACAGCACCAGGGGGAGGAGCACGAGGGCGCCCAGCGCGGTGCGCGCGAACACCACGACGGGCACCGCGACGCCGCCCTCCACCGCCACCTTGATCATGAGGTAGGGGATCCCCCACAGCACGCCCATCAGCGCGAACAGCACCCAGCCCCGACGACTCACCAGGTCCTCCGTCAGCCCCCGGGTCTCCGGTACCCGGCCTCGACCATCTTTCGGTCAGTCTGGGCGAACCGGACGGGAGCCGTCTTGAACGCTGTTGCGGTACGCGCCCGGCGTGACCCCGACCACGCGCCGGAACCAGCGGGTCAGATGGGCCTGGTCGGCGAACCCGACGAGCGTCGCGGCCTCGGCCGGGCGGAGCCCCGCGTCCAGCAGCGCGCGGGCACGGGCGACCCGGTACTGCGCCAGCCACGCGTACGGCGGCATGCCCATCACCTCGCGGAACCCGCGCAGCAGCCGGTACCGCGACATCCCGATCTCGGCGGCCAGTTCGTTGAGCGTGGGAGGGGCGGCCAGCTCGTCCGCGAGCCTGGCGGACACCGTCCGTGCGATCCACGCCGCCGCGGTGTCGCCTGCGTCCCGCGCCGCATGCGCGGCGCCCGCACGCTCGGCATGCCGTTGCACCAGGTCGCTCAGCATCGACAGCAGCATCGACTCGCGTACCAGCGGCTCCGGCTCCGCGCCGGGGCCGGTCAGGGCGCGGTGGACGGCCCAGATCCGGCGGCCGAGGTCGGGGTCGTCGATGATCGGGTCCCGGAAGTGCGGCGGGCCCTTCCCGGCGCCGGCCTCGGCCAGCAGATCCACCGCGGGGTACAGGACGCGGTAGGAGAAACCGTGCTCGTCCGCCGGACCGCCGGTGTGCGGCTCGCCCGGTTCCACGACCACCACGCTGCCCGGCCCCGAACGCCGGCGACCGCCCCGGTAGTCGATGACCTCCAGCCCGTCCGTGCACACCCCGATGGCGAACTCGTCGTGCGCGTGCGGCGCGTAGTGACGGCGCCCGATGCGCGCGGCCATCAGATCGAGAGGTGCGCCCTGGATCCCCTCGATCCGCGTCCAGACCGCCCGGTCGGGGTCAGGCGGAGAAGAGGTGCCGGATGCGCCAGCGGTCGGCGTCACGGCTGAGCTCCGCGATGGCGACGTCGTCGTCACCGTTGATCCTGACCCGGTAGACCAGCGCGTCCGGGGACGTTCCGTAGGTCTTCAGGACCTCGTCCACGGCATAGCGCGCGCCCCGCCACTCGTACGCCGTCAGCCTGCCGGCGGGGTCGTGCTCGGCCCGGATCGGCTCGTTCAGAAGGTGCCCCATGAGTCCGCGAGCCTAGCATCGATTCGAACTGGTGTTCGCAGGTGGGGGCGGCATTCCCGGCGCGCTCCCGGGCACTCACGTTAGGGCCGCGGGCGCGCCCGCGCCGGGGATCGGCGAGTCCGGGCGTGGCGCGGGCAGACCCGCTCGTTCGGCGATCGCGGACTGGAAATGGGCGCATCGGATGAAGTCCTCGCGGTCGCAGTCCAGCGCGCATTCGACGATCTCCAGGGACGCGCGCGCCGCGGCGATCCGGCGGCGCAACTCGGCCCGCCGCTCGCGCAGCACGGCACGGCGCTCGGCCGGATCCGCCGCGGTGAACATGCCGCGGATGTCGTCCAGCCCGAGCCCCGCCTCCTTGGCCCGGACGATGATCGCGATCCGGTGCAGGTCGGCGGTGCCGTACCGGCGCCGGTCGCCGGCCGCCCGCGCCGGCGCGAGCAACCCCACCGCCTCCCAATGCCGCAGGACGTGCGCCGCCAGGCCGAAGCGGGCGGCGGCCGCACCGATGCTCATCCCGGCACTTGACTTCATGTCGACATTAAGTCGCAGCATCTCCGGCATGTCCACTTCTACCTTCGACGAGCTGATCCACCGGCTCGATCTGGCCGACGCCCGGCCCGACGCCACGGCGCTCCGCACCCGCTCGTACGATCTGCTCCGCACGCCCGGGACACAGGTCGTGGCGGACGTGGGGTGCGGATCCGGACGCGCCGTCGCGGAACTGGCCGACCGCGGCGTCCAGGCCATCGGTGTCGACCTCAGCGAGCAGATGATCGCGGCGGCGCGGCGGCGCCATCCCGGGCAGGCGGACGCGTTTCGGGTCGGCGACGCCTGCGCGCTCCCGTTCGGCGACGGCGAGCTCACCGGTTACCGGGCCGAAAGAGTGCTGCACGACCTGCCCGAGCCGGAACGGGCCATCGCCGAGGCGCGGCGCGTGCTGGCGCCGGGCGGGCGCGCGGTGCTGGTAGGCCAGGACTGGGACGGCATCATGCTCGACTCCGATCGGCCCGCGCTCACCCGGACCCTCGTCCAGGCCAGTGCCGACCGGACCGCCTCGCCCCGCGCCGCCCGCGCCCAACGCCGCCTCCTCCTGGACGGCGGGTTCGGCGACGTGACCGTGGAGGCCGGAGTCGCCGTGTTCACTGACGAGACGGCGCTGCCGCTGCTGACCACCGCCCTGGAGGCCGGCCGCACGGAGAACGCGATCACGGACGCGGACGCCGCCGCCTGGCTCGCCGAGCAGCGGGACCGGGCCCGGGCCGGACGGGCGCTGGTCGCCGTCCCGATCTTCCTGGCGGCCGCGACCCGCCGCTGAGCCGAGGTTATCCACAGGCTGGGGGCAACTTCGCACACCTGCCGGAGTCCCTGCTCGGAGGCATGATCGGAGCATGATTCCACAGCGGAATCCCCAGGAAGGCGGCCCTTTCGGGGTCACCGCGGCTGCACGTGCACCACGCTGTGGACGCAACACGCCGCCGAACGTTTTCCCTCATAGTCCACAGCCTGTGGATAATGACGTCCCACAAGGTGTGGGTCATGCCGCACCGCCGTTGTCCACCGCCCGTCCCCATCCCTCAACGCCGGTTATCCACCCCGTGGAGAACGCGCTGACCAGCACCAATGACACGCTGAGCGACACAGTGCCCACAGACCGTTCACAGCCTGTGGACACTCTCGCTCCACAGCCTTGGGAAACGGTGGATCGTCGTTGCCCACCGCTCGTCCCCAGACGCGTCAACAGCCGAGCCACCTGTGGGAAACACCTTCACGGCAGGCCTTGCCCGAACTCCAGCCGACACACCGGCAAATCGGACGCACGCAGGGAGAACCGCTGAGGGACAGGTGATGCAGGCGAGCACCGCCGCCGACACACGGCCAAGACGTCACCGGAAGTCCACGCGCGTCGACCGAGCGGCACCGGACGTACTTCGCGACGTGGACATCGGCGGTCTTCCGCGCACTGTGCGGCGCGGGCGTCTCGCCGGGTCCCCGCCAGCGGGTCGCGCTCATCGGGGTGCGCGCCGAATCGCAGCTCGGAACGATGGCGGGAAGGGCGAATCATCGCCCGCCGCAGGACTGGGCGACCAAGGCGCGGGCGCTTGTGCGGGCGGCCGGGACGACATCGGGGACGGGCTCGATCGAGGCGGCCGACATCGCGCCGTCCAGAAGGACGGTGAGCTGGCGGGCGAGGAGCGCGGGATCGGCCGCTCCGGCCTTCGCGGCCAGTTCGCGCACCCATTCCCGGACGAGGCGCTTGTGCTCGACTGTCGCCGCGCGCACCGGCGTCCCCGGCAGCGACTCGCTCGCCGAGTTGATGAACGCGCAGCCACGGAAACCGCCGTCCCCGCCGATGGCGTCGAACATGCCGACCAGCTGGTCCCGTGGATCGTCGCCGGCCGCCGCCGCGGCATCGCGCAGCATCCGGCGCCACTTCGCGTCCGCCCGCCGGAGGTAGGCCAGCACCAACTCGTCTTTGGAGCGGAAATGCGCGTACAGCGTCGCCTTGGCCACGCCCGACTCGGCGATGATCCGGTCGATCCCGACACCGCGGATGCCGTACGTGTAGAAGAGGTCGGTCGCCGTCCGAAGGATGCGGTCGCGGGCCGGTTCACGTGCTCCACTCTTGGCCTCACCACCCGTCATCTGGACGGCCGGAACGTCTTGCCGCGGTCGTCCCCTTCCACAGCGACGACGTAGGCGCCGGCCACCTCGCTGACCGGAGTGCCCTCGGAAGCGTCCATCCCCAGGGTCTCCAGCGTCTCCGCCACCCAGCCCGGGCTGACCGTGTTCAGGCGCAGCCCGCGCGGCATCTCAAGCGCCGCACCTGCGACGAACGCCTCCAGCCCCGCGTTGACCATCGCACCGAACGCGCCACCGGCCATCGGACGGTCGAACGCGCCGCTCGTGAGCGTGACGGAGCCGCCGTCACGCACATGCCGGGCCGCCTCCCGGACGAGGTGAACCTGCCCGAACAGCTTCGGCCGCACGACGTCCTCGGCGTCCACGCCCGCGTCCAGAGGCGTGAGCGGGGCGTTCGCGGCACAGCACACGACCGCGTCCACGTCCGGGACGGACTGGAAGAGCGCGTCGACCGAGGCGGTGTCGTTCATGTCCACGCGCACCTGCCCGCGCCGCGACGCCCGCACCACCTCGTGGTCCTTCTCCAGCGCGTCCGCGACCGCCGAGCCGATGACGCCGCTCGCACCGATCACAACGATTCTCATGGATCAGGCCGCCTCCTCCCCGTTCAGACAGACAGGTCTGTCTGCCCGCCCACACGCTAGGCAGACGAACCTGTCCGGTCAAGGGTCCAGCAATTAAACAAGCGTTTTAAACGTATGCTTGAATCTGCGGTAGGGTCGGGCGCCATGGGACAACGTGAACGCCTGATGGCCGCGGCCCGGCGCCTCGTGCAGGAGCAGGGCTACGCCCGCACCACCTCGCGCGACCTCGCCGCGGCCGCCGAGGCCAACATCGCGTCCATCAACTACCACTACGGCTCCAAGGAGGAGCTCCTGACGGCCGCCCTGATGGAGACCGTCGACTCCTGGGGCGACAAGATCGTCTCCGCCCCGGCCGCCGCCCCGTCGGGCGAGACCGCCGCGCCCGACGCCGCCCGGGAGCGGCTGGCGCGCCTGTGGGACGAGGTGATCGAGTCGTTCACCACCGAGCGCGCGATGATCGTCGCGGCCGTTGAGGCTTTCGCGCAGGCGGAACGGCTCCCCCGGGTGCGCGAGCAACTCGCCGCCGCCTACGAACGTTCACGCGTCCCACTGGGTAGGCAACTACAAGGCACAAGACCCCCCACGGCGAACCCACAGTGGGCCGCACCACAGGGGGCGGCGCCCCAAGGGGCGGCGCCACAGGGGGTGCAGCCGCGCAAGGTCGAGCCGGACGGCACGGAACCACACGGGGCGGAACCACACGGGGCGCTGCCGCACGGTGCGGAAGCGCACGGAGGGGAACCGTACGGTGCCGGTTCCGACGGGGAGCGGACGGCGCGGGCGGTCGGGTCCGTGTATTCGGCCCTGATCGCAGGCCTCTCGCTCCAATGGCTGGTCGATCCGGAGAACGCGCCGTCCGCGGACGAGGTGATGCTCGGCCTCCAGGCCATGGTCACCAGCGTCCGTTCCACCGATCAGTCCGGCTAGCGAGCCACCGGAGGTGCAAAGCGTGAAAGGCAGGGAGTTCGCACACCTGCATGTGCACACCGAGTACTCCATGCTGGACGGGGCCGCGCGGCTCAAGGATCTGTTCCAGGCGGTCGGCGACCTCGGCATGGATTCGCTCGCCATGACCGACCACGGGAACCTGCACGGACTGTACGAGTTCTACGGGCAGGCCGTCGCCGCGGGCGTCACGCCCGTGCTGGGGATCGAGGCTTACCTCGCGCCGGCGGACCGTCGGACGCAGAAGCCCGTGCGGTGGGGCACCCCGGCGCAGAAGGGCGACGACGTTTCCGGCGCCGGGGCGTACACGCACATGACCATCTGGGCGTACAACGCGACCGGGTTGCACAACCTTTTCCGGCTCCAGTCGCGGGCGGCGCTGGAGGGATATTTTCGGAAGCCGCGCATGGACCGGGAGCTGCTCGCGCAGTACGCGGACGGGCTGATGGCGACGACCGGATGCCCCTCGGGCGAGGTGGCGACGCGCATCCGTCTCGGCCAGGACGACGAGGCGCTGCGGGCGGCCGGCGAGTTCCAGGACATCTTCGGCGCGGACGATTTCTTCGTCGAACTGATGGACCACGGGATCGACATCGACCGGCGGGCGCGCGCGGGTCTGGAGCGGGTGGCGGCGCGGCTCGGCGCGCCGTTCGTCGTCACCAACGACTCGCATTACACCTACGAGCACGAGTCGACGGCACACTCGGCGCTGCTGTGCGTGCAGACGGGTTCGCGGCTGGACGAGCCGGCGTTCCAGTTCGAGGGGACGGGTTATTTCCTGAAGTCGCCGGAGCAGATGTACGCGATCGATTCGTCGGAGGCGTGGCAGTCCGGGTGCCGGAACACCGCGCTCATCGCGCAGCGGGTCGACACGGCGGGCATGTTCGACCGGAAGGATCTGATGCCGCGTTTCCCCGTCCCGGCGGGGGAGACGGAGGAGAGCTGGTTCCGCCGCGAGGTGTGGCGGGGGCTGGAGCGGCGGTTTCCGGGCGGGTACGGCGACGAGTACCGGGAGCGCGCCGAGTTCGAGATCGGCGTCATCGCCAAGATGGGTTTCCCGTCGTACTTTCTCGTCGTCGCGGACTTCATCGTGTGGGCCAAGGAGAACGGGATCGCGGTGGGGCCGGGACGCGGTTCGGCGGCCGGCTCGCTGGTGGCGTACGCGCTGGGCATCACCGACCTGGACCCGCTCCCGCACGGCCTCATCTTCGAGCGGTTCCTCAATCCCGAGCGCGTCTCGATGCCCGACATCGACGTGGATTTCGACGAACGGCGGCGCGGCGAGGTCATCCGGTACGTCACCGGCAAATGGGGGTCGGACAAGGTCTCGCAGATCGTGACGTTCGGCGTCATCAAGGCCAAGGCCGCGGTGAAGGACGCGTGCCGCGTGCTGGGGCATCCGTACGCGCTCGGGGACCGGATCACCAAGGCGATGCCCGTGGAGGTGGGCGGCAAGGGCATCCCGCTGTCGGGCATTTCCGATTCCACGCATCCACGGTACGCGGAGGCGGTGGAGGTCCGCGCGCTGTACGAGGGCGACGCCGAGGTCCGCGAGGTGATCGACACGGCGCGCGGGCTGGAGGGGCTGATCCGGCAGACCGGGGTGCACGCGGCCGGTGTGATCATGTCGGCAGAGTCGCTGACCGACCATGTGCCGGTGTTCATGCGGCCGCAGGACGGGGTGGTCATCACGCAGTTCGACTATCCGACGTGCGAGTCGCTGGGGCTGCTGAAGATGGATTTCCTGGGGCTCCGCAATCTGACCATCATGGACGACGCGGTGAAGGCGATCCGCCGCCACCGGGGTGTCGACCTGAACCTGCTGGACCTTCCCCTCGAGGACAGGCCGACGTACGAGCTGTTCGCGCGCGGGGACACGCTGGGCGTGTTCCAGTTCGACGGCGCGGCGATGCGGTCGCTGCTGCGGATGATGCGGCCGGACACCTTCGCCGACATCACCGCCGTGACCGCCCTCTACCGGCCGGGGCCGATGGGGATGAACTCGCACACGAACTACGCCCTGCGTAAGAACGGCCAGCAGGAGGTGACCCCGATCCACCCCGAGTTGGAGGAACCGCTAAGCGACGTCCTGGGTGAGACGTACGGGCTCGTGGTCTACCAAGAGCAGGTGCAGCGCGCGGCTCAGAAGCTCGCCGGCTACACGCTGGGGCAGGCCGACCTACTGCGTCGTGCCATGGGCAAGAAGAAGAAGGAAATCCTCGAGAAGGAGTTCATCCCGTTCCAGAAGGGGTGCAGGGAGCGCGGCTACTCCGATGAGGCCATCCAGGCGGTGTGGGACGTGATGGTGCCGTTCGCGGGCTACGCCTACAACAAGGCGCACGCGGCGGCGTACGCGCTCGTCTCCTATTGGACGGCCTACCTCAAGGCCAACCACCCGGCCGAGTACATGGCGGCTCTACTCACCAGCGTCAAGGACGACAAGGACAAGATGGCGGTCTATCTCGGCGAGTGCCGCCGGATGGGCATCCGCGTCCTGCCGCCCGATGTCAACGAGTCCGACGCCGATTTCACCCCGCGGGACTACGGCCAGATCCGCTTCGGGCTGGCCGCCGTCCGCAACGTCGGCACCAACGTGGTCGAGTCGATCCTGGCCACCCGCGCGGAGCGGGGACGGTTCGGTTCGTTCCCGGATTTCCTGGACAAGGTGGAGGCCGTCGTCTGCAACAAGCGCACCGTCGAGTCGCTGATCAAGGCGGGCGCGTACGACTCGCTCGGCCACACCCGCAAGGGGCTGGCCGAGCAGCACGAGCAGGCCGTCGACGCGGTGATCGGGGTGAAGCGGAGCCGCGCGTACGGCCAGCACGACCTCTTCGACCTCGCCGGACCCGAGGTGGCCGACGGCGAACCGGCGTTCAACCTGGGTCTGGAATTCTCCACGGACGAATGGGACAAGCCCCAGCGTCTCGCCCAGGAGCGCGACATGCTCGGGTTGTACGTCTCCGACCATCCGCTGCTCGGCCTGGAGAGCGCGCTGCAAGCCCGGACCGACCACTCCATCGCCGCCCTGGTCGGCGACGAGCGCCTCCCGGACGGTGCGGTCGTCACCGCGGGCGGGATCATCTCCGGGCTGCAGCGGAAGATGACCAAGCAGGGCAAGCCGTGGGCGATCGCCACGGTCGAGGACCTCGGCGGGACGATCGACTGCCTGTTCTTCCCGTCCGCCTACGCGCTGGCCGGTCCGCAGCTCACCGAGGACCGCATCGTGCTGGTGAAGGGGCGGTTGGACAAGCGCGAGGACGTCCCCCGGCTGATGGTCATGGACATGGAGGTCCCCGACCTCGCGGCCTCGTCCGGCACCGGACCGCTCACCCTCACGTTCGCGGAAATGCGGGTCACCCTCCCGCTCGTCTCCCGCCTCAAGGAGATCCTCCTGGCCCACCCAGGCCCGACCGAGGTGCGCATCAAGCTGACCAGGCCGGAGGGGGACGTCCTCATGCGCATCGACGCCCGGTACTACGTCACCTCAAGCACGGCGCTGAAAAGCGAACTCAAAGCCGCGTTCGGCGCCGACACCGTATGACGACTCAGGGGGCGGCTACCGTCTCCTCCAACTCGGCCAGGCGCGCGAGGTTGTCTTGCACGGCGGCGCGTTCGTCCTGGGTGAGGTCGAGGTTTCGTGCCTCTGCCAGGCAAGCCCGTGCACGCGGCAGGTCGTCCATGCGAACGGCCATGTCCGTGCGCATCACCAGTGCCGTGAGGCGTTGCGCCGAGGTCGGCGCGGGGTCGTCCATGCGCAGCAGGTGGTCCAGGACTTTGACCGCCGCCTGGGGGTCTTCCTTGGAGTCAGCTAGGAGCTCCGCCGTGTGCAGTGCCCTGGCCACCTTCTCCTTGGGTGGATCGATGTGCTCGAAGTTGTCGGATATCGGCTGCCCCACTCGCAGCTGGATGCCGTCGGGGTCGGTCATGAGGAACTGCCGCACGCCGTACGACATGTCCTTCAGCGGGCCGAGCCGGGGCAGGCCGCGACTCGGTATGCGCCCGAAGTGCGCCTTGAGGCCCGCGCGGAACGCCTCGTGCAGCGCGTCCACGTCGGCGGTGCCCACGTAGCACATGTGCATGGAGGCCGCCGGGTCGTGCTGCTTCCAGCCGTAGAACTGCAATGCCAGGTCGCCACGGGCCACGGCAATGAAGTGGTTGGGACGGGTCTGCCTGAGCTGTAGTTCGAAGCCGAGCGCCTCGTAGAACTCCCAGGTCCGGTCGATCGAACGGCACGGAAAGATCGGGGTTGTCGTCTCGCCCATCCTCCGAGAGTAGGCTCGCGCCGCGAGCTAGTCAAATTTGAATAGCTTGCCAAGCTCAACGACCATCGCCGGCCCGCCGACAACCCAGCGGGTGAGACTTCACAGTCGGGGAAGGCCCACCTCCACCTGACCCACACTTGTCCACAGGCTGTGGACAAGTGTCATCAGTCCCACCAGAACGACCATCGCGGGGCGTCTACGAGGGACTCGGCGTACTCCTCCAACGTGCCCTCCTCGCCCATCGCGAGGATGTCCGGGCAGAACGCGTAGTGCTCAGCGGCCACCTTCAGCGCATGGTCGAACGTCGCCGGCGGCGCCGCGACGGACAGGTCGAGCGTGGCGAAGCCGACCGCGATCACCCGTGCTCCGAAGCGCTCCTCCCAGGAGCGCACGACCGCCGACAGTTCCTCCGTGCAGCCGGTGTGGTTGACCGGTCCGTCCCACCCGACCACCGTCAGGGTGTCCGCGCCGCGATCGGCCGGGACCAGGCCGAGCAGCCGATCACCGGAATCCTCGACCGCCTCCGCGATCGAGCCCGCCACTGTTTCGGGATCCCGCCCGCCCTCGCCCGGCTCCGCCAGGCCCGGCCAGGCACCGGACAGGAGGCCCGAGGCATCCTCCTCGATCAACCCGTTCCAGAAACGGCGCAGGACCCCGCCGGCCGACAGCACGTCGATGGTGCCCACGGGCGTGGGGCTGAACTCACCGGCATGCCACGGCCGGCCGGACTCGTCCAGCGTGTCGAGCAGCAGCGGGTAGAGCCCTGTCTCGACGCGGCGCTCGTACAGCCGCCGCCAGTGGTCCGCCGCGTCCGTGAGGTGCTTGTCCGACACCCACAGGACGTCGCGGCCGGCCAACGTCTCGTCGTCGAAGTAGTCGGGGTCGGGCTCGACCAGCGCACCCGGAGGAAGCCCGTCGGGAAGTTCGGCGAAAGGGGATTCAGTCGGCATGACGCGCAATCTAGCGGCCGCCTACGACAGCCGTCCCGACACCCCACGATCACCGGACGTGTTTCGTCCACTCAGGGGACGACGCGTTCCCGGGCGTGAGGCCGATCTCGCCCGCCCGACCATTCGGGCGGGCGACACCGGGCAGGAACCGCAGGCGAGCGTCACCGGCCAGATCGCGAAGCGATGTCGCGTTCGCCCAGGCCCGGTCAAGAGCGAGCCGCCAGGCGAGCCCGTAGGCCGGGACTTTGAAACACCACCCGGTCTCACTTCTTGTAAGGGACGAGCTGCTCTCGCAGTTCGAGCATCGTCCCGTGCAGCATCCCGCTGAGCTGCTCCCGGCTGGTCGGGTCGGCGCCGAGGAACCTGTCGATGTCGATGATCTGCTTCTTGGTCGCGGTGACCGAGTTGAGCTGGTGGTCAAGCTTGATGTCGCCCAGCCACGGGTTGCGGAACAGGTTGGCCATGTCGGTCTTGAACATCGCCACCAGGTCGTCGGGGTCGGCGAGGTGGTTCTTCACCTCGCCCACGAACTGCAGCGTGGCCTTGCTCCCGATGACGGCCTGCTGCAAGGCGCTGTCACCGGTCTTGCGGTCCAGGACGATCGTCATGCTGTAGAGCACGTCGTCCTTGACCGGCTTGAACCTCACGTACTGCATATCGGTCCCGGCGTGGAAGCCGATGGCGGGGCATCCCAGGTGCGCCATGGCGAACACCATCTCGCCGATCAGGACCTCGTCCTTGCTCTCCCGCGCCTCGGCGTTGTTCTTGAACTTCGACAGCATCGACAGCATCGAGACCTCCTGAAGAAGTAGTGGTCGTGGGTCAGGCGCGGGCGTTCGCGGCCAGCCGCCCGTGCAGGTACTTGGCCAGCGCCTGGCGGACGGCCGACAAATGCTGCTGCAGCACGGGGTAGCGGACGGTGTAGTTGTCGGCGAAGTAGGGTTCCAGGTCGAGCAGCAACTCCACCTGCACGTACACGTAGCCGGCGATCAGGTCGGCGTCCACCGTCATCACGCCGGGCTCGCCGACGTCCAGGAAGCCGCTCTTGACCTCCGACTTGAGCGCCTGCCATACGGTGCGGGTGTCCTCCACGCGCTCGCCGTAGCCCATCTGCACCGAGGCGTAGTGCCCGAGCGTCTTGGCCGCGGTGACGTTGCCGGTCATGTGCGTGAGCCGGAACATGACGCGCTGCTTGTCCTGTGGACGCTCGAACCGCAGATGGTGGTGGTTGCCGTCGGAGTTCAGGTCGATGAGGGAGTTGCCCTCGGCCACCATCGCGACGATCACCGCGCCGACCAGCAGGTCGTCGATCTCGCGCGTCTGCTTCTGCTCGTCGAACCGCTGCCAGCTGCGCCTCACCAGCCGGCCGAACACCTGGTCGAGCTCTTCGCTCACCGCTCTCCTCCGTCCGTTCGGGTGATCTTCGAGCGGAGTGCGATGTTCGTCCGCTCTCCGCCGCTCCCTAACAGACGGGCGGCGGTGGGGATCCGTTTCACGGCGGGCCCGGCGATGTGGACCGCGACCCTGTGGACGATGCCGGTCCACAGGTGTGCACGGCCGGGTCCCGCCGCGATCCACCGTTCATCCCCGGTGCCTTGTCCGCAGCTCAACCACCTTTACCCCGGCTGACCTGCTAGAAGAGGCGTACTCACAGACTTCGTCCACAACCTGTGGATAACTCGCTCCACAGGTGCGGGCCGCACTGCCCCGTCCGTTGTCCGCAGCGATATCCCCAGCCTCACATGCCGGGAACGGTCCCGCGACGCGCGAACCGCGAAAGGCTTCCCCGCTATCACCCGCTTCCCCGGACGAAACATAAATCCGCTCGTTCCGTCCGCCCCTGGCCGCACCGGGACCGCGAGCATCCGGCGGGCAGTACCCTGATCTGGGAATTCACCGTCAACGAGGAGTGTCATGCCGTCCGGTGCCGCCCCCTGGCAGCAGGGCGCGCTGCGCCCCGACCCCCCGCGCAGAGCGGACGCGCGGCGCAACCACGAGCGGCTGCTGGCGATGGCCCGGGAACTGTTCGAGGAACGCGGCGCGGGCGCCCCCCTCGACGAGATCGCCCGCCGCGCCGGGGTGGGGAACGCCACCATGTACCGGCACTTCCCGACCCGCCGTGACATGATCATCGCGGTGTACGCGGACGAAGTGGAACGGCTCTGCGCGGACGGCCGCGCCCTCCTCAGCGCGGAGTCCCCCGGGGACGCCCTCTTCACCTGGCTGCGGGCCTTCGTCGAGCATGTCGCCGGCAAGCGCGAACTGCTCATGGCCATCCCGGACGATCGCAACGGCGAACGCTCGGAGCTGTTCGACCGCTGGCACGACGCCATGATCTCCACCGCGTCCGCCCTGCTCGCCCGCACCACCGCGACGATCGACGTCGCCGACCTGATCTCCGCCGCGCACGGCATCGCGCTCGCCGCCACCGACGCCGATCAGGCCGAGCGCCTCCTGGACTACCTCCGCCGCGGTACCCAAGGCTCATGACCGGAT
The DNA here is from genome assembly GCF_039532545.1 of Actinomadura vinacea. Lineage (NCBI taxonomy): Bacteria > Bacillati > Actinomycetota > Actinomycetes > Streptosporangiales > Thermomonosporaceae > Actinomadura > Actinomadura vinacea. The sequence goes on along the minus strand of NZ_BAAARW010000026.1, from coordinate 359,102 downwards.
CGTTCCGCTGCCTGCGCGACCACCACGCGGCGGACGGCACCCTCGTCAACGTCTGTACCGTCGGCTTCGGCGACGCCCGCATGCTCCGCCGCCTTCACGGGAACGGTGTGGCGCCAGGGCCCGTCGAACGTCCATGAGTTACGCGATCATGCCTTACGCCGTGAACCTGGACGGCGTCACCTCGATGATCGGTTCCAGGAGTGAGAAGCTCCTGAAGACGCTGCTCTCCGGCTGGGCGCGCGACCTCGAAGACTACGACGGGCTCCGCGACGACGTGGGCCAGGGCGGCGCGGACGTCACGTCCGCGCAGACCGCGCTCAGGCACATGGTGATGGGCGAGGAGTACGACGACCGCGTCGGGTTCATCTACGCCTACTGCCTCAAGATCTTCCTGGCGGCCCGGGCGGACACCGACTTCCTCTCCAACAACGGCTGGTCGGGGATGCGGTTCGGCTGGTTCGAGACGGTCGCGAGCGAGCTGAAGGCGGCCGGCGTCGACTTCGACCCCTTGGACCTGATCTTCGGCGGCTCCCCGGTCCGGCTGCCGCCCACCGGCGGCTTCCCCAATATCGGCCACCTCGGACGGGCCGAGATGCCCGCGATCCTGGCGAAGTTCGAAGGCATGGACGCCGACATGGTCACCGAGTACGGGGCGCTCGATGCCATCCGCCAGATCGAATCCTGGCTGCGCACCTGCGTGAACTCGAACCGCGACCTCATCTGCTACTACCACTGAGCGGCCAGAGCCGGATCCCGCTTGCTTCCGCGTTGCACGCGAAAGCCCTCACCAGATACCCCGGTGGGGGCGTTTGAGGTGGTGGGCCCGGGAGGACTTGGACCTCCGGCCTCATCCTCTGGTGTTGCTGTCAGCCCATACGGCTCCGGAGGGCGCAGCTCCCATCTCCCTCGACACCGTCGTCGACCTGAGCGGACGCTCGACCGGCGGTCCCAAGTCAGGTAGGCCGTTCCGCCCATGCTCCGGATCTTGAAATACAGGGACGGGCGCGACGGGTCCCGGCATGATGCTCACATGACGAGCTCGTGGCCGGTCAGACACTTCAGCCAAGCGAACCCCAAGGGGCCTGGGCAGAGCGACGTTCCTGCGCTCCTACGCGGGTCGCTGACTCGATCGAAGGGTTTGAACCGGTTGAAGTGCAAGACCTCGTCCTTCACTCAGAGATCACCGATGATGGCCCGTGGGTCAGCGTGACCGTCTATTTCCACCCCGTGGACGTCTCCGACTCGGGGAATGCGAGCTCCTGACCGCGTGCGCCCCGTGACCGCCGTTAGCCGTGTCATGTGGACGTGCTGGCTGGTGATCGCCGAGGCTTGCCGCTGGAGGTGAGCCGGATCGCGCAAGCCTGAGCTGACGACGAGAAGCCCCCCTCCGGCCCTGGGAGGAACTGGACCCGAGGGCTAGCGTGACGGCTGTGATAGTTGGACGCTCCGCGGAACAGTCGCGGATCAATCGCCCCACGTACGCTCTCGTACTGGCGACGGCCTGGCTGTCCGTGGCATGACACATCTTCTAGAAGGCATCAACGGAGCACCTGGAGGTGCAGCGATGGACACGTCCGCGTATTTGCAGGCTGTTGTCGAACAGACGAACACGTTCGCCGATTGGGTACACGGCCGGGACGCGGCGGCCCCGGTGCCGACATGTCCGAAGTGGACGCTGGCCGATCTTGTCGACCATGTCGGCGCGACACAGCGCATGGTGGCAATGCTCGTGGGTGAGCGGATGACCGAGCCGAGCAGGGCGTTCGCCGGCTACGTTCCGGGTCCGACCGATTCGGCCCAGTGGCGCGCCTGGCTGACCGACGGCGCGGCCGAGGCGAAGCAGGCGTTCGAATCGATCGCCGATGACACGCCGGTGTGGGATCCGTCCGGCGGCGCCGCAGGCGTGCCGTTCTGGTCACGTCGGCTGTTCGGCGAGGCTTGCGTGCATCGCGCGGACGCGGCTGCGGCGTGCGGCATGCGATACGAGCTGGAGCCGGAGCCTGCCGTTGCGGCCATCGAGGACTGGCTGGACACGATGACTTCCCGCGGCTACTGGGAGAACAGGCCGGACTTCGCCGATGCAATGCGCGGCGACGGCCAGACCCTGCATTTCCACGCAACCGACGCGCCCGGAGAGTGGCTGGCACGCCGGGAACCGGACATGGTCGTCCTGGAACACACGCACACCAAGGCAGACGTCGCGGTACGCGGCCCAGCCACCGAACTACTGCTCGTGCTCAGCAGGCGTCGCCCGCTGGATGCGGCTCCTACGCTGGACCTGCAGGGGGATCGGGCACTGTTCGACCACTGGATCGAGCACATGGACTGGGTCGCCGACGGCTGACCCGTTGCCGTCACCACCACCTCAAAAGCCCCCACCGGATACCCGGTGGGGGCTTTTGAGGTGGTGGGCCTGGGAGGACTTGAACCTCCGGCCTCATCCTTATCAGGGATGCGCTCTAACCGACTGAGCTACAGGCCCGGGTTGTGCCGCCGCCCTCGCGGCGCATCGAGAGATTACCGCATCCGGAGGGGCAACCGGAAATCGATAAACGCGGGGCGGCGGCGGTGTCGGTCAGCCGGTCGTCACTCGGCCTCCTTGAGGGTGACCTCGACGCCTCCGACCAGGTCGGCGGCCAGATTGTAGATGACCGAGCCGACCGTGGACAGCGCGGTGATGAGCAGCACGTTCAGCGCCCCGACCAGCACCGTGTAGCCGAACACGCGGGCGAAGGAGAACCAGCTGCCCGCGTCCAGGCCGCCGCTGGTCTCGCCCTGGCGGCGGGTGAGGTCGGAGACGGTGTCGGTGATCGCGGAGAAGACGCCGAGGCCGGACAGGATCGCGTACAGCACGATCACCGCGACCAGCAGCACCACGAAGCACACCAGCGACATCACGAAGCTGAACTTCATGACCGACCACGGCTCCAGGCGGGCGAGCTGAAGCTGGGCCTTGCGGGCGCCCTTGGCGCCTCCCGCGGACCCGGCGGCGCCGGACCGCGCCTGCCGGTTCTTCAGGACGTTGCCGAACCGGGACGTGCCAGGGCCGGGCTTGGGCGCCGACGGGGCATTACCGGGGCCGGCGGCGGCGCCGGAGCCCGCCACCGGATGGTCGACCGAGCTCTCCGGAGCGCCGAAGGACATGCCCGCGCCCTCCGCGCGGCCGCTGGAGACCGAGGCCGCGGGCTCGGCGGGCCGGCTCCAGCCCGGCTTCTCCTCCTCGATCCTGGGGAGGTCGGCCTTGGTCTCCTCGGCCGAGGTGCTCTCCGCGACGGCCTCGTCCCGGCCGGGCTTGGAGGCCGAGGCCGCCACCGTCTGCTTGACCTTCTCGGATTGCTCGCCAGCCGGGGAATCGCCGCCCCGCTGCGCCTCGTTCTTGCCGGGCTGGCTGCTCACGTGTCCTCCTGGCCTAGGGCTTTCCTGGGTCCATGGGCCGCGGCGCGGAGCGGGCGTGCCCGCCCCGGTGGCTCACCGGCGGATCCGGAGGCGTCATTCACCGTCGCCCTCCTCGTCCGCCTCGCCGTCCGAGTCCTCCATGGACTCTACGTTTCGCGCGATGGCGACGACGCTGTCCCCTTCGGCGAGGTTCATCAGACGGACCCCCATGGTCTGCCGGCCGGACTGCTTGATCTCCGCCGCGGTGGTGCGGATGACGCCGCCGTTGGACGTCATCGCGAACACCTCGTCGTCAGGGCCCACCATCAGTGCCCCCACCAGCCTGCCGCGAGTTTGCACGATCTTAGCGGTGAGAACGCCCTTACCTCCCCGGCCCTGGACCGGATACTGCTCGATCGGCGTGCGCTTCGCGTACCCGCCCTCGGTGGCCACGAGCACATCGTGCGCATCCTGCTGCGCCACTAGCATGTTCAGCACGTCGTGGTCGTCGTCGAAACGCATTCCGATCACGCCGCTGGTGGCCCGGCCCATCGGGCGCAGCGACTCGTCGTCGGCGCGGAACCGGATCGCCATCGCGCCGGTGGACACCATCAGCAGGTAGTCGTCGGGCGACACCAGCCGGGCCGCGATCACCTCGTCGTCGTCGACCAGGTTGATCGCGATGATCCCGCCGGTGCGGGGCGAGTCGAAGTCGCGCAGCGCGGTCTTCTTGACCCGGCCCTTCTTGGTCGCCAGCACCAGGTAGGGCGCGACGTCGTAGTCGCGCAGGTCCATCACCTGGGCGATGTGCTCGTCCGGCTGGAAGGCCAGCAGGTTGGCCACGTGCTGGCCGCGCGAGTCGCGGCCGGAGTCGGGCAGCTCGTAGGCCTTGGCGCGGTAGACCCGGCCCTTGTTGGTGAAGAACAGGATCCAGTGGTGCGTCGTGGTGACGAAGAACTGGTCGACGATGTCGTCCTGCTTGAGCTGCGCGCCGCGCACGCCCTTGCCGCCGCGCCGCTGCGCCCGGTAGAGGTCGGTCTTGGTGCGCTTGGCGTAGCCGCCGCGGGTGATGGTGACGACCACGTCCTCTTCGGCGATGAGGTCCTCGTAGGAGACGTCGCCGTCGAAGGGGATGATCTCGGTGCGCCGCTCGTCGCCGAACTTCTCGACGATCGGGGCCAGCTCGTCGCCGACGATCCGGCGCTGCCGCTCGGGCGAGCCGAGGATGTCGTTGTAGTCGGCGATCTCCGCCATGAGCTTGTCGTACTCGTCGGTGATCTGCTGGCGCTCCAGGGCGGCCAGCTTGCGCAGCTGCATGTCGAGGATGGCCTGCGCCTGGATCTCGTCGATCTCCAGCAGGCCCATCAGGCCCTGCTGCGCCTGCTGCGCCGACGGGGACCGCCGGATCAGCGCGATGACCTCGTCGATCCGGTCCAGCGCCTTGAGCAGCGCGCGCAGGATGTGCGCCCGCTCCTCGGCCTTGCGGAGCAGGAACCGGGTGCGGCGGACGACGACGTCGATCTGGTGCGCCACCCAGTACCGCACGAACTGGTCGAGGCGCAGCGTGCGCGGCACCCCGTCGACCAGCGCGAGCATGTTCGCGCCGAAGGTCTCCTGCAGCTGGGTGTGCTTGTAGAGGTTGTTGAGGACGACCTTGGCGACCGCGTCCCGCTTGAGCACGATCACCAGCCGCTGGCCGGTGCGGCCGGAGGTCTCGTCCCGGACGTCGGCGACGCCGTCGAGCTTGCCGTCCTTGACCAGCTCGGCGATCTTCAACGCCAGGTTGTCGGGGTTGACCTGGTACGGCAGCTCGGTGACGACCAGGCAGGTGCGGCCCTGGATCTCCTCGACCTCGACGACCGCCCGCATGGTGATGGAGCCGCGGCCGGTGCGGTACGCCTCCTCGATGCCCTTGCGGCCGACGATCAGGCCGCTGGTGGGGAAGTCGGGGCCCTTGACCCGCTCGATCAGCGCGTCGAGGAGTTCCTCGTCAGTGGCGCCGTAGTTCTCCAGGAACCACTGGACGCCCGCGGCCACCTCCCGCAGGTTGTGCGGCGGGATGTTGGTGGCCATGCCGACCGCGATCCCGGCCGAGCCGTTCACCAGCAGGTTCGGGTACCGGGACGGCAGGACGTCCGGCTCCTGGGAGCGGCCGTCGTAGTTGGGGGAGAAGTCGACGGTCTCCTTGTCGATGTCGCGCAGCAGCTCCATCGCCAGGGGCGCCATGCGGCACTCGGTGTACCGCATGGCCGCGGCGGGGTCGTTCCCGCGGGAGCCGAAGTTGCCGTTGCCGTCGACAAGGGGGTAGCGCATCGACCAGGGCTGGGCCAGACGGACCAGGGCGTCGTAGATGGCCGAGTCGCCGTGGGGGTGGTAGTTACCCATGACGTCGCCGACGACGCGGGCGCACTTGAAGTAGCCCCGGTCGGGCCGGTAGCCGCCGTCGTACATCGCGTACAGCACGCGGCGGTGCACCGGTTTGAGCCCGTCGCGCACCTCGGGCAGCGCGCGCGCCACGATGACCGACATCGCGTAGTCGAGGTAGCTGCGCTGCATCTCGACCTGGATGTCGACGGGTTCGATCCGCTCGCCGGGGTGCCCGCCCTCTGTGGTCACATCCGTCACTCTGAAAGACCTCTTCTAGGTAGTGGTAAAGAAGTTCGACCGCTCCGGGCGGAACGCGTCCATCTCAGATGTCCAGGAAGCGGACGTCCTTGGCGTTGCGCTGGATGAACTCGCGGCGCGGCTCGACCTCTTCGCCCATCAGCACGCTGAACAGCTCGTCGGCCTGCGCCGCGTCGTCCAGCGTGACCTGCAGCAGGACCCGGTTGTCGGGATCCATCGTGGTGTCCCACAGCTCCTGCGGGTTCATCTCGCCCAGGCCCTTGAAGCGCTGCACCAGGTCGCGGGGGCGTGGGTCGCGCTTGCCGGCCGCCACGCCCGCCTCGATGATCGCGTCGCGCTCGCGGTCGGAGTAGGCGTAGTCGACGTCCGACCCGCGGGCGTCCCACTTGATCTTGTAGAGCGGGGGCTGGGACAGGTAGACGTGGCCGGCCTCGATCAGCGGCTTCATGAACCGGAACAGCAGGGTCAGCAGCAGAGTGTTGATGTGGTGGCCGTCCACGTCGGCGTCCGACATCAGGATGATCTTGTGGTAGCGGAGCTTGGAGATGTCGAACTCGTCGTGCACCCCGGTGCCCAGCGCGGTGATGATCGCCTGCACCTCGTTGTTCTTGAGGATGCGGTCGATCCGCGACTTCTCCACGTTCAGGATCTTGCCGCGGATCGGCAGGATCGCCTGGAAGTGCGGGTTGCGGCCGCCCTTGGCCGAGCCGCCCGCCGAGTCGCCCTCCACGATGTAGAGCTCGGACTTCGAGGGGTCGGTGGACTGGCAGTCCGACAGCTTGCCGGGCAGCGAGGTCGACTCCAGCAGGCTCTTGCGGCGGGTCAGGTCGCGCGCCTGCCGCGCCGCGATCCGCGCCCGCGCCGCCTGCGTGGCCTTGTTGATGATCTCCTTGGCCTCGCCCGGGTTGCGCTCGAACCAGTCGCGCAGATGCTCGTGGCAGGCCTTCTGCACGAACGACTTGGCCTCGGTGTTGCCCAGCTTGGTCTTGGTCTGCCCCTCGAACTGCGGGTCGGCCAGCTTGATCGAGATGATCGCGGTCAGACCCTCGCGGACGTCCTCACCGGTGAGGTTGTCGTCCTTGCCCTCCTTGAGGAGCTTCTGCTCCTTGGCGTACCGGTTGACGATGGTGGTCAGCGCCGCCCGGAAGCCCTCCTCGTGGGTGCCGCCCTCGGCCGTGTTGATGGTGTTGGCGAAGGTGTGCACCGACTCGGCGTAGGAGGAGTTCCACTGCATCGCGATCTCCACCGACATGCCCTCGGTGTCGTCGCCGAAGTAGACCACCGAGTCGTGGACGGCGTCCTTCTTGCTGTTGATGTAGTGGACGAAGTCCTCGATGCCGCCCTCGTAGTGGTAGCGGACCTGGCGCGGCTCACCGGGCTCGCCCGGCTCCCCCTCGGCGTGGCTCGGCCGCTCGTCGCGCAGCGTGATCGACAGCCCGCGGTTGAGGAACGCCATCTCCTGCATGCGCCGGGAGAGGGTCTCGAAGTTCCACTCGAGGGTCTCGAAGATGGTCCCGTCGGGCCAGAAGGTGATCGTGGTGCCCGTCTCGTCGGTCGGCTCGCCCTTGGCCAGCGGGGCCTCCGGGCCCTCCCAGGTGTAGGACTGCCGCCACACATGGCCGTCCACCTTGACCTCGGCCTCCAGCCGGCGGGACAGCGCGTTGACCACCGCAGAGCCCACCCCGTGCAGACCGCCGGAGACCGCGTACGACTTGCCGTCGAACTTGCCGCCCGCGTGCAGCGTGGTCAGCACCAGCTCGATGGCCGGGCGCTTCTCCACCGGGTGCTCGCCCACCGGGATGCCGCGCCCGTTGTCGCGCACCCGCACCCCGCCGTCGGCGAGCAGCGTCACCTGGATGTCGTCGGCATAGCCGGCCAGCGCCTCGTCGACCGAGTTGTCGACGATCTCGTAGACGAGGTGGTGCAGGCCCCTTTCCCCGGTCGAGCCGATGTACATGCCCGGGCGCTTGCGCACCGCCTCGAGACCTTCAAGGACAGTGATCGAACTAGCGTCGTACGCCAAAGGAGATCCTCCTGCCGGGGATGCTCGTCACCCGCGCCCGTTCGGAGAACGCGGTGTGCCCCGTAACACACGTATGGGCGCCCGCCGGCTCTGGTCAGTCGACCAGCGACCCGGGCGACCCATGGCGGCGCAGCATCCTGAACCCGACTTCATTCTACCGGGTCGTGAGCCAAAAAGTGGCACTGACGGGCTCTGTGTGCGCGCGTGGCGGGCGGAAGGGCGAGGAGATGCATCCCCCCATAGACCCTGGGGGGTTCTCTGGCCTACGGCGCGCTCGCAGCGAAATTCATCTGGCGCCCCACCGAACAGATGTTCCCACCCTTCCGGACGCCGCCCGCACCGGGGCGGTCACGTTCCGTGCGCGGTCCATGTCTTCTCTTGTGGTGGTCTGTCGACCGGTTCGGAGACTTCCACATGCCACTGACAGTTCGTGGGCCGGGCCGGTCTCGTCCTCCGCCCATCCCTGCGCCGGGCGGCCGGACGACCGGAAAGACACTGATCAACAGGCCGCCGCGACCGGCCGGCATGCCGCCTGGCATGTCTCTCAGGGCCTGTGGACGGCCCTTGGGATCACGGTCAGCGGACGCGCCAGGCGCCGGAACGGCGCGGGCCCGAGGACGGGCCGAGCACCTTCACCTGGCGCACGGTGCCGTGCCCCAGCTCCTCGTTCAGCCGCCTGACCAGGGTGGACGCGAGCAGCCGCAGCTGGGTCGCCCACGTCGTGGAGTCGGCGACCACGGTGAGGACGCCGTCCTCGAAGCGTTCGGGACGGGTGTGCTCGGCCAGCTCCGGGCCCACGATGCCGGGCCAGTTGCCGAAGACGCCGCCTACGGCCGCGCGCTGCTCCCACCCCCGGGTGGCAAGCAGGTCGCGTATGGCCGCGCCAAACGCCTTGGGGTCGCCCCCACGTCCAGGGTCACGCACCACTACCTGGCGAGCGTTCTTACGCTTGCCGCCCTGCCCCGGTACAGAACCCCTCTTGCGGGCGTCGGACTTGGCCTGGGCCAAGGCCTCCCGTGCCAGCTCGATCCCGGACTTGGCCGGGGGAGCCTGCGAACCGTTCGGGCCGTTGGAACCGTCAGCCCCAGAAGGACTTGTGGATGAGGCAGATCCCTCTTCCCCGGAGGAGTTATCCACACCCTGTGGACGATCGTTCACCGCTCTCCCCCTCCGTCTCTGGGATCACTCACGCGTCACCAGCCCATCGGCGACAGTGTACGAACCGCCCGTCAGCTCGGCGGGGACGTCGGCGGGCACGGCCGCCGTGATCAGGACCTGCTCGGCCGGCGCCACCATCTCCGCCAGGCGGCTGCGGCGGCCGGTGTCCAGCTCGGCGAACACGTCGTCCAGGATGAGCACGGGATCGTCGCCGTCCGCGCGCAGCAGGTCGAAGGCGGCCAGCCGCAGCCCGAGCGCGAACGACCAGGACTCGCCATGGCTCGCGTACCCGCGCGCGGGCAGCTCCCCCAGACGCAGGACGAGTTCGTCCCGGTGCGGGCCGATCAGGCTGACACCGCGTTCCAGTTCCTGCCGCCGCGCATTGGCCACGCCCGCGAGGAGTTGCTCCGCGAGTTTTGCACGGTCTGTGGACAACTCCACCTCACCCAAGGAACTCCTGTAGATGAGGTCGGCGGCATCGCTCCCGGGAGCCAGCGCCGCATACGCGCGGGCCACCAGGGGACGCAGCGCGCCCACCAGTTCCAGCCTGGCCGCCAGCAACTCCGCTCCCGTACGGGCCAGATGCGAATCCCATACGTCGAGGGTCGCCAACACCTCCGGCCCAGGGGAACGTCTATGAGCGGCGGCCGACTTGAGCAGGGCATTGCGCTGCTTCAGGGCGCGGTCATAGTCGGACCGCACACCGGCGAACCTGGGCGCGCGCGCCGTCAACAGCTCGTCCATGAAACGGCGGCGCTCCCCTGGGTCGCCCTTGACCAGGGCCAGGTCCTCCGGGGCGAACAGCACGGTGCGCAGCATCCCCAGGATCTCGCGGGGCCTGGGGATGGGCGAACGGTTGAGGCGCGCCCGGTTGGCCTTGCCCGGGTTGATCTCCAACTCGATCAGCGCCTTGCGGTCGTCCTTCACCACCCCGGCCCGCACGATCGCGCGCGGGGCCCCGTGGCGGACCAGGGGGGCGTCGGTGGCCGCGCGGTGGCTGCCGTGCGACGCGACGTACCCGATCGCCTCCACCAGGTTGGTCTTGCCCTGGCCGTTGGGGCCCACGAACGCGGTGACACCCGGCTCGAGCGCGACCTCGGCGGTGGCGTACGAGCGGAAGTCCTGGAGCGACAGGTGGGCGACGTGCACGAGACACGAGCGTAGAGCCTTCCGGGGACTCCTACCCCGCCTCGCCCCTCACGCCTTACAGCTCGGGCGGTTCGACGTCGGCGCCGGGGGAGTCGGCGCCCTTGGCGGACTCCACCGCGTGACCGCCGAACTGGCTGCGCAAGGCCGCCACGACCTTCATCGCGGGGGAGTCGTCCTGGCGCGAGGCGAACCGGGCGTAAAGCGAGGCGGTGATGGCGGGCAGGGGCACCGCGTGGTCGACGGCCGCCTTGACGGTCCAGCGCCCCTCACCGGAGTCGTTGGCGTATCCACGGATCTCCTCGAGGTGTGGATCGTCCACCAGCGCCCGGTTCATCAGGTCGAGCAGCCAGGAGCGGATGACGGTGCCCTGCTCCCAGCTGCGGAACGTCTCGGGCACGTTGGTCACCAGGTCGCTGGCCTCGATCAGCTCCCAGCCCTCGCCGAAAGCCTGCATCATCGCGTACTCGACGCCGTTGTGGACCATCTTCACGAAGTGGCCGGCGCCGACCTTGCCCGAGTGGACGAACCCGTACTCGCCCTCCGGCTTCAGCGTCTCGAAGATCGGCATGAGGCGCTTCACGTTCTCCTCGTCGCCGCCGACCATGAGCGCGTAGCCGTTCTGCAGCCCCCACACCCCGCCGCTGACGCCGCAGTCGAGGAAACCGACGCCCTTGGCGGCGAGCTCTTCGCCGTGCTTCTGGTCGTCCACATAGTGGGAGTTGCCGCCGTCGACGATGATATCCCCAGGTTCGAGGATTTCCCCAAGCCTGTGGATAGTGTCATGGGTCGGCCCACCGGCCGGGACCATCACCCACACCGCGCGGGGCGCCTGCAGCCGGTCGACCAGTTCCCGCACCGAGGAGACGTCACTGACCTCGGGGTTGCGGTCGTATCCCACGATCGTGTGCCCGCCCCGGCGCAGGCGCTCGGCCATGTTGGCGCCCATCTTGCCCAGGCCGATGATCCCCAGCTCCATGCTCACTCCCCTGTACGCGGCGTCTTCGCCGTACGTGTCGTGCTGCCTACATCGTTCCTGTACAGGGCGGCCGGCCCGCATGCGGGTAACGGGACCCGCGCGCGAGCACGCAGAACCGCCGCGCCGTGCGCGTGATGCGGTGACCCTGGCTCTGTGCCGTCCACATCCGCGCCTTTTGTCCGCGCATAGGCGTACCCGTTCACGCGCGTCTACGCGTACCGCGCGCGTCCACCGCCTGTGTGCACCCGGCCCGCGCCGGCGGTGCACCCGCGTCGCGCCCGCCGGCCGGACGGCTCATCCGGACAGGCGCACCGGCATGATCAGGTAGCGGTAGTTGGGGTTCTCGCCGTCCTGCGGCGGCTTGCCCGTGAGCACCGCCGGCTTGGTCGGCGTCGTGAACGACAGCCTGGCCACGTCCGAGCCGATCGCCGCCAGCCCGTCGAGCAGGAACTGGGGGTTGAACGCGATGTCGATGTCCTCGCCCTCCAGCGTCGCCTCAAGCGCCTCGACGGCCTGAGCCTCATCACCGGTCCCGGCCTCCAGGACGACCTCTCCCTGGCTGAACGAGAGCCGCACAGGGGTGTTCCGCTCGGCGACCAGGGACACCCGCTTGACCGCCTCGATGAACGACGCGGTCTGCACCTCGGCGAGCCCCGCGTACTCGCTCGGCAGCAGCGACCGGTACTTGACGAAGTCGCCGTCCAGCAGCCGGGAGGTGGTGCGGCGGCCGCCGCCCTCGAACCCGATCATGCCTTCGCCGCCCCCGCCGCCGGTGCCGCCGAGCGCGATGGACACCTCCGCGCCCGCGGTCAGCGACTTGGCCGTGTCCGCGAGGGTCTTGGCGGGCACCAGGGCCACCGATGCGAAGTCGGGACGGTCCGGCTTCCAGTGCATCTCCCGCACCGCCAGCCGGTAGCGGTCGGTGGCGGCCAGCGTGACGGTCTCGCCCTCGATCTCCACGCGCACGCCGGTCAGCATCGGGATGGTGTCGTCCTTGCCGGCGGCGATCGCGACCTGGTTGACCGCCGCGGCGAACTCGTCGCTGCCCACCGCCCCGGCGGCCGGCGGCATCTCCGGCAGCGTCGGGTAGTCCTCCACAGGCATGGTCAGGAGTGTGAACTTCGCGCTGCCGCAGCGGACCATCACCTTGGCGCCGTCCGTCGTCACCTCCACAGGGTGTGGGGGAAGGGCGCGCGAGATCTCGGCCAGCAGCCGTCCCGACACCAGGGCGCTGCCCGGCTCCTCCACGTCGATGTCCGTGGACACCTGGGCCGACACCTCGTAGTCGAAGGCCGACAGTTTCAGCCGGTCGGTCACCTCCAGGTGCATGCCCGCCAGCACGGCCACCGGCGGCCGCACCGGGAGCGTCCGTGCGGTCCACGCCACGGCGTCGGCGAGGGCGTCTCTGTCGATGCGGAACTTCATGGGGACCCGCCTCCTGAAGGTGTCGGCTCAAGGGTGAGGTGGAACTGATCGTCTGGGGCGCCCGGGACCCGGGATCCCCAGGCCCTGAGTTGAACTGGATCTTTTCTTGAGTAGAGATAAGGGGTAGTACTCGTCATAGGGGCCGTGGATAGTGTGGACATCAGGTGTCCTCGCAGGTCGAGGCCCTGTTTTTGTCCACCGGCGCTGTGCATTGGCCGTGGACGGGCGGCGTCGGCCTGAGGACGGCGAAACGATCCCCACACGTAATCCTCACCTCATCCCCCGGTTGTCCACGAGTTTTCCGCAGGTTCTCCCGCCGGTCGCCGGGCGGCCGCCGCCGGACGCCGTCGAGGGGTACCCGCCGGACGCGCCGTCCCCAGCACGTCCCCAGGTGTTCCCCAGGCTTTCCACGGAGTCGTCCCCATGATGCCGGTCGTCGTCCACCGCCGGTCCCCAACCCATCCACAAACCATCCACGATCTGTCCTCAGGTTCTCCGCAGGTTGTCCACGGGCTTTTCCACTCGGATCCCCAGTGTTTTCCACAACCTGTGGGTAGGGTTCGGCGCGCGGGCGCCCGATGACGGGCCGGTCGCATCGGCCGGAAGGGCGGCGGGCGCCGCGAAGGGCCCCGGCGCGTGCGGACTGCCGCCGGCGGACTGCCCGCCGTGCGGTCAGCGCTTGCGCGCCTGGTGCTTGATCCGCCCGGTGAGCTCGGTCACCTGGTTGTAGATGGCGCGGCGCTCGGCCATCAGGGAGCGGATCTTCCGTTCGGCGTGCATGACCGTGGTGTGGTCGCGGCCGCCGAACTGCTGCCCGATCTTCGGCAGCGACAGCTCGGTCAGCTCCCGGCACAGGTACATCGCGATCTGCCGGGCGGTCACCAGCATCCGGGACCGCGACGGGCCGCACAGGTCCTCGATCGTGGTGCCGAAGTACTCCACCGTCTGAGCCATGATCATCCCAGCGGTGATCTCCGGGCCGGTGTCGTTGGGGATCAGGTCCTTCAGGACGATCTCCGCCAGCTTCATGTCCACCGACTGCCGGTTGAGGCTGGCGAACGCGGTCACCCGGATCAGTGCCCCCTCCAGCTCGCGGATGTTGGTCGCGATCTGCGAGGCGATGAACTCCAGCACGTCCGGCGGCGCCGCCAGGCCCTCCTGCCGCGCCTTCTTCTGCAGGATCGCGATCCGGGTCTCCAACTCGGGCGGCTGGACGTCGGTGGTCAGCCCCCACTCGAACCGGTTGCGCAGCCGATCCTCCAACGTCACCAACTCTTTGGGCGGCCGATCACTGGAGATAACGATCTGCTTGCTCGCGTTGTGCAGGGTGTTGAAAGTGTGGAAGAACTCCTCCTGCGTCTGTTCCTTCCCCTCAAGGAACTGGATGTCGTCGACGAGGAGAATATCCACGTCCCGATACCGCCTGCGGAAGCCGTCGGCCTTTCCGTCGCGGATCGAGTTGATGAAGTCGTTGGTGAACTCCTCCGAGCTCACGTACCGCACCCGCGCCCCGTTGAAGAGGCTCTGCGCGTAGTGGCCTATGGCGTGCAGAAGGTGGGTCTTGCCCAGCCCGGAGTCCCCATAGATGAACAAGGGGTTGTACGCCTTGGCGGGTTGCTCGGCCACCGCGACGGCGGCCGCGTGGGCGAAGCGATTCGACGACCCGATGACGAACGTCTCGAACGTGTACTTCGGGTTGAGCCGTGCATGCTCCGCGCCGGGGGCGGGACCGCTGCCGGCGCCCGCACCTCCCGCGTTGTGGCCGGCACCGGAGTGCGTATGGACGCCACGGGCCTCGGGCGGGGGCGCCGCCTCCTCGTCACGGAAGCCGCCCTCCCCTCTGTTGTCTCCTCTATATGGAGACTCGTCGCCGCGGTAGGGATCGGCCGCGGAGGCAGAGGCGAAGGAGTCCTCTGGACGACCGCGCGGCGGCTCGTTCTGGCCCTCACCGCCCAGCGGCTGGGACGGCTCTCCGCGCCCTGGACGCGGGGCGCCCAGCGTGCGGTCGTTCAGATGTGAAGGTGCATGACCTTGAGGCCCTTGGGGCGATCCCCCTTGCCCCCCTTGCGGACCCGTTTGCGGGCCACCGCCGTGCCGTCCGCGCGACTCTCCAGGGGAACCGAAGCCTTCTGAGTCGTGCCCCGCACCCATTCCAGGGCCGGAACCGCCCGGCCCACCGGGACCACTCTGACCGCCGGGCCCTCCTGGACCGGAGCCAGGCCCAGGACCGGGTCCGTTGGGCCGACCCATCCCGGGGTAACCGCCGCCCTGCGGTCCACCCACCTGCGAGTCACCGCCCTGGGGACCACGCCTGTCGAACGGGGAGGGCCCCGTACGGCCACCGGGCCCTCCGTAGGAAGGAGGACGGGGGGCGGCCGGATACCCGCCACCGTGCTCGCCCTCGCGCTGCGGCCATCCCCGATCCTCATCCGGAAGGGGATATCCACCGGGAGCCCCGGGGCTGTGGATAGAGCCAGGCTGTGGACGGCCCCCGTACCCCTGCTCAGGGTAAGAACGATCCCCGTAAGGCTGCTCCCTATAAGAGCGGTCTTCGAAAGGCCGGTCGTCGTAGGAGTCCTTATAGGACTGGTCCCCGTACGGCCGTTCCCCATAGGACGGGTCGCCACCGGACGCCGCCGGAGGTTCCGGCTGCACCGTCACAGCGACGCGGATCTCCCGGCCCAGCTCGTGCGACAGCGCCTGCGTGATGAGATTCCGCAGCCTCGTTTCCAGGGCGTCCTTGGCGAACTCGTTGGGCGCGGCCAGCAGCGCGGTGCCCTCGACCAGGGCCAGCGGTCGGACCAGAGGAAGCCAAGCGCGGTAGCTCGGGGGAAGCTCCCCCTCGGAGAGGGCGGTCAGCGTGCGGGTCCAGACCGACGCGAGATCCTGACCGTCCATGCGCAAGGTCCCCTCCCCATCACTCCGTCCCCGGAGCACCTGACTGCCCAGCTTCCCCACGTACGCGACCCGTCTCCAGGAGCTCGCGGAGTCGCGGAAGCCTTACTCTCTCACGAGTTGTCCACAGAGTTGTCCACACGCTGTGCATGACCATCGGAGCCTGTGCAAAAGTCGGTGAACGAGGGGATGGTGCGCACAGACCAGGGATGACGTTCAGGGGGTGAGTCCCTGCCGGCGAAGACGAAATTCGGGGTGGGACTTCAGGAGGATGTGGGGCCGACGCGTACGCCGCAAGCGCCGATCGGCTCGCCCAGGAGACACTAGCGCCCGCCGGGCGGCACTCGCAACACGCATCCCAGAGGTCCGCCCTCGCACGTGGCCCTCCCCACACTTCTCCCGTACCGGCCCGTAAACCGGCTGTGCATGCCCCGTCCGCAGAGTTCTGGAGCGCGCCGGGCGGGGCGTCTCCGTTTGACCAGGGACCCTGATAGCCCGTAACGTTCTGAGGTCGAGTCGCATCGACGGAGATGACGCGTGCCCGCCGTCTCGCCCCTTTTCTCTACTGCGTCGCAGCGGGCGAGCACGGGTGGGCCCCCGCTGCGGGGGACCGGACGCGTCCCTCGATGCGAGACATCGCGCCTCAAGATCAGACCGGATCAGACCGACCGCAGCACTGGAGCCTCGAGTGAGCAAGCGTACTTTCCAGCCGAACAACCGCCGCCGGCACAAGAAGCACGGCTTCCGGCTGCGCATGCGCACCCGCGCCGGGCGCGCCATCCTTTCCTCGCGGCGCGGCAAGGGCCGCTCCCGCATCGCGGTCTGACCAGCCCCCTCACATGCTGCCGTCCGGTCACCGGATGCGGCGGCGGGAGGACTTCACCCTGGCCGTCCGGCGCGGGCGCCGCGCGGGACGGCCAACCGTCGTCGTGCACCTGCTCCGCCGGGACCCCGGTCCCGGCGAGGCGGCGACCCCGCTGGTCGGCTTCATCGTGGCCCGGACGGTCGGCAACGCCGTCGTCCGCAACCGCGTCCAGCGCCGGCTGAGGCACCTGGCCCGCGGGCACCTCGACCGTCTGCCGGAGGGTAGCCTGCTCGTAGTGCGCGCCAATCCCGCAGCGGGAACGGCGCGCAACGATGAACTGGCCGCGGACCTGGAGTCGGCGCTCGACCGGCTGCTGCGGCCAACCTCCAAGGGGCGGAGATGACGAGCCAGCCAGAGGGGCACGCCCCCTCCGAGCCCGGGGCCGGGCGCATCGGCCCCGTGGCCCGTGTGCTGATCCTGTTCGTCCGCGCCTACCGCCGCTTCTTGAGTCCCCTGCTCGGCCAGCAATGCCGATTCCAGCCCACCTGCAGCGCGTACGGCCTGGAAGCCCTCCAGGTGCACGGCGCCCTGCGCGGCAGCTGGCTGACCGTTCGCCGGATCGCCCGGTGCCAGCCGTTCAACCGCGGCGGCTTCGACCCAGTGCCGCCGGCGAAGGGCGCTGCCCCCTCCTCCACCTTCGGCCGCGCGGAGAGCGGCCCCGCCCAAGCAGAGCCCAAGGAGCTGCCCGGTGCTTGATTGGCTGTATTCGATCGTCGCCCAGTTGATCGTATGGATTCACACTGGGCTGAGCGTGGTCGTCCCCAAGGACAGCGGCTGGGCCTGGGGCGGCTCGATCATTCTTCTGACCGTGCTGCTGCGGCTGCTGATGGTGCCGCTGTTCGTCAAGCAGATCCACGCCTCCCGCAAGATGCAGGAACTGAACCCCAAGGTCCAGGCGCTGCGCAAGAAGTACAAGAACGACAAGCAGCGCATGAACCAGGAGGTCATGAAGCTCTACCAGGAGAACGGCGCCAACCCGCTGTCGGGCTGCCTGCCGATCCTGGTGCAGATGCCGGTGTTCATCGGCCTCTTCCAGGTCCTCAAGCAGATCTCGGACGCCAACCCCGGCAAGGGCGTCTTCGCGGTCACCCCCGACCTGGTGCAGAGCGCCCAGAAGGCCAACATCTTCGGCGCGCACATCCCCGACACGTTCCTGACCGCCTGGGGCACCGACCCGCGCAACTGGAGCGCCATCACCGTCACCGCCATCGCCGTGGTGATCAGCTCCTGCACCACGTTCTTCACGGTCCGGGCCAGCATGAAGCGGCAGCCGGTCACCGACGAGAACAACCCGATGATGCAGGCGCAGAAGATGATGGTCTTCCTGGCGCCGCTGTTCGGCCTCTTCGGCCTCGGCTTTCCGCTGGGCGTCCTGATGTACTGGGTGACGTCCAACAGCTGGACCCTCGTCCAGCAGCACTACATCTACTCCAAGTACCCGCCGCTGAGCGTCCAGGGCGACAACGGCGCCACGCCCGCCAAGGGCGGCCCGGCCAAGGGCAAGGCACCCGCGGGCAAGGGCAGCGCGAAGACCACGGCGAACTCCTCCGGCATCAAGGCCAAGCTGAAGAAGGAGCCCGAGCCCGCTCCCGAGCCGGAGCCCAAGGCCAAGGTCGTGCGCAACCAGCCGACCCGCAAGCCGCGGAGCAAGCGCAGCGGCAGCCAGAAGCGCTAGTTTTGACTTCAGTCCTTGTCGAAGAAGGAGATCCCGTTGAGCCAGACCGACACCACTGAGGTCGACGTCCAGGCGCTCGAGCAGGAAGGCGAGATCGCCGCCGACTACATCGAGGGCCTGCTGGACATCGGTGACTACGACGGCGACATCGACATGGACGTCGAGGGCGAGCGCGCCGTCGTCGCCGTGGTCGGCGGTGCCCTGGACGAGCTCGTCGGCAAGCGCGGCGAGGTGCTGGAAGCGCTGCAGGAGCTCACCCGCCTGGCCGTGCACCGCCAGACCGGCAACCGCACCCGGCTGATGCTCGACATCGGCGGCTACCGGGAGCGCCGCCGCGCCGAGCTCACCAAGCTCGGCCAGGACATCTCGGCCGAGGTCAAGCAGAGCGGCGAGGCCAAGCCGCTGGCGCCGATGACCCCGTTCGAGCGCAAGATCGTCCACGATGCGGTGGCGGCCGCCGGGCTGCGCAGCGAGTCCGAGGGCGAGGAGCCCGAGCGCTACGTGGTCGTCCACCCGTCCTGACCCCGAACGCGACCGAGGCCCCGCCCCTGACCAGGGGGCGGGGCCTTTGCCGTTGGGCTGAACGAGTTCCTTGCCCGCGCCGCTGCCACGTCGTAGGGGACCCGGCACGCCCAGCCACCCGGCGCGCCTTGCGGAGCCGCGTTCTGTTGCGCCACGCCCAGGGACACACCTCGCCGGCCTGGACGTGATCCCCGCGAGCGTCCGGGAGACCGGCGACCAGGCGTTGCCCGCCGACCCGCGCGCCGGGCCTTCGTGCTCCTTGAGGTACCGGTGGATGCGGTCCGGCCGCTCGCGGTCCGCTGGGAGATTCGCCAGATCCCTTGTCTGCGGCTTCCGACGGGGTGACATCGGGCACGGCCGTGCTCATCCCGGCCTGGAGCCGGAGCGCTGGTTCACAGGTCTGTACCGAAGTCCTGCCTCCTCGGCCGACCCTTGCCATATCTATCGAATATCGATAGATTCTGATCGTGAATCGATCGAAGGAGTCATCGTGGGAGAGCTGACAGTGCGTGCGCTGCGCGTCGTGCTCGCAGGGGTGCTCGCCAGCACCGTGTTCGTGCAGGCAGTGCTGGTGTGGGTGTTGGTCAGTGGGAGCGACCCGGAGGACGGGTCGCTCCCACTGACCCCGCTCCGCGTGATCGTGCTCCTGGGCGTCGTGGCGGCCCAGGTCGTCGTGGTCTGCGTATGGCGGCTGGTGACGATGGTGCGACGCGGAACCGTGTTCTCCCACGCCGCCTTCCGGTACGTGGACGTCGTGATCGGCGCGATCGCGGCAGCCGCCCTCCTGTGGTTCGCGCTCACGGCCCTCCTGGCACCAGAGCAACGGGACGACCCGGGCGTGACCGTCATCATGGGCGGGATCGGCATGGCGGTCCTGGGGGGCGCGCTCATCGTGCTCGTACTGCGGATGCTGCTCGCCCAGGCCGTCGCGCGCGACATCGAAGCGACGCAGATGCAGGCCGAGCTGGACGAGGTGATCTGATGCCGATCACCGTCGACATCGACGTGATGCTGGCCAAGCGGAAGCTGTCGGTGGGCGAACTCGCCGACCGCGTCGGGATCACCCCCGCCAACCTGGCGGTACTCAAGAACGGCCGCGCCAAGGCGGTGCGCTTCGCGACACTCGCCGCGCTCTGCGAGGCGCTCGACTGCCAGCCGGGAGACCTGCTGCGCTTCGAGGCCGAGGACACCGCGGACGGGAGACATCAGCCGTCGGCAACGGTGGCCAAGGCCGAAGTGGAAGACCGGTCCTAGACGCTTGATCTCAAAGGATCCGGCCGCGGACATGCGGTGAGGGTGTCCAGGATCGTTTTGTGTCGAACAACCTGAACACCCTCAAGGCCGATGCGGATGCTCCGACCTTGCGGTCAGCGGCGGAACGGGGAGCGGCGGCGTGATCCGGTGCGCGTGAGGTTCTCCTTCGCGGGGTCCTGCGCGACCGCAGGATCCTGCGCCACCGCGGGGTCCTGCGCGGAGTGGCCCGTGGCATCGGACTGGACGGGACGCTCAATCACACGTTCGACCCGCTCCACGGGGCGCTCGATGATCCGCTCCTCCTGGACGACCGGCTCCGGCTCGACCTCCTCCTCCACGTAGCCCGGATCGGTACCCGACATCAGGCTCGCGCGCCGGCGCGGCCGCGTGTACTTCACCGTGAACCACATGCTCACGAGACCGACCAGGATCAGGATCCAGCCGACCAGCTGGATGTTGACACCGCTGAGATCGACGTTGAGGGCGAAGGCGAGGATGGCGCCGGTGGCGATGAAAGCGAGACTGACTCCGATCCCCATGGTTTCGGAGCCTCCTTCCGTTCCGGGGGTAAGGCGAACGGCACTCCCGTCCCTGTACCCGGTGGGCCCGGAGTATTCATGGAGCCCCCGCGGCCTGCGGATCCACGAGGTTCCAGTGGGCTCCGTCCGCGTGCTTGTGCGCTGTCCCCGGCATCTGTGGAACGATTCGTTCGGTGGGGATCGAGAGTGAGGTTTTCGGGGACGCGCTGCCGGTCGCGGAACGCTACGCGGCCTTCCTCGCCGACGCCGGGGTGGAGCGCGGACTGATCGGACCGCGCGAGGTCGATCGGCTCTGGGAACGCCACCTGATCAACTGCGCCGTGGTGGCCGAGGCCGTCCCGGACAAGGCCAGGGTCGTCGACATCGGCTCCGGCGCGGGGCTGCCCGGGATCGTGCTGGCGATCGTCCGGCCGGATCTGTCGGTGACGCTGCTGGAGCCGCTGCTGCGCCGGACGACGTTCCTCAACGAGTGCGTGGAGCTGCTCGAACTGCCGAACGTCGAAGTGCGCCGGGCGCGGGCGGAGGAGGTCGTCCAGGAATTCGCCATGGACGTCGCGACCGCCCGCGCTGTCGCACCGCTGGAACGCCTGGCAAAGTGGGCCCTGCCGCTCTTGCGGCCGGGCGGGCAGCTGCTGGCGCTCAAAGGGGAGCGTGCCGCGGTCGAACTGGAAGAGGCACAGCCCGTCCTCAAGCGCTTCGGTGTCCGTACGGCCGAACTGCTCCAAGTCGGGCGCGGTAAGGTCGACCCGCCGACAACGCTTGTCCGTGTGGTCGCCGAAAGCGCGCCCCGACGCGCCAAAGGGTCGAGGAAGAAGAGGTCTTCATGAGCACGGGACCAGGACTGGGCTCCTCCCACAGGCCCCCCGGGCCTGACCGCTCCAGCGAATCCCCCGACGAAGAACCGACCGGTCCGAGCCTGCCCGCCGCGGACGAAGCGGCGGCGCAGCAGACCGGCGAGGAGGGGGAGGCGCCCCCCTCTGGACACGCAATGTGGGGAAGCACGACGTCCGGAACCGCGGAGACCGTCGGCTACGTGCCGACGAACGGCGGCGTCACACAGCCGCCCGGCCCGCGCAGCGGACCATCTCAGGGGGAGTCAGAACTGGTGCGTGAGGCGCTCAAGGACGCGAAGGTTTCACGTGAAACCGCCGTACGGGTCAGACCCGAGCGGCGCGAGAAGGAATGGCCCCGGCCGGACGGCTGCCGGGTGATCACCATCGCCAACCAGAAGGGCGGCGTGGGCAAGACCACCACCTCGGTCAACCTCGCCGCCTCGCTGGCGATGCACGGCGCCCAGGTGCTCGTGGTCGACCTCGACCCGCAGGGCAACGCCTCCACGGCGCTCGGCGTGGAGCACCACGCGGACGTCCCCTCGATCTACGAAGTCCTCATCGAGGACCTGCCCGTGGGCGACATCGTCGTCCCGGCCCCCGAGATCCCGAACCTGCACTGCGCCCCCGCCAACCTCAACCTGGCCGGCGCGGAGATCGAGCTGGTGTCCAAGGTGGCCCGCGAGTCCCGGCTGCGCCGCTCGCTGGACTCCTACGACACCGACAAGTTCGACTACGTCCTCATCGACTGCCCGCCCTCGCTCGGCCTGCTCACCGTGAACGCCCTCGTCGGCGGGGACGAACTGCTCATCCCGATCCAGTGCGAGTACTACGCGCTGGAAGGCCTCGGCCAGCTCATCCGTACCGTCGACCTGGTGAAGGCCCACCTCAACCCGGGGCTGAACGTCTCCACCATCCTGCTCACGATGTACGACGCGCGCACCCGGCTGGCGGCGCAGGTCGCCGAGGACGTCCGCAACCACTTCGGCGACGTCGTCCTCAACACCGTCATCCCGCGCAGCGTCCGAGTGTCCGAGGCGCCCAGCTACGGGCAGTCGGTCATCACCTACGACCCGGGCTCCTCCGGAGCGCTCGCCTACAGTGAGGCCGCCTCCGAGATGGCCCACCGGGGAGCGCCCGAGTGAGCCAGCAGCGACGCGGACTGGGGAAGGGGCTCGGTGCGCTCATCCCGACGGCCCCGCCCGTCCCTCCCGCTCCCGATCCGGGGGACGCCCCCGGCTCGCCGAACGGGACCGCCGGCACGTCCAACGCGCCGAGCGGCGAGACGTCCGGCCAGGAGATGCAGACCGTCGCCGGGGCGCATTTCGCCGAGATCCAGGTCGGCTCGATCCGGCCCAATCCGCGCCAGCCTCGACAGCACTTCGACTCGGACGCGCTGGAGGAACTGGCCGAGTCGATCGGCATCGTCGGGCTGCTCCAGCCGATCGTCGTTCGCCGACTCACCGGGGAAGAGCACGACTACGAGCTCGTCATGGGCGAGCGCCGACTGCGCGCGGCCGGCATCGCCGGCCTGGACGCGATTCCCGCGATCGTCCGGGAGACCGGCAACCAGGCCATGCTCCGCGACGCGCTCATGGAGAACCTCCACCGCCAGCAGCTCAACCCGCTGGAGGAGGCGGCCGCGTACCACCAGCTCCTGGAGGACTTCGGCGCCACCCACGAGCAGCTCGCGTCCCGGATCGGCCGCTCCCGTCCGCACATCACGAACACGCTGCGGCTGCTGAACCTGCCGCCCGTCGTCCAGAAACGCGTCAGCGCCGGCGTCCTGTCGGCGGGCCACGCCCGCGCACTGGTCCCCCTCAAGAATGTCGAGGCGCAGGAGGTGTTGGCGCAGCGCATCGTGTCGGAGGGCCTGTCGGTCCGGACCGTCGAAGAGATCATCGCGGTCCGGACCGTGCAAGAGATCATCGCGATGCGCGAGGTCGAGCACGAGGACGAGAACGAGCCGAAGGCACTGCGCGGGGGCCGCCGCCGCAAGTCCGTAGAGCCCGCCCTGCAGGAGCTGGCGGACCTCCTGTCCGATCGTTACGACACCAGGGTCCGGGTCGACCTCGGCCACAAGAAGGGCAAGATCGTCGTGGAGTTCGCCACGCGGGAGGACCTGCACCGCATCATCAAGGCGATGGCACCCGACGAGAACCTCGCCGAGGACGACCTCTAGCCCTCTCCAGCCGAACGCCCCGAGGCCATCCGGCCCCGGGGCGTTCGCATGCCGCCACCCCTTCAACCACCGCCGCACGCTCCTAAGACCCCTCCCCTGCCCGCAAGGCACGCTGAAGCGGCGAATCAAACGCCGGCATGACTCCCCGCCGAGCCTCACGCCTCGATCGTTGACGGGATATCGCTGGAGCGGCCATGAGTACGCCCATGATCAGTGCGTGAAGACAGGGACGCCCGGCTGCCGACCTATGCCGAGCCGGTCTGCGTCCCGGTGCCGCAGGCCCGGATCGGGCAGCTGCCCTGCCAGTCGGAGTACAACCGGCACCTGCGCGCTGGGCCCGGGTGCTGTGGCGGCCGCCCTGTGGCCAGCCCGGGCCTGGCACGAGAAGCCACGGCTGATGGACGGCACCGCGCTCCCCCACTGTTTCCCGTGAAACATCGCCGCCACTCGCCCCCGTTTCACGTGAAACACCCCCTCCCTGAGACCCGACGTCCGCTCCCCGGGCGCCCATTGGCGGGTGTCGCTCTCGCCCAGAACCGGAGAGCCTGAGCCCTGGCCGCCCCCAAAGGCGACCCCACGCCGAGTGGGCGGGACTGGCCACGGCCCGGCGACCCATTGGCCGCTGCCCTTAAGGCCGCCACACGGGCGGGCTGGCGGGGCGTCTCCTTGGTTTTGCGGACGCCTCAGATGTTGCCTGACTCTCGCGGTGCCCCCGTCACCGCCAACCATAAAGAGGCCCTCTGGCCCGGCACAGAGAACGATCTGCGTCGCCTCTTCGCTTGGTCACGACGGGCCACCCGGTCGGCCTCGCGTGGTCGCCCGCCGACTCCCAGGGCCGCGAAGCGACCGGCCCCATCCCCGGCCGGAACCCGTATCAGGTGCTGCCGCCGGGTCAGACTCCCGGCTTGCCCGTCGGCGTCCGTGCCTGGCCCCCGAAACACGGTCCGTGCCAGCGCGGTCGTGCCGGCTGCCTCTAAGTTGGCGGGTTCGCCTAGCAACACGCTCCGGGGAGCGGCTGGTTCCGCGGGGGCAGCAACGTCGCGAGCGGCCGGGTCGCGGCGAGCGCACTATGGAGGAGGCCTGTGACGGTGAAGATC
Organism: Actinomadura vinacea; assembly: GCF_039532545.1. Taxonomy (NCBI): domain Bacteria; kingdom Bacillati; phylum Actinomycetota; class Actinomycetes; order Streptosporangiales; family Thermomonosporaceae; genus Actinomadura; species Actinomadura vinacea. The sequence goes on along the minus strand of NZ_BAAARW010000026.1, from coordinate 334,512 downwards.
GCGCTCAGCGCGACGGCGGCCCGGTTGTGGGGTGTCCCGGGCAGCTGCCCCGGAGGGGCGGTCGCTGGGGTGTCTGCGATGGAGCTCAACGTCAGGGGTCAGCGCTCGCGAGTACGTGGGGGAGGGCGGGGCGCGGGCTTGGTCATGTTGTCCCGTGGAAGCTCGACGTTGTGAAGCCCCGGTGGGTGTCTCTGGAAGGTCGTGTTCGCGATTCTGGTCGGCGGCCGCCAGGTTGGTGGGTGGGGCAGCATTTCCCCGGGGAGACCAGGCGGATGTGGTGTTGGTGCCGTATTGGACGGTGCCTCTTGAGAAGGTTGGCTCGGCTTACGAGGGGGGCTTCCTTGGGTGGCGTCGTTCGGGCATGAAGTTCTGCTTGGTCAATGCCTACCGCGATGTTTCACGGGAAACGTGCCAGCAGGAGGTCGCGGCAGACGGTGCCCAGATCCAGGTCGGCGGCTGAGACCGCCAAGGGGAGGAGGCTGGTCTCGGTCATGCCGGGGGCGACGTTGACTTCGAGGAAGTGTGCCTCGCCGGACTCGTCCACGATCAGGTCGGTACGGGAGAGGTCGCGGAGGCCCAGGGCGCGGTGGGCGGTGACGGCGGCGAGGGTGGCGCGTTCGGCGGCCTCGGGGGTGAGGCGGGCCGGGGTGACGAACTCGGTGTCGCCGGAGTCGTAGCGGGCGGTGTAGTCGTAGCGGCCGCCCGGGGCGACGATCTCTACCGCGGGGAGGGCCCGCGGCTCCCCCGCGTGTTCGATGACGCTGACGGCGACCTCGGTGCCGGCAACGTACTGTTCGACGAGGGCGGCATCGCCGTACGCGAAGCAGCCGACCATCGCGGCGGGGAGCTCGCCGGCCTGCCGTACGACGGAGCCGCCGAGGGCGGAGCCGCCGCGGGTGGGCTTCACGAACAAGGGGAGTCCGAGCCGGCGCACGATGTGGTCGAGGACGGATGACGCCCCGAGGTCGTGGAAGACCTCCTTGGGGAGGGCGACGGACGCGGGCGTGCTCAGCCCCGCCCTGCGGACGACCGACTTGGCGCTCGGCTTGTCCCAGGCGACCCGGCAGGCGTCGGGACGGGCGCCGACGTAGGGGATGCCGAGGAGTTCCAGGACGTCGCGGATCGCTCCGTCCTCGCCCGCCGCGCCGTGGAGTACGGGGAAGACAGCGTCCGGAGGGTCCTGGGAGAGGGCGTCCAGGAGCGTCGCGTCGGCGTCGCGGAGTTCGACGGGGACCTCGGCGGCGCGCAGCGCGTCCGCGACCCGGCGGCCCGAGCGCAGCGAGACCTCCCGCTCGTACGACAGACCGCCGGCCAGGACGACCACATGCCCGAGTTCCAATCGAAGCCCCTTGCGTAACAGGCGTCCCAGAGGACGCGACTTGGCTGGTGCTGGGAATCTCAGCCTTCCACCGATGGTTCACGTAGAAACGCGCCGGCTCCAGGATGGGGGAGCCGGCGCGTCTTTTGAACCTTCAGACGACTCCGGGACCAGGGGTGTCGACGCCGGTGGGGGAGGTCGCCTCGACTCCGCCGAAAGTGTCCCGCAGCTGGATCTCCTGCTCGACGACGGCGGCGAGGCGGCGGACGCCTTCGCGGATGCGGTTCGGTTCGGGGTAGCAGTAGGACAGCCGCATGTGCCGGTGTCCCGAGCCGTCGGCGTAGAAGCCCGTCCCGGGCACGTAGGCGACGCGGTCCGCGATGGCCCGGGGGGCCATCGCCTTGGCGTCCAGGCCTTCGGGGAGGGTCAGCCAGACGAAGAAGCCCCCGGCGGGCCGCGTCCAGGTGCAGCCTTCGGGCATCATCGCCTCGAGCGCTTCGAGCATGGCGTCGCGGCGATCGCGGTACAGCTCGCAGAAGTCCTTGATCTGCTCGCGCCACGGCTGGGTGCCGAGGTACTCGCGGACGGCGAACTGGGAGAAGCTGGGGTGGCACAGGATCGCCGACTCGGCGGCCAGGACGAGCTTGGCGCGGATGGCGTGCGGCGCGAGCGCCCACCCCACGCGCAGCCCGGAGGCGATCGTCTTGGAGAACGAGCCGAGGTAGAGGACCCGGTCGGGGTCGTCGGCGCGGAGGGCGCGCATGGGTTCGCCGTCGAAGCCGAGGAGCCCGTAGGGGTTGTCCTCGATGATGAGCACGTCGTACTCGGTGCAGATGTCCAGGATCTGGGCGCGCCTGGCGGTGGTGAGGGTGACGCCCGCGGGGTTCTGGAATGTGGGCACGGTGTAGAGGAACTTGACGCGGCGTCCTTCGCGGCGGAGCCGTTCCAGGGTCTCGCGCAGGGCGGAGGGGATGAGGCCGCCGTCGTCCAGGGGGACGTGCACGATGTCCGCCTGGTAGGACGCGAAGGTGCCCAGCGCGCCCACGTAGGACGGCGCCTCCGCCAGGACGACGTCGCCCGGGTCCACGAAGATGCGGGTGATGAGGTCGAGTGCCTGCTGCGCCCCCACGGTCACGACGACGTCGTCCGCGGACGCTTGGACGCCCTCCAGCGCCATGACCTCGCAGATGCGTTCGCGCAGCAGCGGGTCGCCCTGGGCGGAGGCGTACTGGAGGACCTCGGCGCCGTTGCGCGCCACCAGTTCTCCGACCATCTCCCCTACGGCGTCCAAGGGCAGCGCCGAGACGTAGGGCATGCCGCCCGCCAGGGAGACCACCTCGGGGCGCGAAGCGACCGCGAACAGAGCCCGGATCTCCGAGGCCACCATGCCTGCGGCACGGGCGGCGTAGCGATCGGTATAGGCGTCTGTACGCGAGTGCTGGTTCACGAGGCACCTCCAAGGGTGTTCGGACGTCATTGCAAACTACGACATTGCTGTCAGTGCGACGGGCGGCGCCCCGCTTGTAAGGCTCCGCCCCATCTCTCTGCTTCTTCCTTGGACGCCCATGTCCGGGCCGGGGACGACCGCCGCCTCCAGATGGGGCGCATTCTTTACCGTTGCGGCGACCGCCCTGGGCCCTGATGGGAGGCTTTCGCGCGTCCGTGCCGCCCGCCGGGGGAAAGCCCCCTGTCCGATACGATGCCCGAGGGTCCCGGAGTGTCGCCGGGAATTCCGCGATGTGGCGCTCCGCGCGAGAACTCACGTACACCAGAAGAGCTCGCCCGCCGGTCCCCGCTCACGCGCCACCGAGGACGCGGGACGGACGGGTGGGGCCTCAGGGGGGTGCAGATCCGGTGTCGCGTCGCCTCGTCAACATCACACTGGACAATCTGGACGATCTACCGCACCGTTGCCGCCGCTGCGTCTTCTGGGAGCTGGATCCGGTGAGCGGGGACCGCGCCGTCGGGGCCGGCGACCCGGACCTGGAGAAGGAGGCGTGGATCTCCTCCACGCTGCTGGAGTGGGGCAGCTGCGGCAAGATCGTTTATGTGGACGACGTGCCGGCGGGTTTCGTGCTCTACGCGCCGCCGCTGTACGTCCCGCGCTCGGTGGCCTTCCCGACCAGCCCGGTGAGCGCCGACGCGGTGCTGCTGATGACCGGGCACATCGTGCCCGAGTTCGCGGGCGGCGGGCTCGGCCGGATGCTCGTCCAGGGGGTGGCCAAGGACCTCACCCGCCGCGCGGTGAAGGCCATCGAGGCGTTCGGGGATCTCAAGGGCGAGGAGGGCGGGTGCATGGTCCCCGCCGACTACCTGCTTTCGGTCGGGTTCAAGACCGTCCGGCCGCACCACCGATACCCCCGCCTCCGGCTGGAGCTCAAGTCGGCACTCTCGTGGCGTGAGGACGTCGAGGTGGCCTTGGAACGTCTCCTTGGCTCCATGACCCCGGAAGGCGCTCTCCGTCCCGTCTGAGGCCCGCTCAGTCCCTCCCAGAGGCCCCCGCCCCGTGTTCGGCCACGGCCGTCCGTCCAAGCCGCCGTCCCTTGCCGTTGGCTCGGGTCGGCTGCCGGCGGTGAAGCAGGAAGATCAATCCCCTGCTTCAGCCGGGGACGGCGCAACGGGCGCTCTCGTGGAAAGAGCGCAGGGCCCGTGCCTGTGGTGGCACGGGCCCTGCGGAATCGCGCTCGCCGCGGGAGGACGAGGTCGCGAAGCGGAGAGGAGAGACGGGACGGGTCAGACGAACTCGCCGAGCTCGCGCAGCAGCGCGGCCTTGGGCTTCACGCCCTGGATCTGCTTGACGACCTCGCCGTCCTTGTAGACGTTCAGCGTCGGGATGCCGAGGATCTGGTATTTGGCCGGGACCTCAGGGTTCTCGTCGATGTTGAGCTTGACGATCTCGAGCTTGTCCCCGTGCTCGGCGGCGATCTCCTCCAGGATCGGGGCGATCATGCGGCACGGTCCGCACCACTCCGCCCAGAAGTCCACCAGGACGGGCTTGTCGCTCTTGAGCACCTCGGCCTCGAAGTCGGCGTCGGTCACGGCCTTCATGACATCTCCTCACTGTGTTTCCCGGCGGGCGGATCCCCGTCCGCCGGGCCTGGTCAGCCCTGGTGGGACAGTTCCTTGGGGGGCTGCGGCACCGTCTCGGCGGCGTCCCGGTCCTGCAGCCAGCGTTCGGCGTCGATGGCGGCGGCACAGCCGCTGCCCGCGGCGGTGACGGCCTGGCGGTAGATGTGGTCGACCACGTCGCCGGAGGCGAACACCCCGGGGATCTTGGTCTTGGTGGTCGGGGCCTCGACCAGCAGGTAGCCGTCGGCGTCGGTGTCCAGCTGGCCGGCGAACAGCTCGCTGCGCGGGTCGTGCCCGATCGCGATGAACAGCCCGGTCACGTCCAGCCGGCTCTCCTCGCCGGTGACGGTGTCGCGCAGCTGGACGCCGGTGACGCGGTCGTCGCCGTGCACCTCGACGACCTCGCTGTTCCACCGGAAGGTGATCTTCTCGTTGGCCAGCGCCCGATCCTGCATGATCTTGCTGGCGCGGAGGGAGTCGCGGCGGTGCACCACGGTCACCGAGCGGGCGAACTTGGTCAGGAAGATCGCCTCTTCCATCGCGGTGTCGCCCCCGCCCACCACGGCGATGTCCTGCTCGCGGAAGAAGAAGCCGTCGCACGTGGCGCACCACGACACGCCCCGGCCGGACAGCCGCTTCTCGTTCTCCAGCCCGAGTTCGCGGTAGCCCGACCCGGTCGCGATGATCACGGTGCGGGCGCGGTAGACGTCCTCCCCGACCTTGACGACCTTCGGGTCGGCGGCCAGATCGACCTCGGTGACGTCGTCGGCGATCAGCTCGGCGCCGAACCGCTCGGCCTGCTTGCGCAGGTTGTCCATCAGGTCCGGGCCCATGATCCCGTCCGGGAAACCGGGGAAGTTCTCCACGTCGGTGGTGTTCATCAGCGCGCCCCCGGCGGTCACCGAACCCTCGAACACCAGCGGCCGCAGATCACCCCGGGCGGCGTAGACGGCGGCGGTGTAGCCGGCGGGGCCCGAGCCGATGATGATGACGTTGCGGACGTCGCTCACTGTTCTGTGCCTCTCCTCTGTTCACCTGCCGGCCGACTCTTCACGGCCGCCGCGGGGGCGTTCCGCCTCCCGTGCGCCCCGGCCTGCCAGTCGCGTCAACCGATACTAGGGCCCGGTGATTCCCGACCTGCCCGACCAGGCCGTGTTTCAAAGTCCCGGCCTACGGTGCTCGCCTGGCGGCTCGCCCCTAACCGGGCCTTGGCGAGCGCGACATCGCTTCGCGATCTGCCCGATGACGCTCGCGCCTCCGGCATCGCCCCACCGGCCAGGCAACGCGCTCGCGCGGCACCTGAGGCCTGACATTGAGACACGCCCTGGGCCCTTCGGCGCGGTTCGGACGCCTCCGAGACCCGCCGTAGGCTGAGCCCATGGCGTCGATTCTCCTCCTCCATTCGATGTACGGCCTGCGGCCCGCCGTGCATGACGCGGCCGGGCGGCTGCGGGCGGCCGGGCACGAGGTGCACGTCCCCGACCTGTACGACGGCCGCGTCGTCGACACCCCCGAGGCGGGCATCGAGCTCAAGGAGGAGATCGGCCGGGACGAGCTGCTGCGCCGCGCGGTGGCGGCCGCCGCGCCGCACGCCGACCAGGGCCTGGTCTACGCGGGGTTCTCGCTGGGCGGCTCGATCGCGCAGAACCTCGCGCTCGCCGACGGCAAGGCGCGCGGCCTGCTGCTCATGCACGGCACGTCCGATCTCGCGGACGACGCGTCCACCGAGATCCCGGTGCAGCTGCACGTGGCCGACCCCGACACCTACGAGCCCGTCGACTGGCTCAACGCCTGGTATCTCCGGATGCGCCGGGCCGGGGCGGACGTGGAGGTCTTCCGCTACCGGGGCGCGGGCCACCTGTTCACCGACCCGGACCTGCCCGACCACGACGCCGAGGCCGCCGAGCGTGCCTGGACGATCGCCCTGGGCTTTCTAGCGGATCTGTGACCTGTACTGGGACCGCCGCCGTCCGGTAGCGTGATCGATCGTTCACGGAGTGGTCATAGGGAGGTCCCGCGGTGACCGCTCGCCCGTAGGCCGGTCATGAGGGGATCGCTTGGGTGGATTTTCCGAGCGTGCCCTGGGCCGATGGCCATGACGCTCGGCAGGGGTACGCCTTGACATATACCGGCCGCGCGGATTCGGGCGGCCGGGCCGCGCGGCCGCCGTCCCACACGAGACTTCATGCGGGACGGCGGCGCGCACGCACGCTAGGAGGGAGACGGGGTCACATGGGGGCGGTGACACCGTTCCACGGACGGCCCTTCGGCCGCTCCGGCGTGGACGGTCAGCCGCGGCGGGTCGCCGTCAGTCGTTTCAGGAGCTTGGCGTCCTGGGCGGAGCAACCCGGCCCGACGACCCAGATGTCGAGGGTGTTCGACGACGATCCAGGGGCCGCTATCACGGTCGCGGGGGCTCCTTCGTACTTCGCGGCGTCCACCAGGCTGGGCGACCGGCCCGGTGCGATCTTGCCGACGCATCCGGTCAGGGCGCCGTCGGGTGGACGGCCGGTCTTGGCGCGTTGCTCGCCGTGCTGCTTCTTCAGGACGCCGTCGACCTGGCGGTCGAGGGTGGCGGCGCGGTAGTGGGTGCCGGTACGGGAGACCTGGTAGCCGGTCTGCGCGGACGCAGGACCGTCGGGGGGAGCCACCAGGGTGCTCTTGGTCGGCTTTTTCTCGTTCTGGCCGGAGCCACGGTCGTTGTTGTCCGAGATCGGGGCGCCGGCCGTGCCCTGGTGCTCGTTCGAGCCGCCCAGGACCAGGGAGCCGATCATTCCACCGCCACCGAGCACGATCACCGTCGCGGCCGCGGCCGACATGATCCGCCAATGCCGTCGGCCGCGTCTGCGTTCCAGGCTCACCACGGTGGCGTTGTTCAGCGACTCGGCCGCGATGGCCGAATCGATGCGTGACGCCAGCTCGGCGGGCATGGACGGGACGGGTGCCTCCGCCAAGAGCTGGGAGACGTCCGCAAGGTCGGCGGATCGTTCCCGGCACTCGGCGCAGGCATCGAGGTGCTCGCTGACGGAGGCGGCCATATCGTCTTCGAGGAGTCCCTCGGCCAAGTCGGCCAGGGTCTCGTAGTCATAATGCGCGGGGTTCATTAAGGCATGCCACCTCCTTCCACACCTCCGACGTTCCTGGGGTCCCTACGGTTCCTGTGGTGCGTCAGAAGGGGGGCCAGCCTGGCGCGCCCGCGCGCGCACCGGCTCTTGATCGTTCCGGGTGGTACCTCCAGCACCTGGGCGGCGTCGTCGACCGAGTAGCCCATCATGTCGACCAGGATCAGCGCGGCGCGCTGCTCGAACGGCAGCTTGGCCAGCGCGGCGTGCACGTCCAGTGAGACCCCGTGCGCGTCGGTCGGGTCGGGCATCTTCGGCGCGACGGCGTCGAAGGTGGCGTCGTCGCCCATGGGAGTGGCGGGCCGTACGGACTTGCGGCGGATCCGGTCGAGGCAGGCGTTCACCACGATGCGGTGCAGCCAGGTGGTGACGGCGGCGTCGCCGCGGAACCGGCCGGCCGCGCGGAACGCCGAGAGGCAGGCGTCCTGGAGCGCGTCGGCGGCCTCCTCCGGGTCGCCGAGCGTGCGCAGCGCGACCGCCCACATCCGGTCGCGATGCCGCTGGACGAGGGTGGCGAACGCGTGCGGATCCCCCTGGGAGTGGCGCGCGAGCAGTTCCTTGTCGGGAACCCCGTCCACGTGCCGCATGCTCACTGACGTCATGAGCGGCCGTCCTCGCGTGCGCGCGAGCCGGGCAACGCCGGGTACCTGCGATCGATCTTGCCTGGTCGCGTCGACACCGCTGAAATCCTGTGGGGAGGGGACATGATGCTCACAGGCACGATACCGACATGCGACACTTCCCGGGACAGATCATACGACGGGGAACAGGGCTTTTCCGTGCCCCGGCGGCCGTCCGGCGGCGCTCCGAAGGGCTTTCGCGGGTGCGCCGGCTTCCTGCGAACCGGTGGTCGCGGGTACGGTTCCGCCGTCGTCGCGCCGCCGCGGGCGGCGGGCACGCGACAACCAGGCAGATGATCACTGCCCGCGCAATGTCCCGTACCTACGGTGATCTACGCTCCTCGTGCTTCGGTGCGGATGAATTCCCTCGGCCGCGGACCGGCGTCAGCCCCCGGCGGAGCCGTAGACCGCGATCTCGCTGATCTTGCCCTTCAGGCTGGACGGGAGCTTGGTGAACCAGACCAGCACGTAGCGGCCGCGGGCCTGCGCCTTGACGTTGATCGTGTTCTCGCCCGGGATGGTCGTATGGCTCCCCGCCGGAGTGAGGGCGCTCGGGGTGTCCTGGTCGCCGATCTTCACCTGCAGGATGCCGCCGCCGTCGGGGACGTTGACCTTGACGCTGCTGACCTGGACGGGACGGCCCATGTCGAGGGTGACGCCCAGGCCCTCGGCGAGGTTGCCGAAGTTGACGTCGGCATAGGACTGGGTGTCCCACGTCTTGCCGGTACGGCCGTCGTTGATCGCGTCGAGGCGCTTTCCGATGGTGGTGTCGGTGCGGCCCCGCTTCGACTGCTGGGCCGCGGTGACGTTCTGCACGGTGAGCTTGGTGGGCTGCGGCTTCGCGGCCTGGGACTGCCGGCCCTTGCCGGTGCCCGGCGGGGTGGCGCCGCCCTTGTCGCCGTCGCCGCTCGTCAGCGCCCAGGCGCCGAGACCGACGATGACGGTGAGCGCGGCCGCGGCGACGCCCAGGAGCGCCCGGTTGCTTGAGCGCGCAGGGGGCCGGGCCGCGTGGATACCGTGCCCGGCGTGCTGCGCGGGAGCGGTGCGCTGGGGCGCCGGAGCGGGCTGCGGCATCGCGTGCCGGCGCTGCTCCTGGCGGGACGGGCGCTGCTGGCGCTGCCGGTTGGGCTGCTCGCGGGGACGCGTGGGCGGGCCGTCGAGCCGGCGGGTGCGCTGGGCGCCCTCGTCATCGCCCGCCCTCGGCGCCGGCGGCGCGGGATGGTTGTTGGCCAGCCCGGCGAACAGCGGCAGCGGCGTGCGCGGCACGCCCCGCAGCGCCTTGGCGAGCTCGGCGGGCTCGGTCAGCGGCTCCTGCCCGGGCACCTCGATGCCCAGGCAGCGGCAGACGATCGAGTCGACGGCGAACGGCACGCCCGCCTGCACCTGCCGGGGCGCCATGGGCGGCTCGCCGTCCTCCCCCGATCCCCCCGGGGACGCCGGCGGGGCGGCGGGCAGCGACGACCGCTCCGGCTCGCCCGGCCAGTGCGCGGTGAGCGCGGCGTACAGCATCGCGCCGAGTCCGCGGACGTCCTGAGCGGCGGGATCGTCGGCGTCGCGGTCGGCCAGGACGGCGTCGGTGGCGATGCCGAGCACCTTGACGGTGCCGCCGGTCGTCCAGACCAGATCGCGCGGGGACAGGCACAGGTGGGCCAGGCCCGCCTCGTGCGCCGCGGTGATCGCCTCGGCCGCCTCGTACAGCAGCGTCGCGGCGCGGCCCGGCTCCAGCGGGGCCTTGCCGAGCATCTGCTCCAGGGTCTCGCCGGCGACCCACTCGCTCACCACGTAGGCGCTCTCGCCGCTGTCGTCGGCGTCGAACACCTGGGTGAGGCGGGGGTCGGTGAGCCGGCTGGCGGCGCGGGCGGAGGTGACCACCTCGGCGATGCGAGGGAAGTCTTGGTCGAAGGTCCGGACGGCCACGGCGCGAGCCAGGATCTCGTCGATGGCCTTCCAGAGACAGGAGCCGCCCGAGTCGCTGATGCGCTCCTCGAGACGGTAGCGACCGGCGAGGCGTGTGCCTGGCTCGATGACGGACGTGCTCACAGCATCCTGCACAGGTGGTCAGATCCCATGTTCGTGGCGTGGCAGCTTACGCCTCCGACCCTCCTTTTGCGTTCCCCAGGGTGTCGCCCCGCAAGCCGTAGTCTCCAACATGGTAGTGCTTACTCTGTTCGACGGCTGCCTTATCGGGGCGCGTCCTGTGTACTTTGCCAGGCGTCCCCCCGGCGACCTGGGTCAACCCCGTCCGGGCAACCTGCGTGTCACCATCGAAAGCATGGAGCCGACCTCCTCCACCCGCAGCATCCGGGCGAAGGCGAGATAGAGCAGGCCGCCGCCGGCGCTGCCGACCACGAGCGCGACCAGGCCGGTGAACAGGCCCGTGCCGAACGCCGCGTCCAGGACCGCGTGCGTCGCGTACGCGAACCCGATCAGCGGCCACAGCGCGACCACCACCTTCAGGTACGAGACGAAGATCCGGCGCCCGTCCATGCCGCCCAGCCGGCGCCGCAGGACCGCCCAGCCGAGCACCGCGCCGGTGGTCTGCGCGATCGCGAAGCCGCCCGCGATCCCCACGATGATCTTCTCGGTGGGCAGCACGGAGTAGGCGGTCAGCGCCATCGCGATGTTGGTGATCACCACGCCGACCCCGATGAACGTGGGCGTGCGGGTGTCCTGCATCGAGTAGAAGACGCGCAGCATCAGCTGGTACGCGGCGAACGGCACCAGCGCGATCGCGAACATCCGCAGCACGTCCGCGATCACCTGCGCGTTGGCCTCGGTGGTCTGCCCGTGCGCGAACAGCACCACGGCGATCTCCGAGGCCAGCACGCCCATCAGCCCGGCGGCGGGCAGGATGACCACCGAGCACAGCCGCAGCCCGCTGGAGAAGTCGTCGCGGACCTCGGCCATCCGGCCGCCGGCGGCGTGCTCGCTCATCCGCGGCAGCAGCGCGGTGATCACCGAAACGCCGATGATCGCGTACGGCAGCTGGAAGAGCTGGTAGGCGTTGAAGTACGGGGTGTACCCGACGTCGCCCAAGCCCTCCTTGCGGCCCAGCACGCCTGCCGCGTTCGCCAGCCGGGTCGTCACCGCGAACCCGATCTGCGTGATGACGACGTAGGTCAGCGTCCAGACCGCCATCTTCCGGATCTGGCCCAGCTCGCCCTTCTTGAAGTCCAGCCGCGGCCGCCAGCGGAACCCGGAGCCGCGCAGCGACGGCCACAGCGCCAGCGTCTGCAGCGTCATGCCGCCGATGGTGCCGCCGGCCAGCAGCGCCACCTGCCCGTCCGTGATCGAGTCCGGCGACACCCGGCCGCTGGCGACCAGCAGGAACGCGGCGGCGGTGCAGCAGATGACGATGTTGTTGAGGATCGGCGCCCACATCGGCGCGGCGAACCGCTTGCGCGTGTTGAGGATCGCGCCGGAGAACGCGCTGACGCCCAGGAAGAAGATCTGCACCGCGAACAGGCGGGCGAACAGCACCGCCAGATCGCGTTGCGCCCCCTCCATCGCGTCGCCGTAGATGGAGATGAAGACCGGACCGAGCGCCACGGCCGCGGCGGTCATCAGCGCCAGGCCGAGGACGGCGAGGGTGAACAGGCGCTGCTCGTAGCGGTCGCCGTACGCCTCGTCCCGCTCCCGGGCCCGCACGATCAGCGGCACGACGACGGCCGTCAGAATGCCGCCGAGGAGCAGGTCGTAGACGATGAACGGGACCGTGTTGGCGGTGTTGTAGGCGTCCGCGAGCGCGCCGGTGCCGAGCGCCGCGACCAGCATCGCGGTGCGCAGGAACCCGGTGACGCGGGACGCGAGCGTGCCGACCGCCATGATCGCGCCAGACCGCAGCAGCCCGGACGCCCGCCCGCCGCCGCCCGCGGGCTCGGGAGGCGTGTCAGGGGTGCCCGACTCCGCCGCCGCGTCCGGCGCACCGGAATACGGCTCGGGCGGCGTACCAGGATGCGTGGACGGCCAAGCAAACGTCTCAGCCCTCTCAGGCCCACCCTGGCCGCCGCCGGGGCCAGGATGCCCGCCCGGACCAACCTGCCCGCCGGGCCCGCTCTGCGGGCCCGGGCCTTGCCAGCCACCTTGGCCGCCGGGGCCGCCGGGACCAGGGTGACCGCCTGGACCGGCCTGCCCGCCGGGCCCACCTTGGGGCCTCAGGCCTTGTGGGCCGCCGGGGGCAGGGTGGGGGCTCGGGGTGCTCCAGGTGGTCTGGCTTCCTGGGGGTGGGGGGACCTGAGGGCTTTCCCAGGGGCTGCCGCCTCCAGGGAGGGGGAAGTCAGTGCGAGTTGCCGCTTCGGTGCCGGCCGGTGGTCCGGTCGGGGTCCCCGGCGGCCTCGGGGGGTACCCCTGGCCCGTCGGCGGCGGTGTCCCCTGCGGGGCCGGACGGTGGGATGGATCCGGGGGGCCCTGAGGGGGCTGGGGCCATTGCCGTGTCTCCTGGCCTTCCGCCGGAGGGGGGCCCGAAGGGTGCCGGCCCGGAGCCGGTGGACGGTCCTCCGGGTTCTCCGGTCGCCGCTGGTTCCACTCCGGTCGATCCGTCACCGGCTGCCTCCGCTTTCCGGCGGCGCCTTGCTCTCATGGCCCGCACTCCGACGCCCACGAAGAGTACGGCAAGTCCGCCGCCGGTGATGAGCAGCGCCAGCTGCCCGTAGCCGGTGACGCGGACCGTGATGACCTTGCTGTGGAAGGCGCGGTTGTCGTCCGACCGCAGCCGCACGTTCACCCGCACGTTGCCGTTGCCGGCCGCCCGCACCGGGATCCCGCGGGTCTGCTTCTGCCCGGGGGCGAGCTCGATCACCTCGTCCTGCTCGTCCCGCCGCCCGATCTGCAGCCGGGCGCTGTTCTCCGGGACGACCTCCAGCCGCACCCTGATCGCCTGGTTCGGCAGGTCGTTGACGACGGTGATGGGGATCCGGCCGGAGCTGCCCGCCAGCGAGACCCGGCTGTTGCCGGTGGTGATGATGCGGACCTTGCCGATGTCGCTGTCGAGGCGTTCCGACAGCGCCTGCCGGGCCATGACCGCGCGCTTGTAGTTGCGGCCCCGCCAGGCGGTGGACTCCATGCGGAGCACGGCGCGCCGGTACGTCATCGTGACCGGTTCCACCATGACCGAGGAGAAGCGGGCCGCGCGCCGGGAGATCTCGGCCACCCGGTCGAGATAGGACTTGCCCAGCTCGTAGGCCTCCATCTCGTCGGGGTAGTTGCGGTAGACCCGCTGCTGCGGGGCCGCGTTCGCGATCCGGTCCAGCGGGGTCTCGGCCATCCAGTCCGCTTTGGCCGTGTAGTTCAGCAGGTTCTTGGCGAACGCCGGCGAGGGGTTCCAGCGCCGGTCCGGGACGATGACCAGGGACCGCGCCAGCACCGGCGCCTCCGCGGTGATCATCGCGGTCTCCGCCAGGAACCGCTGTTCGGCCAGCACGGCGGCGCCCGGCGACCGGGTGTCGGCGCTGACGATCCTGTTGAGCGTCTCGTCGTACACGACGGTGCGCTTGGGGCCCTCCTTGGTCTGCAGCCGGGTGGTGGCGCTCGGCGTGTAGCCCTGGGTCGGGTCGGCGAACGCGGCGCTGCTCATCAGGAACGTGCCGTTGCCCAGCCGGCCCAGCTTGCTCAGCTCGTTGAGGGTGTCGGGGCCGGCCATTCCGGACGGCGGCCAGGCCATCTGCACGGGCGGGCGGCCGAGGGCCTGGCTCGCGACGCTGCTGTTGGCGTAGGCGATCCCCAGATGGTTGGACATCTTGTTGCGGACGAGCGCGACCGCGTCCGGGTCGGCGTAGGGCAGCACGGAGTACGGGTCGGTCCTGGACGCGGTCTTCAGCGAGTTCAACCAGGTGGCGGCGACGGTGCTCTTGGGCTTGCGGGTGCTCTCGGTGCTGCGCGGCCCCTTGACCCGGTACGGTCCGGCGGCCATCGTCTGGACGTCGTCGATCAGTGCCGGGTCGATCGACCAGGTGACCGGCGTGTTGGTCTGCTGGGCGGCGTCGACCAGACCGCTCAGCCGGCCGCCCGGGGCCAGGTCGGTGGCGAGCCGGTCGTCGAGGAAGGTGTCGTCGGTGGCGCGGTGCTGCCGGTCGACCATCGGCCAGACCCAGCCGACCGACAGCGCCTTGAAGTCGCGCTGCTTCCCGACGAAGGTGATGAAGGTGTTGACGCCGGCGAGGACCTGGCCGGCCTGGTTCACGACCTCCACACCGATCGGGTAGACGCCGAAGGACTGCAGGCCGATCGCCGTGGTGGTGGTGCCGAGCGAGAACGGGGCCTTGCCGCCTGCGCCGGCGGCCTGCGGGAGCGGCTTCTGCGCGGGCCGGCCCTGTAGCCAGGACGGCTGCCCGGCGGCGTACTGGGCCAGCTGGTTGCGGCTGGTCATCCGCTGCGCGGAGGTGCGCAGGCGGACCGACAGGCCGGGCAGGGCCTGGCCGGAGCGGTTCTCGACCGTCCCGGTCAGGGTGATCTTGGACTGGGCGCCGGTCGGGCCGGCGGTCTTGGGGGTGACCTGGCCGAGCACCAGCGACACCGGGGACCGTTCGCGCGACTGGCCGCGGGCCGCGGGCTCGGTGGGCAGCGCCCCGACGGCCGGGGCCGTGCCGACCGTGACGCAGGAGAGCAAGGCCGCCGCCGCGACCGCGCGTAGGACGGTTCTCACGCCATGTCCGCCCGCGGCGAGCAGGCCGCCTGTGGACAGCTGGCGTCGCTTTCCCGCATCACGGGCTCGATCGTAGTCCCGGCGGCGGTGCCATAAGGCCGTACCGGCGGGCCGCAGCCCGGGATCGAGCCGGGTTCCGGCCGATCCGTCCGGTCCATCGGGCACCCCCAGAAGTTCGTGTGACGTCCCCGCGTGGCGTAACGCCGCGCCGCCTGTTCTCGTCCCACCCTGCCGGGTGGCATCTCACGTTTACATAAAGAGTTCCTGTTCGCCCTGTGTTGTACGCATCTCACCCAGGTGTTGGACGGGTTCGCGCGGAGCCGGAGCCGGAGCCGGGGCCTGCGGCCGCTCGGCGCGCCGCCCGCTGAGCCGGACGGGCCGGGCGCGGCTCAGCGCGTACAGGTCGAGGGCGCGGATCCCCAGCGCCGTCGACGCCTCACCCGTCGCGGTGTAGACGACCTCGTCCAGGGGGTGCGCGTCGACGATCGCCCGGTCGATCAGGACCGGCATGCTCTCGGGCAGCAGCAGCGGGCAGACCAGGTCCGCGGCGTACTCGGTGACGGCGTTGACCAGGTCCGCCCGGGCGGGGCGGATCAGCCGGGCGCCGACGGCGTGCCGCACCACCTCGGCGGGCGGGACCGTCCCGGCGGGCACGATCACGCCGACCAGGAAGCGCCGGCCGCGCTGGACGTCGTTGCAGGCCAGGACGCGGGTCACCAGGCACCGTTCCGTGGGCAGGCCGAGCGCCCTGGGCAGGTCGTCGGCACGGGCGATCGCGATCGGCAGCCGGACGATCTCGTGCTGCGTCTCGCGTTCGAGGAGCGCGCGGTGGATGGTGAGGGCGTCCTTCATGTCAGCTCCGTCCCGCGGGGATCCTCCCCGCAACCCCCCGTTTCCGGCATCGGTCCCCTGGACGGGCGGTCGCGAGGTCCCCGCCGGGCCGGCGAGAGCCCTCACATACCCCCAGTGCCCGTCTTCATCCATGGCGTAATACGGGCCGCGTGTGACGCGGTTTAGCGCGCCCCGGTGGTCCCCGCTACCGTTGACCGTCTGACGGGAGGCCTCACCGGCGGATCGCGCGGGGGCGTCATCGGGGTGTCCAGAACGTAACCCGGGGATCGCGCCATGTGAAGTGCTCTCTTACCTCTCTTTCGCAGGGACCTCCGGGACCGCCCCAAAGTCCTTTGTCAGCCGCTTCACAAGGAAATACGCTGGATGGCCGTGCCCAATCACCAAGTGACCCCAGACCCGACGCCGCTGCAGCAGCCACAGCGTGTCGCGATCGCCGAGCTGCTGCGCCAGGTCGCCCCCGTGGCGGACGAGCTCGGCGCCCGGTTCGAGGCCGCTGGTCACGAGCTGGCACTGGTCGGCGGCCCGGTCCGGGACGCGCTGCTGCGCCGTCCCGGCAAGGACGTCGACCTCACCACCGACGCGCCGCCCGAACAGGTCCTGGAGATCATCAAGGGCTGGGCCGACCACGTCTGGACGATCGGGATCGAGTTCGGCACCGTCGGCCTGCGCAAGGGCGACCACCAGCTGGAGATCACCACCTACCGCAGCGAGTCGTACGACCCGCGCTCCCGCAAGCCGGAGGTGCGGTACGGCACGTCGCTGAAGGAGGACCTGCGGCGCCGCGACTTCGCGGTGAACGCCATGGCCGCCCGGCTGCCCGGGCATGAGTTCGTCGACCCGTTCGGCGGCCTGACCGACCTGCGCGACAAGGTGCTGCGCACGCCGGGCCGTCCCGAGGACTCCTTCGGCGACGACCCGCTGCGGATGCTGCGCGCCGCCCGGTTCGCCTCCCAGCTCGGCTTCACCGTCGCGCCCGACGTCGTCGCCGCGATGAAGGACATGGCCGCCCGGATCGAGATCGTGTCGGCCGAGCGGATCCGCGACGAGCTGTCCAAGCTGGTCTGCGGCGAGCACCCGCGGCAGGGCCTGGCGCTGCTGGTCGACACCGGGCTGGCCGGGCACGTCCTGCCCGAGCTGCCCAAGCTCCGGCTGGAGATCGACGAGCACCACCGGCACAAGGACGTCTACGAGCACTCGCTGATCGTCCTGGAGCAGGCGATCGCCCAGGAGGAAGAGGGCCCGGACCTGGTGCTGCGGCTCGCGGCGCTGCTGCACGACATCGGCAAGCCCAAGACCCGGCGGTTCGAGGACGGCGGCCGCGTCTCCTTCCACCACCACGAGGTCGTCGGCGCCAAGATGACCCGCAAGCGCCTCACCGAGCTCCGCTACCCCAAGGACGTCATCGCGGACGTGTCCCGCCTGGTCGAGCTGCACCTGCGCTTCCACGGCTACGGCACCGGCGAGTGGACCGACTCGGCGGTGCGCCGCTACGTGCGCGACGCCGGCCCCCTGCTGGCCCGCCTGCACAAGCTCACCCGCGCCGACTGCACCACCCGCAACAAGCGCAAGGCCGACCGGCTGCGCCGCACCTACGACGACCTGGAGAAGCGGATCGAGCGGCTCGCCGAAGCGGAGGAGCTCGCCGCGATCCGTCCCGAGATCGACGGCAACGAGATCCAGGAGATCCTCGGCATCAAGCCCGGACCGCTGGTGGGCAAGGCCTACAAGTTCCTGCTCGACCTGCGCCTGGACCGCGGCCCGATCGGCAAGGACGCCGCCGCCGCGGAACTGCGCCGCTGGGGCCGGGAGCAAGGCGTCCTCCCCGGAGACGAGGCGGCCTCGTGATCGAGCTGACCCTGGGCCGGATGAGCCCGCGCGAGACCGAGCGGCTCCTCGCCTTCGACCGTGACCACATCTGGCACCCGTACGCGCCGATGCCCGCGACCGCGCCCGTCCAGCCCGTCGTGTCGGCGTCCGGCGTGCGGCTCACCCTCGCCGACGGCACCGAGCTGATCGACGGCATGTCGTCGTGGTGGGCCGCCGTGCACGGCTACGACCACCCCGTCCTGAACAAGGCCGTGACCGCGCAGCTCGGGAAGATGGCGCACGTGATGTTCGGCGGCCTCACCCACCCGCCCGCGGTGCGGCTGGCCGAACGGCTGGTCGAGCACTCCCCCGAGCCGCTGACCAAGGTGTTCTTCGCCGACTCCGGCTCGGTCGCGGTCGAGGTCGCGATCAAGATGGCGGTGCAGTACTGGCGGGCCCAGGGCCGGCCCGAACGGCACCGGCTGCTCACCGTCCGCGGCGGCTACCACGGCGACACCTTCGGCGACATGGCCGTCTGCGACCCCGTCAACGGCATGCACCACATGTTCACCGACCTGCTCGCCCGGCACGTGTTCGCGCCGCCGCCCCCGCTCGGCTACTCGGCCGACCCCGACGACGCCTACCTGGCCGAACTGGCCAAGCTGTGCGCCGCGCACGCGCACGAACTCGCCGGGATCATCGTCGAGCCGATCGTCCAGGGCGCCGGCGGCATGCGCTTCTACGCCCCCGAATACCTGCGCGCCCTCCGCGACCTGGCCGACGAGCACGACCTGCCGCTGATCCTCGACGAGATCGCCACCGGCTTCGGCCGCACCGGCGAGCTGTGGGGCTGCGACCACGCGGAGATCGCCCCCGACATCATGTGCCTCGGCAAGGCGCTCACCGGCGGCTACATGACGATGGCCGCGACCCTGTGCACCGACCGCATCGCCGAGACGATCTCCGCCGGCGAGGGCGGCGCGCTCATGCACGGCCCCACCTACATGGCCAACCCCCTGGCGGCATCGGTCGCGGCCGCCTCGATCGACCTGCTGCTGTCGCGCGACTGGCGGGACGAGGTCGACGCCATCGAGGCCGTCCTCACCGCCGGACTCGAAGGCACCCGGGAGCTTCCGGGAGTGGCCGACGCCCGCGTCCTGGGCGCGATCGGCGTGATCGAGGCACGCGAACCCGTCGACGTCACCGCCGTCCAGGAAATCGCCATGGACCACGGCGTCTGGCTGCGCCCCTTCGGCAAACTCGTCTACACGATGCCGCCGTACGTCTGCACCGAAGACGAGACGGGGCACATCGCCGACGCCATGTACGCCATCGCCGCGTCCCTCTAGGGCGCGCTTCGCGGATCTACGTCCTGTCGCGCGACCGCCGCTGACGCGCGCGACGACGCCACCCAGTAGACCAGAGCACCGATCCCGTACGCGGCGATCACGATCGCCAGCGTCGGGTACGAAACGCCGTCCAGCGGCAGCCACGCGGCCGCCAGCGCCGCCGCCGCCGCGAACGTGGCGTTGAAGAGCATGTCGTACACGGCGAACACCCGTCCCCGATAGGCGTCGTCGATCGACTCCTGCAGGATCGTGTCCACGCAGAGCTTCACGCCCTGCGACACCACGCCCAACCCGAACGCGCCCACCGCCCATGGCATCTCGGTGAACGGCGTCCCGAACACGAGCAGCAGCACCCCGCCCGACCCCAGCAGCCACGAAATCCACGCCTGCTTGCTGATCCGCCGTACCACCAACGGCGTGATCAGCGCCGCGGCGAAGAACCCCGCCCCCGAAACACCGAGCATCAACGCGAACGTCGCCAGCCCGTCCTCCGCGTTCTGATTGAACCGGTTGCGGCACAGCAGCAGCGTCATGATGAGGACGATCCCGTACAGGAACCGGTGGAACGAGATGGCCGCCAGCCCCAGCGCCGCCGGCCGCCGCCGCACGATATGCCGAGCACCGTCCACCAGACCGTGCAGGACGTTCCCCAGTTCCTCCCGCGTCCGCGCCGGCGCCTCCTCCAGATGAGGCCCCAGCACGAGTCGCGGCAACGACGTCGCGACCAATCCCGCCGACAAGAACAATCCGCCCGCGGCGACCAGAATCAGCGCCGTCCCCGAATTCCCCGCCCCGAACACCTGCCGCAACCCGTAACCCACACCCGCGCCCACGAATGCGATGACCGTCCCCGACGTCACCGCGAAAGCGTTCGCCGTCACCAGATGCTCACGCGGCACCACATGCGGGAGCCCCGCCGAGAGCGCCGCCAGAAAGAACCGGTTGACGCCCAGCACCATCAACACGCCGACGTAGAAGAACGCTCCGTCCTGCCCGGCCCCGACCAGCGCGGCGACCACGGCCACCAGCACCGCCCGCAGCACCGGCGTCCACACCAGGATCTGCCGCCGCTGCCACCGGTCGATGAACACCCCGGCGAACGGCCCCAGCGCCGAATAGGGCAGCAACGTCACCGCGAACGCCGCCGCCGCCTCCCCCGCCGAGGCCTGCCGCTCCGGCGAGAAGAACACATAACCCGCCAGCGCCACCTGGAAAACCCCATCGGTGAGCTGCGAAGTCAACCGCGTGGCGTACAGCCGCCGAAAATCCCGCCCCCGCAGAACGACAAGCAACCCACTATTCACGGACTCAACAGTATGTGGAGGGTCATGTGCGCTGGATCACGGCCGCCCCGCCTGGGGTCTGTGGTGGCTCCCCCAGGGGGTTATTGGGCCAGCCAAGCTTGGGTGTAGTCGTAACCCGCGGCCGTCGGTAGGAAGCGGGCGCCGCCTACCCGGGACGAGTGGAAGATGGGCTGGGCTCGGTTGAGGAGCGGGATGATGGCGGCGTCTTCCATGATCTTCTGGTCGGCGAGGCGCCAGTAGCCGGCCGCGTGCGCGGTGTCGGGGGCGGTCAGGGCGGCGTCGATGAGGCCGTTGACCTGGAAGTTGTCGTAGCCGCCGTAGTTGGTGGAGCCGGGGCCGTAGGCGCGGCCGTCGAAGAGGGGCTGGATGATGGAGCGGCCGTTGTTGCCGTACCAGTCGGGGGTCCAGCCGGGGGCGGCGATGTCCCAGGCGCCGTCGCGGGTCTTGTCGGTGGACGAGATCGTCTTGGCGTAGAAGGTGCCGCCGGCGTCCGGGGACAGTTCGGCCTTGACACCGCAGGCCGCCAGGTTGGCCTTGAGGGATTCGGCGATCAGCTTGTGGACGCTGTTGGTGCGGTACGGGAACTTCAGTTCCAGGCCGCCGGGGTGGCCGGCGTCGGCGAGCAGCCGGCGGCAGCGGGCGGGGTCGCCGGATTCGCCGGGGGTCGGGTACGGGTCGGCGGGGGCGTGGCCGGAGCTGCCGGGCGGGATGACGGTGTGCAGGGGGGCGGCGATGTCCGGACCGCCGACGATCTTGATGAGGGCGGTGCGGTCGACGGCGTACTGCATGGCCTGCCGGACGGCGCGGTCGCCCAAGGCGCCGTTGTTGTTCGGGCTGCGGGTGTTGAAGACCACGTAGGGGCTGTTGCCGGGCGTCTCGCGGATGGCGAAGCGGGGGTCGCGGGCGCGGCGCAGGCGGGGGATGGCCGAGGTCGGCACCGGGTGGTCCCAGGCGAGATCGGCGGTGCCCACTTCGAGTTGCTGCTGGACGGCCTGGGGCGAGTCCTGGCCCAGGGTGATCTGGATCCTGTCGACGTGCCCGCCGCGGAGGGGGTCGGTCTCGCGTTTCCAGGCGGGGTTGCGGCCGAGGGTGTAGGAGCCGCTGGGCCGGTACTCGGTGATCTGGTACGGCCCGTTGGAGACGGTGTGCTGCCGGAACTCGGCGCTGTCGGGGACGTACCGGTCGTATTCCTGCGGCGCGGCGGCGGTGAACTGGAGGGAGAGCAGGTTGAGGAAGTCGCTGGCGGGCTCCTTGAGCCGGAAGACCAGGGTGTGGTCGTCCTTGGCCTCGACGCCCTCGATGTCGTGGCCGTTCTGGTAGCCCGCGATGGCCTCGGCGCTCTTGGCGTCGACCTTTTCGAAACCGTCGCAGTAGCCGTCCATGCCTTCGAGGGTGGAGATGTAATAGCCCTTGCCGCTGGAGGGGGAGGCGGGGTTGCACAGCCGCTTGAAGCCGCGGACGAAGTCGGCCGCGGTGACGGGACGGGGCGGCTCGGTGTTCCAGTTGACGCCTTGGCGCAGCTTCACCGTGTACGTGCGGCCGTCCTTGCCGATGCCGCCGTTCTCCTTGGTGGGCAGTTCGGTGGCCATGTCGGCCTGCAGCGGGATGGTCTCGTTGAAGTCGTTGGACGCCTTGGTGCCGAAAAGGGTGCGGGCGAAGGAGCGGGTGAGGCCGTACGCGCCGACGCTGTTGGCGCTGGCGGTGTCGAGGTGCTCGATGTCGGAGGAGCCCACGACCCGGAGCGTCCCGCCCTCCCGGGGCGGGCCGGTGGGGACGCCGCTGGGGCCGCCGCCGGCCCCGCATCCGGCGAGGCCGAGTGCGAGTCCGGCAAAACCCGCCGTCATCCTGAGCGCCTCGCGTGCCATGCCTCTCCTCTGCTCAACCCTGACACTCACACACCATTACTGGCGGTGCCAGGTTAGAGCCAGAGCGTAACAACCACCTCAACATCGGCATTTTCCCTAGGGATGTAAAGACGCCCCGGCGGTGGAGGTCCACCGCCGGGGCGTCTTGGGAGCTCAGGTCAGCGCTCGACCTCGCCGCGGATGAACTTCTCCACGGCGTCCCGCGCGTCGTCGTCGCTGTACTGCTCGGGCGGCGACTTCATGAAGTAGGAGCTGGCCGACAGGATCGGGCCGCCGATGCCGCGGTCCTTGGCGATCTTGGCGGCGCGGACGGCGTCGATGATGACGCCGGCGGAGTTCGGGGAGTCCCAGACCTCCAGCTTGTACTCCAGGTTGAGCGGGGTGTCGCCGAAGGACCTGCCCTCCAGGCGGACGTAGGCCCACTTGCGGTCGTCCAGCCACGGCACGTGGTCGGACGGGCCGATGTGCACGTCGGCCTTGGCCATCTCGTGCGGGATCTGGGAGGTCACCGACTGCGTCTTGGAGATCTTCTTGGACTGCAGGCGCTTGCGCTCCAGCATGTTCATGAAGTCCATGTTGCCGCCGAAGTTGAGCTGGTAGGTGCGCAGCAGCTCGACCCCGCGGTCCTCGAACAGCCGGGCCATGACCCGGTGCGTGATGGTGGCGCCGACCTGCGACTTGATGTCGTCGCCGACGATCGGCACGCCCGCCTTGGTGAACTTCTCGGCCCACTCGGGGTCGGAGGCGATGAAGACCGGCAGGGCGTTGACGAAGCCGACGCCGGCGTCGATGGCGCACTGGGCGTAGAAGCGGTCGGCCTCCTCCGAGCCCACCGGCAGGTAGGACACCAGCACGTCGACCCGGGCGTCCTTGAGCGCCTGGACGACGTCGACCGGCCGCGCGCCGGACTCCTCGATGATCTCGCGGTAGTACTCGCCGAGGCCGTCGTAGGTGTGGCCGCGCTGGACGGTCACGCCGGTCGGCGGGACGTCGCAGATCTTGATGGTGTTGTTCTCGCTCGCGACGATGGCCTCGGACAGGTCCATGCCGACCTTCTTGGCGTCCACGTCGAAGGCGGCGACGAACTCCACGTCGCCGACGTGGTAGTCGCCGAACTGGACGTGCATGAGGCCCGGGACGCGTGTCTCCGGGTCGGCGTCCTTGTAATACTCGACGCCCTGGACGAGCGAAGCGGCGCAGTTGCCCACACCGACGATGGCGACGCGCACCGAACCCATCCGGTTGCTCCTTCTTCTGTGTCGGTCACCGTCCCGGCGGCCGCGGTCAGCGGTCCTGCTCGCCGGGGGTGTCCTGAGACTTGTTCGGGGTCTTGTCGGCACGGTCGGCCCTGGACTGTGCCTGTTCCTGCTCCTGCTCGGCCCGCTCGCGGCCGATCAGCTCGTTGAGCCAGCGGACCTCGCGCTCGACGGATTCGAGCCCGTGGTTCTGCAGTTCGAGGGTGTAGCTGTCGACCCGTTCGCGGGTGCGCGCCAGTGCGGCGCGCAGCCGGTCGAGCCGTTCCTCGAGCCGGCTGCGCCGGCCTTCGAGGATCCGCAGCCGCACGTCGGCGCGGGTGTGCGAGAAGAAGGCGAAGTGGACGCCGAACCCCTCGTCCTCCCAGGCCGCCGGGCCGGCCTCGGTGAGCAGCTGCTGGAGCCGCTCCTTGCCGTCCGCGGTGAGCTTGTAAACGATCTTCGAGCGGCGGCTCTGCAAGGCCAGGGCCGTGTTCGGCTCCTCGGGCCGGTCCTCGACGATGAGCCCCTTGGCGAGGAGCTGCTTGAGGCACGGGTAGAGGGAGCCGTAGGAGAAGGCGCGGAACATGCCCAGCAGGGCGTTGAGCCGTTTGCGCAGCTCGTAGCCGTGCATGGGGGACTCGTGGAGCAGGCCGAGGACGGCGAGCTCGAGCACTCCCGCACCCTTCCTGCCTCCCATGCCTTCTCCACTTCCGCGGAACCGGTGCCCCGCTCGATGTGCCGGGCCGACGTATCGGCCCGATGTGTTTCCTTGATGTATCGAGCCAATGTATCGACCCGATACATCGACAAGATACGTAGAGTGCCGATTCCTCGCAAGTCCCCGGGGAACGTCAGTGAAACCGGCCCCGCCGAGCCGTGCGGGGCGCCACACTTGATGTGATTTGGCCCATGGCTCTACGGCGCGACCCCGGCCATGGGCGCGGACGTGACTCCGCATGCGACTCCGCACGTGACAGAGCCCGTGACTCGGCGTGTGGGGGTGACCTGTGCGCTTGCGGTCAACCCGTGCAAATGCGGAGAATTCAGGGTCTAGGTGGCCGAAGTGTGTCAAGGTTGCCGCTAGGAACCACCTAGACAGTGTCGTACGTCCTCGGCCACGACGACGCTTCCCGCCCCCCGGCGGGGACGTCATGGCGGCCCCGCAGCCGGCGGGGTCTACCACGGGGCGGGGGAGAGTGTCGGCCTTGCACGGCGGTCTCCCGCTCACCCGCCTGCCAGTACTCTTCGGACGACGCACCAGCCGTTAACCCCGTTGATGAGGTCGCGTGAGTAATCCAAGCCAGCCCCGACCGGAACCCAGGTCGATGCGGCCGGGCGGGCAGAGCACCCCCCGTTCCGGCAGACCCGCCCGCAACCGGGCGGGAGTTTCCACAGGCATGGCCCAGCCGGGCCGGCCCTCGGCGCGCCGCGCCGCGGGCGGCCCGCCAGGTCCGGGCCGTCCAGGCGGCCCCCGAGGTGGAATGCCGGGCGGTCCGCGCGGCGGTGCGCCCGGCGGGCCCCGCGGCGGCGGCGCCCCAGGAGGTCCACGTGGCGGTGCCCCGGGAGGCGGCGGCGGACGCCGCGGTCCCGGCGGACCTGCCGGTCCCGGTGGACCGGGCGGGCCAGGCGGTCGCGGCGGTGGTCGCGGTGGCGGCGGCCCCCAGGGTTTTTGGGACGGCGCCGGCGATGAAGGCGGCAAGGGCCCCGGCCGCCGGCGGCGCGGCGGCGACGGCACCGGTTCGGGCAAGGAGCGCACCGGCTGGCGCCGGTACGTCCCCAACTGGAAGATCGTCACCGGTGTGCTGGCCCTCGGCTTCTTCGCCTTCCTCACCCTGATCGGCGTCGCGTACGCGCAGACCCCGGTGCCGACCGGCAACGAGGACGCCAAGAAGACGGCCGCGATCTTCTTCTACGCCGACGGCAAGACGGAGATCGGGCGGCTCGGCAAGAACCGCGAGATAGTCAAACTGGACAAGGTGCCCCCGCACGTCCGGGAGGCCGTGATCGCGGCGGAGAACCGCAGCTTCTGGACCGACAGCGGGTTCTCGCCCAAGGGCCTGTCCCGCGCGGTGTTCGTCAACCTCAAGGGCGGCTCCACCCAGGGCGGTTCGACGATCACCCAGCAGCTGGCGAAGAACTACTACCTGACGGACGAGCGGACGATGAGCCGCAAGTTCAAGGAGATGTTCATCTCGCTCAAGCTCGAGGACAAGCTGGGCAGCAAGGAGAAGATCCTCGAGCAGTACCTCAACACCATCTACTTCGGCCGCAACGCCTACGGCATCCAGTCCGCGTCCAGGGCCTTCTACGGCAAGCCCGTGGGGAGCCTGAACCCGGGCGAGGGCGCCCTGCTCGCTGCGATCATCCAGCAGCCGGGCCGGTTCGACCCGGCCAGCGATGACCCCGATCTGGTCAAGCAGACCCAGGCGCGCTACCAGTACGTGCTGGAGGGGATGCGCAAGACCGGCAAGATCAGCGAGGCCGACTACGCCAAGTACTTCAACACCCTGCCCAAGACCAAGGAGCTGGGCGGGTACGAGACCTTCGGCGGCCAGCGCGGCTACATGATCAAGCGGGCCATGAAGGAGCTGGGACGCCAGGGCATCCCCGAGGAGCAGGTCCTCAACAACGGTCTGCGGATCACCACGACCTTCGACTTCAACAAGATGGCCGCCGCCAAGAAGGCGGTGACGGACACCATCCCGGGCGACGAGGCCGCGCTGCTCAAGAAGAAGAACATCCGCGTTGGGCTCGCCTCGGTCAACACCCAGAACGGCGAGGTCCAGGCCATCTACGGCGGGCCCGACTATCTGAAACAGACCTTCGACAACGTCTGGGCGGGCTCGGCGCAGGCCGGGTCGGCGATGAAGCCCTACGTGCTGGCCTCGGCACTCCAGAAGGGCTACAGCCTCAAGAGCCAGGTCGACGGGCGTTCCGGTGTGTCCTTCGACGGCACCGGCAAGGTCGTGCCCAACGGCACTCCGGGCGCGCTCGCACCGATCCGCAACAGCCACAACGCACCCGGGGGCATCGACCTCCTCAAGGCGACCAAGGAGTCGTCCAACACCGGCTTCGTGCAACTGGCGCTGAAGGTCGGCGTGCCCACCGTCGCAGGGAACGTCGAGAAGATGGGCGTCGCCTCCGACATGGTGGAGCCGTACAAGCAACAGGCCGGTCTCGCCCTGGGCATCAACGACATCCGCCCGATCGAGCAGGCGGCGGCGTACGCGGTCTTCGCCAACGGCGGCACCTATTACCAGCCGCACGTGGTGAAGGAGGTTCGCAACAAGGAGGGCACGGCCAAGTTCAAGGAACTGGACTGGGCGGAGACGAAGAACGTCTTCCCGTCCACGGTGACCCGTGACGTCACCTACGCCCTGCAGGGGGTCGTGTCGCAGGGCGGCACGGCGCCGTCGGCCAAGCTCGCGGACCGGCCGGTCGCCGGCAAGACCGGTACGACCGAGAAGAACGTGGCGACCTGGTTCGTCGGCTACATCCCGAAGATCTCCACCTCGGTGACGCTGTTCAACGACAAGAAGAAGACGCTGGCCCTGGACGGTCAGTCCGAGATCTCCGGTGGTGGCCTCACCGCCAAGACCTGGAACGCCTACATGACGAGGGCGACCAACGGCATGCCGCCCGAGCAGTTCCAGCCGCCGGCGTGGGGCGGCGCGCAGCAGCAGTGGGCTACGCCGCCCAAGCCGAAGCAGACCAAGAAGCCGAAGGAAGAAGAGGACAAGCGCCCGGAGTTCTGTAACGACCCTCGGTTCAAGGACCACCCGCGGTGCAAGGACCAGAACCAGCCGGACCCGGAGCCCAGCGGCGACCTGCCGCCCTGCACGTCGCCGGTGATCCAGACCGGCTGCGACCCGAACAAGCCGCCGGAACCCAACCCGCAGGACGACAGCTGGTGGTGCGAGTCGCACCAGCAGGACCCGCGCTGCCGTGACGAGGGCAAGGACGACGACCCCAACGACCCCAACCCGGGGCCCGGTTGGCCGCAGCAACAGCAAGCCGTCCGGATAGAGGACGACTAAGGAGGCTCGGAGGGCCCCGAATGGCTCGAAGAGTCGACACGGGACCTGGACGGCACTGAGGTGACCGTGTGACGATCCGGCGGCGGCCGGTCTCGCCCCTCGTGGGCGGGGCCGGCCGCCGTTCTTTGTGCCCGACATCCCGGACGAACGGCTGATATCACGTTAAGCGTGTTAAACCCGTGCGACACGCCGGTCCGCTCGCCTGAAGTGGTTCATGGAGTCACCCGGTGACCCCCGCCGCCGCTACCTGCGCGTTACCCTCGGACGACGCACAGCCGTACTCCAGGGGTGAGGTCGCGCGTGAGTTACCCAGGCCAGTTCGGGCGACATGCCCAGGAAGACCCGGGCGCAAGTGACCCCATCAGCGGTGGGGCCGCGGGCCGCGGCAGGCACGCGTCCGCGGGCCACAGCACGCTCCCGGAGCAGTTCGGCGGTGGCGGCGACGGCTTTGGCGGAGGCGGTGGCGGCCGCGGCCGACGGCGCAGGGCCCGTCGCGCCCGGACCGGCCGGCGGCGGTACGTGCCGTCCTGGAAGACCGTCGCCGCGGTCACCGGCCTGCTGATCCTCGGCGCCGCCACCCTCTTCGGCGTCGCCTACGCCAACACCCCGATCCCGAGCGAGGCGCAGGCGGAGGCCGTCGCCCAGGAGTCGGTCATCTACTACCGGGACGGCAAGACGCCCATCGCGCGGATCGGCATGCACCGCGAGAGCGTCCCGATCAGCCGGATCCCGCCCGTCGTCCGGCACGCGGTGCTGGCCGCCGAGGACCGCAACTTCGAGAGCGAGCACGGTGTCTCGCCCACCGGCGTCGCCCGCGCCCTGTTCAAGACCGCTACCGGCGGCGACGTGCAGGGCGGCTCCACCATCACCCAGCAGCTGGCCCGCAACTACTACCAGGGCCTCAGCCGGGATCGCACGGTCAGCCGCAAGCTCAAGGAGATCCTGATCTCGATCCGGCTCGACGGCGAACGCGAGAAGGACGAGATCCTCGGGCTCTACCTCAACACGGTGAGCTTCGGCCGCCAGGCGTACGGCATCCAGGCCGCCGCCCGCGCGTACTTCCACAAGGACGTCCGCCGGCTCACGGCGAGCGAGGCGGCGATGCTGGCCGCGCTGATCCAGCGGCCCGGCTACTTCGTCACCACCGGCCCCGACACCCAGCCGCAGAAGAAGGCCTTGATCGACCGCTGGAACTACGTCCTGAACGGCATGGTCGAGGAGGGCTGGCTGTCGCGCGACGAACGGTCCAGGCAGACCTTCCCCACCACCAAGCGCAACTGGAGCGACGTCCCCGACACCTCCCAGGCCGGCTACCTCAGGGAGCGGGTGCTGAAGGAGCTGAAGCAGCTCGGCGTCTCCGAGGAGATGCTGGAGACCGGCGGGCTGCGCATCACCACCACGTTCGACAAGAAGCTCCAGGACCACACCGCCACGCTCGTCAAGCAGATGCGGCAGGAGAAGAACCTGGACTCGGACGTGCACTTCGGGCTGGCCGCCGTGGACCCGAAGACGGGCGGGGTCGTGGCCGCGTACGGGGGGCCGTCCTTCAGCAAGCAGCAGTTCGACGACTCCTTCGACGGCAAGGTCCAGCCGGGATCGTCGTTCAAGCCGATCGTGCTGGCCACCGCGCTCGACCAGGGCATCAGCCTGCGCACCAGGCTGGACGGCGCGTACGAGCGGACGATCAACGGCGCCACCTTCACCAACGACGCCCGCAGCGAGAACGGCGTCTACGACCTCACCCAGATGACCGAGATGTCGATCAACACCGCGTATGTGGATCTCGGCCAGAAGGTCGGCCTGGAGAACGTGGCGGAGATGGCGAAGAAGATGGGCATCCCTGCCGGTACCAAGGATCTGGACTCCGAGTTCACCAGCCTGCCGCTCGGCACCGTGTCGGTCAGCCCGGTCACCATGGCGTCGGTGTACTCCACGTTCGCGGCCGAGGGCAGGCACTCCCCCACGCACGTGATCAGCCAGGTCACCGACAGGGACGGCGACCCGGTGCGGACGGAGCTCGGCAAGACCGTCAAGAAGGTGCCGAACAAGGCCGACGAGGTGTTCTCGCCGGAGGTCGCCAGGGACGCCACCGCGGCGATGCAGGCGGTGGTCCGCTCGGGCACCGGCACCCGGGCGAGCCTGGGTGCCCGTCCGGTCGCCGGCAAGACGGGGACGACGGAGGAGAACAAGTCGGCGTGGTTCGTCGGGTACACCCCGCAGCTGTCCACGTCGGTCGCGATGTGGCGCCAGGGCGAGGACGGCGGCCTGAAGTCCCTGCAGGGCATCGGCGGCTACGACCAGATCTACGGCGGCACGGTCCCCGCGGACCTCTTCCAGCGGTTCATGAACCAGGCGTTGGAGGGGGAGCCGATGGAGCAGTTCGGCCCGCCCGGGAACGTCGGGACGGTGGCGCCCTGGGCCGTGCCGAAGCCCGAGCCGTCGCCGACCGAGCCGCCGTCGCCGACGCCCGATCCGTCGTGCACCCCGGGGGTTCCGACGCCGGGACTGCCGGGGCAGCCAGGGCAGCCCGACGGCGATCCGTGCGTTCCCGGGGCGCCCGGGCCCACGCCCGGCGTTCCGCCGACGGGGCCGACGGGGCCGCCGGGTGGCGGCGGCGTGCCGTGCGACCGCTTCGGCATGCCGCTCGGCTGCGACCCGAACACGCCGCCCAGCGATCCGCCGCCCACGTGGTGGTGCGACCGCAACCCGGGCCATCCGCAGTGCGCTCCGGGCGGCTACCCCGGCAGGCCCCGCGCGGGGACCGACTGACGCCGGCGCCGGGCGTCGCGGAGCGTGAGCGACATTACCGGGTGTAGCGGACGGCCTGCCAAATTTCACCGTCGTGCCGGTCGGAGCGTTCGCCGGGTTGCGGACGCCCAATAGTCTGCTGCCATGTCGTCGTCCTCCGCCGATTCCGGGCCCGCTCCCGATGCCGGATCCGCTGCCGACCAGGGGATCGCCCCTGCCGACGGGACCGCTGCCGACCCTGACGGGCTCACGATGTCCGATGCCGACGCCGATGACGCCGTCCCGGGCAAAGGGGACGAGGAGCGGGACGAACACGGGCGGCTGGCACGCATGGCGCCGCTGCTGACGGGACTGACCGCGCTGACGGCCGTGCTCGGCTGGGTGCAGAAGCAGCCGTGCGCGTCCACCTCGTTCGACTTCATCAAGACGACGACCCGCGCCTGCTACACCGACATCTATCCGCTCTACTACGTGCGCGGATTGAACGAGAACAAGGTCCCCTACTTCGACACCTTCAACGGCGGCGACATCCACTACGTCGAGTACCCGGTGTTGAGCGGTGCCTTGATGCACGTGGTGAACGCGCTGGTTCAGCCGTTCGGCGAAGACTCCCGCGGCATGGCCTTCTTCAACGTCACCGCGTTGCTGGTCGGGCTGCTCGCCGTGGTGACGGTCCTGGCCACCGCTTATGTGGCCGGGAAGCGTTCACTGCGGGTCGGCCTGATGGTGGCCTTGTCTCCGGCGCTGCTGCTGACCGCGTACATCAACTGGGACCTGCTCGCGGTCGGACTGTCCGCACTGGCCGTGTTCGCCTGGGCGAGCCGGCGTCCGACATGGGCCGGGGTACTGCTCGGCTTGGCGATCGCGGCGAAGTTCTACCCGCTGCTCTTCCTCGGCCCGCTCGTCCTGCTGTGCATCAGGGCGGGACAGTGGCGCGCCATGGGACGCCTTCTCGCCGGTACGGCAGGCGCCTGGCTGGCCGTGAACCTCCCCGTCATGCTCTTCGCATGGGACGGGTGGATCGAGTTCTACAGGTTCAGCCAGGAGCGGGGCGTCGACTGGGGATCCATCTTCTTCTTCCTGCAGGACCGTGGCCTTTCCGGACTGGACGACACCGAGAAGCTCAACCTGCTCGGCACCGGGACGTTCCTCGTCCTCGCCCTGGGCATCGCCGTACTCACCCTGGCCGCACCGCGCCGCCCGCGCCTGCCCCAGTTGCTGTTCCTGGTGCTCGTCGCCTTCATGCTCCCCAACAAGGTCTGGTCGCCGCAGTACGTGCTGTGGTTGCTGCCACTGGTCGCCTTGGCACGCCCCAAGCTGCCCGCGTTCATCGTGTGGCAGATCGGCGAGATCCTGTATTTCTTCGGGATCTGGTGGTACCTGCTGTCGGTCACGCTCCGCGTGGAGGGCACCAACCTGTCGGGCCTCATTTCCACGCTGATGGGCTTCGAGCTACCGGCGGAAGGCATCGACCAGAACGCGTACTCCGTGGCCCTGCTGGCACGCTTCCTGACGGTGGCCATGCTTGCGATCCTGGTCGTGTGGGACATCTTGCGCCCGTCCGATGACATCGTCCGGAAGGACGGCGTGGACGACCCGGCCGGGGGCGTACTCGACAACGCGCCTGACGTGCTCTCCCTGGGAACGCTGCGGAAAAGGCGGCACGCCGCTTCTCCCGCGACAGCCTGAAGCCGCTCGCGTCCGGTCAGCGCTCCTCGTCCCGCAGGACGGAGGAGCCCTCGGACGTCGGCTGGTGAGGATGTTCCCCGCTCCGGCGTACCGGCGGACGTCCCCGAGCAGTGGGCGGCCGGGCAGCGCCGGAGCCGGCCGCGACCTTCTCCGAAGGGCGGCGCCAGGTCAAGATCTCGCCATGCGGGGATCGATCATCGGGCGGGTTGGGTAGATCACCGGACCATGCGGATCACTTTCGTCACCGCGGTAGCTCTGACCTGCGTCATCACGCTGGTCTCACCGGTCTCCAACGCATCCGGCGCACCCCGCGTGCGCGCGCCCGCGCCCGCGTCCGTCGGACAGCCCGTTGCCACTCCCGCGGGCACGACCGGGGCGCTGCCGGGCCCCGCCGGAGCCGGCGCGGCATCAGCGCCGAAGGCCGTCCAGGCCCGCTCCGCCTACCTCACCGACGGCCGGACGGGCCGCACCCTCTGGGCCAGGCGCCCCCACGACCGCCGCGCCATCGGCAGCATCACCAAGGTCATGACCGCCGTCGTCGTGCTCCGCTCCGGCAGCCTCGACCGCACGATCACCATCCGGCCGCGCCACCTGGCCTACGCCGCCCGGCGCAACGGCTCCACGGCCCGGCTGCGCGCAGGCGACCGGCTCACGACCCGCGAACTGCTGAACGCCCTGCTGCTGCCGTCCGGCTGCGACGCCGCCGCGGCCCTCGCCGACACCTACGGCCCGGGCCCGAGCCGCTTCGTCCGCAAGATGAACGCCACCGCCCGTGCCCTCGGCCTCACCCGAACCCGCTACGACGACCCCGCCGGCCTGCCGCCGACCCCAGGGCACTCCACCGCGCGCGACCAGGTCAAGCTCGGACGGTACGCGATGCGCTTCAGCGCCTTCCGCCAGGTCGTCCGGCGCAAACAGCACATGCTGCCCGCCGACCACCGCCACCAGCGGTACGTGTGGCACAGCACCAACCAGCTCCTCGGCACGTACCCGGGCATGATCGGCATCAAGAGCGGCTACACCTCCGCCGCGGGGTACAGCCTCCTCTTCGCCGCCCGCCGCAAGGGCCGCACCCTGTTCGGGATCGTCCTCGACAGCTCCCGCACCCAGCGCCAGGCCCGCTTCTCCGACGCCGCCCGAGTCCTCGACTGGGGCTTCCGTTGACCCGCGCCGCCGACGGGCACGGCCCCGGCCGCGAGCGCGGCCGGGGCCGATTCCGTCCCCTGGGCGTGTCTTATGGATCTACGTTCTGTTGCGCCCGCTCACGACGGACAAGACCCATACGACACGCCCTACGAATGGGCCCGCAGCGCGGCGATGAACCACTCGAACACCGGCGTCAGGGTCGGCGGCATGGCCGGCCAGCCGTTGATCGTTCCGAGGAGCTGCCAGTAACGCTCCGCGCGCCGGTCGTTGCCGGCCTCCATCCGCTCCAGCAGCCAGCCCCTGAACTCCGCGCCGTCCGTACGGCCGTACGCCGCGGCATAGGCGGCCGCGACGGCGTCGACGACCGGACCGGCCGCGGCCGACTCGGGAGCGATGCCCCCGGTGTGCGCGGCCTCCACCCGCTCCCGCGTGATCTCGATGAGCTCGGCGTATCCCGCCTCCTCCGGCTGAGCCGGCTGGGCGGCCTGGTACTCGATCATCTGCCGGATCCGCGCCTTGAAACCGGCGTCCTGGACCAGCTCGGCGAGCTCCACCCAGGCGTCCACCTGCTCGGGCGAGGGATCGTCGGGCAGCTCCGGCATGGCCGAGCGCAGCTTGGCCTCGAACGCCGGATCGGCGTCCAGGCCCGCGTAGGCCTGGTCGATGAAGTCGGTGATGATGCGCCGGCGCTCCTCGTCGGAGAGCTTGGCGAGCTTGTGCATGAGTTCCATCTCCTCGGGACTGGATCCGCGCTTGGCCACCGCCCGCATGACCGCCCTGCGCAGCCGCAGCGTGCTGATCTGGACGTCCAGCGCCTCGGCGTGCGCCGCGGCGACCTCCGGCACCGTGATCTCGCGCGCCAGAACGCGCTGGACCGTCGCCAGATCCACGCCCAGCTCGCGCAGCGTGCGCACCAGATCGAGGCGCGCCACGGCGGTCACGTCGTACAGCCGGTAGCCGGTGTCGGTGCGATCGGTCGGCGGCACCACGCCCGCGTCGGAGTAGAACCGGATCGTCCGCACCGGCAGGCCGGTCCGGCGGGCCAGTTCGCCGATCGTGTAGAGGGTGTCG
Source organism: Actinomadura vinacea (assembly GCF_039532545.1). Classification (NCBI taxonomy): domain Bacteria; kingdom Bacillati; phylum Actinomycetota; class Actinomycetes; order Streptosporangiales; family Thermomonosporaceae; genus Actinomadura; species Actinomadura vinacea. Next base: position 300,641 of record NZ_BAAARW010000026.1, on the reverse strand, counting down.
CCGTCCATGTCCTTCACCTTCCGGCCTCCAGTCGGTGGAGACTCAAGCCCTTTTGTCCCGGGGTATCCGCGACGGGACGCGCAGGGCCCCACCTGGATGCGCGGCCAGGGCTTGACCTGGGCGGAGAATATGCGGTGCGGGATCCCGACCGCCCGTCCACCGCATGATCGCTCGCGGGACGGGCAGGAGACCCCGCCAACGGCGAAAGGATCGGCGAACCGATCCGTACCGGAGGTGAGACGGTGCCGGGAGATGACGTGGGCGAGAACCGCGCGCTGACCGACCTGATCGAGGGACGGCTGAAGCCGGGCGTCTACCAGTGGCGGGCCCCCGCGGCCCCGGGGGCGGGCGTCGCCGGGGCCGACTGGCCGGCCCGGGCGGAGGAGAAAGGGTGGCGGACCTTCTACCTGAACGGCCGCCGCGCACGCGACAAGGACGCTTTCCTACAACTCGTCGCGGAGGTGTTCCACTTCCCCGAATGGTACGGCGGCAACTGGGACGCGTTCGAGGACTGCCTCCGGGACCTGTCCTGGGCGCCCACCGGACGCGGCTACCTCGTCCTGTACGAGGCGTGGGCGGAACTGGCCGAGGCCGACCAGCGCGCGTTCCGCACGGCGCTCGACGTCTTCTCCGGCGCCGTCACGGCCTGGCAGGACACCGCCACCCCCATGACCGTGCTGCTGTCGAGCATCGGCGTGGAGGTGGCGGGCGTCCCCAAACTCGGCTGAAGCCGCCGCACATCCCAGGAGCACAGGCCGGATCAGTAGGTGGTGCCGCCGCTCTCGTTGAGGCTCCAGATCGCGGCCCCGTAAATGCCGACGATCACGATCCAGTAGATCAGCCCGATGAGGGCGAAGATGTAACCCAGCACCAGGCCGGCGACGGCCATTCCGCCGCCCTGCTCGCCCGTCCGCCGGATCTGGCTCTGCGCCACATGCCCGAAGATGATCGCGCCGACCGAGAAGAGAATGCCGCCGCAGGTGACGACCCCGATGATGCCGAGCACCATCGACGTGATCGCCATGCCGTTGTTGCGCGGCGCGACCGGGGGGCCGCCGCCGTAGTAGTGATGCTGAACCGGGACGGGCTGCTGGTAGGGGTCGAAATGCCCGTAACCGCCGTACGGGTCGTAAGGGGGTTGTGCCATTGACTTCCCGATCGTTCGGCGCCCGCCCGTCGCATGGTCTCGCGCGCGTGCGCTGCGGCTGAGGTGTGTTCCGGATTATGCCAGTGTGCTACCGACTGTGCTTTGTCGTGCTGCCGAAGTTAGATGCCGCGACCGTGCCCCAGGTTCCGGGTGAACGACGGGAAAATGCGGTGACCGTTCGCAATCCGCGGTGAACGCCCCGCGTCGATCAGGTCAGCTTGGACCTCAGCCAGGCGATGTCGGCGGCCTGCCCGTCCCCGGGCGTCTCCACGATCACCGGCGCGCCCGCCGCCCGCACGACGCCGAGGATCAGATCGGGATCGATCGTGCCCGCGCCCAGGTTCGCGTGCCGGTCGGCGCCGGAACCGAACGCGTCCCGGCTGTCGTTGCAGTGCACCAGGTCGATCCGGCCGGTGATCGCCTTGATCCGGTCGACGGCGTCGATCAGCTCCTCGCCGGCGGCGTGCGCGTGGCAGGTGTCCAGGCAGAAGCCGAGCTTGGACTCCAGCCCGGCCACGCCGGAGAGGACCTCCCACAGCCGGGCGATCCGCTCGAACCTGCGCGCCATCGCGTTGCCGCCGCCCGCGGTGTTCTCGATGAAGACCGGGATCGGACATTCAATCCGTTCAAAGACCTTCCGCCAGTTCTCGAACCCGGACTCGGGGTCGTCGTCCTTCAAGACGTGACCGCCGTGGACGATCAGCGCCTTGGCCCCGATCGAGGCCGCGGCCTCCAACTGCTGCTCCAGGATCTTGCGGCTCGGGATCCGGATCCGGTTGTTGGAGGTCGCCACGTTGACCGTGTACGGCGCGTGCACGAACACGTCCACGTCGGACTCCTGGACGGTGCGCGCCCCCTCGGGGATCACCGGCTTCTTCCAGCCCTGCGGATCCCCCAGGAAGAACTGCACGACGTCGGCCTCGCGAGCGCGGGCGTGCTCCAGCGGGTCGGTCTGGTCGACGTGGGCTCCGATGCGCATGCCTCCGAGGGTATCCGCATCGGATCCGGTCAGATGGAGAAGCCGCCGTGGCTGAGCGCGAAGGCGGCCCCGACGAACGAAGCCACCATGCCGACGACGTTCAGCCAGCGCTCGCCGGTCGTCGCCGACACCAGCTGGGAGTAGAGCGAGAGCGGAAGCCCGATCACCCCCGCCAGGGCGCCGAAGAAGTGGGTGGCGGGGATGAACCCCAGCACCAGGGCGAGCAGCCCGAGGGTGATCGACGCGACCGCGAGGGAGTTCTCCACGGGGTGGCGCTCGCCGTCGGTGTTGAGGGTAAGGACCGGCCGCTTCTTCCCGGCTGCCTCCTGGGACATCGGGACACCTCCTGCGGGTCGCTGCCATCGGGACGCACCGTCCCGCACGGGCGGCATGGCCGCACGTCGTAGAAGGATGCCCAGGCGAACGAGTGATCATTCGGCCACGGCCGCCCGGAATTTGTCGGAGGCACCCGGTACCGTCGAACATGGATTCGAGAACGTCGGTCCCGATCCGTCCCGAGGGGAAGCGGGGCGAGTCAGGAGGTGCTTGAGTTGAGGCAGAGTGAACTCGCGGTCATCGGCGACGCGGAGCTCGTGGAAGAGCTGTCGCTGCTGACGACCCAGACCGCCCGCATGCGCGCCCGCATGGCCGACATCATGGCCGAGCTGGAACGCCGCCGCTGCGCCGCAAGAGCGGCCGCCGCACCGGGCGGACGCTAGGGCGTGCTTTGTGGATCTACGTTCTGTTGCGCGACGCCCAGGCACGCACCTCGCCGCGTTGCCGTCGGTCGACAGCCGCTCCTGCGCCTTGCGACACGAACAAGACCCGCAGAACACGGCCTTGGGCGTGCTCCGCGACCCCACGTCCCGCGGGTGCAGCGCCACAGACCACGCAACGGCCCGCGCCGTCTCCCAAGGGAGCCCACGGCCCGCGCCGTCTCCCAAGGGAGCCCACGGCTCGCGAGGCGCACCGCCGGGCGGACCGTCCGACCGACTGACGAGGAGCGATGCCATGAGAAGCGTCCCCGGTGAGATCACTTCGGTGACCAAGGGTTTGCGGTGGTGCTTACAAAACAGGCAAACCGGAAAACGTGCGTCCGGCCGGCCCGTCACGGCGAGCCCGGACGGCCGTCCGGGCGCCCGTCCACCCCCCGGAACCGGCTTTTACGCTGCCGACTCTTGGTAGCCTGTATCGGTCTCGCGGCCGGTGCACGGCCACCCTGGCCGGTGCCGCGCGGCCCCGAGAGACGCAACAGCCCTCCTGTCACGGAGAGACCGTGACCGCACCAGTCCAGAGGAGGTAGGGACACAGCATGCGTCGTTACGAACTCATGGCCATTCTCGACCCCGCCATCGACGAGCGCACCGCAACCGCTTCGCTCGACCCGTTCCTGAAGGTCGTCAAGGACGGCGGCGGCACCGTCGAGAAGGTCGACGTCTGGGGCCGCAGGCGCCTCGCCTACGAGATCCAGAAGAAGTCCGAAGGCATCTACGCGGTGGTCGACCTCTCGGCCGAGCCTGCCACGGTCAAGGAGCTCGACCGGCAGCTCAACCTGAGCGAGTCGATCCTCCGCACGAAGGTCATCCGCCCCGAGGTCCACTGAGCCAGGCTCAGGCCCTCACACCAGCCGGAGCGAGCCCATGGCAGGCGACACCGTAATCACGATCGTCGGGAACCTCGTGGAGGACCCGAACCTACGTTTCACCACGAGCGGCCAGGCGGTCGCCTCCTTCCGCATCGCCTCGACCCCGCGGTACTTCGACCGCCAGTCGGGTGAGTGGAAGGACCGCGAGGCGCTCTTCCTGACCTGCAACGTCTGGCGGCAGGCGGCCGAGAACGTGGCCGAGACCCTGCAGCGCGGCATGCGCGTGATCGTGCAGGGCCGCCTCCAGCAGCGCTCGTACGAGACCCAGCAGGGTGAGAAGCGGACCGTCTTCGAGATCGAGGTCGAAGAGGTCGGTCCCTCGCTGCGCAACGCCACCGCCAAGGTCAACAAGACCCAGCGGCAGGGCGGTGGCGGCTTCGGCGGTGGCGGCGGTGGCGGCTTCGGCGGCCAGCAGGACGGTCCCGGCGGCGGTGGCGGCGGTTTCGGCGGCGGCCAGCAGGGCGGCCCCGGCGGCGGCGCCCCGCCCAACGACCCCTGGGCCACCGGCGGCTCCGGCGGCGGTGGTGGCGGATACTCCGACGACCCGCCGTTCTAGGCGACCACACCAACACAGTCCATTCCCGCGTGAGCGGGGCTCTCATAAAGGAGCACCACGATGGCGAAGCCACCTCCCCGCAAGCCCAAGAAGAAGGTTTGCGTTTTCTGCCAGGAGAAGATCTCCTACGTCGACTACAAGGACACCGGTCTGCTGCGGAAGTTCATCTCCGACCGCGGCAAGATCCGGGCGCGCCGGGTGACCGGCAACTGCACCCAGCACCAGCGGGACGTCGCCACGGCGATCAAGAACGCTCGTGAGATGGCGCTGCTGCCGTACACCAGCACCGCGCGCTGAGAGGGGGACCGAAGACCATGAAGCTCATCCTCACTCAGCAGGTCTCCGGGCTCGGTGAGCCCGGCGACGTGATCGAGGTCCGCGACGGCTACGGCCGCAACTACCTCGTCCCCCGCGGGTTCGCGATCAAGTGGACCCGCGGCGCGGAACGCCAGATCGAGTCGATCAAGAAGGCGCGTTCGGCCCGCGAGATCGCGACGGTCGAGCACGCCAAGGAGGTCGCCGGTGTGCTGCAGGCGCTGAAGGTGACCCTGCGCACCCGCACCGGCAGCAACGGCCGGCTGTTCGGCGCGGTCACCGCCGCCGACATCGCCGAGGCCGTCAAGGCCGCCGACGGCCCCGACCTCGACCGCCGCCGCATCGAGATCGGCAACCCGATCAAGACCGTCGGCACCCACCGGGTCAGCATCCGGCTGCACTCGGACGTCAACGCCACCATCGACGTCGACGTCGTCGAGGCCTAAAGCCCCAGCACGGCCCAGGCGATCCCCGAGGGATCGCCTGGGCCGTCGGCGTTCCACAGCGTCGACCGCCAAACCTCAGCCCGCCAGGCCGGCGCAGAACCGCTCCTACATGGCCACCAACGCCGTCTCCCAAGGCCGAACGGCTCCTTCGTTCCATGCAGCCGCGGCACGGTGGGCCCAGCGTCCTGCAGCGCGGCCATTTGCGTCGTCATCGCGACGTTGGGCGGGCCTTCTGGCGTGCGAGGACGGGGTCGGTGCCTGTCAGCGTGATCGAGAGTGGGGGCTTGGTTTTGGTGGGGGTGGGCGGGGTTTCATGTGAAACGCCTGTGAAACGCCCTGTCTTTGGATCATGCACCGACCTGTGATTACCGTCCTTACGGAGATGATCAAGGGAGGGGGCGGTGTGTCCACGCATCCGTATGGTCGGCTCACCCGCCGGGGCCTGGCGGGAATGGTCGGATTGGGGCTCCTTGATCTGCTCGTGGCCGACGAGGTCGCCGCGGAGAGCGGCCCGTCGCCGCGCGTCCACACCCGCGCGGACTGGAAGGCGGCGTCTCCGCGCAGGCCCGCCAAGGTGCTGAAACAGGCGCCCGACCGCATCGTCGTACATCACACCGCCACCGCGAACTCCAAGGACTACTCGGTCTCCCACGCCTACCGGCTGTCCCGGCAGATACAGAAATTCCATATGCGCACCCGAGGGTGGGACGACACCGGCCAGCAGCTCACCATCAGCCGGGGCGGCCATGTCATGGAAGGACGCAATCGAAGCCTTTCCGCCATTCGCGGCGGCAGGCTCGTGCAAGGCGCCCAGGCGCTGCACCACAACACCCACACCATCGGGATCGAGAACGAGGGGAACTACGGCAGGGCGGCCGTGCCCGGGAAGCTGTGGGCCTCCCTGGTGGGGACGTGCGCCTGGCTCTGCACGGAGTATCGCCTGGATCCGATCCGCGCCATCGTGGGACACCGGGACCTCGTGACCACCGACTGTCCGGGCGACGTCCTCTACGCACGGCTCCCCGAGCTGCGCGCCGCCGTCGCAGCGCGCCTGGCACTGGACCTCTCGGACGACGAGGAGTCCGAGGCCGAGAGGGCCGCCGCCAGGCTTGGATGAGCTCAGGACTCCAGAGTGGTGTAGCGCGTACGGCGGCGGGCGATCTCCGGGTCGATCCCCTCGACCAGGGACCAGATGCCCGCGACCCGTTCGACCAGGGTCTCCGGCGGCAACCCGGCCAGCCCCTCGGCCGCCAGGTCGTCGATCGCCTGTGTGAGGCGGGCCATCCGCTCGCCGTGTGTGGAACACATGTTCGAATACTAGCGAGAGTGGCAGGTGGGACGCGTGGGCTTCGCCGATTTCAGCGCCGCACCGCGCCGGTGACCAGCCAGGCGTCGCCCCTGGCACGGAGGCTCAGCGTGACCAGCCGGACCGCCATCCACACGCCGATCGCGAGCCACAGCCCGACGAGACCGGCGTCCGTCCAGTAGGCCAGCAGCGCGGCGGGCAGGAACGCCAGCGTGGCGACCACCGAGGTCACCGCGAGGTACGGGCCGTCACCGGCACCGATCAGGATCCCGTCCAAGACGAACACGACGCCGGCGATCGGCTGCAGCAGCGCCACCATGATCAGCGAGCCGAGCAGCAGATCCCGCACCTGCCCGTCGGCGGTGAACAGCGCGGGAAGCCACGGACGCACCGCGAGGACGACGATGCCGAAGACGATCCCGCAGACCACCCCCCACTGCACCATGCGCCGGGTGGCCGAGCGCGTCGCCGGAACGTCGGACGCGCCGAGATGGCGTCCGGTGATGGCCTGCCCGGCGATCGCGATCGCGTCCAGGGCGAACACCAGCAGGTTCCAGACCTGGAACCCCACCTGATATGCGGCGATCTCAGGGTCGCCCATCCGGGCCGCGATAGAGGTGCCGACGATCAGCACCACCCGCAGCGCCGCCGTGCGAAGCACCAGGTGCGCCCCGGCGGTGGCCGCACCGCGCAGTCCGGCCACGTCGGGCCGCACCGGGGCGCCGTGCCGCCGCGCCGCACGCAGCACCATGACCACGTACACGACCGCGCTGCCGGTCTGCGCGATCACCGTGCCCCAGGCCGACCCGGCCACGCCGAACCCCAGCCAGAGCACGAACACCACGTTCAGGACGAGGTTGGCGCCGAAACCGCCGATGGACACCAGGAGCGGTGTGCGGGTGTCCTGGAGGCCGCGCAGCACCCCGGTCCCGGCGAGGACGATCAGCATCCCCGGAATGCCGATCAGGCTGACCTTGAGGTACGTGCGGGCGTACGGGTCGACCGCCGGGGACGCGCCGAAGAGGTCCACCAGCCACGGGACGAGGGGCCAGCACACCGCGATGAGCGCGAGGCCGATCCCCAGCGCCAGCCACATGCCGTCGATGCCCTGCCGCACCGCCGACCGCAGGTCACCGGCGCCGACCTGCCGGGCGACCCCCGCGGTCGTCCCGTAGGCGAGGAAGACGCACAGGTAGACGAGCGTGGCCAGGGCCTGTCCGGCGACTCCGAGCCCGCCGAGCTGCGCGGTGCCCAGATGGCCGACGATCGCGCTGTCGGACAGCAGGAAGAGCGGCTCGGCCACCAGCGCGCCGAACGCGGGCACGGCGAGGCGGAGGATCTCGCGGTCGTGCTTGTTCGCACGCAGGGGGGAGCGGGCCATGATCCTGGCCAGGCTAGCAAGATGTAAGGGATATGGGAAATTTGTCGATTACGTCGGTTTGGGGGGCGGCGAGGCCGGATGCGGGACGGGAAAGGCCAACTTTCTTTCACACACAGCCGGTGGATTGAATCACCCCAGGTCACAGCGCTATATCGGCAACCCGTCCACAGTTATCCCCAGGGTTGTCCACAGGTCGTGCACAACGATCCTCGCGTGTCTGCACAGCGCCTCCACAGGACCGTCCACAGCCGACTTTGCCCTGAGGCGTGTCCGGCTCGGAAAATGTCAGACGCACGTGAGATGAACGGAACCTAGAGGAGCCGGACTAGGCTGCCGTGACGGCCGAGGCCAGGGGGGCGCAGGAATGAGTGTGACCGAGCTCGGCCCGAACGAGCAGGAGTTCGAGCGCACTCCACCGCACGACATCTCCGCCGAGCAGGGCGTCGTCGGCGGCATGCTGCTCTCCCAGGACGCCATCGCCGAGGTCGTCGAGATCCTGCGCACCCAGGACTTCTACCGTCCCGCGCACCAGATCATCTTCGACACCGTCCTCGACCTGTACGGCCGCGGCGACCCCGCCGACGCCGTCACCGTCGCGGGCGAACTGACCAAGCGCGGCGAGATCGGCCGGATCGGCGGCGCCCCCTACCTGCACACCCTGATCTCCTCGGTGCCGACCGCCGCCAACGCCGGCTACTACGCCAAGATCGTCCGCGAGCGCTCGGTGCTGCGCAAGCTGGTCGAGACCGGCACCCGCATCGTCCAGATGGGCTACGCGGCCGACGGCGCGGACGCCGACGACGTGCTCGACCGCGCCCAGGCCGAGGTCTTCGCCATCGCCGAGAAGCGCTCCGGCGAGGACTACGTCCCGCTGAGCGAGATCATGCCGGGCGCGCTGGACGAGATCGAGGCCATCGGCAGCCGCGGCGGCCAGATGACCGGCGTCCCCACCGGCTTCGCCGACTTCGACGCCCTTACCAACGGCCTGCACCCCGGCCAGATGATTGTGGTCGCTGCTCGCCCTGCCATGGGTAAGGCGACAAAGACTGATACACCCCTACCAACCCCCACAGGTTGGACAACGATGGGGGAGGTCGAGGTCGGGGACTACCTGATCGGAGCCGACGGAAAACCGACCCGCGTCGTTGCCGCCACGGAGGTCATGCACGGCCGCCCCTGCTACGAGATCGAGTTCTCCGACGGCGAAGTGATCGTCGCCGACGCCCAGCACCAGTGGCGGACGACCACCCGCGCGAGCCGCCGCCAGGAGGGGGCTCGCGCGACGGCCTACTACTGGTCCCACGAGGCGATCAACCGCGTCCGGTGGGCGGACGCGAACGAGCAGCCCGCCCGGCTCATCTCGCACCGCCAGGCGGTGGCGGAGGTCGGCACGGAGTTCACACACGCGCTCCGCGAGGTCACCAAGCAGCTGGGCCACCGTGGCGAGGCCGACACGAGCATCTCCAAGCGGCAGAACCGCTATGAGTGCGCAACCCTCTACCGGGGGCTGCTGCAACGTGCCGTCCGTCCGAAGAACTTCGCGACCACCGCACAGCACCGGCCGATCAAGACGACGGAAGAGATCGCGGCGACCCTGCGCTGTGGCGGTGACAACCGTCCCAACCATGCGGTCGAGGTGGCAGCACCCTTCCAGCTTCCCCAGGCAGAATTGCCCATCGATCCCTACGTTCTGGGGGCGTGGCTCGGTGATGGTGCCAGCTGGTCCGGAAGCATCACGTGTTTCGACGAGGAGATCCTGGACCAGATCGAAGCGGCCGGGCAGCCCGTCCTCCGGCGCAAGACTCCAGGCCAGTTCGGCCTCCCCGGCCTTCACAGGCAGCTCAAGGAGCTGGGGGTCCGGCGGAACAAGCACATCCCGGAGGCTTATCTGCGGGCGTCCGAGGAGCAGCGGCGCGCTCTGCTGGCCGGGATGCTCGACACCGACGGGTACGTCTCGAAGATCGGTCAGGTCCAGCTCGCGTTCGTGAACAGGCGGCTGGCCGAGGGGGCGCACGAGCTGATCCTCAGCCTCGGTTGCCGAGCGACCATGACCACCAAGCAGGTCCAGGGGCGTTCTCCGGAGGCCTCGACCTTCTACCGGATCAATTTCACCCCGGTCGAGCCGGTGTTCCGGCTTCCGCGCAAGTTGGAGCGGCAGCGCAAGAGGGTGGACCCAAAGGCCCGGGTCCGGTACATCGTCGATGTGCGGCCTGTGGAGAGCGTGCCGGTACGGTGCGTTCAGGTCGACAACAGCGATCACATGTATCTGGCCGGGCGTTCCTGCGTCCCGACGCACAATTCGACGCTCGCGCTCGACTTCGCCCGTGCCGCCTCGATCAAGCACGGGCTGACCTCGGCCTTCTTCAGTCTGGAGATGGGCCGTAACGAGATCACGATGCGGCTGCTGTCCGCCGAGGCGCGGGTGGCGCTGCACGCGATGCGTTCGGGCACCATGCAGGACGAGGACTGGACTCGGCTGGCCCGGCGGATGAGCGAGGTGGCCGAGGCTCCGCTGTTCATCGACGATTCGCCGAACATGTCGATGATGGAGATCCGGGCCAAGTGCCGGCGGCTCAAGCAGCAGCACGATCTGCGGCTGGTCATCATCGACTATCTGCAGCTGATGTCGTCCGGCAAGCGGGTGGAGAGCCGCCAGGTCGAGGTCTCGGAGTTCTCCCGTTCGCTGAAGCTGCTGGCGAAGGAACTCGGCGTGCCCGTCATCGCGCTGTCGCAACTCAACCGAGGCCCCGAACAACGAACCGACAAGAAGCCCATGGTGTCCGACCTGCGTGAGTCGGGGTGCGTGCCAGCATCCACCCGGATCCTACGCGCTGACACCAATGCCGAGGTCACGATCGGTGAACTTGTCGAGAGCGGCGCCCGTGAGATCCCCGTGTGGGCGCTGGACGAACGCCTGAAATATGTGCCGAGAACGATGACTCACGCCTTTTCCAGCGGGCGTAAGGAGGTCTTCAGGGTCACGCTCGCGTCCGGCAAGGTGATCGAGGCGACGGATAACCACCCCTTCCTCACCTACCAGGGTTGGACGCCCTTGCGAGAGCTTGCCCAGGGGTCACGGATCGCCGTGTCCCGCCATGTGCCGCCGCCGCTGTCCCCTACCGTCTGGCCTGAAGAACGTGTCGTTCTTCTGGCGCATCTCATCGGTGACGGCTCGTTCGTCAAGCATCAACCGATCCGTTATGCCAGCACAGATGAGGCGTGCCTGGCGGCGGTGACGGACGCGTCCCGGCATTTCGGCGTCAGCGCCGTCAGGGACGACAGTGAAGCCGCCCGGGTCAGCACGCTTCGACTTCCGGCTCCCTACCGGTTGACGCACGGCCGCCGGAATCCGATCGCGGAATGGCTGGACGGCCTTGGCTTGTTCGGACTGCGTTCACACGAGAAATTCGTACCAGCGGCGGTGTTCAGTTTGCCCAAGGAACAGGTGGCCTTGTTCCTGCGCCATTTGTGGGCCACCGACGGCTGTGTTCACTGGGATGCCACGCGCAACCGTTGCCGAGTTTATTACGCCTCCACCAGTCGTCGGCTTGTGGAGGGCGTGTCCCAACTCCTCCTGCGTTTCGGCATCCCGTCGAGAATAAAGACGGTCCACAAGCGAGATTACCGTCCGGGGTATCAACTGGATGTGTACGGTGCACAGGATCAACTCGCTTTCTTCAGGAACATTCAGGTGCACGGCGCGCGAGGTGCGGTAGCGGCAACCGCTGCCGAACAGCTTTGCATGGTGCGTTCGAACACCAACCGAGACACGGTCCCCCGTGAAGTCTGGGCCGACGTCCGGCGAATCCTCGCGGAAAAGGACATGACACATCGGGAGTTCTCCGCGTCGATCGGAAGCCGGTTCTGTGGTAGCGCGATGTGGAAACGATCTCCCAGTCGGCAGCGCGTCGGACGTGTTGCCACCGCACTCGACAGCGCTGAGCTGAACCTGCTGGCGACGAATGATGTCTTCTGGGATGAGATCGTCACCATCGAGAGCGTTGGCGAGCAAGAGGTGTACGACGCCACCGTCCTGGGGTTGCACAATTTTGTCGCCAATGGCGTATCAATCCACAATTCGATCGAGCAGGACGCGGACATGGTGGTCCTGTTGCATCGTGAGGACGCGTACGAGAAGGAGTCCCCGCGTGCGGGTGAGGCCGATCTGATCGTGGCCAAGCACCGGAACGGCCCCACCGCGACCGTGACCGTGGCATTCCAGGGCCATTACAGCCGTTTCGTGGACATGGCCCAGTAGGACATCCCGTGCGGACCTGTTGGCCACGCGGTCGCACTCCGGCGGCTTTGGCGTGCACGTCTGGCGGTCGACGGGCTCAAGGCTGTGGAGATCAGTGTCGGCGCTCCGTGGACGGCGGAGGATCTCGTCGCCTCCTCTGACTGGCTCCAGCGCGCCGCGGCGCAGAAGGTGACCTCGCGGAACGCCCTGGCCGTCCTCGCCACCAAGGGAAGGACGCGCCGCGTCCGCAACGCCGCCGCTCGCGGGTTGGCTCAGCTGGACGACTGACTGAGCCGACCGCGCCGAGGCCGCGCGGGCACCGTGTTGCCGGGCGCGGGGCGACGACGTGAAGCGGCCGGTCGGTCGGACGGGTTCACGCGGAGGGAAAGCGGAAGGCCGTTGCGGTTGATACCTATGTGACCGCCATCCGCGCCACGGAAAGGCTCCACATGACAGGGGATCCCCCGCCCCGCCCGGCCGAGGATTTCGACGAGGTCTTCGATGTCTACTTCGCCGAGATCCACCGGTACGCGGCCAAGCGGCTCGGTCCGGACGCCGCCGACGATGTCGCGGCGCAGACGTTCCTGGAGGCGTTCCGGCAGCGCCGGCGCTACGACCCGGAACGCGGGAACGTGCGCACCTGGCTGTTCGGCATCGCGACCAAGGTGGTCGGGAGGCACAAGCGGGCTGAGACGCGGGCGCTGCGGGCGCGTGCCCGTCTCGGCCCGGGCCGCCACGCGGAGGAGCACCACGAGCGGGTCGATTCGCGGGTCAGTGCCGAGGGCCTGCGCGTCGAGCTCGCCGGTGCGATCGCGGAGCTGCCGCCTGGGCAGCGCGACGTGCTGCTGCTGGTGGCTCTCGCCGAGCTCAGCCACGACGAGGTCGCGGCGGCGTTGGGGATCTCCTATGGCACGGTCGGATCCCGGCTGAACCGTGCCCGAATCAAGCTGCGCAAGGCGCTGGGCGGGACCAATCCGATGCTCATTTTGGAGGAGAATCATGGATGAGGTGCGGATGGTCCGGGACGGCTACACCGAGCCCGCGCCGCCCACCGCCCAGGCGATCGCCCGGGCGAAGGCTCTGCTGGAGCAGCCGCCGCGGCGTTCGCTGCCCCGGCTGCGGTGGCCGCTGGCCGGCGTGGTGGCGGCGGGCGCGGCGGCGACCGTGGCGATCACGCTCGTCGGGGGGGACCCGTCCGCCCCGTCCGGCCCGGTGAAGCCGGGCGAGAAGGGGGCGGTCCTCGCGGCGGCGGAGAAGGCGGAAGAGCAGCCGACCGGCAAGTACTGGTACGCCGGCCACGTCCAGGGCCAGGCGTACATCATGCGTCCGAAGACGGGGACCTACGCGATCACCGGTGCGCTCACCGAGTCGTTCACGTGGAAGGGCGCGAAGTCCGGCATGGGTGAGGCGTACTACGGGCGCGACCTCCCGGCCCGCCCGCAGACCGCGCAGGACGCGGTGCTGTGGCGCAAGGCCGGGGCGCCATCGAGCTTCCGCGTCTGGTCGAGCGATCACTACTACACCTACACCGCCAAGGCGACGAAGTGGCAGTCGGACGGCCCGGAGAGAGGAATCGAACCCCGTGGTGGCGGGAAGTTTTCCGAGGGGTCGATAGAGGATCTGCAGAACCTGCCGACCGACCCGGCCCAGCTCGAAGCGAAGTTTCTGAGCCCGACTGAGATGAGCAAGATGTTGGGCGTCCCGCCGAATCATCCGCGGTCCGGGCAGGCAGACGCCTTCGCCAAGATGATGAGGGTGTCGTCGCTCCTGGGAGGCTCTCCGGTACCGCCGAAGGTCCGGGCGGGTCTGATGCGGGCGCTGGCCGCCCAGGAGGGGATCCGCGAGATCGGCCGCGCCACTGACCCGCTGGGCCGCACGGGTGTCGCACTGGCCACCGGCGAACGCACCACGACGGTCACCGGCGAGTTCGGCACGCCGAAGGTCCAGCAGGGGACCTACCGGTCCCGCTCAGTGGCCATCTTCGATGAGCGCACTGGCGCGTTGCTGTCCCGGCAGGAGGAGCTGACACAGCCGGGTGGCCAATATGCGGAGATGAAGCCGGGCTTCGTCATCGACTATTCGGCCGTTCGCTCGGCGCAGTGGACCGACACCAAGCCGAAGCCCCCGGCCAAACTGCCGTTCGACTGATCCATGGACGGCCTCCGGGCCGGAGGCGAAACGGTCGTTCGGTGCCTCGCCGCTCTCGCTGGGGCGGGCGGCGAGGCGCGGCCGGGACATCCCAGGTTTGGATGTCGCTGAAGGCGCCCCCTCTGCCGCGGGTTGGCGGGTGGGGCGCCTTTGCGTTGAGCCGGTGGTCAGGTGCTGAATGTCTTCTTGTAGAGGCGGGTAGCCAGCGGGATGAACACGATCAGCATGACGGCGATCCAGAGCAGTGACACAGGGACGGCGTGCTGGATGGGCCAGGCGTCGGAGGGCTTCATCGCGGTGCTGGTGTTGCCGAAGAGTTCGCGCGCGGCCTGGGTGAAGGTGGAGACAGGGTTCCACTCGGCGACGACGCGCAGCGGCGTGGGCAGTCTGGAGGCGTCGAGGAAGGCGTTGGAGACGAACACGAGCGGGAGCGAGACCGTGTTGGCGATGCTGCCGAAGCTTTCCGGGGTGCGCAGGGCCAGTGCGACGGTCGCGGTGAACCAGGAGAACGCGTAGGCGAACAGCAGCAGCAGCCCGAAGCCGAGGACGGCCTCGCCGGGTGAGGAGTGCACCCGCCAGCCGACGATCAGTCCCATCAGCGCCATGATGACCAGGCTGGCGAGGTTCAGCAGCAGGTCGCTGATGGTCTGGCCGGTCAGCACCGCGGACGGGGCCATCGGCAGCGAGCGGAACCGGTCGAAGATGCCCTTTTGCAGGTCGAGGGTCAGCGTGTAGCCGGTGAGCTGCGCGCTGATGATCACGGCTTGGACGAAGATGCCGGGGAGCAGGAATTCCTTGTAGGACATGCCCGGGATTTCGATGGCGCTGCCGAAGACGTAGGAGAACAGCAGCACGAGCATGACCGGGAGGATGATGGCGCCGCCGAGCATGTCCGGTGACCGCCTGATCTTCAGGGCGTCGCGCTTGGCGATGGTCCAGCCGTCGGCGATGGACATGGTGATGGCGTTCATCGGGTGGCCTCCTGGGCCTGCTCGTCGGCGCCGGACGCCTGGTGTCCGGTCAGGGTGAGGTAGACGTCGTCGAGGGTGGGCCGCCGCAGCCCGGCGTCCCGCACCCGGATCCTCTCGTCGGCGAGCCGGCCGAGGGCCTGGCGGAGGGCTTCGGGGCCGTCGGTGACCGGGACGGTGATCTGGAGCGATTCCGGCACGGTGCGCATGGCGCCGACGGCGACCCAGGCCAGCGTCTGCCGGGCGGTCTCCAGCTCGGCGGCGTCGGTCACGGTCACCTCGATGCGGTTGCCGCCGACCTGGTCCTTGAGCTCGTCGGCGGTGCCGCGGGCGATGGCGCGGCCGTGGTCGACCACCATGACCTGGTCGGCGAGGCGGTCGGCCTCTTCCATGTACTGGGTGGTCAGCAGCAGTGTGCTGCCGCCCGCGACGAGTTCGGAGATGGTGTTCCACAGCGCGGCGCGGGCGCGGGGGTCCAGGCCGGTGGTGGGTTCGTCCAGGAACAGCACCGGCGGGTCGGCGACCAGCGCGCCGGCCAGGTCGATGCGGCGGCGCATGCCGCCGGAGTAGCCCTTCACCGGACGGTCGGCGGCGTCGGCGAGGTCGAAGCGCTCCAGCAGCTCGCGGGCGCGGGCCCTGCTGCGCTTGGCGCCCAGGTGGTACAGCCGCCCGACCATCTCCAGGTTCTCCGCACCGGTGAGGTGCTCGTCGACGGCGGCGTACTGGCCGGACAGCCCGATGAACGAGCGCAGCCGCCGGGCGTCACCGACGACATCGCAGCCCGCGACCGTGGCGCGGCCCCCGTCCGGCCGCAGCAGCGTGGTCAGCACCCGCACCGCCGTGGTCTTCCCGGCGCCGTTCGGACCGAGCAGCGCCAGCACCGTCCCTTGCGGGACGGAGAAGGACAGCTCGTCCAGGGCCGTCACCTCGCCGTATCTCTTGACCAGTCCTTCGGCTGTGATCGCGTCGCTCATGAGGGCTCCCTAAGAATGTGGGCGGTCCCGCAGGACCGGGTGTGTCTGCCATTGGCATGGCATGCGAGGCGTTCAGGACGCTCCGACCGCTGATTGAGAGCTGCGGACATCGCTGGTCGGGGACAGCGACGATGTAGGTCACGGCGGAACGGGCCGTGGACCCGGATCTGGGTCGGTATCGAGGCCGGCAAGGGCCATCACTGGGCGGTCGCCGTGGACGATGGGGTATGCGGCGTTCCGCTTGTCAGTGCGGGTGTGCTCGTGCGGGCCCGGTCACGAACGGCGACCGGAGAAGGTACGGAGCCCTCCGTTCGAAGGCTGAAGGGAATGGGGAGTAGGCGAGTCCGCGGGGCCTGGGCGCGGACCTCGCCGGGGCCGCGCAGACGGCGAGCCGTGTCGCGTACCTGCCCGTGGTCGGAGCTGACGTCGAGCCAGGCGGCGGTGCCCTTCGCGGATGCCGACCAGCAGATCACCGCGCGCGGTCCCGAGCACGACCGAACCGCAGGCCACCTCGCCGAGGTCAATGCCGCCGTCGGACGTCGAAGTCCAGATCGAGCAACTGGCCGCCATTGTCGTGGCCGCAGACCGCATCTATATCGACTGCGGATTGCCGCGACGGGGTTGACGCCCTCGGCCGGACGGCCGTCCGCCTCAGGGCCGGGCAGGCGTCCGGCCCCGTGGCGGTGTCACTCGCAGAACACCTGCACCTTGGAGCCGGGGTCGTCGACGTCGACGGTGACGTCGTCGAGGTGCTCGATGAGGTCCTCGAGGTGCTGCGGCTTGAGCTCGGTGAGGTCGATCGGCACCCCTGACTTGTCCAGCTCCGCGTTGGCCCGGGTGAGCGCCTGCGGAGGGACGAGGCTCGTGAGGCGGACCCCGGCGCGCAGCAGTTGCAGCGGGACCCGGACGTTGATCCGGCCCGGCCCGTCGCCGCCGCCGTCCGCCCAGCTCACCATCACGCGCAGGTACTTGGGCCGGGGTTTCGGGCGGGGCGCGGTTCCCGGCGGCGACTCGGGCCGTTCTGGTTCGAGGGCGTCGATCAGCCGCTCGGCCTCGTCCGCGGTGATCTTGCCCTCGGTCAGCATCCGCAGGACCTGGCGGCGTTGCTCGTTCATTGTCGCTCCTTCTCATCTGACGCTGACCAGCACGGCCGTCCGGCCCTGCTCGAACTCGACCCGGGTGCCGGGCAGCGCCCACAGCAGTCGCCCGGCGCCGCGCAGCGCGCCCACTGGACTCACCCGGAAGGTGAGGCATGCGACCAGTCCGGCCGATACGGCGAGCAGCAGCAGCGGTGACAGCGCCAGCAGCACCGGCAGGACAGGGATGTACAGCCGCAGTCGGCGGCCGTTGGGACGGCGATGGCGTACCGTCACCAGTTGCGGGATCATCTGGACCTCTCCAGCTCGGCCAGCGCCTCCTGGACGCTGATCTCCCCCCGCTGCAGGCGGTCGACGACGTCGGCGCCGGTGGGCGCCGGGTCGGTGTCGACGAAGTCGAGGTGTTCGGCGATCCGGTTCAGCCGGGACTTGACCGTCGGGTAGCTCACCCCGAAGATCCGCTCCATCTCCTTGATCGAACCGTGCGCCCGTACGAACGCGGCGACGAACACCTGGTCGTCGACGCTGAGCTGGGCCAACTGCGGCGGCTCGAACTGACCCTCGACCACGATGCCGCTGCCGGCGAGACGGACCCGCTCCACCACGAACGGCTGTCCGTGCGTCAGGTCCGTCAGTTCCTGCCAGTCCACCCTCAGCTCGCTTCCGCTCGGTGACGCGCCTGCCTACCCCTCAGTTGTACCTTGATTTTCTTAAGATCTCAACGCACGAACCTTAACTTTTCTAAGTTGATCTTCAATGAGCAGGGCGCACGTCGCACGCCACCAGGTACGCGGTCCGGGCAGTATCGGCAGGTCTCATGACGTCCGGGATGACCACCACGCCGCAGGCCACGCGCACGGCGAACCGGCCGGGGCTGCCGCCCCGGCCGGTCGGGCCTGCGGCCCTGCGTCAGGAGCCGGACTTCGAGAGGAAGTCGCGGTAGTACTCGGCGAAGTCGGGACGGGTGCCGTTCAGGTCCGTGAACCCGTACTCCTTGGAGAGGCCGCCGGTGTCGTACGAGCCGCCCGTCTTGGACATGATCTCCGGGTCGGACGCGAGGGCGGCCACGGCGCGTCCGATGTAGGCGGGCGTCTCGGACTGCGCGAAGTGCTCGTCCTTGGCGGCGCCGTCGCGCCAGTCGTCCTCGGTGACGCCGAAGTGGTCGAGCATCGCCTCCGACCGCAGGAAGCCGGGGGTGAGGGAGAGCGCGGCGACGCCGTGCGGCTTGAGCTCGGCGGCCTGGTTGCGGGCGAGCCGGATGACCGAGCTCTTGGCGAGGTCGTAGAAGAACGAGGTGCGGTAGCCGTCCAGCAGCTCCTCGACGAATCGCTCGGTGCCGTCGGTGATCTCGATGACCAGCCCGCGGCCCTGGCCGATCATCAGCGGCAGCGCGAAGTGGCTGGTGATGATGTGGGTGTCGATCGCGCGGTGCAGCAGTTTCAGGCCCTTGCCGAGGTCGTGCTCCCAGAGCGGCCTGCCCCATTCGGTGAGCGCGTCGCCGCCCCAGACGTCGTTGACGAGCAGGTCGAGCCGCCCGTGGTCGTCCGCGATGCGCCGGATCAGCGCCCGCACCTGCTCGGGGTCGGAGTGGTCGCACCGCACCGGGATGCCGGTGCCGCCGCGCGCGGTGACGAGTTCGGCGGTCTCCTCGATCGTCTCCGGTCGGTCGAGGTCGGACCGGCCGCCGGCGCGGGACGTGCGGCCGGTGGCGTAGACGGTCGCGCCCGCCGCGCCCAGCTCGGTGGCGATCCCCCGGCCGGCGCCGCGGGTGGCTCCGGCGACGAGGGCGACTGTGTGCTGGAGCTGCCCCATCTGGCCTCCCGAATTAGTAAATGTATGTTCGTTTACTATAGTCGACGGCCCGGACAGCCGGCCGAATCGGGAATTGCTGCAGGTCAGGCGGTAATGGCTCGGACCAGCCGCCAGAGGGAGGTCACTTCGGCCGCGCGGGCCGCGTGCAGCCGGTCGCCGGAGTCGGAGACGCGGGGGTGCTCGGGCCTGGCGTCCAGCCGTCCCGCGACCTCCAGGCCGCCGGCCTCGAACGCGGCGAGGAGCTCGGCGCGGGTCCGCAGCCCGAGATGCTCGGCGAGGTCGGAAAGGATCAGCCAGCCCTCGCCGCCGGGGGCGAGCTGGCGTGCCAGACCGTCCAGGAACGCGCGCAGCATACGGCTGTCAGGGTCGTACACCGCGTGCTCCAAGGGTGAGCTTGGACGAGCAGGCACCCAGGGTGGATTGCACACGACGAGCGTTGCCCGGCCAGGCGAGTCCGACGGCGGTGGCCAGAGATCGGCTTCCACGACCTCGACCCGGTCGGTCACCCCTAGCCGGACGATGTTCTCGCGGGCGCAGGCAAGCGCGCGCGGGTCCTGGTCGGTGGCGACGACACGTTCCATGCCTCGACGGGCCAGGACTACGGCGAGCACTCCCGTACCTGTGCCGATGTCGTACGCAAGGGCCTTGGACGCGGGCAGTGGGGCCTCGGCGACCAAGGACAGGTACTCGCCCCGTACGGGAGAGAAAACCCCGTAGTGCGGATGGACACGGTCGCCGCCCAGCGCAGGGACGACGACGCCCTTCGCGCGCCATTCGTGTGCGCCGATGACGCCCAGCAGCTCCCGCAGCGACACCACATACGGCTCGTCGGCCGATCCGTATGCCTCGGCGCATGCCTGACCCACGTCGGGTGCGCGCCGCAGTGGGATGACATGGCCGGGCTCCACCGGCACCAACAGCATGCCCAGCGTGCGGGCGCGCTGCGACTGGGCCTGACGGTGCAGATGGAACGCCTGGGCGGGCGACGGCTCCGCTTGATGCTTGCGCTGCGCGCGCTTGGGCGGACGGTCGGCCCGCCGCATCATCGCCTGGAGCAACTGCCGCGCGTTCTGGAAATCGCCCTGCCACAGCAGCGCGGTGCCCTCGCAGGCAAGGCGGTACGCTTCGTCGGCCTTGGTCTGATCGTCGGCCACCACCACGCGCCGGGGCGGTAGCGAGCCGCTCTCAGACCGCCACCGCGCCGAAAGCTCTCCGCCGCCTTCGCCGGGCCAGTGGACGATCTCCTCGCCAGCCGCGGGACGTGCCGCCCGCCTTCCGCGCCGACCGTTCATCGAAGAACCTCCGAGGAAACCCCGGCCTTCAGGCCGGGGAGGAATCGGCCCCCTGCGGAGCAGGGCAGGAAAGGACATTCACCCCCCGGGCGAATGTCGGTTGACCAGGCACCATCACGCACGTTTTCGTCCTTGTGTTCGATCGTGCACGCTACGCTCACTCCTGTGCCGCGCTACCGCCTGGACCCCACGCCCGAGCAGGAGCAAGCCCTGCTCTGGCATTGCGCGCATGCCCGGTACGTGTGGAACCTGGCCGTGGAGCAGCACGGCTTCTGGTCCCGGTACCGGGGCGGGGCACCGGGCTACACCGAGCAGTCCCGGCAGCTCACCGCGGCCCGTGCCGAGTTCGAGTGGTTGCGGGCCGGTTCCCAGACCGTGTAGCAGCAGGCGCTGCGTGATTTCGCGCAGGCGATGAGCAATTTCTTTGCCGGGACGCACAAGCGGCCCACGTGGCGCAAGCAGGGTGTGCATGAGGGGTTCCGGCAGGTCGGCGTCAAACCGCACCAGGTCGAGCGGTTGTCGCGCAAGTGGGGTGCGGTGCTGGTGCCCAAGTGCGGATGGGTGCGGTTCCGCCTGTCGCGGCCGGTGCCGGAGGGCGTGAAGTCCTACCGGGTGACCTGTGATCGGGTCGGGCGCTGGCATGTGGCGTTCGCGCACGTCCCGTCCCCGGTACCCGGCCCCGGCGATGGGACCGTGGTCGGGGTGGACCGGGGCGTGGCCGTCAGCGCGGCCCTGTCGACCGGGGACCTGCTGAAGGTCCCCGGCCTCACTCCCGGGGAGGCGCGGCGCCTGGAGTTGCTGGCCCGCAGGCTGGGGCGTGCCCGGCGCGGTTCCGGCCGCCGCGCGCGGCTCAGGGCCGCGCTCGCCCGGCTCAAGGCCCGCGAGAGCGACCGGCGCAAGAACTGGGTGGAGCAGACCTCCACGATGCTGGCCCGCGGGTTCGAGGTGATCGGTGTCGAGGACCTGCGCATCGGGGGCATGACCCGTTCGGCGAAGGGCACCATCGAGCGGCCGGGACGCAACGTCGCCGCCAAGGCGGGGCTGAACCGGGGCATCCTGGCCGCCGGTTGGGGCATGCTGGTCGAGCGGCTGGAGCACAAGGCCCCCGGCCGCGTGCACAAGATCGATCCCGCGTACACCTCGCAGCGCTGCTCGGCGTGCGGGACCACGGATCGGGAGGCGCGCGAGAGCCAAGCGCGTTTCCGGTGCCGGTCCTGCGGCCACGCCGGCAACGCCGATGTGAACGCGGCACGCAACATCGCCCACGAGACCAGACTCGGATTGGTGGCCACGACGGCCGGACCGGCCGCCGCTGCGCGGGGACGCTCCGGATCGCCGGGGCGGACGAACCGCGAACCTCAACCTGTCCTCCTTTCCTGAGGCCACGGGTTGGAATCCCCCTCGTTCACGAGGGGGAGAAGGTCAAGGGACCGCCATCCGCCTGTCGTCGGTCGATCGTATTCGACTTGGCGGGCCGCCCCGCCGCCCGTCCGGCGCCGAGGATGATGTCGAATTTTCGCTAGTACAACCCGGTGACCGTCGACGATGCTGGACGATATGCATGAGGACGTGGAACGGTGCGTGCGGGCGGTGCAGTCGAAGGACGCCCGTTTCGACGGGTGGTTCTACGGCGCGGTGATCACCACCGGCATCTATTGTCGGCCCAGCTGCCCCGTGGTGCCCCCCAAACCGGAGAATATGCGCTTCTACCCCAGCGCCGCGGCCGCCCAGCAGGCCGGATTCCGGGCCTGCAAGCGCTGCCGCCCCGACGCCAGCCCCGGCTCCCCCGAGTGGAACCACCGCGCCGACATCGTGGCCCGCGCGATGCGGCTGATCGCCGACGGCGTCGTCGACCGCGAGGGCGTCCCGGGCCTGGCCGCGCGCCTCGGCTACAGCACCCGGCAGATCGAACGGCAACTGCGCGCCGAACTCGGCGCCGGCCCGCTCGCACTCGCCCGCGCCCAGCGCGCCCAAACCGCCCGGCTGCTGATCGAGACCACCGCGCTGCCGATGGGCGACATCGCCTTCGCCGCCGGGTTCGCCAGCATCCGCGCGTTCAACGACACCGTCCGCGAGGTCTTCGCGCTCACCCCCAGCGGCCTGCGCGACCGGGTGGCACGCGGGCACCCGGCCGCGGCCTCCGGGGCGCTGTCGCTGCGGCTGCCGTTCCGCGCCCCGCTGTGCCCGGACAACCTGTTCGGCCACCTGGCCGCCACCGCGGTCCCGGGCGTGGAGGAATGGCGCGACGGCGCGTACCGCCGGACGATGCGCCTCCCGCACGGGCACGCCGTCGTCGCGCTGCGCCCGCACCCCGAGCACGTCGCCTGCTCGCTGGCCCTCACCGACCCGCGCGACCTGACCATCGCGATCAGCCGCTGCCGCCGCCTGCTCGACCTCGACGCGGACCCGATCGCGGTCGACGACCTGCTGCGCGCCGACCCGGACCTGGCGCCCCTGGTGGACAAGGCACCCGGACGGCGCGTCCCGCGCACCGTCGACCCGGCCGAGTTCGCCGTCCGGGCCGTGCTGGGACAGCAGGTGTCCACCGCGGCGGCCCGCACCCACGCCGCCCGGCTGGTCGCCGCGCACGGCGAGCAGATCACCGACCCGTCCGGCCGGTCCACCGGCCTCACCCACCTGTTCCCGAGCCCCGCCGCGCTCGCCGAACTGGACCCGACCACGCTCGCCTTCCCGCGGACGCGCCGCACCACCCTGACCTCCCTCGTCGCCGCCCTGGCCGGGGAGGAGATCGACCTCGGCGCCGGCAGCGACTGGGACGAGGCCCGCACCCGGCTCGCCGCGCTCCCCGGCATCGGGCCCTGGACGGTCGAGACGATCGCCATGCGCGCTCTCGGCGACCCCGACGCGTTCACCGCCACCGACCTCGGGATCCGGGCCGCCGCCCGCGAGCTCGACCTGCCCGGCACGCCCGTGGCGCTGACCCGGCGCGCCGCCGCCTGGCGCCCCTGGCGGGCGTACGCGGTGCAGTACCTGTGGGCGACCGGCGACCACGCCATCAACCGCCTCCCCGCCGCCTGAAAGGAAAGCTCGATGAGCATGGAGCACGCCGTCCTGGACAGCCCCATCGGCCCGCTCACCGCCGTCGTGTCGGACGGGGGCCTGGCCGGGCTCTACATGGACCTGCAACGGCACCGCCCGGCCCAGGAGACCTTCGGCGACCCGGCCGAGTCCGCCGACGCCACGCCCTTCAGGGAGGTGGCCGAGCAGCTCAAGGCCTACTTCGCGGGCGACCTGACGCGGTTCGAACTGCCGCTGTCGATGCGCGGCACCCCGTTCCAGAAGCGGGTGTGGGACGCGCTCCAGGAGATCCCGTACGGCGAGACCGTCTCGTACGGCCACCTCGCCGAGGAGATCGGCAGCCCGACCGCGTCGCGCGCGGTCGGGCTCGCCAACGGCCGCAACCCGATCAGCGTGATCGTCCCGTGCCACCGCGTCGTGGGGGCGTCCGGAGGCCTCACCGGATACGGCGGTGGCCTGGAGCGCAAGCGCTACCTGCTCGACTTCGAACGCCGCGTCAAGAGCGACTCCACCCTCTTCTGACCGGACTGTCGGACCCGGCGGCTAACGTGGCCGTTGCGCAGTTCCCATCAGGGCGGAGGGGCAGAACGGATGGAGTTCCGGGTCGATCGACAGGCACTGGCCGACGCGGTCGCGTGGGCGGCGCGCACGCTGCCGTCGCGGCCCGCACTGCCCGTCCTGGCGGGCATGCTCGTCGAAGCCACAGGTGACGGCCGGCTGACGCTGGCGGCCTTCGACTACGAGGTGTCCGCGCAGTCCCGTATCACCGCCGCGGAGGGCGGTCTCGCGGTGTCCGAGCCCGGCCGGGCGCTGGTGCCGGGGCGGCTGCTGGCCGAGATCGTCCGCAACCTGCCGCCGCACCCGGTCGATGTCGCGCTGAAGGGCGCGGAGGTCGTGGTGAGCTGCGGCAGCGCCGAGTTCGGGCTGCTGCCGCTCCCGGTCGAGGACTACCCCACCCTGCCCGAGCCGCCAGCCCGCGCCGGCACCGTCCCGGGCGAGGCGTTCGCCGCTGCGGTCGCCCAGGTCACCCCGGCCGCCGGCCGCGACGACACCCTCCCCATGCTCACCGGCGTCCGCATCGACCTCGAAGGCGGCACCATGCGGCTGGCGTGCACCGACCGCTACCGCATCGCCGCCCGCGAACTGTCCTGGACGCCGTCCCGCGAAGGCTTCACCGCCGGCGTCGTGGTGCCCGCCCGCACCCTCGCCGACACCGCGAAGGCGATCAGGCCCGGCGCCGAGGTGGCACTCGACCTGACCGGCACCGGCGACGTCCTCATCGGCGTCTCCGGCGGCGGCCGCAGCATGACCACCCGGCTCCTGGACGACCAGTTCATCGACTACCGCTCCCGCCTCACCGGCGACTGGGCCTCCACCGCCCGCGTCCGTACCGGCCCGTTCGTCGAGGCGATCAAGCGGGTGGCGCTGGTGACCGAGCGCAACACCCCCGTCCGGCTCGCCTTCACCCGCGGCGAGGTGCGCGTCCGCGCCGCCTCGGGAGACTCCGCCCGCGCCAACGAGAGCCTGCCCGCCCTCCTGGACGGCGACGAGGTCGACATCGCCTTCAGCCCGCAGTACCTGCTCGACGGCCTGTCCGGCATCCACACCGAGTACGCCCGCCTGCAGTGCACCGGCCCCACCAAGGCCGCCCTCCTGACCGCCGTCCCCGACAAGGAGAAGGACGCCAAGGAGGAATCCGAGGAGGAGGCACCCGCGGACCCCGGAGGCGACACAGGTTTCCGCTACCTGGCCATGCCCGTCCGCCTCTCAACCTGACGCTGCGTTTCGAAGTCCGGCCCACGGCGCTCGCCTGGCGGCTCGCCCCTGACCGGTCCTTGGCGAGCGCGACATCGCTTCGCGATCCGGCCATGCCTCCCCGGCCGCTTCCTGCACCGGTCACGGGCGGAGGGGGTTGGGGTGCCATAGGAATTCCCTATGGCGCCTGCTGACATTTCGTCTTTGCCTCTCGTTCTTTTCCGGACGTACTGTCAAATAGCTCGACGGGGCGCTCACCGCGATTTCTCCGAAGATTCGCGCTCTGCGCACGTTGATCCTTCTTCCGTCGAGCGGACGAACACGGATTCGAGAGGACCGGTGGCATGACCACGATCGGAAACGGACCGGGAAGGCGAGAACTCGCGGGAAAGAGGGCCCTGGTCACAGGCGGTTCTCGCGGAATCGGATCGGCCATCGTGCGCCAACTCCTGGACGCGGGCGCCGAGGTGCTCACGACAGCCAGGTCGGCGACGAGCACGGTGCCGGAGGGGGCCGCCTTCGTGGCGGCCGACGTGCGGACACGGGCTGGAGCGGAGGCGCTCGCCGCGGCCGCGCAGGAGGTGCTCGGCGGGGTGGACATCCTGGTCCACAACGCGGGTGGGGCGCGACCGTACGCGGGCAGCTCGGCCATCCCCGACGAGGTGTGGCAGGACGCGCTGGACCTGAACTACCTGGCGTCGGTGCGGCTGGACTCGCTGCTGGTACCGGCGATGCGGGAACGGCGTTCGGGGGCGATCGTGCACGTCTCCTCGGCTGCGGTCCTCACCCCGGTAGGACCGTTCCTGCACTACACCACGGCGAAGGCGGCGTTGGAGAACTACAGCCGGGGCCTGGCCTTGGAGCTGGCCCCGTTCGGAATCCAGGTCAACGCCGTGGCTCCCGGCAGAACCGCCACCCCCGGCGGCGAAGCAACCCGGGAGCAGTGGGCGGAGGTATCCGCGCGCATGGGCGCGGCGCCGGCAGAGACCAACGCCGAAGACACCCCGCCGCTGGGGCGCGATGGCCAGCCCGACGACATCGCCCACGCGGTGCTGTTCCTCGTGTCCGACCGGGCGAGCTGGCTGACCGGGAGGAATCTCATCGTGGACGGCGGCGAATTCCCCATGGGCTGACGCCTACGGCATTCCGGAACGCCGGTTTCGACAGCAGCATTCATTGACTTGAGCCAGGACGCATCACCGCGTTTTGAGAGAAAGAACGAAGGAATTCTGGCACATGGGCAAGTACAGCGACAAGAATGTAGTGATCACGGGTGGTGGCAGCGGCATAGGGTTCGGGATGGCGAAGCTGCTGGCGGACGGCGGAGCCCGCGTGGTGATCACCGGCCGTTCTCAGGCCACGCTCGACGCCGCGCGGGAGCGGCTCGGCGAGAACGCGGTGGCAGTCCGAGGCAATGTGGCCTCATTGTCCGACCTGGATGCTCTGGCCGACCGTGTGAAGGGCGAACTCGGCACGATCGAGGCCCTGTTCGTCAACGCCGGCATCGCACCCCTCACGCCCTTCGAGTCGACGACCGAGGAGGTGTACGACGAGCTGTTCGCGATCAACGTCAAGGGCGCCTTCTTCACTGTGCAGAAGCTCGCCCCGCTGCTGAGCACGGGCGCCGGAGTCGTCCTCACCACTTCGATCGCGAACGTCATAGGCATGCTGGAGACCAGTGTCTATGCGGCCGGCAAAGCGGCGCTGCGCTCGATGGCCCGCAGCCTCTCCCGCGAGCTGCTTCCGCGCGAAATCCGTGTCAACGCGATCAGCCCCGGTCCCATCGACACGGGAATTCTGGAGAATACGATGACCGAAGAGGCCGCCGCGGAGTTCAAGGCGCAGCGGGTCGCGGACAACCCCATGCAGCGTTTCGGTACCCTCGACGAGGTCGCCAGGGCGGCCGCCTTCCTCGCCTTCGACGCCACTTACACCACCGGCGCCGAGTTCGTCGTGGACGGAGGCGCTACCCAGCTCTGAGCTTGTCCAGCCGTTCCGCCAAGGGTTCAGGCCCGGCTACGACCGACCCGTCGACATCGCCGCCGTCGGCCACGGTGACGTTGTCCTCGGGCCACTCCCCTTCTCAGCCGTCAGGACACCGGTGAGAAGGAGGCCGTGTTGTGCCAGGTCTCCTGACGCAGGAGGTCGAGCAGGGCCGTCTCCGCCGGGCCCGTGCCGGGCCGGACCACGGCGATGACGGGCTGGGACACGACCGGGAACACCGGACGAACGAGGTGCTCGTGACCGTGGGGCACCGCGCAGGCCGGGACGAGCGTCACCCCCAGCCCATGGGCGGCCCAGCGCACGGCCGTCGCCGTCTGGGAAACGCGGGCGACCGTGGCCGGGGCCAGATCGTTGCCCTGCAGCACCTCCAACAGCACGCCGTCGAGCGCGCTGTCGCGGTCGAACCTCACCCACGGCTCCCCCTCCAGTTCGCGCAGCTCGACCCGGTCCGCGGCGAGCAGCCGGTGCCCGGTGCCCAGCACCACGACGAACTCCTCGTCGCCGAGGTGGTGGGCGTCGGCGGGGCTCCGCTCGCACGCCGCCATCAGGGCGAGGTCCACCACGCCCCGACGACACAGCCGCTCCAGCTCGGCGGAACTCGACTCCTCGAGGACGGTGACCTCCAGCCGCGGGAAGCGGCGACGCAGCGCGCCCAGCGCGCCCGGCAGCTGCCGCGTGCCAAAGCCCATCTGCACCGCGACCACCAGCTCGCCCACCAGCTCATCGGTACCGGCCCGCGCCGTCGCCCTCGCCCGCCGCGCCGCGTTCACCGCGACCTCCGCCTCCCGCAGGAACGCGCGACCGACCACGGTGGGCACCAGTCCGGTCGGCGTGCGGGCGAACAGTTTCACGCCGAGTTCCCGCTCCAGGCTGCGAATCTGCTGGGACATCGACGGTTGAGCGACGTGCAGCAGCTCCGCCGCCGCCGTCACCGAGCCCTCCTCGGCAATGGCCAGGGCGTACTCGTACTGACGAAGGCTCATCGGCTCCCGTCCCTCCTTACCCCGTGTAATCAATGTAATAGGTGTTACAACAGGGAAGGCGGCGCGTTTACTCCATGCCCGTCACCGACCAACGGAGGTGGCGTCGCTTGAGGTGGGGCGGCCCACCACATGGTTCACCACGGTGGATGCCCTCGCCAACGGATACGACCTGGCCGTCTCCAGCGATGGAGACGTCACCTTGCCGACTCCGAACCGGCCTGGGCCGTGGCGCCTGTTCCTCATCTAAGCCGGCGCAACCGCCCCTCCGGCCGTCGGGGCTGTCCGGCCGCCGTGCCCGCCGCGGCCCGTCCTGCGGCCCAGGCGCCGGGGGCGGGTCAGGGGTCGCTGGAGTGGGCCGTGACGCTGGGGGCGGTGCCCACGCCGCCGGTTCGGGAGACCTGGTGGGAGCCGGCCAGCCACACGCCACCCGTCTCCGGGGAGGGCAGGGACGCGGAGGCCAGCCAGACGGCGTCGTCGCCGAGCGGCTGGGGGGACGACGCCGACGTCCAGCGGTGGCCGTCGAAGTGGGCGAGTTCGCCGCGTCCACCGGCGACCCACACGTCGTCGGGGGCGGGGGCGGTGACCGTGTTGGCGGCCGTCACGGGCGCCTTCGCCTTGCGCCACTTGCGGCCGTCCCAGTGCAGGACGCGGTCGCGTCCGACGGCCCAGACGTCCGACCGGGAGAGCGCCGCCACATCGGTGAGCGGGAACCGGGTGGACGGGCTCGGCACGCGGCTCCATGACCGCCCGTCGTAATGCATCACCAGCCCGACGCGATCGGCGGCGCCCACGGCCCACACGTCGTCGTCGGCCGTGCCGGAGACGGCGAGCAGTTTTCCTTTGGCGATCGGCGGCATCTCGGCCGCGTGCCAGTTCCCTTCGCGCCAGTGCAGCGCCACAGGACCGGGTGGGCCGCCCCAGGGGAACCCGTGGCCGACCGCCCACGCCTCTTCGCCGATGAGCGTGACGTCGGTCAGGATGCAGCCCTGGCCTAACGGGGCGTCGTTCCAGGCGTCCCAGGAGGAGCCGTCCCAGTGGTGGATGAGCGGGACCTCGACCCCGCGCACCCGGTCGAAGGCGCCGCCTACGGCGATGGCCTGAACCGGACGTTCCGGAGCCAGAGCGATTCCCCGGAAGCCGGCGCCGACGTGGTTTGCCGAGGGCGGCGGACCGGGCGGGACGGTCCAGCGCGCGCCGTCCCAAAGGGCGACGAGGGGATGCTGCTGGGCGTGCCCCGCCACCCACACCTCCTCAGGGGACGCCACCGCGACCCCTGCGAGCAGGTAGGAGCCTTCGACGACGGTGGGGGAGACGACCTGCCAAGGGGTGCCGCCAGAGAGCGCCATGACCGCGCCCGTGACCCCGGAACGGCCATGGGTCTCTTGTGGGTTCACCGTGACGGCCTCTCAACTGAGACGAATCCCGTCGGGTGGGATCATCGACTGTCAGGAGGCTTCCTGACAAGCATCCTCACACTCCTTCAACGCATCGAAGAGCGTGGCTCGTTCCAGGGTTGTGCCTCCGCCTCAGCGTCCCCCGAACTCGAAGACGGCCTCAGAGGTCCAGGACGGCGAGGATGAATCGCAGGTCGTGCCGCCCGGCGTTGCCGTAGGCGTGCGGCCGGTCGCCGACGAACACCGCCGCCGTGCCGGTCTCGAGCAGGTCGTTGCGGCCGTCCACACTCAGGGTGAGGACGCCTTCCTCCACGTACACGATCTCCTTGGTACCGGGGACGTGCGGGTCGCTTTCCCTGACCTCTCCCGGCCGCAGCTCCCAGCGCCACAGTTCCAGGGACGGCCGGGGGTCGCTGCCGCCCAGGAGCGTGCCGGTGCCCCCGAACGTCCCCTCCCACAGCACGACGTGTCGTTCCGGCGGGAACAGCCTGACCGGGGGCTGCTCCTCCACCTGGACGAGCCTGGTCAACGGCACGCCTAGGGCGTCCGAGATGCGGATGAGCGTGCCCAGGTTGGGGTTACCGCGGCCTTGCTCCAGCCCGACCAGGACGCCCTTGCTCACCCCGGCGCGGCCGGCCAGCTCGTCCAGGCTCCAGCCGTGCCCGGCGCGGAGTGCCCGGACGGTCCGGGCGACGGCCTCGCCGATGGCTTCCTGATCGCTCACGACGTCCCTCCTTGCTTCGGTCAGTATGATGATATACAGAGTTCATTAAAATGACCGAAGGGGAAGCTGGAATGCTGGAGCGGATCACCATCGACGAGGCCGTCCGGGAGTTGCGCCCGGACGCCACGGTGCTCGCCATCACAGCCGAGGGCCTGGCCAACGGCCCGGGCGACGCCGTCACCGCGGACTGGCTGGCGATGGCCGCCAAGAGCGCCGACCGGTCCGCCGACGACCCGCACCTGGACGCCTGGCGCGAGGCATACCGCGCATTCGGCGCCAAACCACAGCGTACCCGCCCGTCCGTGGACGCCCTGCTGCGCCGGGCCGACGCGCTCCCCCAGATCAACAAGGTCGTCGACGCCTACAACGCGATCAGCGTCGAGTACGCGCTGCCGGTCGGCGGCGAGGATCTCGACGCCTACCGGGGCGCCGCACGGCTCGTCCGCGCCACCGGGGACGAGCCGTTCGACACCGTCGCGGGCGGCGAACCGGCCGTGGAGCACCCGCTCGCCGGCGAAGTCGTGTGGCGCGACGACGAGGGCGTCACCTGCCGGCGCTGGAACTGGCGGCAGTGCGTCCGCACCCGCATCACCGAGTCCACGGTGAACGCGCTGTTCCTCCTCGAACGGCTCGCCCCCTACCCGCTGGACAGGCTCCGCGAGGCCGGCGACGACCTGGCCGCCAAGCTGCGCGCCATCAGCCCGGACGTCCGGATCCAGAACCGGCTGATCGACTGATGGCGGCACTGCTGGCACTGGCCGCCGCCCTCGCCTACGGCGTCGCCGACTTCCTCGGCGGCGCCGTCTCCCGCCGCTCCACCGCGCTGAAGGCGCTGGCCTGGTGCGTCCCGGTAGGCCTGATCGTGGTCCTGACCGCCGCCGTGATCGTCGGCGGCAGGTTCACCTGGACGTCCGTGGCCTGGGGCTTCGGCGCCGGATTCGCGGGCGGCATCGGCCTGATCACCTTCTACCGGGCGCTGGCCCGCGGCCCGATGAGCGTGATCGCCCCGGTGTCCGCCCTCGCCGCCGCCGTCCTGCCCGTGGGCGTCGGCCTGCTGCGCGGCGAACGCCTCGACGCCACGGTCCTCGCCGGGGTGCTGCTCTGCCTGGTCGCCATCGCCCTGGTGAGCATGGAGAACAACGACGCCGCGCCGCAACGCTCCGCGAGCCTCGCCGACAACGGACCGCTGCTCGCCGGGGTGTCCGGGATCTGCTTCGGGATCTTCTTCACCCTGCTCAAGGCCGCCGGGGACGGCGGCGGCCTCTGGCCGCTCGTCGCCGCCCGCGCCGGCAACCTGTGCGTGATCGGCGCGGCCCTGCTCATCATGGTCCGCTCCCGTACCGAAGACCCGGGTCCTCCCGTGAAGGGACGGCTGCTGATCGGCCTGGCGGTGCTGTCGGGCGTCCTGGACGCCTCCGCCAACGCCCTCTACTTCGTCGCCGCACAGAAGGGCATGCTCAGCCTCGTGGCCGTCCTGACCTCGCTGTACCCGGCCATCACCGTCCTGCTGGCCAGGATCACCTACAGCGAGCGGCTACGCGTCGTCCAACGCCTGGGCCTGGCCGTGGCCGCCGCCGGCGTCGCCCTGGTGACCATAGGCTGAATGTGATCCCCAGCGGACGAGGCCGGGTTCATGGCCGACCTGGACGCCGCTGTACGGGTCGATCTTGAAGCGGCCGAAGAACGTGGTCGTGTCGAGTTCCGAGGCCGCTTCCCACAATGAATCCCGTGACGTGCTCCCGGCCAGCCGGGCGCAGTGCGTCGCGACCGCCGCCGTAGCCGCCGCCTGCGCCGCCGGGTAGTCGGGGAGTGCGCCTGCCCGTTCCCGGTAGCCCGCAAGGAAAACGGATTCGTCCAGCCCCAGCTCGGCGCGACCTCTGGCCCCAGGGAACCACTGTCCAATGCCGTAGACACCTTCCGGCCGGCTGACGGCTTCCCCGAAATCGAGCACTCCGGCCGCGACGGCGCAAATCGTCCTCGGCGGCGTGGGCAGGCCTCGCGCCCACTCGACGGCGCTCACGTCTTCCTCAAAAGAGCCGGCGCACAAGAGACTCCAGCCCGTCCCGACAGGAATGCCCTCGCCCCTGCCTGGATACCCCGTGTCGATTCCGAATTCGCGCGCCATGGACCCGGCGCCGTCCGCTACTTGTCGGCCAAAACTCCCCTTGCCTCGGACGATCCAGAGCCGGTCGGACGTCCGACTCCTCGCGAGATGGAGGAGGAACCGCTCCGCGTACCGGCTGGTCGGGGTGAGCACTGAAACAACGTGGCCCGGATGGGCCGCCTGGACGTCATCCCCGGCTCCGCCATGGTTCCAGACGAGCCGGTCGAGCTCTGCGGCGGCGTCTCCGGCTCGGCGCATGAGCTGTGTCGAGTAGGGGCCGAGCAGGATGTCGCATTTGGAAGCGAGGCGCCGGAAAACCGCCCCGAACCCCCTGGGATCGCTCTGATCATCTTCAATGAAGAGGTCGACGGCCGGCTCGAAGCCGTTCCAGACCTCAAGACCGGCGCGTGCTTGCCTGCCGAAGCGAGCGTGCCTGCCCGTCAGGGAGAGGCAGACCCCAAGGCGCAGTCGACTCGTGCCCGTCATGTTCCGCGACTACCCGCTCCCAGACGCGCCGAGACTACGGAAGCCCGTATTCGCCGTTCTTGATCCCGGTGACGAGCGCGGTCCACGCCTGTCCGGCGAGCCGTCCGCATCTTTGCACGCAGACGCCGGCGGTCGGTCAGGGCAACAGGGGGCACGCCGAACATGTCGGCGATCTGCTGGACGGTCTTCTCTCGCCGATCGTAGAGCCGTTGGGCGAACGCGGCTCGGTCCTCGGTGAGTTGAGGTGATAATGGGTGATGCGGAATCGGAAGCCGCGGCCCATCCGCATCGGATCCGACGATTGGTTGTTCAACAGGAGGAGCGCGACCTGATGGCTCAAATGGAAGATGTCGTGAAGTTCTTTAATTCCTTCCTGGACATCTACTGTGCGGGTACCGTGGCGGTGTATTCGGAATCGGATGCGGTGCTGGACGAGCGCCGAGCCGCAAGTATGGAATTTGTGCATGCCGTTCCAGGCGTCATCATGTCCCCGTTGTTCGGAAGGGGGCGGGACTTGCCGGCCGATGAGCTGGCAGAGTTCGCAGAGGACATGGATGTGACTCGTCGGTCTCTCTTCTTGGTCGCCGAGTACCGCCATCCGTCCTGGGGTGCTCTGTACGGCGGATACATCGGAGATGACAGTTCCGCTACGGCCGGCTCCTACGGTGGCTTGCTGTACGCGACTGAGATTGATCGCGAACTGAAGATCATCGCGATCTACCGGGAGGACTTCGACAAGGTGTCTCCGCCCGTGCGCTGGCGGCACAGCCAAGGAGCGGAGATCGGAGACCCTGGAAAGCCCGTGGCCGTTCGTCCGCTGGAAGCGCCGACAGGGCGGGCGGCCCACCGGCAGGACTGGGAAAGCCTCAGGGCGTTGGCAAAGTCCCGATGATCTGGTGAGTGTGCAGGTCACGGCAGTATGACGATGCTGGGTGCGGGACGAGACCGAGGCCGCCCATCTCCAGCGGATCAAGTGGGGACGCCCGACATCACCCGATTCGGGATCACCGTCACTCCCGAAGCACACAGGGTGTGGCTGGACGAGCCCGGCGACCTTATCGACCGTCAGTTGTGCCCGCTCAAGGCATGAGACGCCCAATCCTGCCCTGACACGCCAGATATGAACAGGCCCCTTCCCCGAAGCTTCGGGGAAGGGGCCAGCTGGTCATACGCGCCCTTCTGGCAGCTCTGCCGAGCTACTACAGCAGGAACCTGATGCCCGCGCCGTCCTCGGTTTCGACCAGCACGGAGTCGGGGGCCTCGGAGGTCTCGGCGGTGCCGGTCGAGTCGGAAGCCGGCAGGAACCTGATGCTCCCGCCGTCCTCGGTCTCGAACAGCACGGAGCCGGGGGCCTCGGAAGTCTCGGCGGTGCCGGTCGAGTCGGAAGCCAGGGGGAGACTGCCGACCCCGCCGTCCTCGGTCTCGAACAGCACGAAGTCAGGGGTGTCCTTCTGGGACATGAGTTGCTCCTATATACGTTGTTCGCGGATACACGGGAGGGGCCTGAAACCCCGCACGTCAGGAACTGTCCGCAGCATTCGTTAGAAGACAACCCAAAGAAGCGGGGACCTTCCCGCCGCGGCTGCTGACGGACTCGCCGTGCGAGGACGACGCCTCGGAGGCGGGCTCCGATTCCAGCCGAGAGGCCACCTGAGACCCAGATTGAGACCAGACGCTGATGGGGCGGCACGCACGCGTGCCGCCCCATCAGCGTCTTCCTGGTCAAGTGGCGGTGGTGGTGGGATTCGAACCCACGGAAGGTTGCCCTTCACACGCTTTCGAGGCGTGCGCCCTCGTCCACTAGGCGACACCACCGCGGGGAAGCCTACCTGACTCTGCGGCGCGTGAAGAACTCGACGAGGAGGGAGCCGCATTCGTCGGCCAGGACCTCGGCGATCACCTCGGGACGGTGGTTCAGACGGCGGTCCCGCACGACGTCCCACAGCGAGCCCACGGCGCCCGCCTTCGGGTCGGCCGCGCCGTACACGATGCGGTCCACACGGGCCTGTACGGCGGCTCCGGCGCACATCGTGCACGGTTCCAGGGTCACGACCAGGGTGCAGCCGTCGAGGCGCCAAGCACCGCGTGCGGCGGCCGCGGCGCGCATCGCGACGATCTCGGCGTGGCCGGTGGGGTCGGCGGTGCGCTCGCGGTCGTTGTGACCGGTCCCGATGATCGTCCCGGACGCGTCCAGGACGACGGCGCCCACCGGGACGTCCCCGGCCTCGCCCGCGCGCCGTGCCTCGGCGAGGGCCGCGCGCATCGCCGGGCCGAACTCGGCTTCAATCACGGAGGCGGTCGAACTCCTCGCCGAACCCGGCCAGCTCGGCGACCGTCAGCAGGGCGTCGGCGGGGAGGGCCCGGTCGCCCAGGTCGCTGAGGCGCTTGCCGTCGACGCCGAGGTCCTCCAGGAGCTCGGGGTCGCCGCCCGAGTCGCCTTCCGGGACCTCGCCCACCAGCTGGTAGAACAGGCCGCCCAGCCCGTCCTCGCGGACGGTGGAGACGAAGGCGCGCGGCTCGCCCTCGCCGTCCAGGCGGAGAACGGCGAACCAGTCGTCGTCCTGCTCGATCAGGAGCAGCACCGGATCGCCGTACGATTCCACGGCGGCCTCGCGCATCAGGTCGGCGACGTCGTCGACGCCCTCGGCCTCGGCGAGCACGGCCTCGGTCCCCACCCAGCCCTGGGGGGTCCGGGCGAAGACGGCGGCGAAGTAGGACACCTGCTCATTGTGACCCACGAGATCGCCGCGGGACCAGTCAGGTGACGGCGTCCAGTGCGCGTTCGAAGGCGGGGGCGAAACCGACCCGGCCGGCGATGCTGAGGAGCATCTCGTCCGGGTAGAGCTCCAGGTCGCCGGAGATCGCGCCGAGTTCCATCTCGTCCAGCCCCAGCTCGGCGAAGATCGACATGTCGCCCACCGGCAGGACCTGGTCGAGCTCCTCGTCCTCGGGGATCGGGATGTCCAGGTGGTCCAGCACCTGGCCGGCCAGTGGCCAGTCCACGGACGCGGTCACGTCCGAGAGGAAGACCATCACCTCGTCGCCGAGCAGCCGGATGGCGACGAAGAAGTCGTCGCCGACCGACACCAGCCCGATCGTGCCGCCCAGGCTCGGCTGCTGCCGCAGGGCGTGGATCAGCCCTTCGAGGTCCTCGGTCAGCGCTACGGGGAGGATCTCCGCCTCCCAGCGCTCGTCCTCCCGGTACACCACGACGGCGAAGTCCGTCGCGTCCACATCCGTCATCTCCACCCCACCGGCGCGGTTCCTGCCTGGGCATGGTCGCAGATGCGGCACGCCCTCGTGTCCCCCACCGCCAAACTGGCCTTCCTGGCGAGCGGAGGGCGCCTCGGGGCGCCTCGACGAATCTACTCGATCAGGGATCAGTTCATCCGGAAGGTGCGGCGGCGCAGCGCCGCGTGGATCTGGGCGCGCCGGGACCGGTGCGGCGTCACCCGGCGGCGCAGCTCGCGCGCCTCCGCGAGCTCGCGCAGGAAGATCGCGCGGCGGCGCAGATGGTCGCGGACCTCCTCGGGGGAGACGGTGCTCTCGTGGGGCTCCTCGGCGTCGTCCTGGACGGCGGCGTCCGCCGCCGCGCCCCTCGCCCGTGGCCCCACGTCTCTCGCCCGCGCCCCGGTGACCTCTAGGAAGGCGTCATCGGCCGACGGGGGGCGTTTCGGCTGCTGGTCGCGATCTCGGGTCATATCGGCATCGTGCCCCGCTCGGCGGGCTCCTATCCTCTTGCGGGTAGGGCGCAAGCCGTCCGTGGCGGGACGGTCACCTCCACCGTACGAGGTCGCGGCCGGTGCGGTGATCGGCGGGGCGGTCCCGAGAAGGCCGCGCCGGTACGGTGTGCGCATGGAGACCCTCGCCGTCGACCACCCCCTCATCGCGCACAAGCTCACCATGCTGCGGGACGTGCACACCGACTCGCCGACGTTCCGCCGCCTGGCCGACGAGCTCGTCACGCTGCTGGCCTACGAGGCCACCCGGGACGTCCGGGTCGCCGAGGTCACCGTGGAGACGCCGCTGGTGCCCGCGCAGGGCGTCCAGCTGGCGAGCCCCAAGCCGCTGGTCGTGCCGATCCTGCGCGCCGGCCTGGGCATGCTGGACGGGATGACCCGCCTGCTGCCCACCGCCGAGGTCGGGTTCCTCGGGATGATCCGCGACGAGGGCTCGCTGCAGGCGCAGACGTACGCGACGCGCCTGCCCGAGGACCTCTCGGGCCGCCAGTGCTACGTCCTGGACCCGATGCTCGCGACCGGCGGCACCCTGGCCGCGGCCGTCAAGCTGCTGTTCGAGCGCGGCGCCGACGACGTGACGGCGATCTGCCTGCTGGCCGCCCCGGAGGGGCTGAAGCACATGGAGCAGGAGTTCGAGGGGACGCGGGCCCCGGTCCGCGTCGTCACCGCCGCCGTCGACTCGCACCTCAACGACCAGGGGTTCATCATGCCGGGCCTGGGCGACGCGGGGGACCGCCTATACGGCGTGGTCTGACGGCCCCTTTCCCCGAGGGTGTGACATATCCCACTCGCGTGGGACGCCTCGTGCTCCTGGCTGTTATAGGGGCTTGATGTTCGCGGATGAGTCACCGTGGGTAATAAGCAGCTACGGAACGCAGTGATCGTTCCCCTCCGCCGTCCCGGCAACAGGGGACCGTCAGGGACCGGGGCGGTGCGAGCGAGGCTCGAGGAAACGTCATGGCTCACTACGGGGACAACCGACCGCCACGCTATGAATCGGGGTACGAAGAGGTCGGCGACCGCCTCACCGAGGAGTTCGCCGGCGTCCATCCGTCCGCGACGGTGGCGCGCTGCGTCGCCGCGGCACGGCACGGCGCGCAGGAGGTCACCGGGGCGGCCGCCCCGGACCTGGTGGAACGGATCGCCCGCAAGCACCTCCAGGTGCTGGCGATCGTGGCCGCGGAGAAGCGCCGCCAGGCATCCCGCCCATCCCTGGGCAACGCCCCCTGATCAAAACTCTGGACGCCGCCGCATCCGAGGGGGTCGGGGCGCGACGTCCACAACGCATCGCGAACGCTGCGGCGCGGGGGCGGTCGGGCTCCCTGCCCGTGCCGGCGCGGTCGTGTTCCTGACGTGGCCATGGGGCGATGTGCGGTCGTCACAACGCGCCATAGGCCTTACTTTGCCGTGCATCGGGCCTGTGCGAAACTGACCTGGGGTTCGTGGGTCATCATCCTCCGGGAGGCACTGTGCCCGCCAAGAAGTACATCGCGTGGGCCGCTGCGGCCTTCGTGACGTTCTACGTCGTCAAGCAACCCGACGGGGCGGCCCAGTCGCTGAACGACGCGGCGTCGGGCCTCGCCTCGGCCGCGGGATCCCTGGTCACCTTCGTCAACGCGCTGGCCTGAGGGGTTCGGGATGAGGCTGGTGACGCCCGGCGACTCCGCCCCGGCATCGGTGAACAAGTACCTGCTCCCACACGAGAACCAGGTCATCACGGTGCGGCGGCATCCGGCGGTGCTCATGGTCCCGGTCGGCCTGGTGCTGGCCGGGCTGATCATCGCGGGCGTGCTGAGCAACACCGTCACGCAGGCGACCAGCTGGATCTGGTGGGGCTGGCTGATCCTGCTCGCCTGGTTCGTCTGGCGGGTGGCCGAGTGGTCGGTCGACTACTTCGTGATCACCAACCAGCGGATGCTGCTGACCACCGGGCTGATCACCCGCAAGGTGGCGATGATGCCGCTGGCCAAGGTCACCGACATGAGCTTCCGCCGGACGATCACGGGCCGGCTGCTGGGGTACGGGGAGTTCGTCCTGGAGTCGGCGGGCCAGGACCAGGCCCTGGACACGGTGGACTACCTGCCCTACCCCGAGCAGCTCTACCTCGAGGTCTGCGAGATGATCTTCCCGAACAAGAACCCCTCGGACGACTGACCGCCGCGCGTCCGTCCGCGGGCTTGGTCATACTGACCGGTAGCAAACCGGGCGGTTTGGACGTTTTGTAGGGGATTTTCGGGCCCGATGGGCGTGAATTAGGGGCATCGCCGACCGAGCGGCACGCGAGCGGCTACGGTAAGAGAAGATCCCCTGAGTGCGCGGGTGATCCCGGGGCCGAACCGGCGTCGCGCGATCGCCCGTCGTACACCGGTGACGGGCTGGGGCCGGAGCCGACCAGGTGGTCGTATGTCGTGCCGCTTCGTTACTCTCGATGTGTATTTACCCGCTTTGTGCAATCATGTCGGCACCCCAGCCGCCTGATTACTTCCGCTAAGTGAGTCCACATGCCGGGTCCAGGCAACGTTGGCGAACGTGTCCGCAACCTGCGCCTGACCAGACGTTTGTCGCAGGCCCAGCTCGCCGGGCACGACCTCTCCGACAGCTATATCTCGTTGATCGAGTCCGGAAAGCGAACGCCCACGCCGACGGTGTTGCGGATGCTCGCCGAACGCCTCGGCTGCACCCCGGAGTACCTCGCCGAGGGCGTCGAGCCGGAACAGCGCGCCCACCTGGAGGTCCGGGAACGGCACGCGCACCTGGCGCTGCTGGCCGGCGACCCGGCCACGGCGGAGGGCGGATTCGACGATGTGATCGCCCGTAGCGACGATCCCGACCTCACCTCCCGGGCCCGCTGGGGCCGCGCCCGCGCGCTGGAGGAGCTCGGCCGCACCGAAGAGGCCATCGCGCTCTTCGAGGAGCTGCGCGAGCAGGCCGAACGCGATCCGGGACGGGCCAGCTGGCTGCCGCCCGTGATCGCGCTGGCGCGCTGCTACCACGCCGTCGGCGACCTCGGCCAAGCCGTGGCGCTGGGCGAACGCGCCCTGACCCGGCTCCGCCATCTGGGCCTCGGCGTCGGCCACGAATACACCGAGGTCGGGCGGATCCTGCTCCTGGCCTACGTCGACCGGGCCGATCCCGTCCGCGCGCACGCGCTCGGACGCCGCATGCTGGCGCCCGCGGAGGGCGTCCCCGCCGAGTCTGAAAAAGGGCGGGAGCCCGCCGCCGGTTACCAGCAGGCCAGCTCGCATGCGCTGGCCGAAGGCGCCGTCGGCGATGCCCTCTACCTCGCCGACCAGGCCCTCTCCGCCTTCCACGGCGCCACCTCCATCCTGGCGCAGGCCCGGCTCGACCTGGCCGGCGCCAAGGCGCTGCTGCGCGGCGTCGCCCCCTTCGGCTCCGAGTTGGACCACCTCCCGTCCCTGCCGCAGCAGGACGTCGTCCCGGACGCGGAGGAGGCGGCCGTCGGCGGCCCCCTGCCGAGCCGTCCCGCGGGCCCGGGCTGGCAGCGGAACGAGGCCGCCCGCACGGCCGCGGCCGAGGAGGCGCTCGAACTGCTCGGCGGCACGTCCGTCCTCGAAGGCATCGAGGCCACCGAGAGCACGATCGAGAAGGCCCGCGCCCTCGTCCTCGTCGGCCGTCCCGAGCAGGCGATCGCGATGCTGGAGGACTTCCTCGACACGGGCCTGGCCCTGGCCGCGCCCGTCAGCGAGATCCCGCCGCAGGTGGACGCCCGTCCCGGAGCCGACCGCACCGCCCGCGTGCGCAAGGCCACGCAGGCCCGCATGGTCCTGGCCCGGGCCCGCCTCGCCCAGGGCGACCCGACCGCCGCGCTGGTCGTCCTGCGCGCGGCCGTGGGCGACCTGAGGCGCCTGGCCCCGGAACGCCAGGTCGCGCAGCTGTTCAGGGAACTGGGCGAGCTGTTCGAACTGGCCGGCGACGCCAAGGATGCCACCAGCGCCTACCGGCAGGCCTTGGAAGCCACCGGCCTGCGCCCGGCCCGCTCCCACGCGGCGGACCTGGGAAGGGTCTGAGGCTGTGTTTTTTGCAATCCCGGCCCAGGGGCTCGCCTGGCGGCTCGCACCCTGACCGGGTTTGGTGCGAGCGCGACATCGCTTCGCGATCTGGCCGGTGACGCTCTCCTCCGGCATCGCCCCACCGGCCAGGCAACGCGCTCGCGCGATAGCTGGGCCACAGACAGGCTCCAGGGCGGCGGGCCGTCCGGTCTTCGAGCGTGATCTGGCCGACACGCTGCGCCGGGAATGTTGTGGGACGCGTCGCGCTTTGTTCTCACCAGAGAAAAGCACTGGACCTAGAAACGTAGGATGATTGGTGGAATCCGGCCACCATGATCGTTTGGGGGAGTCGTGACGCTGCGCACCGCCCGCCGCTCGTCCCTGGTCGAGCAGGTGATCGACCAGCTCAGGGATGAGATCGCGACGGGAGTGTGGCCCGTGGGAGCCAAGATTCCGCCCGAGCCCGTCCTCTCCGAGAACCTGGGCGTCGGCCGCAACACCGTTCGCGAGGCCGTCCGGGCGCTCACCCATGCCGGCCTCCTGGAGTGCCGCCAGGGCGACGGCACGTACGTGCGGGCGACCAGCGAGCTGTCCGGGGCGGTACGGCGCCGGCTGCAGACCGCCGAGCTGATCGAGATCCTCCAGGTCCGGCGCGGCTTCGAGGTCGAGGCGGCCAGGCTGGCCGCCGCGCACCGTACCGGCGCCGACATGGCCGCCATCGACGACGCCCTGGCCCGCCGGGACGCGGCCTGGGCCGCCGGGGCGCACGCCGAGTTCGTGGAGGCCGACACCGCCTTCCACACGGCGGTCGTCGAGGCGACGCACAACCGGGTGCTCATCGAGCTGTACCGCGACTTCGGCGCGGGCCTGCGGGCGAGCATCGGAGCCGCCGGACCCGGGCCGCGGCAGGCGGACGTACCGCACGGCCCCATCGCCGCGGCGATCAAAGCGGGCGACGCGGAGGCCGCCGCCCAGGCGGCCCGCTCCTGTCTGGACGGGAT
Source organism: Actinomadura vinacea (assembly GCF_039532545.1). NCBI lineage: Bacteria > Bacillati > Actinomycetota > Actinomycetes > Streptosporangiales > Thermomonosporaceae > Actinomadura > Actinomadura vinacea. The sequence continues at coordinate 259,098 of NZ_BAAARW010000026.1, read as the reverse complement.
CATCCGCTCCGCGGAGACCCGCCCCCCGGCCCCTTCCTAACCAGGAAACCTCCGCCTCCTGCGGCGGTCGAAGACCTCGCGTGCCCCGGGTCGCCTCCGACCGTGCCCTATAACCCCCTCGTTCCACATGCTCTCCTGCCCGGCCCGACTGACGAAGGCGAAATGACTTCCTCTCCGCGTATCAACCGTGCCACCGCCGTGTGGACGTTCATCGGGCTGGTGCTCCTGACGGTCAACCTGCGCGCCGCCATCACCGGCATCTCCCCCATGCTCGGCGACCTGCGCGAGGTGTTCGGGCTCTCCGGCATCGAGGTGAGCGTCCTGACCACGCTGCCCGTCCTGTGCCTGGGGCTGTTCGCCACCCTGGCGCCCGTCCTGGCGCGCAGGCTGGGCGCCGAGCCCGCGATCGCCGTCTCGCTGCTGCTGATCACGGCCGGGATCGTGCTCCGGGTCGTCCCGGCGCGCGCCGCCCTGTTCGCCGGGACGGTCCTCGCCGGCGCGGGCATCGCGATGGGGAACGTGCTCATGCCCGCCGTGATCAAGCGGGTGTTCCCGCGCCGGGTCGGGTCGCTCACCGGCATGGCGATGATGCTGATGGCGACCAGCGGCGCGATCGCCGCCGGCCTCGCCGTGCCGATGAACGACACGGCCGGCTGGCGCTGGGCGCTCGCGATCTGGGCCGTGCCCTCGCTGGTCGCCGCCCTCGCCTGGGGACCGCTGGCCGTCGGCGGCCACCGCCGCACCCGCGCCGCGTCGGACGGCCCGTCCGGGGCCACGGCGTCCGCGCCTGCCGATCAGGGATCGCTGCTGCGCTCGCCGCTCGCCTGGCACATCACGGCGTTCATGGGGCTGGCCGCGCTCATGTTCTACGTGCTGATGTCGTGGCTGCCGCAGATCATGCGCGACCACGGGCAGCCGCCCGCCACCGCCGGAAGCATGGTCTCGGTCATGATGATCATCGGTATCCCGCTGGGCTTCTTCGTCCCGGTGCTCGCCGCCCGGGTGCGCGACCAGCGGCCGCTGGTCACGGCCATCACCGTCATCATGGCGGCCGGGCTCGCCGGACTCCTGATGTTCCCCGGGGCGGCCTGGGTGTGGGTCGCGGTGCTGGGAACTGCCACCGGCAGCGCGTTCCCGCTCGGATTCACCCTGCTGAGCCTGCGTTCGCCGAGCCCCACGGTCGCGGCGCGGCTGTCCGGCATGGCCCAGTGCGGCGGCTACCTCCTGGCGGGACTCGGCCCGCTGGCGGTCGGCGTGCTGCACAGCGCCACCGGCGGCTGGCAGGTCTCCCTGGGACTGCTCCTGGCGCTGGTCGTTCCCGAACTGGTCTTCGGCTGGCTGGCCGCCCGTCCCGGCTTCGTGCGCCTGGACCCCGTCCCGCCGAAGGCCGTCGAGCACCTGATCGAGCCCAAGAACGTCCCCAGGGCGCCGACCCCGGAACGCACCGCCGCGCTCTAAGGCGCTGTGTTTATTCAAGCCCGGCCCAGGGTGCTCGCCTGGCGGCTCGCACCCTGACCGAGCTTGGTGCGAGCGCGACATCGCTTCGCGATCTGGCCGGTGTAGCTCGCCTCCGGCGTCGCCCCACCGGCCAGGTAGCGCGCTCGCGTGGCACCTAGGGCCACTTCGAGACAAGCCCTGGCCGCGTTTCCACGTCCCGGCCTAGGCGCTTGCCCGGCGGCTCGCGTCTGACCGGGCCAGGTAAGGCGTTCGCGTGGCACCAACGTCTCGGGACAGCACACCTAGGGCTGGTTCGCGTCCATGTCGAAGACGCGGGCGTGCAGGACGAGGCGCTGGTGAAGGGCCGCGCGGAGGGCGCGGTGCAGGCCGTCTTCTAGGTAGAGCTCGCCCTGCCACAGGACGACATGCGGGAACAGGTCGCCGTAGAACGTGGAGTCCTTGGACAGCAGCGACTGAAGGTCCAGCTCGCGCTTGGTGCTGATGAGCTGGTCCAGCCGGACCTGGCGGGGCGGGATCTTGGCCCAGTCACTGGACGTCAGGCCGTGCTCGGGATAGGGCCGCCCGTCACGCACCGCCTTGAAGATCACCCCCTGAGTCTACGGGGTCGGGTGGGGCCAGAGAAGCGGCGCAACCGCTCGTGTCACGTGACCGCGGGCCGACGGTCAGTGAAGGCGCCGCTGCTCAGAGGTTGTGCACGTTCACTCGCGGGATTCGGCGGCCAGGGCGATGTTGCGGGCCATGCCGCCGAAGACCGCGGTATGGAACGGGGAGACGGCCCACCAGTACGCGTGTCCCGCCAGTCCGTGCGGGTGGAACAGGGCCCGTTGCAGGTAGACCGTGCGCCCCTGGCGGTCCTGGCCGATCATCAGTTCCAGCCAGGCGAGCCCGGGCAGCCGCATCTCCGCGCGCAGCCGCAGCAGCCTGCCCGGTTCGATCTCCTCGACCCGCCAGAAGTCCAGCGAGTCGCCGGCGCGCAGGCGGGCCGCGTCCCGGCGCCCGCGGCGCAGGCCCACGCCGCCGGCCAGCCGGTCCAGCCAGCCCCGCACGGCCCAGGCCGACGGGAACGAGTACCAGCCGTTCTCCCCGCCGATCCCTTCGACGACCCGCCACAGATCGTCGGGCGTCGCGTCCACGACGCGGGCGCGGCGGTCGATGTAGAGGGAGCCGCCCGCCCAGCCCGGATCGGTGGGCAGCGGGTCGCTCGGCGCGCCGGGCACGGAGGCCGAGGACCAGCGGGTGCTGACGTCCGCCTCCCGGATCCGCTGGAGCGCCAGTTCCACCGCGCGTTCGAAACCGACCCGCCCCTCGGGCGGATCCGGGATGTACCGGGTGATGTCGTCCTCGCGGCAGACCACCTCGTGCCGCAGCGAGTCGGCCAGCGGGCGGGCGATGGACGGCGGGACGGGCGTCACCAGCCCCACCCACAGGCTGGAGAGCCGGGTCGTCAGCACGGGCACGGGCATGATCAGGCGGCGCGGCAGGCGGGCGACCCACGCGTACCGCTGCATCATGTCCCGGTATGACAGGACGTCCGGGCCGCCGATGTCGAAGGAACGGTCCACCGAGGCCGGGAGCGAGGCGGATCCGACCAGGTAGCGCAGCACGTCCCGGACCGCGATCGGCTGGACCCGGGTCCGCACCCAGCGCGGGGTCACCATCACCGGCAACCGCTCGGTCAGGTAGCGCAGCATCTCGAACGACGCCGACCCCGAGCCGATGATCACGGCGGCGCGCAGCACCGCGGTCGGGACGTCCGACGAGCCCAGGATCCGCCCGACCTCGGCGCGCGAGCGCAGGTGCGGGGACAGGTCCCGCTCTTCGGTCCCCGTCGGCATGGGGCCGCCCAGGTAGACGATCCGGCGCACGCCCGCCCGCGCGGCACCGGCGGCGAAGGTCTCGGCGGCGCGGCGGTCGGTCCGCTCGAAGTCCCGGCTCGTGCCGAGCGCGTGGACGAGGTAGTAGGCGACCGCGACGCCCTTCATCGCGACGGCGACCGACTCGGGATCGGTGACGTCGCCCTGCATGATCTCGACCCGGTGCGCCCACGGGTGGTCGCGCAGCTTCTCGGGCGTCCGGACCAGGCAGCGCACCGCGTACCCGGCGTCGAGCAACTCCGGTACGAGCCGCCCCCCGATGTACCCGGTGGCGCCCGTGACCAGGCAGAGCTCGCCGCTTCTTCCGCCGTCCATCCAGCACCCCGTCCTGACCAGGTGGTTCTCCGGCCCCACTATTCCCGGTCGGCGGGCCGTCCACCCTTGAACGCGCCGACCGCGAGGCGGTCGGGAGAACGTGGAACGCATGACCGGTCACGGAGAGTCGAATGGCCGCTGGGTGTGGGACCGGTCCAAAGGGGCCGGTCTCCGACGAGAGAGGAAGTCCCCACATTGTCCACACAACGCCGAATCGCCGTCCTGGCCCTCGCGGCCTGCGCCGTCCTGCCGCTGACCGGCTGCGTCATCGAGGCGGGCGACGGCTCGTCCGGCACGGGGTCGAGCACCGGCAGCGAGAACCCCGACACGCAAGGCGGCCAGGACACCACCGTGAAGGCCGGTGCCCTGACGATGAAGCTCCCGTCGTCCTGGAAGGCCCGATCCGAGGGCGACGGCCGCTGGCATGTCGTCACCAGGGGCTCGTGCGGCAAGAGCGGCTACCCTCAGGCCGACACCTGCCCAGGATTCTGGATCTTCGGCGAGGAGGACATCTCCCAGGGCCACGAGATGGGCCCGTACAAGGTGAGCAGCCCGTACTACCCCGCCTCGGACGCCCAGCCGTGCCCGAACGACCCGTCGAGCCTCCAGACGATGCCGTCCGCTCCCCGCAAGGCGGGCCTCGCCCCGGTCGGCAGCCGCAAGGCCAATTACCGGGAATGGCTGTTCACCTGTAAGGACAAGACGAGCCAGGTCTCGAAGGACACCTTCGTCCAGCGGACGGTCTACCTGCCCGTCTCGAAACTCCTCATCGTCGACAACTGGCAGACCCCCGGCCTCCTGACCAACCTCCAGAACGCCACCCTGGCCTGACCTTCGTACCGTGCCCCGACCGGGCGAGCGGTCCCTCCCCGCTCGCTCGCCCGGCCGACCACGGAACCGCGCGAGTAGCCGAACGTGGCGTCTCAGAAGACGCGGTAGCACGCATTATCACGCTGATATGCCGTTCCGGTCTAAATAGACGGAAGGCGCGGTCCGTGAGAACGCATCCCCCATACCTCCTGAATGGACTCGGTGCGTTCGCGGATAAGGTCCATGCGCAAGTTCCATTCCGTAGGCTCGGTGTGTCGGGGCTTGGTGGATTCCTGGCCCGGCCACTTGCGATACAAGAGGCCCACCTCGTCATGGAAGTACCCGACACTGAGCATCGACGCGGCAACCAGCATCCCCGTATCGTCCGATCCCGGTACGCCCATCCATCCCCCAAGGGAGACAATGAGGGGGCGCCTGATGCAGACGGTCGCGGGATGGACGGGCAGTCGGTAGTTGTGCGCCTTCCAGTACTCGAAGACAAAGCCAGGCTCGATCCTTCCGGCCAGCGGGTCGCTCTCAGCCCCAACGGTCGAACGGTCGGGCAGCAAGTCGAGTGCGCGGGAAGTGGTCCACTGAACATCAGGGTTCTCGGCGAGAACCTCTATGTCCCGTGCAAGTACTCCTGGTGTGAGGATGTCGTCCTGGTCGAGGCTCTTGATCAGGACGCCTTGAGAACGAGCCAGGGCGAGATTCCTTGTTATCCCGGTTCCGCCTCGGCGCCCAGCGCCGAACTTCACTCGCGGATCTTGCGGGATCATCGTCTCAGGAACGCCGGTCGTCCCGTCCTCCTGGATTACCCATTCCAGCTCCCACCCTTCGGGAAGTTCTTGGTTGACCACAGATTCATACGCCTCATTTAGATGTTTCACGTCCGGCTCGTAGCAGGGGGTGATGATTGAGATGCAGGACATGGCGCCAGCTTATAAGCCTTGGCGCGTAGATGATCTCGTGGCGATCGCCGGTAAGGGTGACCTCGGAGAACTCCACTGCACGCTCTTTGATGTCGACGTGGAGACGGCTTCGATTTCGAGAATCACGGCGAGGTCGAACCGTCAATTCGTCCATGATGCGGTCGAGTTCGATACCGATCGCGGAGATCGAGTAAGGGGCCACGAGGTTCCGGAGCGGCCTCGGGGGCCGCTGAGGAACGGGCACCTCCCCCTCAAGGCCGCGGCCCGCCCACAGCGCGGACGAGGCGGCGCGGCCCTGAACGATGCTGGGGCGCGACTGGCGTCCGGTGACATCAAGGCCGCCGAGGATCTACGCGGCCGATCCTCGGCGGAGAGTTCCCCGCCGGATCGATGATCCCGACCGAGCCCGTGCGTCGCGAGGCGCGTTGGCGGCCTCCTTGGGGAGGCTCAGGGACGGCCCGCTGACGGCGACCAGGATGGTCCGGCGGAGGTCTCAGGGCGGCCTGAAAGGCTGGATGAGACCAGAAGAGACTGAGGGCGGCGCCCGTACGGGTGCCGCCCTCGACGTGTTTTGCCTGGTCAGGCTGGCGGAGGATGCGAGATTCGAACTCGCGAGGGCGTGAACCCAACACGCTTTCCAAGCGTGCGCCCTAGGCCACTAGGCGAATCCTCCGCAGGAGAGCCTACCGGTTCTCGGGCACTGACCGGACATCAATAACGGCCGGGAGCGGGATCGGGCCGTAGACGTGGGGGAAGAGTTCGTCACCGGCGGGCTCGTAGCGGACCGGGGCCTGGAGTTGGGCGGTGTCGATGACCAGGAGGACCAGAGTCGTGCGGTCGATGCCCTCGTAGAAGCGGGACAGGACGCCTTCCAGCTGGGCGAGGTCGGACGAGCAGTGGATGAAGCCCTCCTCGTCGAGCGTCCGGCCCAGGGTGGACATGGTGTACGACACACCCGTGGCGCGGGCCGATTCCCAGTGCCGGCGCTCGGCGATGTGGAGGAGAGTCTCCTGCGGAGGCGGGGCTTCGGCGGAGGGCATAGGGCGGGAGCCTACGCGAGGAGGTTCGTAAGCGGCTTACGGAGCTCCTCGCATGCCATAGACTCGGGGCAGACCCCTCGCACGGCGTCATCCTGTGAACCTCCCCAGGGCCGGAAGGCAGCAAGGATAAGCAGGCTCTGGCGGGTGTGCGGGGGGTCCCTTGGTTTGAAGGCGACACCTGCGCTTCTAACGCTCTGCTTCTCGAGGAGGGCGGACCCCCGATGACCCTGGCGCTGTACCGCAAGTACCGGCCGGCGACGTTCGCCGAGCTCAAGGGGCAGGAGCACGTCGCGGAGCCCCTTCAGCAGGCGCTCCGGAACGGGCGGATCAACCACGCCTACCTCTTCAGCGGACCGCGGGGCTGCGGCAAGACCTCCAGCGCCCGGATCCTGGCCCGCTCGCTGAACTGCGAGCAGGGGCCGACGCCCGAGCCGTGCGGGAGCTGCGACTCCTGCGTCGCGCTCGGCCCCACAGGAACCGGCCACATCGACGTCATCGAGATCGACGCCGCTTCCCACGGTGGTGTCGACGACGCCCGCGACCTGCGGGAACGCGCGTTCTTCGCGCCCGTCTCGGCGCGCTTCAAGGTGTACATCATCGACGAGGCGCACATGGTCACCCGGGAGGGCTTCAACGCCCTGCTGAAGCTGGTCGAGGAGCCGCCCCCGCACCTGAAGTTCGTGTTCGCGACCACCGAGCCGGAGAAGGTCATCGGGACGATCCGGTCGCGGACCCACCACTACCCGTTCCGGTTGATCCCTCCGGGCGTGCTGCAGGACCTCGTCGAGGAGATCCTGCGGTCGGAGAAGGTCCCGTACGAGGAGGCGGCGCTGCCGCTGGCGGTACGGGCGGGCGCCGGCTCGGCCCGGGACACGCTGTCGATCCTGGACCAGCTGCTGGCCGGGTCGGACGAGCAGGGCATCACCTACGCGCGGGCCGTGTCGCTGCTGGGCTACACCGACTCGGCGCTGCTGGACGAGGTGATCGCGGCCTTCGCGGCCCGGGACGGCGGCGCGGTGTTCGCCGCGATCGACCGGGTGGTCGAGAGCGGGCAGGACCCCCGCCGGTTCACCGCCGACCTGCTCGAGCGGGTCCGGGACCTGGTGATCCTTTCGAACGTGCCGGAGGCGGGCGGGACCGGGCTCCTGAACGTGCCGCCCGACGAGCTGGAGCAGATGCGGCGGCAGGCCGCGTCGATGGGGCCGGGGGAGCTGACGCGCGCCGCCGACCTGCTGCACACCGGGCTGACGGAGATGCGCGGGGCGACGTCGCCGCGGCTGCTGCTGGAACTGATCTGCGCACGGATCCTCCTGCCCGCCGCGTACGAGGACGAGGCGTCGATGTTCGCCCGGCTGGACCGCCTGGAGCGGCAGGCGGCGGAAGGCGGCTTCGCCGGGGGCGGGCCCGCCGGGCCGGCGCCCGCGTTCGGGGATGCGGCAACGCTTCCTCCTCGCCCGGTGGCCGCGGGTACCGGCGATGCCGGAGCCCCTTCCGCGGCCATTGTCGAGGGGGGTGGTGGGGCCGGAGAAGGCGAACGGGGTTCTGTGGATAACCGTTCGGGTGGTGGCTCCGGTGCGGGCCGTCCCGCGCCCCCTGCTCCTGCGCCCGCCCCTGCGCCTGCGCCCTCTTCGGCGCGGCCTCCCCAGGCCGCGCCTGCCGCGTCGTCGGCCCAGGCTGAGGGGGGTATGGACGTATCGATGGTGCAGCGGTACTGGCCGGACATCATCGAGGCCGTCAAGGTCAAGAGCAAGGTCGCCTGGATGGCGATCATGTCCGGGGTGCGGCCGATCTCGCTGGACCACAACCTGCTCACCCTGTCGTTCGAGGCGGAGGGTGCGCGGACCAACTTCACCAACGGCGGCCGGGACGTGGTGCTCCGCGAGGTGCTGCGGGAGCGCATGGGCGTCGACTGGAGGATCGACACGGTCCTCGGCGGCGCGGCGCCCTCCGGCGGCGGCGGGCGTCCGGGCGCCGGCCGGTCCCCGGGACGTTCCGGGCCTGGGGGCGGCGGCCCGGGAGCGGCCGCGCCGTCCGGTTTCGCCGGTGCTTCCACGCCCGCTCCTCGTCCAGGGCCTCCTCAGCCGGAGCCCGCACGCGCGCCGTCGCCTCCATCACCCACGTCCGACGTTGCCCCTGAGCCGCCGCCGTCCGACGAGCCGCCCCCGCCGCCCGAGCCGCCTCCCGTGGACGAGAGCGAGGAGGTCGACCCGGAAGGGGACGCCGACGCGGACGGTGCCGAGGCCGAGGCCAGCGGCATGGCGCTCATCCAGCGCGAGCTGGGCGGCCAGATCATCCGCGAGATCGACAACACCTGACCCCCGCCGCCCGCTCCTCTCCGCGACGGCGCAGCCTGGTAGCCGCTCAGCGTCCCCGCGTGAGTACGACGCCCGCCTGGGCGCATGGAAGGGTCAGGGCAGCGCCGCCACAGGCGCCGCCGCTCCCAGCGGCCGTGGCGGCGGGAGGAGGTGTGGCAGGTCGCGCGCATTGTTCGTAAGACTGAGAATCGTGCTGCTTCCGGTGGGTGTGGGTGGGATTCTGGACACGGCGCCAGTACGTACCGGAACGCGGGCGGAAGCCGTAGTCTCGGGAAGACAGACGTCCAATGGTCGGCGGATCCGCCGAGTACGGGCCCTTCGGGGGCGAGAGGAAACGGAGCACGCCGTGGAACCCGGTGGTCAGGTGAACTTCCAGGAGCTTCTTCAGCAGGCGCAGAAGATCTTCACTGCGCAGCAAGAGCTCACGGAGGCCGAGGTGTCCGGTACCTCGGGAGGCGGGCTCGTCACCGCGACGGTCAATGGCCTGGGTGAGGTGACCGGCCTGTCCATCGACCCGGAGGCGATCGATGCCGACGATCCGGCCGAGACCGCTGAGACCCTGGCGGACCTGGTGCTCGCGGCGATCCGTGACGCGGGACGGGCCGTCCAGGAGATGCAGCAGTCGGCGATGGGGCCGCTCGCCGCGATGGGGGGCGGGCTGCCGGGCCTCGGTGGCGCCGGAGGGGGCGGCCTCCCCGGCCTGCCGGACCTGTCCGGCCTGCCGGGCATGCCCGGGTTCCCGGGGTTCCCCGGGACTCCAGGTGCCGGGGCGCCTGAGAAGGAAGAGGACGACGAGCAGGGCGGGAAGCCGGGCAGTTGATCTCCGGGCGCCGGGCGCGGGGGCGCGGGCCACGCCGGGCGAGTGCCGCACAGTGTCGTCTTCGTGCACGGAGTCGTATCGTGGTCGGTCATCGTCACTAGCGTGAAAGGAAGGGACCGTTGTACGAAGGGGTCGTCCAGAATCTCATCGACGAACTGGGCAGGCTGCCCGGCGTCGGCCCCAAGAGCGCGCAGCGGATCGCCTTCCACCTCCTCGCCGCCGATCCCGCGGACGTCGAACGGCTGGGCAAGGCCCTCAAGGAGGTCAAGGACAAGGTCCGTTTCTGCAAGACCTGCGGCAACGTCGCCGAGGAGGAGGAGTGCCGGATCTGCCGGGACGCGCGCCGCGATCCCCAGGTCATCTGCGTGGTCGAGGAGTCCAAGGACGTCGTCGCCATCGAGAAGACCCGTGAGTTCCGCGGCCGCTACCACGTGCTCGGCGGGGCGATCAGCCCCATCGAGGGCGTGGGCCCTGAGGATCTGCGCATCCGGGAGCTGATGCAGCGGCTCGCCGACGGCACCGTGAACGAGCTGATCCTCGCCACCGATCCCAATCTGGAGGGCGAGGCCACCGCGACGTACCTGGCCCGCCTCGTGAAACCCATGGGGCTGACCGTCACCCGGCTGGCCAGCGGTCTGCCGGTGGGCGGGGATCTGGAGTACGCCGACGAGGTGACGCTGGGCCGCGCATTCGAAGGACGGAGGCTGCTCGATGTCTGACTCCAACAGCCCACAGGACTGGAACGCCCTCGCCGAGCGGGTGGCCCGCCATGTGGAGAACTACCTGAACGGGCTCGAGGCCGTGGCCCGAGGCGATGGCGGTCGCCACACCGTGCCGCTGCTGCTCCTGGAGGTGTCGCAGGTCATCCTGGCCGGCGCGCAGCTGGGCGCCAGCGCCGACGTGATCCTGCCGGACAACTGGGAGCCGGAGGTCGGCGAGGACCCGGATCTGGACGAGATCCGAGTCGGGCTGTCCGAGCGGCTCATCGCGGTGGACGAGTACACCGAGGTCTTCGATCCGTATAAGGACGACGAGACGACCTCCTACCGGCTGTCGGACGACCTGGTCGACGTCGCCAGCGATCTCGTCCACGGGCTGCGCCACTACCAGCACGACCGTCCGCTGGAGGCGCTGTGGTGGTGGCAGTACTCCTACTTCAACCACTGGGGCAACCACGCCGGCGCCGCGCTGCGGGCCCTGCACGCGGTGGTCGCCGGGGCGCGGCTCGACGTCGCCGAGGATATGACGGCCGCGGAGGCCGCGCCGGTCACCTGATCGGCGGTCGGGGAGTTACCTGGTCGTAACGCATTCGAGCCGTCTCGGTAGACTCGGCCAGGTACGCCTGATCCCTATCCGAGGAGCGCCCACTCGTGGCTCTCGTGGTGCAGAAGTACGGTGGCTCCTCCGTCGCCGATGCCGAGCGCATCAAGGCGGTCGCCCAGCGCATCGTCGCGAACAAGAAGGCGGGCAACGACGTCGTCGTCGTGGTGTCCGCCATGGGTGACACGACGGACGATCTCATCGACAAGGCCAAGCAGGTCAGCCCCCTGCCTCCGGTGCGTGAGCTGGACATGCTGCTCACCGCCGGCGAGCGGATCTCGATGGCGCTGCTGGCCATGGCCATCGCCAACCTGGGCCATGAGGCCCGCTCGTTCACCGGCTCCCAGGCCGGAGTGATCACCGACGGCGCGCACGGCAAAGCCAAGATCATCGACGTGACGCCGGGACGGATCCGCACCGCGCTGGACGAGGGCTCGATCTGCATCGTGGCCGGGTTCCAGGGCGTCTCGCAGGGCACCAAGGACATCACGACCCTTGGCCGCGGCGGCTCCGACACCACCGCGGTCGCACTGGCCGCGGCGCTGGACGCCGACGTGTGCGAGATCTACACCGACGTCGACGGCGTGTTCACCGCCGATCCGCGGATCGTCCCGGCCGCGCGCCGCATCCCGCGCATCTCCTACGAGGAGATGCTGGAGATGGCCGCCAGCGGGGCCAAGATCCTGCATCTGCGCTGCGTCGAGTACGCGCGCCGCTACAATCTTCCGATCCATGTGCGGTCGTCCTTCAGTCAGAAGGAGGGCACCTGGGTCGTCGACAGCAGCGAGATCGAGGGCAAGGGGGAGCAGAACGTGGAGCAGGCGATCATCTCCGGGGTCGCGCACGACCGCAGCGAGGCCAAGATCACCGTTGTGGGCGTGCCGGACAAGGTCGGTGAGGCCGCCTCGATCTTCACGGTGCTCTCCGAGGCCGAGATCAACATCGACATGATCGTGCAGAACGTGTCGGCGGCCTCGACCGGTCGCACCGACATCTCCTTCACCCTTCCGGCCAGCGACGGGCAGGCGGCGCTGAGCGCGCTGAACAAGGTCAAGGAGCGGATCGGGTTCGAGTCGCTGCGCTACGACGACCGGGTCGGCAAGGTCTCGCTGATCGGCGCCGGGATGCGCTCGCACCCCGGCGTCACCGCGGCCTTCTTCGCCGCGATCGCCGACGCCGGCGTCAACATCGAGATGATCTCCACGTCGGAGATCCGGATCTCGGTCGTGGTGGCCCAGGACGACATCGACACCGCCGTCGCCGCCGCGCACCGCGCCTTCGACCTGGACGCCGAGCAGGTCGAGGCCGTGGTCTACGGAGGCACCGGCCGCTGATCCGCGGGCGGCCGCCTCATTCGTCAGTCCGCGTTCGTCCGGGCCCGGCCCAAAACCGGGCCGGGGCCGGACGAACGCGCGGCCCGTCCAGGGTGCGCGGGGTGTCCCCGTACGGGCAGTGGAGGGCCGCCTTCCACCCTTTAAAGTGGCGTACGTGACCGAGATGAAGGCGGTGAAGTCGGAGCAGACGCGTGCACTGATCGTCCAGACGGCGCTGCGGCTCTTCCGCGAACGCGGGTACGAGGCGACGACGATGCGGGCGATCGCGAAGGAGGCCGGGGTCTCGGTCGGTAACGCCTACTACTACTTCGGCTCCAAGGAGGAGCTGATCCAGGCGTACTACGACGAGCTCCAGGAGGACCACCTCAAGGCCTGCCGGGCGGTGCTGGATGCGGAGAAGGACTTCGCGGCGCGGCTGCTGGGCGTGCTGAAGGCCCGGGTCGACACGATGGTGCCGTACCACGAGTTCGCCGGGAAGTTCTTCAAGTTCGCCGCCGAGCCCACCAGCCCGCTCAACCCGTTCAGCGCCGACGCGGGCCCGGCGCGGGACGCGGCGGTCGCCATCTACCGCCAGGTCGTGGACGGCTCCACCCTGAAGATCGACGAGGAGTTCCGCAAGGAGCTGCCCGAGCTGCTGTGGCTCTACTCGATGGGCATCGTCCTGTACTGGGTGCACGACAGCTCGCCCGGTTGCCGCAAGACCTACCTCCTGGTCGATCGGACGGTGCCGCTGGTCAACCGCATGGTCGCGATGTCCCGGCTGCCCGGGTTCAAGTCGGTCACGCGCGAGCTGGTCGGCATCATCCGCGACGTCCGCGCCTGAGGAGACCGGCGGCACCGACCGGGCGAAGGCCCGTGCCGAGCCGGCTCAAGCCCAGCCCGGGCCCGGGGCCTCGAAGTGGCCTCAGGTACCGCGCGAGCGCGCTACCTGGCCGGGGAGGCGATGCCGGAGGCGGGCCTCACCGGCCAGATCGCGAAGCGATGTCGCGCTCGCCCAAGCACGGTCAGGGATGCGAGCCGCCAGGCGAGTATCCCTGGGCCGGGATTGAAATAAACACAGCGTCAGGTCAGGCCCAGGTGCTTGCGGGCGAAGGTGATCTCCGCCTGCTTCTGCTTGATGCGCTCCTCGACGACCAGCGAGCCGTGCCCGGCGTCGTACCGGTAGACCTCGTGCGGCCGGTCCAGCTCCGCCAGCCGGTTCAGGTAGTTGTCGATCTGCCGGATGGGGCAGCGCGGGTCGTTCTCCCCCGCGAGGATCAGGACGGGCGCCTTCACGTTCTCGATGTAGGTGAGCGGGGACGACTCCCGGTAGCGGTCGGGGACCTCAGCGGGCGAGCCGCCGAACAGGGAGCGGTCGAAGGCCTGGAGCCCTTCCATCTCGTCCTCGTAGGCGGCGAAGTAGTCCGCGACCGGGACGGCGGCGATCGCGACCGTCCAGTCGCCGGGCTGGGTGCCGATGCCCAGCAGGGTGAGGAACCCGCCCCACGATCCGCCGGTCAGCACCAGCTTGCCGGGGTCGGCGAGGCCGGTGGAGACCACCAGGTCGCGCACCGCCTTGATGTCCTCCAGCTCGGTCAGCCCGACCCGGCCCTCGATGGCGTCCCGCCACCGCGAGCCGTAGCCGGTCGAGCCGCGGTAGTTGACCCGGACGACCGCGAAGCCGTGGTCGATCCAGGCCGCGGCGTCCGGGACGAAGGAGTCCTCGTCCTGGGCGGTGGGCCCGCCGTGCACGTCGAACACGGTCGGGAACGGCCCGCCGCCCTCGATCGGCCTGCTGATCAGGGCGTGCACCTTGCCGCCGGGGCCGTCCACCCAGACGTCCTCGACCGGGACCGACGGCGGCGCGGCCGGGCCGGGCGGGGTGAGCACCACGGCGCCGGACGTGGACCGCACCACGGGCGGTTCGGCGGACGACGACCAGTAGAACTCGACGGTCCCGTCCGGCCTGGCGGTGGCGCCGCCGATGACTCCGCGCGGCGTGTCGATGCGGGTCAGCGCGCCGGCGCCGGTCAGGTCGTAGCGGTAGAGCTCGTCGCGGGCCTCGTGCGAGTGGCGGATCAGCAGCGCGGAACCGTCGGGGTACCAGTCGGCGCCGATCTCGCCCGGCAGGTCCAGGACGATCTCGTGCTCGGTGCCCGCGACCGGGTCCCAGATCAGCATCTCGTCGCGGCCGCGCCGTTCGTGGTTGACCAGCAGCCGCGGGTCGCCGGCGACGGGCGCGAACCCGGCGCCGTACACGCCCTTGCCGGGGCCGTCCCACAGGTCGGCGACCGTGGTTCCGTCGGGGCGCACGACGCGCAGCGCCATGTGCCTGCTGTCGCCGTGCTCGCTGTGGCCGATGGCGATCAGGGATTCGTCCCGGGAGAGGGCGGCGACGTGGGCGTCTTCCGCGTGCTCGTACAGCACCTCGGGTTCGGCGCCCGGACGGCACAGGTGGACGCTGTTGCCGCCCTCGGTCGTCCGGCCGACGAGCGCGAGCCCGCTGGATCCCAGCGCCAGACCGGACGGGTAGGACGGCTCCAGGCCGGGCACGGCGGGCACGCTGCCCTCCCCGGGGGCCGTCGCGTCGCCGGTGCCGTCGAACGGGGTCCGCCGCCAGATGCCGAACTCGTCGCCGTCGGTGTCGGCGAACCACCAGATCCACTCGCCGGCCCGGTCGAGGCGGCCCATCCAGGTGCCGTTGGGACGGTCGGTGATCTGCCGCCGCGCGCCGGTCGTCCGGTCCCAGGCGTAGATCTCCCAGGTGCCGGTGACGTTCGACCGGTAGGTGGAGCGGTGCGGGGCGTCGAGGGCCCAGCCGGGCAGGCTCACACGGGCGGCTCGGAACCGGGCCTTCCAGCGCTCTTCATCGACCATGCCGTCAAGTATGCCGCCGCGCCCGGCACCCTCGCGCCGAAGCGGCGACGTGCGACGGACCGCGGGCCCGCCGTGGTCTGGAAGCGCGCGGCGGCGTGCCGAAGCGGCCGGCCGTCCTCGACCAGGCATCGGGCCAGGCGGAGCCGCCCGGCCGGGGTGAGCGGAACGTTACGGTGAGACGCGGTCGTCGGACGGGCCGGCGAGGCGGCCGAGCAGCTGGTCGATCTCCGCCCGCACCCGCCGGTCCATGGCCCGCGCGAAGCCGGCCTCCACCGCGACCTGGGCGCCGGGGCGCAGTTCGGCCAGGACGCCGGTGAGGCCGGCGAGGTCCTGGCCGGCCATCGGGCCGACCACATGCGTGCTGATCAAGCCGATGAAGACGGCGGCGACCTCGTCCATGCGGCGCTGCAGTTCCTGGCTCGCCGACAGGACCTCCGCCAGCGGCACGCCCGCCCGGACGAGCGTGATCGTGGCGTCCAGCTGGCGCCGGCTCCAGTGCGTGACGCGGTCGCCGTCGATCTCGAGGTGGCCCAGCCGCACGGCCCGTTCGATCGACGGCGGGTCGACCTGGCCGGGGAACAGCTCGGCGAGCTGGTCCAGCGTCATGGTGACCGGGGTCTCGTTCGACCAGGGCGTGGTGACGGCCTTCTCGACGCCCAGCACGGTCTCGATGTCGTGTCCCTGCTCCCAGGCCGACAGCAGCTCGCGGATGCCTTCGAGGGTGTGGCCGCGTTCCAGCAGGTTGGCGATCATGCGGAGGCGGGCGAGGTGGTCCTCGGAGTACAGGCCGATGCGGCCCTCGCGGCGGGGCGGGGGGAGCAGCTTGCGCTCCTGGTAGTAACGGAGCGTCCGGACGGGCACGCCGGCGGCCTGGGCGAGCTCGGCGATCCGGTACTCCCGCGCGGGCCGCGGTGGAGACAGGTCGGTGCTGGTGATCGGTTCGCCTGTCGGGGGACGGCCCCCGTTTCCCTCCGCCGGCTTGTCGCTCACGGCGCAAGCATAGTTCGGCAGGGTCCCCGCACACTGCGTAATCGGCATGGAAGCGGGACCGGTCAGGGCGTGGGTCCGATGTCCGGGGGTGTCCTGAAGGCTCGTTCATCGTCCCGGTACCGGTCGTTCCTCGGGGGCGACGTCAGGGAGCGACCTCCGGTGGGCTAATGTCGGCCGGTCTCAATCGGTGATTTTGGCCCCGGAAGGGTGATCGTTCATGCCCAGGAAGTCGTCCGCGGTGCTCGCGGCGGTCGTGCTGGTATCGGGACTCGGAGTGGTCTCCTGCTCCTCGAAGCGCTGGTGCGAGCAGGACGCGACCGACACCGTGGTCAGCGACAGCTACTGCGAGAAGAACACGCCGGGCTACGAGTGGGAGTCCGGCAGCAAGAAGAAGATGAAGCACAAGAAGCAGAAGAGCAAGCGGAAGTCCAAGTGACCCGGCTATGCGCTTTTGCGCAGGGCCTGGGTCTTGCGCGGTCTGCGGCGGCGCGCGTTTTCCTTGGGACGGGTTGACCGCTGGGCGTCCTCGCTCATGAGCAGCTGTTTGAGCGAACGCGGCACGATCTGTTCAGGCTGGTCGGCGAATCGGGAGCGCATCTGATGCCTCCTCTGCGCTCGGTTCCTGTGGTCCTGGACGTTCTGGAGCGGGGTCAGGCGGCGGTGGCGTAGGTGGGGAAGACGTGGTTGACGGTGCGGAGGGCCCAGCGCATCCGGGTGGCGTAGCACTCGGGGTGGTCGCCCGCCTCCTGCGCGACGTAGGCGGCGCACGCGGCGTGGTCGCCGGCGCAGGCGCACAGCTCTTCGTCGATCGCGGTCCGGATCTGCTCGGCGGTGGGGTCGTCGGACGCCTGGAGCGGCGAGGCGAACAGGATCCGGGCCAGGTCGGAAGCGTTCAGCGAGGTGAGGCTCAACGTGTTCGGCATCGTGTGCCTTCTTCCGTCGGAGGGGCCTCCTAGCCCCTACTGCTAGTTAAGACTTTGACGGTTCGGCCAACTTATCGCCATCGGGGAAAACCCCCATCTGTCCTGGGGCTCCCCCCAGTGGCGTTAGTGGTCCCAACACGACTCCGGGGTCGGATGCTTCCAGTTGACCAAGGTCTGGCGGATTTTTTACCTGGTTGCCCTTGTGTCGGGGAATGCCCTGACGCGGATGTGACCATGAAGGACGTGGCGGCCGCCCGAGCCACAGGGCTCCGCGGCCGGGTGGTCGGGCGGAGGGCACACGCGGCGACGATGCCCGGCGGTTTCAGCGCCTGGTGTTCAGGGTGATCGACCCGTTCTCGGTCCGGGCGGTGATCGTGCGCGGGCTGGCGGGGTCCGCGGGCACGCCGGCGCGGACTTCGCCGCTGTCGGTGGTGGTCGTGACCTTGTAGGTGGCGCGGGGCACCTCCACCGTCACCTCGCCGTTCTCGGTCGTCGTCAGCACCTGCTGCGGGACGGCGTCGAACGAAAGCGTCACCTTGCCGCTCTGCGACGTGGCGGAGACGCGCGCCGACCTGGTCGCGGTGGCGCGCAGTTCCCCGTTCTCGCTGCCCAGGTCGAGCGGGCCGGTGCTGCCGTTGACGGTGATCGCGCCGTTGTCGCCGCGGATCCGCAGCGCGGTGCCGAACCCGGTGGCCGAGATCTTTCCGTTCTCCCCCTCGATGCTCAGTGCCGCCTTCCTGGGCACCAGCACCCGGTAGCGCACCTCGCAGCCGCCGATCAGACCGCCGCAGTCGGTGGCCAGGGTGAGCCGGTCGCCGTTGATCGTCCACTTCGCCGCCGGCTTCGTCCCGACCACCGACCAGCGGGTGAACCGGCGCGTCACCCGCACCCTGTCGACGTCGGCGGGACGTACGTCCAGGTCGCCGTTGTCCATGACGATCGTGAGCCGGTCGCCGACCGGGCCGAAGTCGCGCTGCTCGGGGGCGGCGTCGTCGGCGGAGGCGCCGCATGCGGTGAGCGATGCGAGCGCGAGCAGCGCGCCGGCGGTACGGACCAGGGGCCGGCGGTACGAGGTGATCAACGGTGTCCTCCAGATGCGGGATGCGAAGACCAGCTACGATACTCAAAGTATTCAGTACTTTGGGTATGCTACGCTCCGCCGCATGACCGAGAATCCAGGACCCGCCCGGCGGGTCCCACGCGAGGAGGTGCGGCGCCGGCTGCTGGCCGAGGCCGTACGGACGTTCACCGAACGCGGCTACGCCGACGCGCGGCTGGAGGACATCGCGCACGCGGCCGGCTTCACAAAGGGCGCCGTCTACTCCAACTTCGGCGGCAAGCAGGAACTCTTCGGGGCCGTCCTCGGCGGCGGCGCCGAGGACGAGCTCGCCACCGTGACCGCCGAACTGGAGGACGCCGGCGACGCCGCCACGATGATCGACCGGGTCGCCCGCACGATCACCGCCCGGATCGTCGCGGACACCGGGCACGGCCAGCTCGGCCTGGAATTCGCCGCCCGCGCCGCCCGGGACGAGCGGACCCGGGCCGTCCTCACCCCGATGCGCCGCGCCCAGCGGGACGCCGCGGCCCGCTCGGTCACCGAGGCCGCCGAACGCACCGGCACCCGCCCGGCGATCCCTCCCGAACTGGCCGGCCTGATCGTGCACTGCCTCACCAACGGTCTGGTCAACGAGCACCTGGCCGACCCCGAAGCGATCACGTCCGACGTGATCGAGGAGGCGTTCCGAGCCGTCCTGAAAGCCCTGCTGCCTCCGTCCGAGAACCTCTGAGGGGACCCCTGTTGGCAACCCTGCTCCACCGGCTCGGCCGGACCGCCTTCCGCCGCCGATTCCGCTTCCTGGCCGGATGGCTCCTGGTGCTCTTCCTGGTCGGGGGCGGATTCGCGGCCTTCGGCTCGCACCTCGACAGCGAGGCCACCATTCCCGGCTCGCAGTCACAGGAGGGCATCAACGTCCTGGAACGTTCCCTGCCCGCGGCGACCGGGGTCACGGCGCAACTCGTCCTCGTCGCCCCGCCCGGCTCGACCGTCGACGCCCCGGCACACCGGTCCGCCATCCAGAAGGCGGTGCGGGCGGCCTCCTCGGCGCCGCAGGTCGCCGAGGCGACCGACCCCTTCGAGACCGGGAACATCTCCGCCGACCGCCGCACGGCGCTCGCCCAGGTGCTCTACCCGATCAAGCGAGACGTGCTGCGCGACGGCAGCGTCACCGCGCTGGAGGGCGTCGCCGCCGCGGCCCGCACGAACGGCCTGCGCGCCGAGGTCGGCGGGACGATCTACAGCACCGACGGGGTGCCCGTCGGCACCGGGGAGGCGATCGGCGTCGCCGTCGCCGTGATCGTCCTGGTGCTCACCTTCGGCTCCATGCTCGCCGCCGGACTGACGCTCCTGACCGCCCTGGCCGGGCTGGTCATCGGGCTGCTCGGCCTGATGCTGGTGTCGAACGTGGCCACCGTCTCCTCCACCGCGCCGAGCCTGGCCCTGATGGTCGGCCTGGCCGTGGGCATCGACTACGCCCTGTTCATCCTGTCCCGGCACCGCTCCCAACTGGCCGCCGGGATGGACGCCGAGGAGTCGGCGGCCCGCGCCACCGCGACCGCCGGCGGCGCGGTGGTCTTCGCCGGGGTGACCGTGATCATCGCGCTGGCCGGGCTGACCGTCGTCGGCATCCCGTTCCTCAGCGTCATGGGACTGGCCGCCGCGCTGACCGTCCTGATGGCGGTGGCCGCGGCGATCAGCCTGCTGCCCGCCCTGCTCGGCCTCGCCGGGGAACGCCTGCGGCCCGGACCGGGCTCGCGCGCCGCCCGTCCCGAACGGGCCGGGGCCGCCGGACTGCGCTGGGCCCGCCTGGTCACCAGGCGTCCCCTCATCACCCTGCCGGTGGTCCTGCTCGCCCTGGCCGCGATGGCCGTCCCGGCGCTCCAGCTGAACCTGGCGATGCCCGACAACGGAACCGCCGCGCCCGAATCGACCCAGCGCAAGGCGTACGACCTGATCTCCGACGCCTTCGGGCCCGGTAACAACGGACGGCTGCTCGTCCTCGTCCAGACCCGCGGCGGCGACCCGGTGGCGGCCGCGGCCAAGATCGCGACCGGGCTGGACCTGCCCGGCGTGGTGTCCGTCAGCGAGCCGGAACCGGGCGAGGACGGCCGCACGGCCGTGCTCAACCTCGTCCCGAAGGAGGGCCCGCGGGCCAAGGCGACCGAGCGGCTCGTCCTCGACATCCGCGCCCGCACGCCCGCCCTCGGCGCCGCCGCGAACGCCAAGGTCCTGGTCACCGGCTCCACGCCCGCCGCGATCGACGTCTCCGACCGGCTCAAGGCCTCGCTGCCGCCTTTCACCGCGGTCGTGGTCGGGCTCTCGCTGCTGCTCCTGCTGCTGGTCTTCCGCTCGCTCGTCGTACCGGTCAAGGCCGCGGCCGGCTTCCTGCTCTCGGCCGGCGCGGCGTTCGGCGCGGTCGTGGCCGTCTTCCAGTGGGGATGGTTCGCCGGCCTGTTCGGCGTCGCCACCACCGGACCGGTGTTCAGCTTCATGCCGATCGTCGTCATCGCGGTGCTGTTCGGGCTCGCGATGGACTACCAGGTCTTCCTGGTGTCGCGGATCCGCGAGGAGTACGTGCGCACCGGCCGGGCGCGCGAGGCCGTCCGCACCGGCGCCCGGTACGGCACCAGGGTCATCACGGCCGCCGCACTGATCATGTTCGCGGTCTTCGTCGGCTTCGTGACCACCGAGGACCTCACCCTCAAGCCCATCGCGCTCGGCCTGGCCGTGGGCGTCCTCGCCGACGCCTTCCTGGTACGGATGACCCTGGTCCCCGCGGTGCTCGCGCTGGTCGGCAGGGGCGCCTGGTGGCTGCCGCGCCCGCTGGACCGCGTCCTTCCCGACCTCGACATCGAGGGGGCGGAGCTCGACCGTCCGCGATCGACGCGGGACGTGGTCCCGGTGGCGACCTCCCTATGACCCCGAGAGCCCCAAAACGGGCTAAAGCACCCATTCCACAACGCCTTTCGCGCAGGGATCATGAGATCAACAGCGTGAGAGGCGGCCCCCTGAATGCCCGACCTGATCCAGCTCACCGACCGTTCGGACGTCACCCCGGCCCTGCGCCGAGGCCTCATCGACTGTTGGACCGAGGTGACCGGCGGCGGGACCGGCCTCGCCCCGGTCCTGGACGCGATCATCACCCGCCTGCACCCCGACCGCGAACGACTCCTCCTCGCCCTCTCCGGTGCGGCCCTCACCGGATGGGTCACGCTCACCCGCGACCCCAACCCCCTGATCACGCACTGGGGCAGCGTGAACCACCTCCAGACCCGTCCATCCCACCGCAAACGCGGCGTCGGAACGGCGCTCATGACCCGCCTGCACCGCATCGCCCGGGAAGAAATGCACCTCGACCAACTCCACCTCGCGGCCCGCGGCGGACTGGGATTGGAGCATTTCTGTTCGCGCCTGGGCTGGCGCGAGGCCGGCCGCTGGCCCAAGGCCCTCCACCTCGGCCCGAACGAGAGGCAGGACGAAGTCCTGATGGTCCTGTCCCCCCTCTAAAGGAACAAATTAGATGAACCCCGACAGGTAGGGTCTGGCCTGACAGAACGCCCGATATGCCCGCGCGCCGGCACTGCGTCGCGACGAGTCCCGGCCCCTAGAAATAGAAGTAATTCCATTAGCCATACATAACAAGATATTCCGCCCAAAATCCAACGGATCTTTTCGAGAAAAGGACCCGCCTCCCGGTCTCGTAACGCAAGATGTACGGCGGGAGGTACGGATGTCTGGCGATTATCGGGGGCCGAACATCAACGCTCGGCGCCTTGGGCTGTACCTGCAGCACACCCGGGAGGTCCTGGGCCTGTCGTACGAGGAGGCGGCGGTCCAGGGCGGGTGCGAGTCGGAGTGGCTGGTCCGCGTGGAGACCGGCTTCGAGACGCCCGCGCCCGTCCAGGTGGAGCGGCTGCTCGAGCGCTACCAGGTCCGCGAGGCCAAGGTGGCCGAGCTGATGATCGACCTTGCGCACCGTCCGCACGGCCCCGCCTGGCTGGCCGGACTCGACCTGAAGGCCGAGGCCCGCGACGCCCTGATCTCCGAGTCGGAGGCGTCGGTCATCCGCACCTATGCCGTCCAGAAGGTGCCGGAACTGGCGCAGGCGGAGCCGTATGCCCGCTTCCTCGCCTCCGTGCAGATCATGGAATGCGACGTGGAGGCCGAGTGGAAGCTCCTGGACGACCGCCAGCGCTTCCGCCCCGGCGGCCGCCGCCGCTTCCTCGACGTGATCGTCGACGAACTCGCGGTGACCCTGCCCATCCAGGACCCGCACGTGATGGCCGCCCAGCTCCGCCACCTGCTGGCCCTGGGCGACCACCCGGACTCGCGGGTACGGATCGTCCCCCGCGCCGCCGCCTTCTACGAGGCGCGCGCCTACCCGTTCGACGTCCTGGAGTTCCCGGGGATCAGCGACCGCATCTGCCTGGTCCACACCGCCCTGGGCATAGGAATCTCCCACTGCGACCTCAGCGACGCGTGGACCACCATAGAGACCAAGTCGGCCCTCTCCCCAGAAGAGTCCCGAACCCTCCTCCAGGACCTCCTGACCAGACAGACCACCAAAACCCTGGAGTAATCGTCCCGGACGACGAGGGGACGCCCGGCGCTGACGTGCCGGCGGAATGGCGCGAGGCCCCCGACGGCCACTGTTGTCATAGATCAACTTAAGATAGGCTCACCTAAATTAGGCAAGCCTAACTTTAGAGGGATCATGCCCACAGCCAGCAGGGCCGCGCGTCTGATCGCGGCGTTCGCCTCGCTTCTCCTCGCCACCGTTCCGGTCGCCGCGTGCGGATCCGACGAGACCGACGCGCCGGCCGCGGCGGGCCCCGCGGGCGGCGCGTTCCCCGTGACCATCGCGCACAAGTACGGTGCGACGACCGTCAAGGCCGAGCCGAAGCGGATCGTGACGGTCGGGCTCACCGACCAGGACGCCGTGCTGGCGCTGGGCAAGGTGCCGGTGGCGACCACCGACTGGTTCGGCGGGTATGCCGGGGCGATCGGCCCCTGGGCCACCGACAGGCTCAAGGGCGCGCCCGTTCCGACCGTGCTCAAGGACACCGGGACCGGCCCGCAGGTGGAGAAGATCGCGGCCCTCAAGCCCGACCTGATTGTGGCGCTGTACGCGGGATTGACCGACAAGCAGTACCGGACGCTCTCAAAGTTCGCGCCGGTCGTGGCCCAGCCGAAGCAGTACGCCGACTACGGCATCCCGTGGCAGGAGCAGACGAAGACCATCGGCAAGGCGCTGGGGAAGGAAACGGAGGCGGACAAGCTCGTGACCGGCCTCGAGCAGCGGTTCGCCAAGGCCAAGAAGGACAACCCGGAGTTCGCCGGCAAGACCGCGGTCACGGCCACGCCCTACGAGGGCTACTTCGTCTACGGCACCCAGGACCTGAGGTCGCGGACACTCGCCTCGCTCGGCTTCACCCTGCCCGCGGACCTGGACAGGGTGGTCGGCAAGGACAAGTTCGGCGTCAGCATCAGCAAGGAGCGGACGGACCTGCTCGACCAGAACGTCATCGTCTGGACCGTGGCGGACGTGGCCAAGGAGATGCCCAAGCTGCACGCGGACAAGCTCTACACCGGGCTGAACGTCGTCGAGCAAGGCAGGGAGGTGTTCGTCGGCGAGAACACCCCCTATGGGGTGGCGTACTCGTTCCAGACCGTGCTCAGCGTGCCGTTCCTCCTCGACCGGTTGGTCCCCCAGCTCAAGGCGGCCATTGACGGGGACACCGGCACCAAGGTCGCGCAGCCGGCGAGCTGACACCAATGCCTTCGGTGACCGGGGGCCGTCTGCGCCCGGTCCTGCTGCTGGTGGGACTGACCGGGGGCCTGGCCCTGCTCTGCCCGCTGTCGCTTTCGCTCGGCGCGCTCAGCGTGCCGCTGGAACGGGTCGCGGACACCCTGGCCGGCAGACCGCCGAGCCGCCTGGTCGACAACGTGGTGTGGTCGGTGCGGGCCGTCGGCGGGCTCGCTCGCCGACGTGGACGGCGGCATGGTGGTCGACATCCTGCCGTTCATCCTGGCCGGCGCGGCCCTCGCGCTGGCCGGCGCGCCCGCGCTCAACGCCCTGGCGCTCGGCGAGGACGTGGCCGCCTCGCTGGGACGGCGGACCGGCGTGATCAGGCTGCAGGGCATGCTGGCCATCATGCTGCTGACCGGGGCGACGGTCGCGATGATCGGCCCGATCGTGTTCCTCGGCCTGGTCGTCCCGCAGATCGCGCGGGTACTGGCGCGGTGGGCGGGGCGCGGCCCGGACCGCGGTCAAGGCCGTCGTCGGAACGGGCGATCCGGGCGACGAACTGGTGGTCCGGGAGCCGAGGCTGCCGCGGGTCCTCACCGGCCTGCTCGCGGGCATCGCCTTCGCCCTGTCCGGTGCGCTCTTCCAGACCATGACCCGCAACCCGCTGGCCAGCCCCGACGTGATCGGCCTGACCCAGGGGTCGGCCACGGCCGTGGTGGCGGCGATCGTGCTGGGCTGGGACGGCGGCATCGGCCTGCAGGCGCTCGGCCTGCTCGGCGGGCTCGCCTCCGCGCTCCTGGTGTACGCGCTGGCCTGGCGGGCCGGCACCACGGGGTACCGGATCATCCTGGTGGGCATCGGGATCTCGTGGATGTGCACGAGCGCGACCGACTTCCTGCTCGCCCGAGGCGGCCAGTTCCAGGCGCAGGCCGCGGTCGGCTGGCTGGTCGGCAACCTCAACGGCCGGGACTGGGCGGAGACACTGCCGCTGGCGCTCGCCATGACCGTGCTCGTCCCGGCCGGGCTCGGGCTCGGCCGCCTGCTGCGCACGCTCCAACTCGGTGACGAGGTCGCCGCCGGGCTGGGCACGCACGTGCAACGGGCCCGTCTCGGGGTGATGCTCACCGGGGTGGGGTTGATCGGCTTCGGCACCGCGGCCGCGGTGCCGATCGCCTTCGTCGCCCTGATGGCCCCGCAGATCGCCCAACGACTGGGCGGCACCGCCTGGCCGCCGCCGATCACCTCGGCACTGACCGGTGGGCTGGTCGTCGTCGGCTCCGACCTGATCGCCCGCACCGTCATTCCAGGCACGGAACTGCCCGTCGGGGTCGTCAGCGGCGTGCTCGGCGCACCCGTATTCCGACACGTGCGCGTGGACGAAGCGGAGCCAACGTGTCATCGGAACGCGCCACCCGACTTCGAAGGCGCGGCGCCTGCTCGTCGCGATCGCGTCGAGGTCCGGATCCTGGACCCGGACGCCGATCCGCAGCGCCACCGCAAGGACTTCGCCGCCCACGGAATGGACGTGGACCTGCGGCTGAAGGCGGCCCCGCAGAGCCTGGTCGTCGGGGCCTGGCGCGGGACCGTCCGCGCGAACCTGCTGCCGGCCCGTCCGGACTCGGCTCCAGCAACTCAACGGCGGGCGGACTCCGGCGACTCCTGGTGCAAGGCCGGGGTCAGCATCCCGAAGGAGGTTCGATTCGGCCGTCTTCCCAGGCCCGGTGAGGACTACGAGCTGCTCGGGGACGCGAGCGCGAATGGCAGTAGCCGAGGTCATGCGCATGGCGAAAGAACGGAAGGCAGTACCAGGAGAGCCGCCCGCGGACCCGGAGAAGCGGCCCACGGCATGGCACTACGACGAGCACGTCCTCAAGCCGAACCAGGCGCCAGGCAGACCCTGACCGGCGGGCACTGGTCGCAGGGGTGCGGTCAGGCCACCGGAGTCTCAATTGGAGCCGCGTGCCTGGAGGGCACCTTGGCTGTGCGGAAGAACAGCGCTACGAGAGCCGCCGTCGCGAGGCTGGCGACCGAGCCGACCAGCACTGCCAAGCGCATACCGTCCACGCCGTTGGCCACGTCGGTGCCCGCCAGAGCGACCGCGGCCAGCACCGGGGTGCCCAGGGTCAGGGCGATCTGCTGGCTCATCGTGCTGAGCCCTGTCGCCAGCCCCTGCTCCTCGTCGGCCAGGCCGGACGTCGCGATGACGGTGTACGAGACGAGCCCCATGGCGTGCCCGAAGAAGGCCACCGACACCGCACCGAGCACTACATAGATCCCGTTGCCGCTCTCGCCCACCATCTGCAGGCCGAGAATGCCCAGCCCTTGAACGGTCAGCGCCGCGACCAGGGATCGCTTGCTCCCGATCGAGCCGATGATCTTGGGGGTCAGCAGACCACCGACGATGGCCGCGACGCTGGCACCGCCGAACGCCAGACCCGAGGCCAGCGCCTCGTAGGCGAGCACGTCCTGCAGATACAGAGTCATCTGGAAGACCACCGCGCTCGGCATGCCGACGACGATGAGACCGGCGAAGTTGCCCCACCGCACCGTGGGTCGCTTGAGGACGTGGACCGGTGCGAGCGGGTTGGGGCTGCGCGACTCCACGTACCAGAAGGCGACCAGCAGCACGGCGGCAAGGCTCAGCGCCCCGAGTACGAGCGGCGCGCCCCACCCGTCCCGCTCCGCGGCGGTGATGCCGTAGACGAGACTCAGCAGACCGCCCGTCACCGTGACGGCACCGAGGACGTCGAGCTTGCTGCGCGCCCGGTCCCCCTTGTCGGTCAGGACCCGCGGGGCGGTGGCCAGCACGACCAGGACGACCGGCAGGTTGATCAGGAATGCCCAGCGCCAGCTGAACAGTTCGGTCAGCAGGCCGCCCAGCACCGAGCCGAGCGCGAAGCCGCCGGTGAGCAGCGTGCCGTTGAGGCCCAGCGCCCGCCGACGGAGCGGCCCCTCCGGGAACGAAGTCGTCAGCAGGGACATCGCGGCAGGCGTCGCCATGGCGGTGGCCAATCCCTGTCCGACACGACCGGCCAGGAGCATTCCGGGAGTCTGCGCGAGCCCGCCGACGAGCGAGGCCACGCCGAGCAGCGCCATGCCGGCCAGGAAGAGATTGCGCCGACCGAAGAGGTCCGCGATCCGGCCGAACAGCAGCGTGAAGCCGGCCGCGGGCAGCATGAATCCCGTTACGATCCACTGCAGGTCGCCGTGTTCGAAGCCCAGGTCCTTGCCGATCGCGGGCACGGCGATGTTGAGCACTGAGAAGTCGACCGCAAGCATGAACTGGGCGCCCAGCAACAACACCAAAGTCAACCGCTGCCGGGGCGTCATCCGGATCTCAGCTGGGACATGATGCGCAGCGAACTCGGTCATCGCCATCCTCTCGTCTTCGCCCAAGGGGCGGGCCCGGGCTCGCGATCGAGCCGACGAAGGAGCGAACACCGAAGCTCGCAGGACAGTTGCGCCCGTCAAGGGGCAGCCGGACGAGACGCTGTCAGAGCCGTGCACCGCAAGGCTCCCCGTGTTCGCCAAACCGACCTCCTCACGCCACGAACGAGTCCCCGCGTCTACCTCCATGTGTCCGTTCTTCGCCCTAACGCTGTCGCCCGGGCCGAGACAAGGCGAGCGCACCCACAGGAACCGCCACGCCCACGCGACTGCTCGGGACGCCGTCACCGCGGAAGACGCCCCTGGTCATTCTCAGCGGGTCTTCAGGCCAGCCGAGAAAGCCCAGGTCACCACGCGGACAGGACGTCTCGCTAGACATCCCCGTTGCCGGTACGAAATTCGGGTTGAGGAATCCAGGAACAGCGATGATCCCTGAGAACGATCATTGTGGGTTGTTCTGTAACGCTGTTCCGCTGAGAGGGGCATCCGGAACACTCTCTACGTTTCTAGAAGCTTCGGGGGCACTATCTGAAGTCGTCTCTATCGGCAACCTCCCAACTTTGGGGATACCTTCGCGCCTGCTGTTCGGGTGAACCTTGAGGCTGGCAGGGCGGACCGTCGTGATCACTCACGACCGCGGCACCTGGCCAGAAATGGAGCAATCGCCCGAAAGGAGATGGTTCATGGACAGTGACACCACCCCCCGAGAGCGCCGCAGTCGCAGGTGCGGGCCCGACGACCCAGCAGGACAATTGGCGGCACTGCCGTAAGTGCTTCGGCCTGTGGTGGAACGGCGCACCTACCAACGGCCACTGCCCTGCCGGTGGTGCCCATGACGGCGGAGGCAGTTGGAACTTCTACCTGCCCGCCAACCCCGCCGAGCACATCTGACACCGGCGGTCACTGAGCGGTCGCGGACGCCCCTGAAGACCTCCGTCTCAGGGGCGTCCGCTCCGCGTCCTCACGGTGAGCCGCACGGTCGTGGAGCTCACCGTGAGGCTGGCCGCACCGTCGCTTCAAGCTGCGCCCAGATCGTCGACAAGCTCCGCCGAGACGATCCCCTCTTCCAGATGCCACCCCACGAAGACCCCGCACCCGCCGTCCCGGACCAGACGAACTCGGCCTGACCCAAAGAAAAGGAACCACAAGCACGGCTCACGGCCGCGACTACTACCGAGCACCAACTACGGAACCGCTCGCCGCCCCAACGGCAAGGACAAGCGAGGTATGCGCACTGCAACGCCCACGTCCCCCGTGAAATACGAGCCGCCATCGACCAGAGGCGGGGACAACTGGTGCTGGAACAGGCCGACGCACCCCGCACCATGAAACGCCCGGTGGAGAAGGCCCTCGCCCGCGACGGCACCCTGCACACCCTTGATCGGGCCACGATGTCCGAGGCCAAGCACCCCCGGTCCGCCGCCCGCCTCGGCGTCCAGATGACCGCGCACCAACCTGAAGGAAGACCAGAACGCCCGCGGCTCCTGGACCACCACAACGACTGCCTACGGGCGTCCCGTTCGACAGCAACGCCGCAGAGCGCGAAATCTGGATGATCAAATCCAGCAGAAGGACTCCGGCTGCCTGTGCCCCCTGCCTGGCGCCGAGCACGCCATCCGCTGTACGCCCTCACCCGCTTCGATTCCGCGACCATGCCCGGAGGGCCATACAGGCGCTACCGCCCTCGCCGGAGTCCGCGCAGCTCCGACCGAGTTGGCCCGATACTCGGCAACGGTCGCTCTGTTGAGTACCGAGGGACTGCCCGCTCTGCCGGTCAGCCTGGTGGAGCCAGCCGCCGCAGGGCGTTCGCTGCAAGCTCCGCAAGGTGCTTAGGACAGTCCCAGCCCGCAACCGTCGGGCGCGGGTTGTCCTCGTCGTACTCCTCCATGTCCTCGCCGTCCTCCTCGGCGTAGGCGCGTTCCTCCAGCCAATCCTCCAACTCGCTCCAGCCGTCCTCGCCATACGCGACGGCTTCGATGACGGACGGCCAGTGCTCGAAGGCCGGTTCGCCGGGATGCCCGGAGTCGTCGTGTGGGCAGGGCGCGTTCAGCGCAGCGTCGTCGATGGTGGCGAACGCCTCACGGCACAGCGTGACGATCTCCGGCCCCATCCACCCCTGCTCACCCGCACCGAACGGGGTCATCACATACAGGGCGAGGAGCAGCGCCGGATCGTCGTCCGCCGCCCCGGCAAGGAGCCGCTGTGCCAGCCAGACGACGGTGAGCCGGTTGTCATCGACGACCGGTTGATGGGAGAACTCGTCAGCCCGGGCACGCAGATCACGCTTGAGGGCGCCGGAGAAGTCGATTCCGCCGTCCTCGTCCAGATAGAGCCCATCGAGCCGGCCGACGTCGGGAAGGCCGCCCTGGCCTGGGTCCTCAGCGAAGTTCACAGCCACTGTGACGCCTCCGCCGTTCGCAAAGTTCCAGCGCCGCCGCCGTCGTTGGCGAGCGCGTCGAGCAGGTGGTCACCTTGTCGGGCGCCGGTGGGCCTGCGCTGTCCGGAGCAGGCTGCTGTATCAAACCCAGAAGAGGCCGATCCCATAATTGGAATGGCCTCTGATCTTTGTCGCGGGATTTGAACCCACAGCCTCTTCGTCTCGAACCCCAAATAGCGCCCATTCCAAGGTGCGGCGAGTAAAGAGGATCCGCTGTAAAATCCCAGGTAGACGGCCTGTTGTGGTGCCAGATGGTCAGGGACAAGGATGACCAGTTCGCCGCCGTCCACGGACAAATCACGGACGGATGATCTCGGAGAGTCGCTCCTTGGGATATACAAAGAAGCGCAAAGGCAAGAATGGGAAGTACCGCTATACGGCCTGCTATGTCGACATCAAAGGTCGACTGCGGTCAGCCGGGACATTCACCAACAAGAAGGAAGCGGACAAAGCATGGCAACGAGCAGAGGTCGAGGTCTCCAGGGGGCGAACAGGAGATCCGGCCCGCGGAAGGCAGCGGTTCAAGGATTACGTAGAGGACGTCTGGCTGCCGAACCACCAGGTCGAGGTCACCACCCGTGAGAGCTACACGTACGCGATCTACAGGCACATCATGCCGACGTTCGGCTCCATGCGGATGATCGACATCCTCCCCGAGCACGTCCGCGAGTGGATCACGGCCCTCAAGAACCAGGGCATGAGACCGGTGACCATCCGCTACAACAAGATCATCCTCAGCGCCATCTTCACCACGGCGATGGACGACCAGGTCACCTTCATCCACCCCTGCCGCGGCGTGAGGACGCCCCCGGTCGTCCGCAAGCCCCTCGAAATCATCACCCCCGAGCAGTTCGACGACGTCTACCACGCACTCCCCGAGGGAAGCTTCCGACTCCTCGCCGAAACCGAGATCGAGAGCGGCCTCCGCTGGGGCGAACTCAGCGAGCTACGCGTGAAGGACGTCAATCTCAGAACCCGCATCCTCACGGTCAGCCGCACCGTCGTCGAGCTGAACCCGAAGTTCCACCCGGAAGGCCGCCACTTCCTGGTCAAGGACTACCCGAAGGACAAGGAGTACCGCCGCTTCAAGCTCAGCACCCAGATCACCGAGAAGATCGAAGACCACGTCCGAACCGCCAAGCTGACCCAGGACGACCTCCTCTTCCAGATGCCACCCCAGGACAAGCCTCGAGCCCGCATCACCGAGATTCCAGACCCAGAAACGCTCGGCTGCACGGAACCGAACGAGAAGGGTCGCACCTACAACCACGGCACCCTCAGCGCCTACACCGCAGGGAGATGCCGCTGCGACTACTGCCGAGGCGCCTTCACGCTCTACCGGGCCAAGCGCCGCTCCGAAGGAAAAGACACCCCTCGTCCTCGTCGCGCCCGTGAGACCGACGGCCACATCCCCAACGACTGGTTCCGCCGCAACATCTGGTGCCCGGCCTTGCCCGCCGCCGGCCTCAATTTCAGACCCACCATGCGCGACCTACGCCACGCCCACGCCTCCTGGCTCCTCAACGGCGGCGCCGACCTCCAGGTAGTCAAGGAACGCCTGGGCCACGCCTCGATCGCAACAACCGAGCGCTACCTACACACCCTCCCCGACGCCGACGAAACCGCCCTCGAAGCCCTAGCCAGAACCCGCAACCGCTCAACCACCCGAAAATGACGCCACATATCGAATCGTCGGCGTGCAGGGCTCTGTCACGGACCTCGACCTTGTAATGTGGGCTCAGTTGCGGAGCAGGGTCCGTTTGCGCAGGAGATCGAGGTTGGCGCGCCCGTAGCCGTCCAGCTTGATCCGCTTAACGTCAACTGGAATAGGGCCGTGGAGGTGATCATGGCTCCTCGGCCCTGACCACGTAGCTGGGGAGATGGCTTGAGCGGCACGGTGGCCCCGGCGAAGAAGTGGCCCGTCAGGAGTGCCGCCCGCTCAGCCCGTCCCGAACAGGACCGATCCGACCTCGAAGGCGGGGCTGTAGTTCGTGTTGGCGCCGGGGCTCAGCACGGCCTGGACACTTCCGTCACAGCTCGCGCCGGAGTACAGGTAGGCGGTGTAGCTGGCGGAGTGGTTCCACGCAGAGCCGGTGGTGAACAGTTGGTCCAGGGGCGTGCATCCCCCGCCCGGACCGGCTTGCACGTTCTTTACAGGCAGGAGGTGGGACTGGCCGCCGAACAGGTCGACGCTGTCGCCCACCGGGGCGGCGTGAGCAGCGGTGGCGGGAACGCCGAGCAGGGCCGCCGCCACCAGGGCTGGGGCGAAAAGCTTGATCATGGGGACTCTCTTCGAACAGTCGGGCTGCCCCACTAGCCTAAACAAACAGTATTGAATCGATTACATGCCGTGGGGATACGGTTTGTTCACCAGGCCTTTCTCGGCTCGGAACGGCGGGTCCCAAAGCCACTCTGCGTGATGTTGACGCTCCGTACTCTCATGAATGATCGGTTGTGCGAGGTCAGCGCGCCGCGCGCCCGGCGAGGAGTTGGGTCAGGCCGCCATTCGCAGACCCCCTCTCACAACCTTGGTGTTCGCGGTCCTGATGGGCAGCTCCGGCATCGACGGCCAGGACTGGGACGGCGATGAGCCTGCCGAGCACATCTGGCAGGTGCTGGCCGACGCCCTCAACGCCAACACCCGGGCCGCCCACCAGCAGCGCCCAGTCCCTGCACCTGGCGCTGCAGAACATCTCCGAGGCCCGCGGCCGCTTGGAGCCCGCCCGCGCCCAGGTCGAACGGTTGGAGGCCGAGCTGCACGAGGCGATCCGCCACGCGATGCCCCCCGGGGGAGGCCATCGCCGCTGAGACGGGGGTGTCGGTGCCGCGCCTTTACCAGATCCGCGACGGACGCCGCTGAGGGATGCGCGTCGAGACCGTGCTGTCCACCGGCCGCGCCTCCCGCCTGGTCACACGGCGGGAGGTCGACCCAGTTCACGGCTGCGCGCCGGGCAGCCTCAGGACGCTCATGCCGCAGCAGCGAGGGCCGCTGACCCGAGCCGGTGGCGTGCTGGCGGCGTGACCGCGCCCTGCTATGGGACCTGGGTGAGTTGCGCGCCGCGGCTGCCCCCACGGACGGGTCCTCCAGGTGGTCACGGCGGCCAGACGGCGCCGACGCCGATGGTCTGGTCACCTGTCTGTCGTGCGGACGCCGGTTCCGGTCGCTGGGCCAGCTTCTGGGGTGCGTTCAACAGGTGAGCGCTCCGAGTACCGGGCCGAGCACCACCTGCCCGCCAGCGCTGCACTGATGGCCCCAGCGATGCGCGCCGATCTATCGGCCGTGCGACGGGCAGCGAATCACCGAGGACCCCGAAATTGCTGGACCGGATGTGCGCGGCCGCGCTCCCTCGGAGGGAGCTGGCGGGCCGCTCTGCCCAGGCCCGTAAAGGCACCAATGATCTACCCGAGGTGCGGCAGGCCCGGCAGGCAGCAGGTCAGCGCACCATCGGACAGGACCAACAGGCCCGACGCCAACAGTTCGAAGAACGTGCCCGTGCAGCCGGGTACGCATCGATGGCCGATGGCCGCCAAGGGTGCTGGGTCCAGACCGCGGCCACGGAGCGCACAAGACACTTGATCGTTCGCGTCCGAGCATCTCGAACGTTGCATGGCAGAGTTGCCTGACCTGGGCATTTGTGCCTGTGGTTCTGGAACGCGACTGCCGACCCGCGCGGGTCTGCGAGAGTCTCTGCGCCGCTTGGCTCGGTAGTCGATTGATTGAGCCTGTCTCCGACGGGAGCAGAGCCAGTAGCCTGGCACTGCCTGATCAACCGGCGCATGGCCGTTTCGAGGCGTCGGCCGCCGTCGCTGGCCAGCGGCCGAGCACGTGCATCGCCTTGCCGGCCGTCGATCGTCCCAGGCCTTCAGGAATGTCGGAGGTCTCGAGGATGCTTGGGCGATCGTCAGGAAGGGGAACGCCTGTGTCGCTCCATGTCGCGAGTCGTCGTCGTAAGGTGGCGTCGCTGAGCGCCGATTTCCCAGGTGCACAGATCATCGACGTGACCTCGAAGGCGGCGGATCCCTGGATACGGCTGAGCCCGTTCTACCCACACGGCGGCATCCCGGTTCCCTTCTCCGAGGGGCAGAGCGTGATGAGCGAGTCAGTCGAGGGGATCTGGCAGGCTCTCAAAGTCTTTGAACACGCAGGCGTCGACCCCACCAAACTGGAAATCACCACGATGAGGAATCTCAAGCGGACCGTGCGCCGGTACGGATCCGTGCGGGGCCATCGCGCCGGACTGGATGGTGACCGTCTGCTCGGCTACGAGACGGCCCGCCGTCTGATCTATCTGCCGTCCTACAGATGGGTCCTGGACAACCGCGTCAAGGACCTGACGGAGCAGCTCCGCGAGCTCAGCGACAAGACAGATGTCGTCCTTCTCGACTACACCGTCAACGGCGACGTCACAGACCTGACCAAGCCGCTATCCCACGCCGCGCTTGTCCAGCTGTACATGGAAGGACGCTGGCCGGCGGATTAGTCGATGGGTGCAGATCCTCTCAAGGGCAGAGGTGATCAGGCCGCGAGTTGGTATCCAGCCTGGTAGGGGGTCGGATGGACACGGTGGCGTTCTTGCCGGAGATGGAACGTCCAGTATTTTTCGAAGTCGTCGTTGCTGATCATCGCGGACCCCGAAACTGCTGGACCGGATGCGCGGCCGCGCTCCCTCAGGAGGTGTTGGGTTGTCAAACGAACTTGCTGGTCAGCTGACATGGAAGTCGTTCAGGCATGTCAGGCGAGTAGACGCCAGCATGGCCGGGACCGGCGCGATGGTCTTTTGGCGCGTGGGGAAGCGGTTGATCAGTGCTGGGTCGTCGCGATGAGGCGTCGCAGTGCGGCGTGGGCGGGTGGGCCCCATGTGGGCTTGCCGCCGGGCCGGCCGTGGACGCTGGCCTCTCCAATGAGAATGCCGGCGAGGGCGCGGCCTACCGCCCATCCGCGGGCGCGGCGCAGGGTCGCGGTGTCCGGGGTCGGCTGGTAGGCGGCATGGAAGCGGTCGGCCGTGTCGTCCGGCAGGAGAGTCCAGGCGGCGGCGAGGTCGCAGGCCGGGTCGCCCGCGAAGAGGTCGCCGAAGTCGATCACGCCGCAGATGGCGCCGTCCGCGGTGAGGACGTTGGCCGGATGCAGGTCGCCGTGGAGCCATAGTGCCGGGCCGGCCCAGGCGGGCGCGGCGGCGGCATCCTCCCAGACCGCGCGGACGGCGTCCGGGTCGGGGATGAGGCCCAGTTCGGTGGCCGAGGCGAGCTGCTTGGCGAACCCCTCGGAGTGGTCGGCCAGCGGCCCGCCGCGGTCCCGGCCGGCGGGCGCCTGCTCGGGGGCAGGTTGGTGAAGTGCCGTCAGGAAGGCGGCCAAGGCGGTGGCCGCCTCCGCAGCACGCGTGACGGGGGCGCGATCGGCCGGCGCGCCCGGCACCCAGGTGGTGACGATCCAGGGTCGCGGAAAGCGCGCGGAGGGCTCACCGAGGCGTTGCGGGACGGGAACCGGCAGCGGAAGGCGCGGGGCGAGGGCGGGCAGCCAGGCGTGCTCCTTGCACAGCAGCGCGTCTGCAGACTCCGTCGCCCAGGGCAACCGGACAGCGAGGTCGTCGCCGAGCCGCCAAAGCTGGTTGTCCCAGCCACGCGCACCGAGCCTCACAGGGTGATCGGCCAGGTCGGGGTGCTGGTCGCGCAGCAGATCCCGCACCAGCTCCGCGGTGATCTCAATCTCGGCATGCGTCATGCGGAGCAACCGTAGCCCGATGGCAGCCGACCCGTTCCGGTTGCGGGAGGGGCACCGGCTCGTGAAAGGCGGAGCCGATCCAGCTACTGCCAAAAACTCGGTCCGATCTTTCTCGCGGGCCTTCCTGCCCCTTTGTTCTGCGGCTCGATGAGGAGCTGGAGCTCCTGGCTGGGCGGCGAGGAACGACGAAGCTGGCGTTTGCGCGGCTGCTGAAGCGAGCCTGCATAGGCACCTACTGACTTCCGTGGGAAGGCGTGCCAGGACGCACGATCATTTGCTTGCTGTCCGCATGCACGAGCTTGATGGCGTCGTCCGCCACGGCGTCGTCCGCCACGGCGTGGTCCGCCACGGCGTCGTCCGCCACGGCGTCGGCCCGGAATTGGCTGCGGCCTTAGCGGGCTCAGCGCCAGCCGAGTTCCGGGGCTACTTGGGTCAGGATGTTCTCAAGGACGTGCGCGTTGTAATCCACGCCTAGCTGGTTGGGGACTGTGAGCAGCAGCGTGTCGGCGGCCTGGATGGCCTCGTCCTCGGCGAGCTGCTTGACCAGCACGTCCGGCTCGGCCGCGTAGGAACGCCCGAAGATAGCCCTGGTGTTCTCGTCGATCATCCCGATCTGGTCGCTGGAATCGGTGTTCTGGCCGAAGTAGGCGCGGTCCTGGTCGCTGGTCAGCGCGAAGATGCTGCGGCTGACCGACACGCGCGGCTCGCGCGAATGTCCGGCCTCCCGCCATGCCTGCCGGTATGCCTCGATCTGCTTGCGCTGCTGGACGTGCAGCGGCTCCCCGGTCTCGTCGTCCTTGAGCGTGGAGCTCTGCAGGTTCATGCCCAGCTCGGCCGCCCACACGGCGGTGGCGTTGGAACCCGAGCCCCACCAGATGCGCTCGCGCAGCCCCTCGGAATGCGGTTCGACGCGCAGCAGCCCGGGCGGGTTGGGAAACATCGGCCGCGGGTTCGGCTGGGCGAAGCCCTTGCCTTGCAGCACCATGAGCAGCACCTCGGAGTGCTTGCGTGCCATGTCGGCGTCGGTGTCGCCCTCGGACGGCTCGAACCCGAAGTACCGCCAGCCGTCGATCACCTGCTCCGGTGACCCCCGGCTGATCCCGAGCTGCAGCCGTCCACCGGAGATCAGGTCGGCGGCTCCGGCGTCCTCGGCGAAGTACATCGGGTTCTCGTAACGCATGTCGATCACGCCCGTGCCGATCTCGAGCCGCGAGGTCTTCGCGCCGATCGCCGACAGCAGCGGGAACGGCGACGCCAGCTGCCTCGCGAAATGGTGCACCCGGAAGTAGGCACCATCGGCACCGAGCTCCTCCGCGGCCACGGCCAGATCGATCGCCTGCGACAGCGCGTCCGCGGCCGACCGGGTCTGTGAGCCCGCGCCGGAGGACCAGTGGCCGAACGAGAGAAAGCCGATCTTCTTCATGTCGTTCCCAACCACGACAGCCCCGGCACGATTCCGCAGATTGACCATACGAGCGGCTGTCTCACGGCCATCTGAGCGCTGCGGCCGGTCGGCGCAAGATCGCGCCCAAGACGAGGACCGTCGCGATCGCCGTGACGTCCTGTATGAGGGTCGCGGCTGTGTGAGTGCTGTAGGCCGTGGAGCGCACATGCGGAGAACCGCGTGACGACCCAAAGCAGGAGCCGTTCCCATGTCTGATCATCATGTCGCCAACGCCGATCGCCATGATCGAGAGACCGGGCCGATCGGACCCCCGTCCATCCCGGTGATGGAGTTGCCCGGCGCGGTCTTCAGCAACGCGGCTGGCATGAACGGCAGCATCAGGGCTGGCGACCGCTGAACCGTCGTCGAGGGAGCATTCAACGTCCCGCGCATCCAAAAGGCGCGCCCGCGGCAGTTCCCGGCGAGCCGGCCCGGAGTGATGCGGGTGGCCGCCGGTTCGACCGTTGCAAGGCCACGTGCGCAGAGGGGCTTGAGCCCTCCAGCCCCCCGCCGCCGGGACGGGGTAGGGCACGATCAACCTGCCGCCCCGCACAAACACCAGCGAGTTCGCCATCACTGGCAGCCGCCCCAGCAGCTCCGGGCAGCTCTCCAGCCGGGCGATCACCTCGCTCACCCAGGAGGAGTCGGCCCGGGCGACAGCGTAATGCTCCTCCCCCACTCCACCGCGGTCTGGGCCCCGAACGTGGCGGGAGCGACCCCAGCGAACAAACCGAAAGGTGTCGCCCGCCCCGCATCCGCAGCACATAACGCACCACCGACAACACCGTGCGCCGCACCCGCCAGCCATCCTGGCCTGCGGGCGAGCACACGACATCCACCTGCCGAGCGAGAACCGGACTGGCATGCTCGATGGCCTCGGCGACCCTATTCAGCGCCCAGACCTGCGCGCTACCCAGCGACGTGATCCGGCGAGTCGCCACAAAAGTACCGACCGATGCCACCTGACGATCCCGTCCCGGTTCGCGATCCCTTGACCATAGGGGGCCATGACCGGGGGCGACCGCAACCAGCCTGGTGCGTGGCCTGGGCTATTACACCGGCGTCATCTTTGAGGTGGTTGCCGAGGGCATGCCCGGCTCGATTGCCAGCGGTGGCCGTTATGACGGGCTGATCGCTGCGTTGGGCGGTCCGGACGTCCCGGCCTGCGGCGGTTCTCTCGGAGTGGAGCGCATCATCGGGCTGCTGGGGGATGCCGCCGCGCATGACGAGCGGACGGATGTCGCGCTCACGGTGATCGCCGAAGAGACCGCCGCCGACGTGATGGGATTCGCTGCCGTCCTTCGGGACGCTGGGCTTCGCACTGAGGTGTATCTGGCTGCGAGCCGCAAGTTGGCCAAGCAGTTGAAGTGGGCGGCCGACCGCAAGGCGCGATTCGCGCTGATCTACGGGGTGGGCGACAAGGAAGCGGGGGGCGTTGCGGTCAAGGACCTAGATTCCGGAGAGCAGGAGCAGGTCCCCGCGGCGTACCTCACCCAGAGGTGCGTGCCGACAGGGTAGATCTGCCAGGAGGTCAGTGATCGATGGGTGTACAAGGCGGCCTCGCTCCCCCGCGTTAGGGGTGCTCGCGATCATTTCCGTCTAGCTCAGCTTGATCGCTTGCACGGTCCTTGACCTGGCGGAGGAACGCATTCCAAGCCATGGTTTCAAAGATCAGCTTGGGGCCGTCCGGGTCCTTGGAGTCCCGGACCCCGACCCGAGGCGTCAGGGCGGCGACTTCCACACAGTTCTCGCTGGTGCTGTGGGAGGAGCGGCGCCATGCGAACCGGGGGACTTCACCCATCTGCTGTGATCTCCCTAGCGGCACGTTCGATGCGCGCCTGTGACTCGTCCGGACACATCGCCATTTCGGATAGTTCGTCGAAGACCACCCTACGACGGGTCACGTCATCTTCGGACTCGAGGTAGATGTCGCCGCCTGGCGTTTCCAGGTAGGCGATATCGGGGTCGATGCCGACCTCGAAGGTCAGGACGGCGAAGCCTCCGTTGAGGCCGGGATGCCGACCTCGACTGAACGGCAGCACCTGCAGGCTCACGTGTGGGCGGCGGGCGTCGGTGAGCAAGGAGTCGAACTGGGCTCGCATGGCCTCGGCGCCGCCCATCCTGCGGTACAGGACGGCCTCGTCGAGGACGACGTGGAGTTCGGGAGCGTTGGGACGACTCAGGATCGATCGTCTGGTCATGCGTGCGGCAACGTGGCGTTCGATGTCCGTGGCCTCTGTGGTGAGGGCCATGACGACCTCCCGCGCATAGTCGGGAGTCTGGAGCAGGCCCGGCACGACCTGGGGTTGCCAATCGCGGATCTGGGACGCCTCGTCCTCCAAGGACAGGTAGGTGCCGGCGAAAATGTCGCGGTAGGCCGTCCACCAGCCGCGCTTCCAGGCGTCCTTGGCGAGCTGGAGGAGGGCGTCGCGCTTGGGACTGGTAACGCCGTAGAGATCCATGATCGCGCTGAGGTCGTTGCCGCTGGCCTTGGTGAGAGCGCGCTCGATCCGCATGACCTTCTGGCGGCTCCATCCCAGTCGCTTGGCGACATCTTCAGGGCGGAGATCGGCATCCTCACGTAGTTCGCGCAACTCCCTGGCAAGACGTCGGCCGCGAACGGTTGGACTGTGTGCCTGGACCATGAGCGGCAGTCTGCCTTCTCTCTTGCAGCGGGAGCAGGGTGTTCGGGGCAAGTTCGCGAGGGAAATATGCGAAGAACATTGTGATCATGAACTGTACAGAGTCATTATGTCCTGGCAACGCAGTGCAGCCGAGAGATCACAGTCAGAGATGGAGTGTGAGGGTCACAGCAGCGCCCTGAAGCTTCGGCAGAGCTCCAAGGGGCAGCGTGCTGGTTCTCCATGAAATCGTCGCGCGGCCGGGCTGCGGATTGGAGCCCCTGGCCCGGCCGCGCGGCTTCCATCCCCCTCGACGGGAGACGAGATGAGGATAGCTCCGAGGACGCCAGTACCGTCCTCTCTCCAGGACGCCAGCGGTTCCTCGCATTTGGTGGGGACCGCCCGTTCGGACGAGTCATCCGCCGCAGCAGAGGCAGACGGCATGCGCGTCGTCTCCGAGACCGCGACGGCCCGGAGTCTCACCCCTGACTTCGCCGCCTCGACGAAGGCGACGTCAGCTGGAGACGATCGCGTGTGGCGCGTGGACGTGCCCGGTATGAACGAGGCGATTCCCCTGGTGCGCCACTGGGTTCGGCTATTGCTCGTCGATGAGCCGGAACTGGCCGAGGCGTTCGAGCTGATCGTTAGTGAGTACGGTACGAACGCGCTGTGGCACAGCGCCAGCGGTAGGCCCGGCGGCCGGATCGAGGTGGAGCTCTGCGTCGGTGCCGACCAGGTGCAACTGGTGGTGCGGGACGACGGCCCCTCAGCCCTGGGTTCCGATCGGATACCTGACGACTTCGACGAGCACGGACGGGGGCTGGTCCTCGCCGATGCATACGCAGATGCGGTTGGTCACTGGGATGCTCCCGGCGGTCACGCTGCCTGGGCGCTTATCAACCGCTGAATCTCGGACGCACCTCCTGCCCGTCGTCACCGTCGGGCGGCCGGGTACGTCCTTCGCCGGCCGTCCTGGCCGGATGTCGTGCGGCCGGTGATTGTCCCTCCGGCCTCGCCGGCCGTACGACCCTCGACGGGCTCTCGTGGCCCGACCTTCACTTGATGGGCGTGCTTGCCGCGTTTATTTCGGAGGTGACGTAGTGACTTCCCAAGGACTTGATTTCCGACCTCGCAGGCCACCCCGCAACTTTGCTGCCGAGCGAGGCCAGGACTCCTGGGCCTCAGATCGCTTGGCGATCGAGACCGATCTTGATCAGGTCGTGGACGAATTGCGGCGCAGGTTTCCTGGCATCTGCCTGTGGTGGGGCGAGTACACGGGCTCCCTGTGGGCCATGTTGTCCGGTCAGCTGGTGGAGTCGAAGAACGCTTCGGAGCTTGCCCGACGTATCCACACGATGCTTGAGCAAGCCCGTAATCAGGCGGCCGAGGATCGCCACGCGAAGCGGGAAGACCCGCGCCTTCGTGTGCTGCTTGATGGAGCCCGGGAACTCTCGAGTGGGCAGAGGCATCCCTCGGCGACTCCGTCGGGGCCAGCCCATGCAGCGCCAGGTCACCTGTGTGATGGCTTCTTCAGTCGGTTTCTGAGCAGGTGTTGCGGGGTCCTGCTGAGGGTCACTTGAGTGTCTGTCCGACACTGTTGCCTGCCTTGACCGGTCCCCTGCGGCGGGGGACGGTCAGGGGGGCAACCTCAGGCAAACGAAGAACGCTGGAGGATGGCGTGGCACTAGATTTTGTGGGAGTGGACCCCGACAATCCCACCGACGAGTGCCCCGCGGTGTTCGTCGATGCGGAGTCCGGGGACTTCTACATGCAGGGCGAAACGGTCACCGATCCTGAGACCTTGGCATGGATCAACTCCGACAGCCGGATCATGCCGGGAGAATCGGTCGTCAAGCTGCCCAGACGCATGGCGGCGATCATCCTGGAGGCGGTCAATGGCACCTACGAACCGGGGCGGCGCAGATTCTCAACAGGACAGCACCCGAGGCCGGATGAGGACGTCCGTAGCCGTGCCGAAGGAGCAGGAGCCGACGTTCGCTGAGCTGCTGGCCACAACCGGGACGTCGGCCGTGCATCTGGAGATGCATGATCAGCACATGACGTCGGACCCGGCGTATCAGGCATGGCTTGTCGGGCAGCCTCCACGACAGGCTCCACAGGAGCAGTACCAGAGCTACACCCGGCTCGTTTCGGATGCTGTCGCACGTGGTGTGGTGATCCGCCGGGCGAGGATCGTGTCGGAGCCGGTGTCGGACTACGTCCGCTGGGAGCATTCGCTCACCGAGCCCGTCAACATCGCCGCAGGTGAAAAGGTGCGCTGGCTCCCGCGGTCACTGGCTTCCACGCTTGCGTTGCCAGGTAACCCCTACTGGGTCTTCGATGAGCGGCTCGTCCGTTTCTCTCTTTTCGGAGGGGACGGTGAAGTCCACGGTCACCAGTACAGCGAAGATCCCGAGGTGATCAAGCTCTGCATGTCGGCGTTCGAAGCCGTCTGGGAGAACGCGACGCCGCACGGCGAGTACAACGTCTGACCAGCTCACCCTCGACCCGTGCCGTCCTCGTCGTCATCCAGTGCGCAGCAGGCCCGGCAGCATCTTGCCGACCAGCTTCGGGAGATTCGGCTCGATGCGGGCCTGAGCGGCAAGGCTCTCGCGGAGACCGCAGGATGGCACGGCAACTCGAAGATCTCCAAGATCGAGCACGGCAGGCGGCCCGCTTCCGCGGACGACATCCGGGAATGGTGCCGCGCGTGCGGGGTGTCGCCCGAACGAACGGAAGAACTCCTCGCCGAACAGCGGGCGGCCGCAGGCATGTGGATGTCGTACAGGCGGTTGAATAGAGCCGGCCTCCGTAAGGCGCAGGAGTCCGTGCGTCCTCTGTTCGAGCGGGTCGAACTCGTTCGCTCCTATCAAGGCAAGATCGTTCCTGGTCTGCTCCAGACTGCCGCCTACACGACCGTGATTTTGGAGAGTGCCCGCAGCCGTCAGGGAGTGCGTAAGGACGACCTCGCCGAGGCGGTGACGGAGCGCATGGACCGGCAGCGAGTGCTACATCAGGCCGGGCACCGATTCGTCTTCGTCCTCGAAGAAGCTGTGTTGCGCTATCGAGTATGCGAGGCCGAGACCCTGCGCGGCCAGTTAGACCATCTCAATCAAGCGATGCGGCTCCCCGCCGTATCAATCGGAGTCATTCCGTTGGCCACCGACCGGCGGCGGGTACTGGCACGCGAGCCGTTCGCCATGTTCGACACCGAGCTGGTGAGTGTGGAACTCGTCTCGGGAGTCCTCTCGGTGACGCAGCCGGCCGAAGTTGCCATGTACCTGCGGGACTTCCAAGAGCTGGCCGGGATCGCAGTGTACGGCGCCGCAGCCAGGGCCTTGATAGACGACGCACTGGAGGCGCTCGAATAGAGCAGGGGGCAACGTTGGGCAACGTCATGGACCCGCAGCCTCCTGACTTCCTAGCGTCACGGTTGGTATGCACGCCACCGGTCCCAGGGAGAAAAGCCCATGCACGAGGTGATTGCCAGCCCCTTCCTCGGCGACTACCTGCTGGTACGGCCAGGCAGCCGGAACGGCCTCAGGATTCCGTGCACCAGGTACCGAGAGCTGGCCGCCCTCTCTCCGGACGCAGGCCTTCCCGCTTGGCTTCTGGAAAGCTCCGACCGTGCTTGGAAGCTGGACCTGTCACGCCGGTCAGTGGCAGACACCGTCTTGGTCCGTCCGGAGTCGCCGTACAGGTTCGGTCGTGCTTCCTACGAACTCAACCTCGGCTGCAACTACGACTGCGAACATTGCTACCTCGGCCTGAAGCGTTTCGAAGGGCTCCAGTGGGCAGAGCGTGAACGCCTGCTGCACGTTCTCCGGGACGCCGGGGTGCTGTGGCTCCAGTTGACCGGCGGCGAGCCGGTGATCGACAGGCTGTTCTGCGAGACGTACGCCCTGGCCTATGAACTCGGCATGATGCTGTCGATCCTGTCCAACGGCTCACGCATGTCGAACCCGAAGGTTCTGGAGCTGCTGACGGCGCGCCGCCCGTACCGGATCACCCTCAGCGTCTACGGCGCGACTGCCGAGAGCTACGACGGCCTGACCCGCCGCAAGGGCGCCTTCCGGCTCTTCGAGAAGGGGCTCTACGCAGCGCACGCGGCCGGACTGCCTCTTGCCCTCAGCATGATCGTCACTCGCCACAACGCACACGAAGTCGACCAGATGCGGGGCCTGGCCGAGCATCTCGGGCTGCCTTTCGATGAGTACGTCAACATGGTGCCGACCATCTACGGTAGCGGCGAGAGCCTCCCCGCCCAGTCGAAGCGGCACTTGCGCAAGCGCAAGCCCTTCACCGGCTGCAACGCCGGCCATTCCTTCTTCCACGTCGACCCGCACGGTCAGGCGAGCATCTGCAAGGTCGGTCGAGATCCCTCCATCTCACTCATGGACGAAGGGCTGGACGGTTTGAGCCGGCTCAGCGAGATAGCCGACGGTCTTCTGCTGCGGCAGGGCGGATGCACCGGATGCACACTCAGCGGCACCTGCGGGACATGCATGCCGTTGGTCCAGCTCTACCGCAAGGCACAGGCGCCAATGGCCACCTACTGCCAGCACCGAGAACCCAGGAGAGAGGAAGCCAGATGATCATTGACATCGAGCTCAAGCCTCGTCGCGCCGAGACGGCCCAGCCGGACGAGATCGAACTCGTCACGGACCTGGACACGCTTTCGGAGAGCGACGTGTGCTCGTGCGCCGCTGGAGATGACAACCCGTTCTGAGCAGGAAGAATCAGGCCCCGACACGTTCTCGCGTCGGGGCCTGATGCTTGCCTCGTGGTTGTTACGCTGCAGTCCATGCGCTTCCGGTGGGACTGGTTGAGCCCAGTGGTGACCGCCCCTTACGTCCCCGCGCTCGGGCCCGTCCACCCTGATGTAGTTTCGGCCGACCTGTTCGCCGCCGTGGCCGATGTCGCTGGCACTGGATGCTTCCTGCCCTACGACAAGGACAAGCGCTGGGCGGACCGCAAAGAGGAACATGTTCTCGTCCAGGAGATCGTCCACCGGCAGGGCATCACCGTGATCCCCACACTGTCCACCCGAGGCCAGATGACACTGAAGATCCACTACTACAGCGGTCATCTCCCAGACCTGGCTGAGGTCGCCGAGTGGGCGCACAAGTGGAACAGCACTTACGGAACACGGCGCGGCGGTCGACTCATCTGGCTACAAGAAACTCCGGACGGCGCGCGTACCCGGCTCATGCTCAAGACCTTCACCGGCCACGACGAAGACCCGCGGCCCGTCCTCACACTCGACGAGTGCGAGCACGCCGACACATTCAAGGCTTTCGCCATGCAACTCGGTGTGGACGGGTTCGCGTTCCTTCACTGGCGCCGTGAAGCCGGGCTGGACGACGGCCCCGTCCTGGTGGTCGTGGAAGACCACCGCATCGTGGGAGCCATCGGCCCGCTATCAACGATGCTCGACGCCACCGGTAGGCGACAGCAACCACCCCAGTACTTCGCCGTCCATCCCGACTACCGCCA
This sequence comes from Actinomadura vinacea, assembly GCF_039532545.1. Lineage (NCBI taxonomy): Bacteria > Bacillati > Actinomycetota > Actinomycetes > Streptosporangiales > Thermomonosporaceae > Actinomadura > Actinomadura vinacea. The sequence goes on along the minus strand of NZ_BAAARW010000026.1, from coordinate 214,198 downwards.
CCGCGGCCACGGCCGAGCTCTGTGGCGGGCCGCTATGGGCTGGGGCCGCCGCAACGGCGCCGCCTACAAAGTGCTTCAAGCAGCTGTCGGTAGCGCCGCAGAGAGCTTGTACGTCGCCGAAGGCGTGGACACCCTCGGTTACGTGTGCATGAAGGAACTCTTCTCCTGAGTCGCCAACCTTGGACAGGGGTCTCGGAGTGTCCTCGGACAGGACCCGCTGGCGCGGAGCAAGAAATGGTGTAAGTAACACTTACGGGTTCTCAACCGAGCGCGGTCCGTGTTGTGCGTCCGATGTGGTGGCGCAAGGAGTGGACTGCTGATCCACTTGTGTGGGGAGGGGCTGCGTCTCGCATGTGACACGTTGTCCGTTACCACCTCTGGCCAACGGCAGCGACCTTGGAGGATCTTGCCAGGCCGTTCGACGGATCATGCCGTGGCCGCCTCACGCACGACGCCATGCCCTTTGAGCTGGCCAAACTCGTACACCACCTCCGTGGACTCACCCGGCGTTCGTTGTAGTCCGGTGGACGGTCAGTCCTTGTGGTGTCGGCGTCCTCATGCGCCGTGGGGATGTGGGGCTGGCTCATTCTTTTCAGGCTGAAGGCGAACTGTCACTACTCGGGCATAGCATCCATTCATGGATCTGTCGCCCATCACGCGTGAGGCCGTGTTGAATGCGATCGCAGAGTGCGACCGCTTGGGGCGGGACCGCTTCCTCAAGGAGTACGGCTTCGACCCTGCCCGTCGGTACTTGCTGCACTACAACGGCGTCTATTACGACTCCAAGGCCATCGTGGGCGTGGCCTACCGTTCCGTCGCGGGTCGGCCGCTGAGCGCCCGGGAGTTCTCCGGCGGACGCCAGACCGTCGGACGGCTCCTTACCCGGCTGGGATTCGAAGTGGTCACCGACGAGCCTCTCCCGCCTCTTCAACGGCTTGTGGAGCAGTTGAAGGGGCTGCGCGTCGCCAGTAGCGCAGACGGACCGGCCAGGCATCAGCCGATCACTCTGCTGTGGGCGCTGGGACGCGCCGCCCACCGCGACCCGCGCCTCGTTTCGTGGAACGTGGCTCACGTCGAGCTGCGTGGGCTCCTGCACGAGTACGGCCAGCCGCGTTCGAGGCCCCGGCCGGAGTTCCCGATCCTCGCTCTGGCCCACACAGACCTGTGGGAGCTACATGGTCACACTGGGGCCGTTCCAGCCGCGCACGGCGAGCCCCTCGGGTGGATGGAGGAGCACAACCCGCACAGCGGTCTGTCGCCCTGGGCGTACGATCTGGCAGCCTCCTCCGAGGAGGCACGCGCCGAAGCCATCGCGGAACTCGGCCAACGCTTCTTCGGCGGTGCGATCCCTCCGGTGCTGCTCAACGACGTGGGGCTTCAGCCCGCACACACAAGCCTTCCCACGCGACAGGACCACAGCGACTTCGAGGCCTATCGGCGCCTTTGTCGTAGCGTCGAGGCCGCCGAGGCGCGCGGCGACCATGACCGCGCCAGCCGTACGACCAGCGAACGTCCCGTTCGATCCGCGACTGCGGTCAAGGCCGTGCTCATGCGCAGCCGCGGCCGCTGCGAGAATCCCGTGTGCACCGGCCAGCCCGACGACCTCACCGACCGCGGCGAGCCCATCCTGGAAGTCGACCACGTCGAGGACCGTGCGAACTGGGGCCGCGACCATCCCAGCCAGATGATCGCGCTGTGCCCCAACTGCCACGCCATCAAGACTCGCGGCCAGACCCGCGAACGGCTATGCAGACTCCTCCTCACCGAGGCCCGCTCCCGCCACACCGCCTGGGAGGCCGAAGCAAGACGGTGCTGATAACAGAGTTGTGAGGGCCCTCGTGACGCTGATTGGCCCAACACCTGGCCGGATCTGGGCCACGTCCAATCTTCGGAAGGCAAAGGGGCTGAACGCCTTCTCGTAGTCCGTCGGCCAGGTGCTCCGGCGCGAGAACAGGTCCTTCACCGTTCCCAGGTACCGAGAAAGCTGCTGATGATCTCGTGGTCGGGATGCTGGGTGAACCTCAAGGGATTGGGATCCGTCTCCGCGCCTCCGAATAGTCGGATCGTCACGGAGGTGATGAGTACCTGGTCCTTCGCACTTATCGTGTCAACCTGTCGACCACCGGTGGCCTCCGTGCGTCTCACAGATGTCATGTGTACAGGCCCAGCGGACGGGAGCATGATGGAGCCGAGGAGCGCGGGAGCAATGGGGCTGGACTTCCCCTATGGACTTTCAACGATGTGTTACATCGAGGTCCGTAGCGACGGCACGGTCACCCATGGCAGGGACGCCGGGACCTATCAGCGAGCCCGCGACGGGGAGTCGAGGCTCTTCGCTGTCTGGCCGGGGAAGTGGAAGAGCGACCTGTTCGCCATCGATGATCTTGATCAGTACGCAAAGGCGTTCGGCATCGTCCATGACGAGGAGCGGACCGGGCTCAGCGAGCACGCTCACGAGGTGAGGTGGGCGATCGATCGTTTCGCGGGCGACTCGGCTGGCGCGTGGATCGGGATCAACGTCTGGCTTGACTGCGGCTGCGAGATTCGAGATCTCCGAACGTTCGCCGCACAGATGCGGGAGCAGCAGGGCTGGGACATCGCCACCAGCCGTGGCTGGGGCAGCAGCACCAGTGGGGATGGCAAGGTGCGTGAGTACTCTGTACGCGCCCGTCGCAACAGTCTCAAGTAGCGGGCCGGGTCGGAGACGATCGAGAGGACGGATCTGGTCTGGTGGGGGCCGGGTGAGGTGTGGACGTCCGCGGACGGTGGCCTCGGATCTGAACCTGGGGGCGGTGGGGGGAGTTCGCTCGGTGCTGGTCCGGGACGGACGGTGTCCGTGGGTGGGGGGTTGGTTCGCGGACGGATCGCGGACAAAAGATCGTGAGGCCGGTCTCCTGTTTGGAGAACCGGCCTCTGACCTGCACCTTTGTGTCGGGGTGGCGGGATTTGAACCCACGACCTCTTCGTCCCGAACGAAGCGCGCTGCCAAGCTGCGCTACACCCCGGTGGTGGCTGCCCGGGAGTCGTACGTGCTCCCGGCGCCTCGTCCACTTTAGCGGATGTCTGGGGGTGCTGCGTCCCTAATTAACGGGGGACGAGGGTGAGGAGGGACGCTTCGGGTGGGCAGCAGAAGCGGATCGGGGCCATGGGGGAGGTGCCCAGGCCGGCGGAGACGTGCAGCCAGGCGCCGCGGTGGCGGTGCAGGCCCTTGACGCGGGGGCGGTCGAGGCCGCAGTTGGTGGCCAGGGCGCCGTAGAAGGGGACGCAGACCTGGCCGCCGTGGGTGTGGCCGGCCAGGAGGAGGTCGTAGCCGTCCACGACGAAGCGGTCCATGTTGCGGGGTTCGGGGGAGTGCATGACGCCCAGGTGGACGTCGGCCTGCGGGTCGACCGGGCCGGCGATCTTGTCGTAGCGGTCGCGGTTGATGTGGGAGTCGTCGATGCCGCCGAACTCCACGTCCAGGTCGCCGACCTTGAGGCGGCCGATCCGGTTGTTGAGGTCGAGCCAGCCGGCGGCCTGGAGGGAGGAGCCCAGTTCGCGGTAGGGCAGGTCGGGCTCGCGGCGGCGCTTTTTGTAGTCGGACTTGCTGGTGCGCCAGATGTAGCGGGTGGGGTTCTTGAAGATCGGCGAGTAGAGGTCGTTGGAGCCGTACACGAAGACGCCCGGACGGTCGAGAAGGGGGCCGAGGGCGTCCAGGAACGGGCCGATCGCGTCGCGGTGCCCCAGGGTGTCGCCGGTGTTGACGACCAGGTCGGGCTCCAGGGCGTCCAGGGAGCGGACCCAGTTGATCAGGCGTCTCCGGCCCGGGGTGAGGTGCGCGTCGGAGATGTGCAGGATCTTGACGGAGGGGCGTCCCGGGGCCAGGACGGGCACGTCGAAGCGGCGCAGGCGGAACCAGTTCCGCTCGATGACCGACGCGTAGCCGAACGTGGCCGCGCCGGCGCCCGCCAGCCCAAGGGGTAGGGCGTAGAGCTTTCGCACGGTTCTCCCTCCGAGGCACAGAACCCGACGCCTCATATGCTCCCAGAATCGGGCAGTGTCGCGTACGACGGTAATCCTGGTGAGTCCTGGATGGCCGTCCGGGCATGATTGTGTGCATGAGTGCCCTGAAGGAAAAGCTGGAGACCGACCTTTCGGACGCGATGAGAGCGCGTGACGAGGTGCGCACCCGCACCCTGCGCATGGCGCTGACCGCGGTGAAGACCGAGGAGGTCGCCGGTAAGCAGGCCCGCGTGCTGTCCGACGACGACATCGTCAAGGTGCTGACCCGGGAGGCCAAGAAGCGCCGCGAGGCCGCGACGGCGTTCGACGACGCCGGGCGGGACGAGCAGGCGCGGGCCGAGCGGGACGAGGGCGCGGTCCTGGAGGACTACCTGCCCGCCCAGCTCGGTGACGACGAGCTGGCCGCGCTGGTCGCCGACGCGATCGCCGCGACGGGTGCGGAGGGGCCGCGGGCGATGGGCCAGGTGATGAAGGCGGTGAACCCGAAGGTTGCGGGCCGGGCCGAGGGGGGACGGGTGGCCGCCGAGGTCAAGCGGCAGCTTGCCGAGTGACTGAGAAAGGGCGCCCAGATGGGCGCCCTTTCTCAGTCAGTTCTCCCAGGGCCAGCGGAAGGGGGGCGGTCCGCCTGGGCGCCCGTCCGGACGGTCGCGGCCGCCGCGTTTGCCGTTGCTCGGGTAGAGGATCACGGTGCTGCCGGGGCCGACCTCGGTCTGCGCGCCGGGTGAGGTGGAGGCCACCGAGCCCTTGGGCGCGTCGGACTCGACCGGCCGCGGCGACACCTTCACTTCCAGTTCCGCCGCCTTGAGCCGGGCCGTGGCCGCGCCGATCGACATGCCCTTCACGTCCGGCACCTTGATGGTGTCGCCGAAGTCGCGGGTCGGACGGGCGAACCCGGGCGCGGGCTTGCCGGCCAGGGCGCTGCGCATGCTCTGCTGCCACATCGCGCCGGGGGTGTCGGCGCCGTACACGCCGTACACCTTGTAGCGCCAGGGGCCGCGGAAGTCCCAGTACGCGGTGGCGGCCGCCATGTTGGGGGTGTGGCCGGCGAAGACCGCGCAGCTGTGCGCCTCGCACGTGCCGGTCTTGGCGGCGGCGGGACGGCCGAGGCCGCGTCCCTTGGCGGTGCCCTGGGAGAGGACGCCCTGCAGGATGTTGTTCACCTTGTCGGCCACGGCCTCGTCGATGACCTGGCGGCAGTCCGGCTTGGGCAGCTTGACCTTCTTGCCCTCGGAGTCGACCACGTCGACGACCGAGACCGGGGCGCAGTACCGGCCGCGGGCGGCGAAGCCGGCGTACGCGGCGGCGAGGTGCACCATGTCGATGTCGTTCACGCCGAGGACCTGGGACGGAAGCGGCGCGATCGGGTTGCCGTCGGCGCGCTTCATGCCGAACTTCTCGGCCATCTTCACCGCGTTGCACACCCCGACCCGCTTCTGCAGGTGGGCGTAGAAGGTGTTCACCGAGTGCCAGGTGCCGGTCTTGAGGTTGAAGTTGCCGGCCTCGCTGTCGCCCGCGTTGGACACCGAGGGCCACGGGCCGCCGCCCAGCATCTCGTTGTCGTACTTCTTGCCGTTGAACGTGCCGGTGTACTTGCACGGCTGGAAGCCGGAGATGCTCGTCGTCTCGGGCGAGTTGATGCTGGTGCTGACCGGGATGCCCTGGTCGAGCGCGGCCGCCAGCGTGAACACCTTGAACGTCGAGCCCGCGGACACGCCGGTGCCGCCGCCGTGCGACGAGTCGGCCGGCAGGTTGATGGTGGTGCGGCCGTCGCCGGCGCCGAACCGCTTGCTCAGGCCGATGGCCTTGACGCGGCCCGTGCCGGGCTCGACCATCGCCTCCGCGCCGACCCGGTTGCCGCCGGGCGGGACGTTCCCGCGCAGCGCCTTGTCGACCGCGTTCTGCGCGTTCATGTCGAGCGTGGTGCGGATCGTGTAGCCGCCGCGGTTGAGCTTGTTGACGATGTCCTGGCGCTGCTTCGGCTTGAGCTGCCAGTACTTGCCGCCGGACAGGATCTGCAGCATGTCGTACTTCACGTACTCGCAGAAGTACGGCGACTTGCTGGTCTCGCAGCCGCCTTCCGGCTCGGTCTTGTTGAGCTCGATGGGCTTGGCGGCCGCGGCGTCGGCCTGCGCCTTGGTGATGTGCTGCAGCTGCACCATCCGGTAGAGGACGATGTCGCGGCGCTTGCGGGCGTCGGCCGGGTTGCGGATCGGGTCGTACGCGGTGGGGTTCTGCGTGATGCCGGCCAGCAGCGCGGCCTGGTCCAGGGTGAGCTTGCTGGCGGGCTTGCTGAAGTACCGCTTGGACGCGGCCTGCACGCCGTACGCGCCGGCGCCGAAGTAGGCGACGTTCAGGTAGCCCTCGAGGATCTGGTCCTTGGAGAGCCGCTGTTCGACGTCGAGCGCGTAGCGCAGTTCGCGCAGCTTGCGGCCGACCGTGGGCGCGGTGGCGTCGAGGTACTCCTCCTCGGTCTTGGCGTTGTCGACCAGGAGGTTCTTCACGTACTGCTGCGTGAGCGTGGAGCCGCCCTGCGTCTGGTCGGAGTTGGCGTTGGACGCCAACGCGCGGATGGTGCCCTTGAGGTCGAGCGCGCCGTGCTGGTAGAAGCGCGAGTCCTCGATGTCGATGATGGCCTGCCGCATGACCTGGTTGACCTGGTCGAGGCGGACCGACTCGCGGTACTTGTCGAAGAACCGGGCGAACTCCTTGCCGTTGGCGTCGTACATCACCGTCTTCTCCGACGGCGGCGACGTCTTCAGCTCGCCTTCCATGCTCTTGAAGTTGTTGGCGGCGTCGCGCGTGGTGAGTCCCGCGCTCCCGACGCCGGGCAACGCGATGAACGCGACCAGGACGCCCGCGACGACGCCCGCTCCGAGCAGCCGGAACAGGGTGGAGAACGTCCGCCGCCGATCTTCTTTTGCACCGTGCACGCGCTCTAGGGTACGCCGGGATGACCAGTGCATACGGGACACCTCGCGCAGTCGTTGTTCATGTGACGCGGCCGCGGGGCCGGCGCGGGGCGGATGATCCCTGGTCGGCGGTGGGTTGCGGGCCGCGGACGACATGCCCGATCTAACTGTTTCGTAGTGGTATGTCCATCCTGAACGTTGGGTGGACGGCCGGATCGCCGGTTTGCCCGTCGTGCGAGGCGCGGGTGCGGGACTATTGGGCGGTCGCGGCGATGCGGTGCCGGATGCGGGGCCGTCGCGCGCGGTTTGGAGGTGTACGCCCGGCTCATCCGAACGATCCCCGGTCTCGCGTCAACCGGGCGGGCGGCTCGCGCGTCAACTAGAGGTAACTAGTCCGTTCCGGCTGTATGGCCCTGGAGGGCTATTTCGAGAATGGGCCCATCGGGGACTGTTGAATCCCCCCTCGCTTCCGTAAGTTCTTCCCCACGGCTTTCGTTTGGCGGCCTGACGTCCGCGCCCGTCTGGCCAAGGAGCGCAAATCGACACAGACCCTAGGGGAGTGGGGCCAAGATGTGGATCACGGATTGGACCGCCCGCGCCGCCTGCCGTAACGCGGATCCTGACGCACTGTTCGTGCAGGGAGCGGCGCAGAACCGAGCCAAGCTCATCTGCCGTGGCTGCCCGGTGCGTACGGAGTGTCTAGCCGATGCTCTCGACAATCGGATCGAGTTCGGTGTGTGGGGCGGTATGACGGAGCGGGAGCGTCGCGCTCTGCTGCGGCGGCGCCCGGATGTGCGCTCGTGGCGCGACCTGCTGGAGACCGCCAAGGAGGAGTACGAGCGTTCGGTCGATCCCGAAGAGAGCGAGAGCGAGCTCGTCGCCAGCTGACCGGCACCACCGGCGGCGGGCGGATCCGGCCCTGAGGGGCGAACGGCAGGGCCCGGCGAGGTTCAAGGTCTTGAGTGAGTAGTGGGCCCGTATCCACACGATGGGTACGGGCCCACAGCCATGCCTGGACGTCCCTCGCTCCACTCCGTATCGGTCCGTCCGTATGGGGAGCCGCCTCGTTCCGTAACCGTCCATGACCGCATCCGGCCAAGCCTCGTCCGTTTAGTTGGTGGCTGCGGCTTTGACGGCTTATGTCCCAGTCCGGCAAGCCGCGCCACGGGCCGCCGGGTGCGGGGTTTTCAGAAGCGGGGGATCCAGACCGGCGTGATGAAGCTGTGGAGCATCGAGCGCCGGCGGACGCCTCCTACGGCCGAGCACGCATGGAGCGGTAAGCCCGCACCCCGATGAAGCCGTGACCTCGCCGCGGTGACCCACAACCGAGGTCAGCTCGGGTGTTGCGGTGGGGCCATCGGGGTGAGGCCGAGATCGGTGAGCGCGGCGGCGCCGCGGGCGGCATGGTCGCCGCCGGCGAGCACCAGGGTCCGCGCCGACTGGTACCGGCAGCCGGCGGCGTCGAAGGCGGCTGCCGTGGCGAGCAGTCGCTCCCGGTCATTGTCGAGCAGCGCCTCGGCCCGCTCCACGATGGCGCCGGCGACCAGGTTTCCGGCCGTGACGGTCCGGGCGTCGGCCAGGTGGTCGCGAGCGTCGGGGTTCCCGGCGAGCACGGTGGCCTCCGCGCGCAGTGCCACGTACCAGTGGAGCCAGATCCAGGTGACCCATTTCCACACCTCGCCGGGCTCAGGAGCCATCCGCTCCAGCGCCTCCGGTGCCTGCCCGTGGTGGAGCAGAGGCATCGCGTCGAAGACCGCCCCGTAGCCGTGGACAAGCGCCGGTGGGGTGCCGAACTGCTCCAGGACCGCCGCCCATTCGCGCCGCGTGTCGTGGTCGTCGCGGAGGCGGTGGACCATCGCCACCGCGGCCACCGCCGGGCCGAGGGCTGAACTGGCAGGGCTGCCGGCCCGCCGCCACGCGTCGAGGAACCGGACGCTGCCCATGAGCACCTGGTCGACGTCGATGTCGGAGATCGCAGCCGGGCAACGTCGACGCCTTCATCGGCGCCGCCGTCGACGCCGGCGCCACGACGCTGAAGCCGGCCACGAAGGGTTTCTGGGGCTACGGCGGCGTCGTACGCGCCTCGGACGGGACGATTTGCAAGGTCGCGACCTCGAAGAAGAAGGACACCGGTCCCGCCGCCCTGCAGATCGACCAGATCGCGCTCCTCTTGGGAGTGGTGGACGTCAAACGGTGGGTTGTCAGCAGACCGGTGGTTGCCTCGTCCCGCTGGAGTTCGCGGGACGGTCAGGCGGCCTTGGTGGAGAGGTCTTCGCCTACGCGGCGCAGGCCGTCCAGGTCGTGGACGTCCTCGGCCTGTGCGGGGACGGCGGTGATGGGCACCGTCGGATGCGTAGAGGCGAAGTGCTCGCGGAGGCGTTCCTCACGGGCGGCCAGTTGCATGCGGGCGGTGTGCATCCGCAGCAGGACGGCGGTCAGCTTGTGTTCGCCGCGCTCCTCAAGCGTCTCGGCGGCGGCCTGGCTGCGCGCGGCCGACAGCACATCGTCCGCGGACTCGTGCACGCGGTTGACGACCAGTCCGGCCAGCGGCATCCGTTCCTCGGCGAGACGCTCCACGAAGTAGGACGCCTCCCGAAGCGCGTCCGGCTCCGGGGCGGCGACCACGAGGAACGCGGTGCCGGGGGTCTGCAGGAGCTTGAAGGTCTTCTCCGCGCGCTCCCGGAAGCCGCCGAACATCGTGTCGAAGGCCGCCACGAACGTCTGCACGTCGCGCAGCAGCTGGACGCCCAGCACCTTGTTGATGACCCCGGTGAACATCCCGAAGCCCGCGCTGAGGACCTTCACGCCGAAGCGGCCGCCGGTCTTGGCGGGTGCGGCCAGGAGCCTCATGAACCGGCCGTCCAGGAAGCGGCCCATGCGCTCTGGGGCGTCCAGGAAGTCCAGCGCGTTCCGGGACGGCGGGGTGTCCACGATGATGAGGTCCCAGGCGCCCGAGCGGTGCAGCTGCCCGAGCTTCTCCATCGCCATGTACTCCTGCGTGCCCGACAGGCTGGACGACAGCGACTGGTAGAAGGGGTTGGCCAGGATCTGCTTGGCCCGGTCGGGGTCGGCGTGCGCCTCGACGATCTCATCGAAGGTGCGCTTCATGTCGAGCATCATGGCGTGCAGCTCGCCGTCGCCGTCGATCTCGATCCGGCGCGGGTTGTTGTCCAGCTCCGACAGCCCCATCGACTGCGCCAGCCGGCGGGCCGGGTCGACGGTGAGGACGACGACGTCGCGGCCCCGTTCGGCGGCGCGGACGCCCAGCGCGGCGGCCGTGGTCGTCTTGCCGACGCCGCCGGAGCCGCAGCACACGATGATCTTCGTGCGGGGGTCGTCGAGCAGCGCGTCCACGTCCAGGGCGGGCGGGGTCTTGGCGGTCGGGCTCATCTCAGGCTGCGTCTTCCGTTCGCCGCCGGGACGCCGTCGGCGGCGCTCCGGCTCCTCGATTGCGGCGGGGCGCCAGTAGGCCTCGTGCGCGCGGGTGTCATGCCGCGCCCTGGGCGCGCAGGGCCTCGGCCAGGTCGTACAGGCCGGCCAGGTCCATGCCGTCCGACAGCAGGGGCAGGGTGTAGCGGGGACGGTCGATCGACTCCAGGCGCTCCTTCTCGCGGCCTTGGGCCGCGGTGCGGCGCGCGTGCTCCGAGGCCTCGGCGGCCAGCGCCGCGGCGATCGCCTCCGTGTCGTGCTCCAGGCCGGCGGCCTTCACCCCGCGGACGATCTCGTCGGTGTCGAGCGCGCCCGCGGCCGCGGCCGCCAGCTCGTCCGCCTCGAGCATCGGCGGATGCGCCATGTTGATCAGGACGCCGCCGACGGGGAGGCCGACCTCGGTGAGGTCGCGGATGCCGTCCATCGTCTCCTGGACGGGCATCTCCTCCAGGAGCGTGACGAAGTGGACCGCGGTCTCGGGGCTGCGCACGACCTTCATCACGGTGTCGGCGTGATTGCGGACCGGGCCGACCTTCGCCAGGCCGGAGACCTCCTCGTTGACGTTCAGGAACTTGGTGATCCGGCCCGTGGGCGGGGCGTCCATGACGACGGCGTCGTAGCGGAACGAGCCGTCTTTGTCGCGGCGCCGCACGGACTCGCTGGTCTTGCCGGTGAGGATCACGTCGCGCAGGCCGGGCGCGATGGTGGTGACGAAGTCGACCACGCCGAGCTTGGTCATCGCCTTGCCGGCGCGCTTGAGGCTGTAGAACATCTCGAGGTACTCGAGGAGCGCCTCTTCGGTGTCGATGGCGAGCGCGTAGACGTCGCCGCCGTCGGGGGCGACCGCGACCCGGCGCTCCTCGTACGGCAGCGGCGGGCAGTCGAACAGCTGGGCGATGCCCTGCCGGCCCTCGACCTCCACCAGGAGCACCTTCCGGCCGCCGGCGGCCAGCGCAAGGGCCAGCGCGGCGGCGACCGTGGTCTTGCCGGTCCCGCCCTTGCCCGTGACCACGTGGAGGCGTACGCCGTCCCAGTCGGTGTCTCTCGCGCTCACCCGATCGACCATATCGTTCGCTCGGCAAGGACTTCAGAGGGTGCCCCCGCCTCATGCAAGTGATTCCTGACACGATGCGGGAACCATTCCGCACAGGGAGGCTTCCGCCCCCTGTTCTCCGCCGTGCCCGCGAGGTTAGCTGGAAAACGTGGAACCGGTCGTCGCGTGAAAGGTGGCCGCTATGGAAGCGGCAGCACTCCTCATCCTCGTCCTCGGCATCCTGGCATTGATCGGGGTGGCTTCGGCGGTACGGGTCGTCCAGCAGTTCGAGCACGGCATCGTGTTCCGGTTCGGCCGGGTACAGGCGGCCGGGCAGCTGCGTCCAGGGGCGGTACGAAGCCCCGGGCTGACCTTCATCGTCCCGGTCATGGAACGGATGCAGAAGGTCAACCAGCAGACCGTCACGATGGGGGTCCCCGGTCAGGACGGCATCACCCAAGACAATGTGAGCGTGCGCGTTGACGCCGTCGTGTACTTCCGGGTGATCGACCCCGTGAAGGCCATCGTCAACGTGCAGAACTACGGCTACGCGGTCTCCCAGGTGGCGCAGACCTCGCTGCGTTCGGTCATCGGCCAGGCGGACATGCAGGAGCTGCTGGGCGAGCGAGAGAAGATCAACCAGAAACTGCGCAAGATCATCGACGAGATCACCCAGGAACCGTGGGGGATCCTGATCGAACGGGTGGAGATCAAGGACGTCTCGCTGCCCGAGGGCATGAAGCGTTCGATGGCCCGGCAGGCGGAGGCGGAACGGGAGCGGCGCGCGCGGATCATCACCGCGGACGGCGAGTTCCAGGCGTCCAAGCGGCTGGCCGCGGCCGCCGAGATCATGTCCCAGGACCCGGCCGCGCTGCAACTGCGGCTGCTGCAGACGGTGGTGGAGGTGTCCGCGGAGAAGAACAGCACACTGGTCATGCCGCTTCCGGTGGAGGTGCTGAGGTTCTTCGACCGCATGTCGGGCGGCGCCCCTGCCGCGCCCGCCGCCGGCGCCGAGAAGGAGCGGCTGGACCTGGGCGAACGGCTCGCCAAGGCAGAGCAGGAGCTGGCCAAGGCGGCGGAGCGGCCGTCCACGCTCGAAGCGGCCGAGGACGTGCCGCCGGTGATCGGACTGGACGCGCCCAAGCAGGAGAAGGAGCACGAGCGGGCACCCGGTCTCGAACGAGGCCAGGGCGCGGATGCGGAGGCCCAGCGCGAGGTGGGCACGAACGAGCAGCCCGATCACGTCCCGGGCCTCACATCCGGCCAGGACGGGCAGGCCGCCGAGCCCCCGGACCACAAGGCTTGACCGTCCGCTTTGCGGGGGCAAGGGCCCGGCCGTGGGCCCGGCCAAGCCGGGTCAAGGCCTGTCTCGAAGTGGCCTCGGGTGCGGCGCGAGCGCGATGTCGCGCTGCCCCGGCCCGGTAGACGAGCGCCGTAGGCCGGGACCTCTAGGCTGAGCGCTATGAAGAAGTGGGAGTACGCGACCGTTCCGCTGCTGGTCCACGCGACCAAGCAGATCCTTGACAACTGGGGCCAGGACGGGTGGGAACTCGTCACGGTTCTGCCCGGGCCCAACCCGGAGAACCTCGTGGCCTACTTCAAGCGCGAACTGGAGAAGTGAAGGTGAGCACCCCCGAGGAGCGCATCGGCGAGCTGGGTCTGGAGCTGCCCGCGGTCGCCAAGCCGGTGGCCTCCTACGTGCCGACCATGCGGACCGGGAACCTGGTCTACACCTCCGGGCAGGTCCCGTTCGTCAATGGCGAGCTGCGCGTCTTCGGCAAGGTGGGTGCCGAGGTCGGTCTCGACGAGGCCGTCGAGCAGGCCCGGATCTGCGCACTCAACTGCGTCGCGGCGCTCAAGGCCGAGGTGGGCGAGCTGTCCAGGATCGTCAGGATCGTCAAGGTCGTCGGGTTCGTCGCCAGCGCTCCGGACTTCCACGGCCAGCCCCAGGTGATCAACGGAGCCAGCGATCTGCTGGGCGAGATCTTCGGCGCGGCGGGCCGGCACGCCCGCAGCGCGGTCGGCGTGGCCGTGCTGCCCAGGAACGTGCCGGTCGAGGTGGAACTGATCGCCGAACTCTCCTGACGTCCCGGTGTGCCGCGTCCGGTGGGCGCCGGGCACGCCGGGACCAGCGCGGACGACGCGCCGTCCGCGGGTGCCCACCGTGAGGTCGCGTCCGGGTCGTACGCCGATCTCACGGCGGGCCGTGTCCGCCCGCCGCGGCACCGGCGGGCTTGACGGAACGCCATTCGGTATGTCCGAATTGGCCGCCATGAGGACCACACGCGGGAGCGGGCGATGGTGACCGGGCTGAAGCTCCCCCAGCAGTTGCGGGAGCGGGCCGAGGACATCGCGGCCGGCAAGATCGAGCCGGCCCCCGCCCGGGACTCGGCCACCGTCGTCGTCCTGCGCGACCACGAGCGGCACGGGTTGCAGGCGTTCCTGCTGCGGCGCGTCGCGTCCATGGCCTTCGCCCCCGGCGCCTACGTCTTCCCCGGCGGTTCGGTGGACCCGCGGGACGGCGAGACGGCGCTCGCCTGGTCGGGGCCCTCCCCCGCCGAATGGGGCACGGCGTTCAAGGCGGACGAGACGCTCGCGCGCGAGCTGGTCTGCGCCGCGCTCCGCGAGACGTTCGAGGAGACGCTGGTCCTGCTGGCCGGTCCCACCGAGAGCACGGTCGTGGACGACACCAGGGGCGAGGACTGGGAGGCCGACCGGCAGGCGCTGCTGGACCGCTCCCTGTCGTTCGGGCGGTTCCTGGACCGGCGCGGCCTGGTCCTCCGCACCGACCTGCTGCGCCCCTGGGCGCACTGGATCACCCCGTCCATCGAGCCCAAGCGGTACGACACCCGGTTCTTCGTGGCCGGGATGCCCGCCGGGCAGCGGGCCCGCGACGTCAGCACGGAGGCCGACCGGGTGCTCTGGGTGCGGCCGGCCGAGGCGGTCGAGCGGGCCGTCCGCGGCGAGTGGTTCATGATGCCGCCGACCCTGGCCACCCTGTCGGAGCTGGCCGGGTACGAGACCGTCGCCGACGTGCTCGCCGCGCCCCGCGAGATCGTGGTGCACGAGCCCCGGGCGAAGATCATCGACGGGGACGCGTATCTCGTCCTGCCGGAGGGCGCCGAGGAGTACTACCCGAAGGGGTGACGGCCATGTCCCCGCGCCGCGGCGGCGCGCCGCTCTCGCGGGCCGTCATGTGGCGGCTGGCGGGGACCTCGGCGCTGCGGCACCTGGAGCGGCTGGGCTGGAACCCCGTCCGCCACCCCGATCTGCGGTCGGGCAGGATGGGACGAATGAGCGAGATCGACGGGATCGGGACGGAACGGGCGACCTGCTGGCTGGCGCCGAATCCGTCCGCGATGACGCTGGACGGGACCAACACCTGGGTCATCGGCGAGCCCGGTGCGGAAGAGGTCGTGGTCGTCGATCCGGGGCCCAAGGACGGCGTCCACCTCAAGCGGGTCGTGGACGGGATCGCGGCGCAGGGCCGCCGGGTCGGGCTGGTGATCCTCACGCACGGGCATCCCGATCATTCGGCGGGGGCCGCGAGGTTCTCCGAGCTCGCCGCGGCCGCGGCCGCTGGGACGTCCGGCGGATCGCGGGCCGGCGGCGTGCCCGTACGGGCCCTGGATCCCCGCCACCGGCTCGGCGACGAGGGCCTGGCCGAGGGCGACGTGATCACCACGGGCGGCCTGGAGCTGCGCGTGATGGAGACTCCCGGCCACTCCAACGACTCGCTCACCTTCTGGCTCCCCGCCGACCGCGCCGTGCTGACCGGGGACACCGTCCTCGGGTACGGGACGACCGTCCTCGAAGGCAAGCTCGGCGACTATCTCGGCTCCCTGGACCGGCTGCGGAAGTTCTCCGAGGACGTCGAGGCCGCCACGATCCTTCCCGGGCACGGCCCCAAGCTCGACGACCCGATCGGCGCGCTCGACTACTACATCGGCCACAGGCGCGAACGCCTCGCGCAGGTCGAGGACGCGGTCGCGGCAGGCGCGCGTACGGCCAAGGAGGTGGTCGCGCGCGTGTACTCGGACGTGGACAAGTCGCTCTGGCCCGCGGCCGAGTGGTCCGTCAAGGCCCAGCTCGAGTACCTGAACGAACGCTCCTGAGCGCCGTCCGGCGGCTCGGCGATGTGGGGGCGGAGGGGAAAGGCGGGTTTGGGAGGGGCAGACCGGAGCGTTTTCCGAGGCCGTGCGGTGCCAGTGGTCCCTGGGAGTCTCGGGGGTAAGGGCGACCGCACGATCACGGGGGGCGGATGTGATCGTGCCGGAGGGGGCCCGGGTCACTTGGAGCGCTTGCGGAGCCTTTCGATGTCAAGAATCACCACGGCCCGCGCCTCGATCCGCAGCCAGTTGCGCTGCGCGAAGTCGGCCAGGGCCTTGTTGACCGTCTCCCGGGACGCGCCGACCAGCTGCGCCAGCTCCTCCTGGGTGAGGTCGTGGTGGACGTGCAGCCCGGCCTCCGACGGCTGGCCGAATCGCTCCGCCAGGTCGAGCAACTGCTTGGCCACCCGTCCGGGGACGTCGGTGAAGACCAGGTCGGCCATCACGTCGTTGGTCCTGCGCAGCCGCTGGGCCAGGGCCCGCAGCAACTGGACGGCCACCTCCGGGTGCCCGGTCAGCCAGGGACGCAGATCGTCATGGCCGAGCCCGGCCAGCCGGCACTCGGTCACCGCGATGGCGCTGGCCGTGCGGGGCCGCGGGTCGAACAGCGACAGCTCGCCGAACATCTCGCTGGGGCCGAGCACGCTCAGCAGGTTCTCCCGGCCGTCCGGGGCCGCCCTGGTCAGTTTGATCTTGCCGTCCAGGACGACGTACAGCCGGTCGCCGGTCTCGCCCTCGTTGAACAGCGTCTGGCCGCGCGCCAGCCGCACCTCCGTCACGTTGGCGCGCAGCGCCTTGGCGCCCTGCTCGTCGAGTGCCTCGAATAGCGGGGCTCTGCTCAGTACGTCCACGTCGCGGTCGGTCACGCCTTCTCCTCCTCAAAAACCTACATACATAGTGTGACGTACGTCCCACCGCGTACGAAGGTTAGGGTCTGCGACGCGCCGATCGCGGGGGCCTGAGGACGTACCCTTGCCCACGTGCCTCGCAACGGTAGTCCCGCCCCCGTGACGGCGCCCCGCAAGCCCCGGCCCCGGGTGGAGACGCGCCTCGCACTCGTCCGCCGTGCCCGGCGGATCAACCGCGAGCTGGCCGCGCTCTACCCCGACGCACACTGCGAGCTGGACTTCACCAGTCCGCTTGAGCTGCTGGTCGCCACGATTTTGTCCGCCCAGTGTACGGACCGCCGGGTGAACGCGGTCACACCGGCTCTCTTCGCCCGGTACCGGACCGCCGAGGACTATGCCGCCGCGGACCGTGAGGAACTCGAGCGGATGATCCAGTCGACCGGATTCTTCCGGGCCAAGACCAACAATATTATGAAACTCGGGCATGACCTGTGCGAACGCTTCGACGGCGAGGTTCCGGGCACTCTCGACGAACTGGTCACGCTGGCCGGGGTGGGGCGCAAGACCGCCAATGTGGTGCTCGGCAACGCCTTCGGCGTCCCGGGGATCACCGTCGACACCCACTTCGGCCGGCTGGCCAGGCGTTTCGGGTGGACGGCCGACACCGATCCGGTGAAGGTGGAGCACGAGGTCGGCGCCCTGATCCCCCGCAAGGAGTGGTCGATCCTGTCGCACCGGCTGATCTGGCACGGCCGCCGGATCTGCCATGCCCGCCGTCCGGCCTGCGGCGTCTGCCCGCTGGTCCGGCTGTGCCCGGCGTACGGCGAGGGCCCGACCGACGAGGCCACGGCCCGCAAGCTGGTCAAGGAGGGGCCCTTCTCGTGAGCCCCGCGAGCTGAGCTGTGAGCTGGGACGTGAGCTGGGACGTGAGCTGGGAAAAGGCTTCCGGAACGCCGCTGGGGCAGTCGTTCGGGAAGCAGTCCCGGCCGGCACCCGGGAAGGAACTGCGGTCTATTGGGGTTGGCTAAAGGGTGACCGATCTCCTCTCCGAGCCCCCCGTCTGGCTTGACCGGTTCCGTGCCCGAGCCCAGGACTTCACCGTCCCGCCAATGATGCGGCCCGTCAACGGCGCGCGCGCGGCGGCGGTGCTCATCCTGTTCGGGGACGGCCCGGAGGGGCCGGACGTCCTCCTCACAGAACGCGCAGCCACGCTCGCCAAGCACGCAGGGCAGCCAGCGTTCCCCGGAGGCCGCATCGACCCCGAAGACGACGGGCCTGTTGGGGCCGCCCTGCGCGAGGCTTGGGAAGAGGCAGGGGTGAAGCCGGCGGGCGTGCACGTCCTGACCACGCTCCCCGAGCTGTACCTCGCCCACAGCGGCCACCGTGTAACGCCAGTGGCCGCCTGGTGGCGCGAGCCGTCCGAGATCGCCCCCGGCCACCCGGGAGAGGTCGCGACGGTGGCCCGGGTGCCGATCGCCGAACTCGTCGACCCGTCGAACCGCCTGACCATCCGGCACCCCTCGGGGCTCAAGATGGGCCCGGCCTTCCGCGTCCGGGACATGCTCGTGTGGGGCTTCACCGCCGGCGTGCTCACCCAGGTGCTCGAAGCGGGCGGCTGGGAGCTCCCCTGGGACACCGATCGCGTAGAGGACCTGCCGTCCGAAGCCCTCGACCTCGCCGCCCGAGACTGAACCCGAACCCGGTGCCGGCAGCCTCGGCCGCCCCGAACCGGGACGGCCGGTGCCCCTGGCAGGATTTCGGTGAAACGATCGGGCGGGCCGGCGAGCCGCTCCGCGCCATCCATGATCGGGCACGAACCGCGCCGTGACCGGCGATCTCGTCCCGCCGCGCGACGGGCGAAGGGGGCGTGTCACTCCGCACGGCTATACGCGTCCACGCAATCTGGTACACCGAGGGGACGTGCGCAGGGGGCCGCGCGCTATACGGTGAAGCGGTGCTGGGCGACCACCTTCTGGACCTGATACTGCTCGTGCTCCTTGTGCTGTTCGCGGTCTCGGGCTACCGGCAGGGCTTCATCGTGAGCCTGCTGAGCTTCGGCGGCTTCGTCGGCGGCGGCATCGTGGGCGTCCTCATCGCCCCGCCGATCGCCGAGGCGGCCGTGGACGGCGCCGCGCAGCAGGCGCTGCTGGCGATCGTCACCGCGTTCCTGGCCGCCACGCTCGGGCAGCTGGTCGCCTCCTCCCTGGGCGCGGTGCTGCGCAACCGGGTGACCGGCGACAACGCGCGAGCGGCGGACGCGGCCGGCGGCGCCGTGGTCAGCGCGCTGTCGCTGCTGATCGTCGCCTGGTTCTTCGGCACCCTGGTCGCCAACTCCGAGTTCCGGCCGGTGCGCACCCAGGTCAAGGCCTCCACGGTCATCAACGGCATCAACGACATGATGCCGCCGCAGGCCCAGACCTGGTTCGCCTCCTTCCAGGGGTTCGTGAAGAGCAGCGAGTTCCCGCAGGTCTTCAACGGCCTCGGCGGCGAGTCGGTGGTCGAGGTGCCGCCGCCCAACGACGCCATCCTCGACACCCAGGCGCTGCGCGACGCCAAGCGCAGCATCGTCAAGGTGACCAGCACCGCCCCGCAGTGCCAGCGCAAGATCGAGGGCACCGGGTTCGTGTACGCGCCCGAGCGCGTCATGACCAACGCGCACGTGGTGGCGGGCGCCCGCGGCCCGTCGGTGATCTCCTCGCTGAGCGGCTCCCGCGACCGCGGCCGGGTCGTCCTGTACGACCCCAAGCGCGACATCGCCGTGCTGCACGTCCCCGGCCTGCAGGCGCCGCCGCTGAAGTTCGCCGGGCCCGCCCGGGTCCGGGACGACGCGATCATCGCGGGCTTCCCCAAGAACCACCCGTTCACCGCCGGCGCCGCCCGGATCCGCGCCCGGCAGACCGCCAAGGGCCCGGACATCTACCACACCGGCCAGGTCAACCGGGAGATCTACGCCATCCGGGGCACGGTCGAGCCGGGCAACTCCGGGGGACCGCTCCTCGCCCGCGACGGCAGCGTCTACGGCGTCATCTTCGCCGCCGCCCTGGACGCCCCCGCGACCGGCTATGCGCTGACCGCCGGTGAGGTCGCCTCGGACGCCCGCGCGGGCGCCGCCGCCACCGCCGCTGTGAACACCCAGAACTGCTCCGACTAGGGCGTGTCTGATGGGTCTTGTTCGTCGTGAGCGGGGTCCAGGTGCGTGCACCGTAAGGCGGGGGAGGGAGTCAGCCCTGGTTCGGCTGTCGACCGATGACAACGCGGCGAGTTGTGTGCCTGGGGTGTCGCGCAACAGAACGTAGATCCGTGGACATGCCGAAGGGGCCTGGGGAACGTCGGCCGGCCGGAGGATGTCAGCCTGGCGGGCCGGCGGATCGGCGGGTGAGGTGGAGGCGGATCGGCATGGACGGGCCTTCGTCGGCCCGTTCGGCCTGTTCGGCTATCTCCCGGACCTCCTCGACGATGCCCGGGACGTCGATGTCGTACGGGGCCTCTTCGCCGCTGTAGGTCTCGATGCGGTCGGCGGCCCGCCCTAGGAGCGCCCGCGCCCCGCGGGGATTGCCCCGGCGTACGTGGGTGATTCCCACGGCGATCTGGGCCAGACCGCGCCACAGCTCCCGTTCAGGGGGCGGTGCGGCCTTCCAGGCGGCCTCCAGGACTTCATGGGCATGGAACGGCCTGTCCTCGTCCAGAAGCCGCTGAGCCTCCTCCAGAGCCTCTGTGGGCGTCACGGACAGGTCGTCGGGCATCGTCGGTACCCCGGAGGCGCCCCGCGGCAGGGGGCGGCCGTACGCGTCCCGCGGCCGAGCGCTACGAGGCCGCCCCGCTTCGTCCCGATCCCGCATGGATCCATTGTCGCTCACGTGTCTGTCGCCCACGCGTCCCGATCGCCTTCATCGGCATCAGTGCTCGGGCTCGGGATCCTTCATCCAGCCCAGGAGTTGGGTGTCGAAGTCCTGCGGTTGTTCTTGGTGGGGGAAGTGGCCGGCGCCGTCGATGAGTTTCCACCGGTAGGGGGCGGTCACGTACCGGCCCGAGCCCTGGGCGCTGGCCGGGAGCATGCACGGGTCCAGGGAACCGTGCAACTGCAGGGTCGGCACCTGGACGGGGGTGCGCATGCGGTGCGCGTACCGGATGCCGTCAGGGCGCGGCTGCGAACGGATGAACCACCGGTGGTACTCCAGGGCGCAGTGCACCGTGCCAGGGATCTGCATGGCCCGCCGTACGAGGCGTTCGGTGCGTTCATCGGGCCATCCGGGGCCGGACCACGCGTGTAGGAGCTGCCCCACGAGCGCTGCGTCGTCCCGTACGAGACGCCGTTCGGGCCACATGGGCAGCTGGTAGCCGAAGGTGTGCCGTGCGGCCCAGCCCTGCCCGCGCGGATCGCTCCGCACGGCCTGCCGCAACCGCAAC
Source organism: Actinomadura vinacea (assembly GCF_039532545.1). Lineage (NCBI taxonomy): Bacteria > Bacillati > Actinomycetota > Actinomycetes > Streptosporangiales > Thermomonosporaceae > Actinomadura > Actinomadura vinacea. The sequence continues at coordinate 193,461 of NZ_BAAARW010000026.1, read as the reverse complement.
GGGTGGGGTGCGCTCACTACGGCGAGCCGCTGGACGACCTTCGGGTGGTAGACCGCCATGGTCCAGGCCAGGAGACCACCCCAGTCGTGCCCGACGACGATGGCGTTCGCCTCACCGAGTGCCCGGACGAGCCCGGCGGCGTCCCCGGCCAGGGTGACCAGGTCGTACCCACGGGGCGGCTTGTCGCTCCCCCCGTACCCGCGCAGATCCACGGCGGCGGCACGGTAACCCGCTTCGGACAGCGAGACCAACTGGTTGTGCCACGACCACCAGAACTCGGGGAAGCCGTGCAGCAGCAGCACGAGGGGACCCTCACCCGCCTCTGCGACATGGAAGCGCGTGCCCCCGGCGCTGACCGCCCGGTGGGCCCAAGGTCCGTCGACTTCGACGAGCGACGCGTCGTGCCCGGCCATGGCCGGTCAGTCCGTCAGCGCGGGGGTGTCCGCATCGCCGCGATGGCGCAGCATGGTCAGGTCGTCCTTCAGCGTCTTGCGGGTCCGCTTGGCCCCGTCGATCTTCTTGATGCGCAGGTAGCCGATGCCGAGCAGGGCCAGCGCCAGCAGCAGGTAGACCCCGGCCACGATCAGGAACGCGGCCCAGTGCCAGATGCCGACCGCGACCAGGCCGTACGCGGCGGCGATCGACAGCAGGATCACGATCAGGCCGGCGATCAGCGCGGCGATGCTGAACATCACCCCGCCCCACGCGGCCTTCTTGGCATCGGCCTTCATTTCCAGCTTGGCCAGATCGATTTCCGCTCTGACCAGGTCGGAGACGTTGCTCGACGCCAGCGCGACCAGCTCGCCGAGGGATTTGTCCTCGGTGCGCTCACCCGGCAGTGCCTCGGACATTCGCTCTCTCCTTCCAGGGCCCCGGCCAGCAGGACGGGCCTCACAGCCTGTCAGCCGGGCGATCGGTCAAGCCACCCGGTACCGCCATCAGTGATCCGGATGTGTCCTTATGCACACCGTCCGCACCGACCGTCCGCTCCCGGGGCACGGCACCTCGGGTGCCCCGCCGGGTCGGCGGCGCGCCGGTTGGGCGGTGCGCCGGTCCGGCGGTCGGCCGGTTATGCGGTGCGCCGGTCGGGCGGTCGGGCGGTTCGCCCCTCAGCCGTGGGGGGCGGCGGCCCGCGCCCGGTGACGCACCCGCCTCCGGAAGACGACGGTGGCGGCCACCGAGGCGAGCAGGCTCGCGATCAGGACCGCTGTCGTCACTCTCTCGAATTGTGCGGGGTCGGTATAGGCCAAACCGCCGATCAGCAGTGAAACGGTGAAACCGACCCCGGCCAGCATGCTGACTCCTGCGATCTCCCGCCACCGCAGTTCGTTCCCCAGCGTGGCCAGGCCGGCTCGCACGGCAAGCCAGGCCCCGCCGAAGACGCCCACGAACTTACCGATCAACAACCCTGCGATCACACCCAGGGCCACCCTGTCTGTGAACACCCCTCCCAGCGCGGACCCGTTCAGCGTGACACCCGCGGAGAGGAACGCGAAAACGGGAACGCAGACCCCTGCGGAGAAGGGACGCAGTACGTGATCGGTCCGTTCCGCGTTCGTCGGCCGTTCGTCGCTGTTTTCCTTAGACGATGTGAGCATGCCGAGGGCTACTCCAGCGACGGTGGCGTGAATCCCGCTCTTGTGCACGAAGAACCACGCCAGCAGCGCCAACGGCCCGTACACCCAGGGTGACCTGAACCCCTTGGCCTGCAGCAACGCGTACAAGGCGATGAGCAACACACCCCCCAGCAAGGGGGCCGGATCGAGCCGCTCGGTGTAGAACAGCGCGATCACCGTAATGGCGATAAGGTCGTCCACGACCGCAAGGGTCAGCAGGAACGCGCGAAGGGGAGCCGGGCAAGTCGAGAAGGTCACCGCCAACACCGCCAATGCGAAAGCGATGTCGGTGGCAGTGGGAATGGCCCACCCCTTGAGCGCCCCTGGCTCACCCGCGCTCACAGCCAGAAATATCAGCGCGGGGAGCGCCACGCCTGCCATCGCTGCGACGACCGGTAGCGCAGCGTCACGCGGGTTGCGCAGCTCCCCATGGGTGAGTTCCTCGCGCAACTCCAGCCCTGCGATGAAGAAGAAGACGGCGAGCAATCCACCCGAAGCCCAGTGCTGGAGGTCCATCGACCCCAGACGCAGCCACTCGGGACTGAACTCGTAGTGCTGAAGGGCTTTGTACGCGTCCACCCAAGGGCTGTTGGCCCACACCAAGGCGGCAAGGGTGGCGAGGAGCATGACCACCCCGCCGACCGTCTCGGCCCGCAGCGCTTCAGCGACCTGGCCGCTGTACCGGACGGTGGGACGGAACGGCCAGATGGTGGCGACACGGCGCGGCATGGAACCTCCGGGCGGCAGCGGTAAGCGGTAAGGCCCTTGGCCGACCCGTCCACGCTGCCCCGGGACGGCCCGACTCACTGCCGACCAGACTTCCCGGCACACCAATAGTCAGACCCTACCTGGAGGGCTCCGCCGCGGGCCGCATCGGACACCCCCGAGGCACGCCGTAAGGCGTGCAGAAGGTCGCGCAGGAACGCGGCGACCCCGGGTCGCGCCTAACGCGCCCCGGGGTCACCCAGAAGCAACCGACCGGCCCACCCACGGAGACCATCAGTCGTCCCACAGGGGCCTGCCGAGCGGTCGGCAGCCTCGCGTCAGTCCTCGGACTTGGCGCTCGGGAGCTTCTCGGAGATCAGATCCATCACCGTGCTGTCGGCCAGCGTGGTGACGTCCCCGATGCTGCGGTTCTCGGCCACGTCCCGCAGCAGCCGACGCATGATCTTCCCGGACCGGGTCTTCGGCAGCTCCGGAACCACCATGATCTGCCGGGGCTTGGCGATCGGCCCCAGCGTCTTGGCCACGTGGTCGCGCAGCTCCTTCAGGAACTCCTCGCCCTCGACCTCGCCGCCGGCGCCGCCCCGCGGGATCACGAACGCCACGATGCCCTGCCCGGTCACCGGATCCGTCGCGCCCACCACGGCGGCCTCGGCCACTTTCGGGTGCGACACCAGCGCCGACTCGACCTCCGTGGTCGAGATGTTGTGACCCGACACCAGCATGACGTCGTCCACCCGGCCCAGCAGCCAGAAGTCGCCGTCCTCGTCCTTCTTGGCCCCGTCGCCGGCGAAGTACAAGCCCTCGAACCGCGACCAGTAGGTCTTGACGAACCGCTCGTCATCGCCCCAGATGGTGCGCAGCATCGCCGGCCACGGCTCCTTGACCACCAGGAACCCGCCGCCGCCGTTCGGCACCGACCGGCCCTGGTCGTCCACCACGTCCGCGACCACGCCCGGCAGCGGGGTCATCGCCGCGCCCGGCTTGCCCGAGGTCACGCCCGGCAGCGGGCTGATCATGATGGCGCCGGTCTCGGTCTGCCACCAGGTGTCCACGACCGGGGTCCGGTTGGCGCCGATGTGCTCGCGGTACCAGACGTAGGCCTCCGGGTTGATCGGCTCGCCGACGCTGCCGAGCACCCGCAGCGACGACAGGTCGAACTCCGCCGGGATCTCGTCCCCCCACTTCATGCACGTCCGGATGGCCGTCGGCGCCGTGTAGAAGAGGGTCACCTTGTACTTCTGGATGGTCTCCCACCAACGCCCCTTGTGCGGGGTGTCCGGGGTGCCCTCGTAGATGACGCTGGTGGCGCCGTTGGCCAGCGGCCCGTACACGATGTACGAGTGCCCCGTCACCCAGCCGATGTCGGCCGAGCACCAGTAGACGTCCGTCTCCGGCTTCAGGTCGAACACCGCGTGATGGGTGTAGGCCACCTGCGTCAGGTAACCCCCGGTCGTGTGCAGGATGCCCTTGGGCTTACCCGTCGTGCCGGACGTGTAGAGGATGTACAGCGGGTGTTCCGCGTCGTGCGGCTCGGCGGTGTGCTCCTCGCTCTGCCGCTCGACGATGTCGTTCCACCACACGTCCCGGGAGTTCTCCGCGACCTCCTCGCCCGTGCGCCGGACGACCAGCACATGCTCGATCGACGGGGTGCCCTCGACCGCCTCGTCCACGATCGACTTGAGCGCCGACGGCTTGCCCCGCCGGAAGCCCCCGTCCGACGTGACGACCACCTTGGCCTCGGCGTCGTTGATGCGGGTGCGGAGCGCGTCCGCCGAGAACCCGCCGAACACCACCGAGTGGGTGGCGCCGATGCGCGCGCACGCCAGCATCGAGATCGGCAGTTCGGGGATCATCGGGAGGTAGATGGCGACCCGGTCGCCCTTGCGCACGCCCAGCTCCAGCAGGGCGTTGGACGCCTTGTTCACCTCCCGCTGCAGGTCGGCGTAGGTGAGGGTACGGCTGTCCCCGGGCTCGCCCTCCCAATGGAAGGCCACCTTGGCGCCCTTACCGGCCTCCACGTGCCTGTCCACGCAGTTGTACGCGACGTTCAGTTCGCCGCCCACGAACCACTTCGCGAACGGCGGGTTGCTCCAGTCCAGGACTTCGGCCCACGGCTTGGACCACGTCAGCCGCTCCGCCTGGCGGGCCCAGAAGGCCAGCCGGTCGGCCGCGGCCTCGTCGTACGCGCCGGCCTGGACGTTCGCGGACTCGGCGAGCTCGGCGGGAGGGGGGAAGCGCCGCGTCTCCTGCAACAGGTTCGACAGTGTTTCTTGACTCTGGCTCAACGCGTACTCCTTGCTTGCGAGAGGAAGGCGCCCGGTAAGCCCACTTCACCAGGGACGGTGCCGCCCCACAAGTCTTCTCGCGCGCACACCTCGGACGCCCCTGCGCTTCTGGCTCCGGATCGGATGCTAGGTGATGGCCCACCACAGCGGCTCGTTCCCACCCCGTCCATCCGGAAGCGATTCGCTGCACGGGGGTCCGAACAGAGCCCTAGGGACGACCACATAGGGTCATGCCCGTGACCGAAGCCGATGCCCTGGCCCATGTAGCGAATCTGCCTGGAGTGGCTGACGCGGTGGCCGATGCCCGTACCGCGGTGGATCGCCTCCTAGGACATCGCATCCTGCGACGGCGGAGCGCCGAGGTCTCCACCGAATCCGCATTGCGCGGGGCCCGCGCCTCAGCCGCCCTAGAGGGCGCCGCGGTGACCCTGGACGAGCTCCGCAGCACCGAAGGCCCCACAGACCCCATCGTCCACGGGGCACTCCGGGTCTCCGCAGAACTGGGAGCCCTTGTCGAGACCTGGCGGCAGGCTCCCAGGCAAGTGCTGGCCCGCCTCCACGTTCTGACCGCTGCGGACGTCGTCGACAGCGCCGAACTGGGCCGGCCACGCTCCGAAGGGCAGTCCACCAGGGAAATCCTCGGCCTCCAGCCCCCGCCTGTTCCTGCGGAGGTCGCCGGCCGCCTGGACATGCTCAGTGGCCTGCTGACCGGCCCTACCAAAGCTCCCGCCCTGGTGGTCGCCGCCGTCGTGCACGGCGAACTCCTCACCCTCCGCCCGTTCGGCTGGGGAGACGGCATCATCGCCCGTGCCGCGGAACGCCTCACCCTGGTCTCCCGTGGCCTCGACCCCAAGTCCCTGACGGCCCCAGAGATCGGCCACGCCGAACTGGCCGACGGTTACGCCAAGTCCTTGCGGGGCTACATCACCGGCACTCCCGAGGGCGTGGCCGACTGGATCCGCCATTGTGCGGACGCGGTCGCCGCCGCCGCCCGAGACTCCCAGGCCATCTGCGAAGCCTTTCAACGCGGCTGACCGGGCATATGACGTCCGCACAGCGAACGGCGCCCCTCACTCTGGGGCGCCGTCGCCGACCACGTCACACCGGGTTACCAAGCGTGCACCTCATAATCGTCGAAGCGGGACAAGCCCGCCGCGACGCGCCTCCCGCGGCTGGTCGCGCGTGGGTGCCCGGCTGCCGTGCCCGGACACTTGGTCCGTAGCTCCTGTCTACGCCTTATTTGCCCTGCTGACAAGCCCCTATTTGGAGAATGTGAGAGTCCCAAAGGGGTGGCCCGTGAACCGTCCGGCCGCCGCGCGCCCGGCGCAGCCGGGGCCTCCGCACTGAACGTTGCAGCATTCAGGAGGTATCAGGGCTTCTCTGGCACATCGCCGAATCGATCACGCAGTGTGATCGATTCTTTATGTCGGTGATCTCGTGCCGTGCCGGAAGGATCTTTAGATCTGCTGTACGCTCCCACTCTCGTCCCGTGGCTTTCCCACCGGATCCCCGGCGGGGGCGGCGAAGGACCGGCGGTGTCGCCCCACTCTCCGGAGTGGGACCTTCTCCACCAGGTGAGAAAAAACGTGACCTGTCGGACCACTTTGCCGCTCGACGGAAGTCTCGACGATCGGGCAGCATATGTTGTATCTGCCTAGACTGGAGGCGACACTTTGCCTCCCCTATAGATCAAACTAGCGCCCGGCTTAGTGTGATCTCCCCCGAGACTTTCTTGGGAAACGGGCCGGCTCTACCCCCCCGGAGCCGGACCGTTCGGCGACCCCCGCTATCCCCCCCGGCGGGGGTCGCCCTGTTCCTGAGGCGGTCGGGGGGCGGGCCCGCCCACCACGCGGCCCCGCCCCCCGACCCACCCCAGATGCCTCCTCTGCCCCGCGAAACAAGCCACTGCCGGGCCGCCCGCCGGCAGACCCCCGTCGGCGATCCAGCCCGGCGCAAGCAGGCGCAGATCAGAGCGAGTAAAGCCACCGCCCGTCCCGCGCCAGGACTTCGGCAGCCCGCCCGTGCAGCACCTGGGCCTGGGAAACCAGCCCGAAGGTGCGCCCCGATGAGCCGCCCGGCCACTGGAAGGCCGTCCTTTCCCATCCCCAAAAGGACGACCTATCTGGCAAAGCACCCATAATTCATATTCTTCCTGGTAGGCGTGCTGCTCCCAGAGTTATCCACAGTTCCTCGAAGGGGTTCCACCCCCGCCCCGTCCCGGAGCATCGTGGACACCCCGACCCGCCAGGGAGGCACTGATGACCATCGCCGCGATGATCGCGACCGGCGACCCTTCACTCACCGACGACCTGCTGAGGCTGGCCGCCGCCGCCGACACCGATATCGAGCTCGTCCACGACGCGGAGCAGGCCCGGCAGGGCTGGCAGTGGCCCACGCTCATCCTGGTCGGGAACGATCTAGCCGAAGCGATAGCCGCCGAGGCGCCGGAGCGGCGCCAAGGCGTCGTCGTGGTCACCGGGCCCGAGGACGCCGAGCAGGTCTACCGCAGGGCCGTCCGGCTCGGCGCGCAGGACGTCGCCCGGCTCCCCGGCGACGAGTCCTGGATTATCGACGCCATGGCCGCCGCTTCGGAGCCCAGGGGCCTGGGCACCCTGGTCTGTGTCCTGGGCGCCACGGGCGGCGTCGGCGCCAGCGTCCTGTCGGCGGCGCTCGGCGTCACCGCGGCCCGCAGCGGCCTGCGCACGCTGCTCATCGACGGCGACCCCTACGGTGGCGGCATCGACCTCGTCGTGGGCATCGAGGAGCACCAGGGAGCGCGCTGGCCCGACTTCGCCGCCCGCTCGGGCCGCCTCAGCGCCACCAACCTCTACGAGGCCCTGCCCCGCCTGGGCGACCTCTCCGTGCTCTCGGCGGAACGCGGCACCCTCTCGACCGTCACCGACGACGCGGCCCCCGCCCTGATCGACGCCGGGGTGCGCGCGTTCGACCTGGTCATCATCGACGTTCCGCGCTACCAGGGCGAGGTGGGCCGGCCGGGGCTGCGCGTCGCCGACACCACCCTGGTCGTCGTTCCGGCCGAGGTCCGCGCGACGCTGGCGGCCGACTCGCTCGTGGCCGCCCTTCGCGACGCCTCCTCCGACATGAGAGTGATCGTTCGCGCTCCGGCGCCCGGTGACGTCACCCCCGAGGTCGTCGCCCGGTCCCTGGGCCTCCCCCTCGCAGGAGTCCTGGAACGCGACCACCGGCTCCCCAAGGCTGTCGAGACGGGCGATCTGGTACGCGCACTGCGGGGCAGCTCTCTCGCCGATCTGTGCGTCGACATCCTCACCACCCTCGGCATCGAGCCGCAGCAGCAAGAGGCCCAGGCCGCCTGACCAGGAGACCAGCACCATGAACCGCCTCTCAGAAGCCGTACGAGACCGCCTGGCCAGCACCAGAGCCGAGCCCACCGCCGGACGGCTGGCCACCGCAGTGCGCGCAGAAGAGCGACTACTGGGCGATCGGGAAGTCCTCGAGCTGGCCGACCAATTACGGGCCGAGTTCGTCGGAGCCGGCCCGCTGGAGCCGCTGCTGCGCTCCCCCCACGTCACCGACGTCCTCGTCAACGGCCCCGACGAGGTCTGGGTCGATGCGGGGGCCGGCCTGACCCGTACCACGACCCGGTTCCCGGACGAGGCTTCGCTGCGCCGGCTGGCCCAGCGGCTCACCGCCGCCGCCGGCCGTCGGCTCGACGACGCCTCGCCCTACGCCGACGCCCGCCTCCCCGGCGGCATCCGACTGCACGCCGTACTGCCGCCGATCGCCCCGAACGGCACCTGCCTCTCACTTCGCCTCCCCCGCCGCCACGCGTTCACGCTCGACGAGCTGGTGGCCGCCGGCACAGTCCCACCCGCCGGCGCCGAGCTGCTCGCAGCCCTCGTGGCGGCCAGGGCTCCCTTCCTCATCACCGGCGGCACAGGTACCGGCAAGACGACCCTCCTGAGCTGCCTGCTGTCGCTGGCCGACCCGGCCGAACGGCTCGTCATGGTGGAGGACTCCGCCGAGCTGAGACCGGACCACCCTCATGTCGTAAGGCTGGAGGCCCGTCCTCCCAATGTGGAGGGCGCTGGCGGTGTCACCCTGCACGACCTGGTCCGCCAAGCCCTGCGAATGCGTCCCGACCGGCTCGTCGTGGGGGAGGTGCGAGGTCCTGAGGTCACAGTTCTACTGAACGCTCTCAACACGGGTCACGAAGGAGGCTGCGGCACACTGCACGCCAACGCCGCCGCCGACGTACCCGCGCGCTTGGAGGCCCTGGCATGCGCCGCGGGGCTCAGCCGCGAGGCCGTCCACAGCCAACTCGCCGCCGCGCTGGAGATCGTCGTCCACCTGGTACGCGCCCCTCCGAACGGAACACGACGAGTCGCGGAGATCTGCCTACTGCGCCGCGCCCCCAACGGCCTGGTCGGCGTCGTCCCGGCCGTTTCGTTCACCTCAACCGCCGAGGCAGTCCTGGCCCCTGGCGCCACCACCCTGGCCGCCCGGCTGAACCACCTATGGAACCCGGAATGAAGACCCGGCCCTGCCCCAAACATCCCCACACCAAACTCAACCCCGCCTGCCCACCGCGCTCGGACATGCCCACATCTCACTCCCCATATCCGCCGCCGCGATCGCGCGTGCCCGGCATGAGGCTCCCGCGCACTTGCCTGCCGCGTTCGGACGTGTCCGCATCGCACGCGGACGTGCCCGCTGCTTCGCCACCGCGCTCGGGGTTTGGCGTGCTCATTCGCGGGCCCTCTCACCGGGCGGACGGCCAGCGGTTGGGGTCAACTCGCAGGGCCGTCAAGGACGGTCACTTCGGGGAAGGGGAGCCGTGTCGGGGACAGCAGTGCTGGCTGCTTGCTGTGCAGCCGTGCTCGTGTGGACGGTGTACAAGCCCGGCAAGGCAAGCCAGCGCTTGAGCCGTTTACTCCGTCACGAGCACATGCCCAGCCGTGTCGAGCGGCTACTTCACGCCGCAAAGGCACGGTGCGAGGGCGTTCGTGAACGAAGACGGCGGGAGCAACGTTGGCGTGAGGCGGTCATCGAGCTCTGCGACGGGATGGCATCCGAGCTGGCAGCCGGCAGGTCACCTGACGAGGCATTCAGAATTACAGCCGCCCTGCTGGATCCTCACGTCGCCATGGCGTTGCTGGGTACCCCCGCCACCCAGCGAAATGACGGCCCTCACAGGAGGGCGCACTGTTCAGGAGGGCCAGCGCGTGTTCTCAGTGCTCTTCGGCAAGCTCTCACTGATCCAAGAGGGCAGCCTCACGCCGATGGGCCGAACACCGCCCACCTTGACGAGGTCTCGCCAATCGACCGCCTGGAGCAACTGGCCGACCAGCGCGGAGCCGAGGGGCTTCGATTGTTGGCGGCGGGCTGGAGGATCGGCGCCGAGCGGGGCGGCACGCTGGCCACTGTCCTCGACGGATTGGCCATGGCGCTACGTGATGAGGAGACCCAGCGCCAGGAGGTCGCCGCACACCTCGCCGGCCCGCGTGCGACGGCGCGATTGCTGGCGGCACTACCGCTCGTGGGCATCGGCATGGCGGCCGTGCTGGGTGCCAACCCCCTGTCGTTTCTTCTCGGCACCATCCCAGGCCTGGGCTGTTTGTTCACCGGCATCGCGCTCAACCTGACCGGGTTCTGGTGGACGCACCGGCTGGCCGAGGGAGCAGAACAACTGCGATGACGCCTCTCGCGCGCCACTGACAAGCTCTTTGGAGGCCAACATGCTGATCATGCTGGCGGGGTTGTGCATGGCTGGTTGCGGATTGCTTCTCGCCAGTCCGACCGCACCCGCCACCCGAAGGTTGAGGCGCCAACTCACTCCATCGCGTTCACGAACGCCCAGACTTTCGAGATTGCGTGGAGGCGCACCAGATCAGCGCCCCAAGGCCTTGCGCGCAGCGACAGGTCCGGACCGCACTCAGCACGGCTCCGCCTTGATCCCCAACCGACGTCACTTGCCACGGGCGGGAGAAGCACCGACACACCCGGCCGAGCCCACACGATCTCGTCCAGCACGGGAGCGCCTCCGTCGTCGCATCGCGGCGGTCACGATCGGAGTGAGCTGTGCGGTGTTCCTTGGCGGGCTCATCGGAATCACGGCCGGCCTTCTGCTCGGGGCGGCTGTCTATCGATCGTTCACCCGTGCAGAGCGTGCGAAGCGACAGAAACGACAATCGAGGCTGGCCGCGGATCTCCCCGTCGCCGTCGACCTGCTCGCGGCTTGCCTGCGTGGCGGTACACCCTGGAGCCAAGCGGCGGAGGCTGTCGCCGGGGCTGTCGGCGGCCCGCTCGGCGATGAGCTGGACCATGTGGCCGCTCAAATCCGGCTGGGCGCGGACCCTGCGGCGGCCTGGCTCGCCTTGGCAGACGACGGGACGCTCGCGCCCCTCGCTCGTACTGCGGTCCGAGCACTCCAGAGCGGTGCCGCACCCGCCGCCCCGCTTGCTCGCCTTGCTCGTGACCAACGACGCAATGCGCGAACGGCGGCTGCCAAGCGTGCCCGTTCCGCAGGCGTCAAAGCGTTGGCCCCACTGGGCGCATGCTTCCTTCCGGCCTTCGTCCTGCTGGGGGTCGTTCCTGCCATCGCCGGAATCGCCTCGACGATCCTCCTGCCACGGTGAACACCGCCCGGAGACCTCCAACGCTGCGAGCCGCACACGCACCCTGACCATGGAAGAGCATGCCTCCCCAAGAGGGAGTCGGCCAGCGCCGACCAGCGTCAACTACTCGGCCCTAAGGAGCTTGTTGGCTCAGCGCTGATAAGGCTTGCTTATGTCCCCAACGGCAGGACGGTCACGGGCCACATCTACCGGTCTGCGCTATGCGCGGGGTCCGGATCGGGCGCGTTGAACGCTGTGGCCCCTCGCTGAGCGAGGTTGACGCCGGTGATGTGGTCAGGAGGCCCAGCGAGGCCGCACCGACGATGGCGAAAGCGATTCCGAGTGGGCCGGTTGGCCCGTTCGGTGTGCCGCAGCACAGGCAACGCTGCGAGGTGCAGGCCGGATCCGGGCGACTGAGAGGGCGCGTCGACTTGCCGGAGGGCGTCGGACTGGGACGTGCTTTGTGGATCTTGTTCGTTGTGAGCGTCACATAGCAGAACGTGATCCACGGACACGCCTCAGAGCTGGTGGCCTCCTGTATCGCGGTCGGCAGTTCGCGCTCGCCCAGCCTGGAGCGAACAGTGTTGGGTGGTCGGTATCTGCGATCGCCATTTGCGTGCCCGTGCGTGCGTTTTCGATCCGGCGGATTCGGGGGCGGACGACCCGGAACTCCTATCGAAGCGTTCTCGCTGGTCACAGCATCGAGTTGGTGTACCTCACGGTTATCCACAGAACGTCATTCGCCTGTTGCTCAGCGTGTCGGAGGTTGAGGCTTGATGTGGGCGCGATCCATGCCCGCAGGCGAAAGGAGTGCGTATGCGAGTCATGAGGATGCTGGTGCGGCCACTGGCCAGGACGGCGATGGCGAGACGGTGGCGCAGCGACGCCCGAGATCTCGGGATGTCCACGGCGGAGTACGCGGTCGGAGTGGTGGCTGCGGTGGCGTTCGCCGGTGTGCTGCTGAAGGTCATCACAAGCTCGGACGTGAAGAGCCTGCTCATGACCGTTGTCAAGAGCGCCTTGCAAAGCGTCGCGTGAGTACTCGAGGCCGGCGGCAGCACGGAATGGTTACGGCGGAAATCGCCGTGGCGCTGCCGGCGCTCGTGCTCGTGACCGCGTTGTCCATCTGGGGTGTGACCGCTGCTTCCACGCAACTCGCGTGTACGGACGCGGCGCGAAGCGGTGCTCGGGCCGCGGCCCGAGGAGAGTCCATGAACGCGGTGAGAGCTCTTGTCGCCCGCTCTGTGCCCGCAGGGGCGTCCGTGTCGGTGCGGCGAGATTCGCATACTTCCCGAATCGAGATCGTCGTGCCGGTCAAGGCACCCGCGGGTGCCGAGCTTCCCCCACTCATGATTCGTGCACGCGCCACGGCCGTCACGGAACCCGGCGTCGGTGAGTAGAACCCGAGACACCGGTCGAATGTGCACGGCACCCCGCGAGGCTCAGGAGAACAGCGGTACCCGGTCGCGGTCAGCGATTCATTGACGCCACCAAGGCCGGGTGACAACGCACCCGTCCCAACTCTCGTCGGCAGCCCGAGTTGTTGATAGGGGGGAACTAGGTGGCACGGGGCTTGATGTGCCCAAGGGGCTTGGTGTGGCGCGCGAGCAGCGTCACCCCCGAGCCGGCCAACGCCTGGGGGAGCCCGCCGCGGGCCTGGCCGGCGGCCCAGGAGTAGGCCGGTACCGGGCGTCTGGACGGGCGGTTTTGGTGTGGCGATGCGGTCTTGATTGATCGGGGGCCTGGTGTGGCGCGAGGGCTTGATTTAGGGGACAAGCGTTGCGCTACGGGGCGGCGGGCGAGGTGGAAGGGGAGGTTGGTGCAGCGGCGGGGTGATCGGGGGGCTGGAACTGTGTGGGTGGTGGCGTTCATGGCGTTGCTCTGGGTCGCCGCGGTGGCGGCCATGACCCTGGGGTCGGCTCGGGTGACCAGGCACCGGGCCGATGCCGCAGCGGATCTGGCGGCGCTCGGAGCCGCGGCACGCGCGGTGGAAGGGAGGGAGATGGCCTGCCGGGCGGCGGCAGGGGTGGTGAGGAACTCGGGCGGACGGCTGGCGGCGTGCTCGTTGCACGGGCGGATCGCAGAGGTCTCGGTGGAGATGGTTCTGCGAGTGCCGTTCGAGACGGACGGGCTGAAGGTCGTCTCACGGGCCAGGGCCGGGCCGGTCGAGCAGGAGGGCGTAGCCTCACGTCCGGCAGCTCATTGAACTGTGTGTCAATAGGCGTCCTGAACAACGGTGAGCCCGAGCGGCCCTATCTTTGTCACATTCCTGTGATTCTTGCTACCAAGTGGTACGTTACCCTGCCGTAAGCGCACAGGTACCACTCGACACGGCGGCTTCAACGGCCACTCGCCTCCGAGCCCGGTGGATGCACCAGGGCGGCAGGGAGCGCGAACGGTCGGCGGGTCGTTCGATGAAGGGATTGAGGCCGTGACCAGGATTCGCAGGACTGGTGCACTCGTGCTGGCAGCACCCCTTGCGATGGGTTTCCCGGTCCTCGGTGCGTCGGTGCCCGCCGAGGCGGCGGCCACGACCGTGCTCGCTCCCAAGAACGGCGCCGTGATCAAGAGCGGTTCCGAGGTGACGGCTCGCGCTCACTTCGACTTCGCCGTGGACATGCAGTTGCGCGCCAGCATTCCGGGGTCGGGTGACACTTTCCTGACCAAGCGGAATTTCGCGGGTGACATGTCCGCGCCCATCCCGCTGCGCCGCAACGGCCGGTACACCGTGTACATGAAGGGCGGGATCACCGGCCACGTCTACGACTCGAACACCTTCACGGTGCGGATCCCGCCGGCCCAGCCGGGCGGCGTCTCGGCGAAGTCTTCCGGCGGCAAGATCGTTGTGCGGTGGAACCTCGGCCTCGAGGACGACATCTCCGGGTACACCGTGAGCGCCAGTTCCGCCGGGGCCAAGAGCGGCTCGGCCCGTTCCCTGTGCTCGGGGACGAGTTGCAAAGTGACCCTGAACGTCCCGTCCGGAGCCCGTGGCTCGGTTCCGGTCAAGGTCCGCGCCAAGCGTCCCGACGGAGTGGGCGGCTCAGTCCTCTCGGGCACCGCGTCGACCAGCGCTTCGGTCGGGAGCGCCGCGTCCTCGGGTTCGCTGGGCTCGGTGCCGCCCTCGGCCTCGGCCCCCGGCACCCCTCCGGCGAATGGCACCGCGCCGCTCACGCCGTTCAATAATGACTCGCCCGTCACGCTGCCTTCAGTACAGCCGGACGGTGCCGCCCGCGGCTTCACCTATCCGACGCCGCAGGTGGCCAAGCAGGTCTCGCCCAAGTCGGCGAACGCCTCTGCGATCGACAGCCTGCAGTGGGGCAAGAGCGTGGGCATTGCCTTGGTACTTCTGGTCGTCGCCGCGCACTTGGGGACGTGGACCCGTCGCCTGCGCGTGGCTCAGGCCGGGGTGAGCACTCGGGGGAAGGCGGTCCGGACGGCCCGGGGTGGCAGTGGCCGTACCCGGGTCCGCAGGGCGCGCGAGCAGATCGCACGGGCAGAGGCGGTCGCCAAGACCAGTGAGCTGGCCGAACCTCTGGCGGCGGTGGCGAAACCGACCGCACACCGAGCACCTCGGAGCGGCGACACCGCTGCCTCTGCCGCTCCGCGGGGCAACCGTCGTCCTGCCACGCTGGGGCGCGGCTCGAGCGGAGTGAGCGTCCGCATCGCACAGCCCAGCGGCGGTACACGGCGCGAGGCGGCAAGCGGTCGCAAACGCCACGCGGGCCGATGGGGACACCGGCGCAAGTAGACCACCACCGCGTGGACTCCGCTGCGGACGTTCAAGATCGGCAAGGACCGTGCGATCGAGACGCGGACCCGGTGCCGAGTGAACGTTGCGTGATCGTCTGGGCGCTGTTCGGGGATGGGGTGGTTTTTCTGAACGGGGAGGGTCTAGGCTCCCTTGCCAGCCAAGATCTCCAGGATTCGGAGAGGAGACCCTCCGCATGATCTTCTTGGGGCTGGTGCTCGCGGTCGCCGCCATCGTGACCGGCGCGGCCGTCGTCCTGGACAACACGGAAGCGGTCGAGCTGACCGCCTTCGGAGACAAGGTCCCCGGCATCACGTCCGAGTGGCAGGTCTTCATGGCCGGCGCGGTCGTGGCGATCGTGTTCATGGCGGGGATGACCATCGCGACCTTCGGTTTCAAGCGGGCCATCGGGGTCCGGCGCGAGCTGCGCGAGCTTCGGGACGAGCACGAGGTGTCGATGCAGACGCTGGAGCTGGAGAAGCGGCAGTTGCAGCGTGAGCTGGCGCAGGCTCGCCGCAACGCGCCTCTGCAGTCTTCGAGCTAGGTCGTCCAGGAACGCACCTCGCATCGGGAGGAGTCGGCGGCCTGGTTCGGCTGTCGACCGCCGAGAACATGACGAGGGTTCGTGCCCGGCTTTCCGTAGAGCTGCCCAGCTTGCGGAATTCGCGCGTCCGGTGGCGACGTCCAGCGTTCGTTGAGCAGCGGCGCCGGAGCGATGTCGCTCTTCAGGTAGCCGCGACATCGAGTGGGCACCTGGGCCCGCCGGCGCGGACGCGGTCCACCACCCGGGCGGCCAGACCATCCAGCCGGTCACCCGCCGGATCACGCTGCGGTGGGGCGACGGTGAAGCCTCGGCGGCCAAATCGCTGCCGGTTCCGTCGGCGGCGACCACCACGGCCGGATTCAGGTCGATGCCCGCCCTCGTGCTGGCCGACCGCTGGCCCGTCCCACGCATCGCCGTGGCGCGTGCCCAGCTTCCGTCCGCGGTTGACGCCCACGTCGCGGGCGGATGCCCGCCCGCGACACGGCGGGTCCGCTCGCGCACCACGCGACCTGCGCGTCGCAGCGCGGCCGAGTTGCTCACCCCTGCGCCATGAGGCGAAGGTATTGATCACGTTTGGTCGTGAGCGGCGCGGGTCGACTCTTCCCCGACAGGCCAGGTGTCGCGACGGCCTCTAGAACTCAGGGGCGGTTGTGGACGTGGTTGCGTCGCCAGGTGCCCGGTGCGTTGCGAGGCGATCTCAAGTTAGAGGTCGGGGGCTTGGTGGAGGAGTTCGGCCAGGAGCACCAGGGCGCCCTGCTTGTCCAGAGGATCGTTGCCGTTACCGCACTTCGGGGACTGGATACAGGACGGGCAGCCCGATTCGCATTCGCAGGCGGCGATGACGTCGCTAGTGGCGCGGAGCCATTCGACGGCGTCGACGTAGCCGCGTTCTGCGAAGCCTGCTCCTCCCTCATGGCCGTCGTACACGAAGACGGTGAGCAGGCCCGTGTCGGGGTGGACGGCCGTAGAGACCCCGCCGATGTCCCAGCGGTCGCAGGTGGCGAACAGGGGGAGCAAGCCGATTGAGGCGTGTTCGGCGGCGTGGGCCGAGCCGGCCAGGTCGAGGTCGCCGAGCCCTTCGATCTGCTCTTCGGAGAGCGTCCACCATACGGCTCGGGTGCGGAGGGTACGGGGAGGCAGTTCCAGGGGCTTCTCGCCCAGCATCTCGCCCGTCTGGAGGCGTCGCATCTGGTAGGCGACGACCTGCCGGGTCACCTCGACCGTGCCGTAGCAAAGCATTGCTTCGCCCCAGGCGGTGGAGCGGAGTTGTTCGACGATTCTGATGTCGGTGATGTCGCGGGCGGTGGTCGAGTAGTCGGGGGCGGCGGACTCGACCAAGGCAACGGAGTCGTCCAGGTCCAGGGTTTGGACGAGGTACGACTCGCCCTGGTGGATGTAGACGGCCCCTTCGTGGACGTGAGTGTGGGCCGAGGCTTCGTCGACGGTGCCCAGCAGGCGGCCTGTCGTGGCCTCCACGACCTGGATGGGGGTACCACCGGCGCCGCGTATGTCGGCGAGGTCGGCGGCCTTGTCGCGGCGCGTCCAGTACCAGCCGGCGGGGCGGCGGCGGAGGAAGCCCCGGCGGACGAGGTCTGGCAGGAGGTCCGTTGTGGACGGGCCGAACAGCTCTATGTCGGCCTCGGTGAGCGGTATCTCGGAGGCCGCGGCACAGAGGTGGGGCTCGAGGACGTAGGGGTTGTCAGGGTCGAGGACGGTCGCCTCTACCGGCGTGCCGAAAATGGCCTCCGGGTGGTGGACGAGGAAGGTGTCGAGGGGGTCGTCCCTGGCGACCAGGACTGCGAGTGCCGCCTGGCCCGAACGGCCTGCCCGGCCTGCTTGCTGCCATAGGGAGGCGCGTGTCCCTGGCCAGCCGCAGACGACAACGGCGTCCAGGCCCGAGACGTCCACTCCTAGCTCAAGGGCGTTGGTGCTGGCCAGGCCGATGATCGAGCGCGAACGCAGGGATTCTTCCAGGGCACGTCGTTCTTCGGGCAGGTAGCCCGCCCGGTAGGCCGCGACCTGGCCGGCCAGTTCGGGGGCGGCTTCGTGTAGCGCGCGCTTGGCGCCGAGGGCGACCGACTCGGCGCCGCGGCGGGACCGTACGAAAGCCAAGGTCTGCACGTCCTCCACCACAAGGTCGGCGAGCAGATCACCCGCTTCGGCCGTCGCCGTACGGCGGACGGGCGCCCCGCGCTCGCCGCGCAGCTCTGTCAGGGGCGGCTCCCATAGCGCGAACGTCGCAGGGCCGCGCGGTGAAGCGTCGTCATGTACCGCGACCACGTCCACGCCGGTGAGGCGTGAGGCGGTGGCGGCTGGTTCCGATGTGGTGGCCGAGGCAAGGATGAAGGTGGGCTCGGCGCCGTAACGGGCGCAGACCCTTCGGAGCCTGCGCAGTACCTGGGCCACGTGCGAGCCGAACACTCCCCTGTAGCCGTGTGCCTCGTCTATAACGACGTACCGCAGCCGCCGTAGGAAAGACGTCCATCGTGCATGGCTGGGCAGGATCGAGCGGTGCAGCATGTCGGGGTTGGTCAGGACGTAGTTGGCGTGCTGCCTCACCCAGGCGCGCTCGTCTCGCGGGGTGTCTCCGTCGTACGTCGCCGCGCGCACACGGGTCAGCCGCAGTGCCCGTAGCGCACGCAGCTGGTCCGCTGCGAGAGCCTTCGTCGGAGCGAGATAGAGCACAGTGCCCTCGCGGCGCTCGTCCTCCTCATAGATCGCGGCGACCGACGGCAGCAGGTAGGCCAGCGATTTCCCTGATGCCGTGCCCGTGGCAATGATCACAGAACGGCCGTCGTGGGCGTGCTCGGCCGCGGCCGCCTGATGCGTCCAGGGCGCCTCGATCCCGGCCGCGCCCAGCCGCTGCACCAGCAGCTCGGGCGCCCAGGCGGGCCACCCCGCACGACGCCCCTGACGTGCGGGAACGCTCTCTACATGAGTGATCCTGTCGCGGCGCGTGGGATCGGCGAGCAGCCGGTCCAGGGGAGAAGAAGATCTTTGGGCGGCCATCAGGTTTTCAGTCTGCCAGCATGGGCAGAACAAGTGGAACGCCCCGGCGCCGTCGGCTGCGTACCCCCCGCCCCGACCAGCGGATCGGCAGGTCAGCGGGATGGCGCGAAGTTTCGCCTGTGTGGGCGATTATCTGCGTAAGCGACGCCGGAGCGTGGTTGAATCACGGGCGGAGTCGCGTCACCGCGGGCGGTTGTCCAGCGGGGACGACGGCTCCGATAGCACAGTGAGCTGTAGGGCGCTGGAGGATCTGTGGACCTGAAGGTGAACGACCGCACCACCGAAGATGGCCTCACGGTCATCACCGTGGAGGGCGAGATCGACGTCTACACGGCGCCGAAGCTTAGGGAGAAGCTCATCGATCTGGTCAACAAGGGCAAGTTCCACTTGCTCGTTGACATGGAGAAGGTCGAGTTCCTCGACTCCACCGGCCTTGGCGTCCTGGTGGGCGGGCTCAAGCGGGTCCGCGCGCACGACGGCTCCCTGGAGCTCGTCTGCACCCAGGAGCGCATCCTCAAGATCTTCCGTATCACCGGACTGACCAAGGTCTTCGGCATCCATGACTCGATCGCGGAGGCCGAGGAGAAGCGTAAGGGCGCCAAGTAGCGGCCCGCGGAATATGGCGACCGTTGAACTCTCTTTCAGTGCGCTGCCGGTGCACGTCCGGACGGCCCGGCTGATCGTCACGGCG
Organism: Actinomadura vinacea; assembly: GCF_039532545.1. Taxonomy (NCBI): domain Bacteria; kingdom Bacillati; phylum Actinomycetota; class Actinomycetes; order Streptosporangiales; family Thermomonosporaceae; genus Actinomadura; species Actinomadura vinacea. Next base: position 174,246 of record NZ_BAAARW010000026.1, on the reverse strand, counting down.
GTGGCGCGCCGCAGCGGCGTGGCCGAGGCCCTCCTGGACGAGGTGCGGCTGGCGGTCGGCGAAGCGTGCTCCAGGGCCGTGGAGGCGCATCGCCGCCGCTGCCCGGACGAGCCCGTGCGGCTGGAGTTGAGCAGTGCGCACGGCCGGTTCGAGGTCGTGGTCAGCGATGCCGTTTCCGCCGAGGACGCCGCAGGCGGCCTTGCGGAGACGGGCGGGCCGCCCGAGGTGAGCGGGCTGCCGGAGGTGAGCGGGCCGGACGAGGTGATGGAACGGATGTGGGGCGATGACACCGCCGAGCTGGGCCTGGCCGTGATCGCCAGCCTCGCCGACGACGTGGACTTCTCATCCGGCCCCAAGGGCATGCAGATCCGGATGAGCTGGCCGGCCGAAGGGAACCCCCCGTCCACCTGACCGGACGCCGGACCCCGGACCCCGACCGGGAGAACTGAAGACGACATGAGGCTCGCGGCCACCCCTGAGGTGGCCGCGAGCCTTTTTCTGCGGTCCGTTCGGCGTCTGACCCAGGATCGGGATGGTGCGCCCGTGCCATGACGTCAGGGGGCTACGCCACAACGCCTGAAGGGCTATGTCCCGTTGCCCGAGGGCTCCGCTTCTGGCGTCTCACAGGCCGTCAGGGGCTCAAGAAGCCGATCGGGCATGCACGAACCCCGGCAGATGCCGTGCGGGTGGTTCAGGCCCGACTCAGCGGCGTGGGGTTGGTCGGTACCCGTCGTCCTGCAAGCGTGACGTCGGCCGGACGTGTGACGCGCCCAGTGCAGAAACTGCACGGGGAGGGGAGACGCCTTAGGAGCCTCCCCCCTTCGACGTGGACGTTCCTAAGCCGCCTAGAGGGCCGCTGTGCCGAATGGGTTGTCTATGACGTAGCGCCAGCGGCCGTCCTGGCCCTTGCGCGCCACGTCGGCCGCCGTGCCTTGGTAGTGGAAGTCTTGGCCGTCGGGGGCGGTGCCCTTCATCGTCCAGTCGACGATCAGGAGCGCGATGTCGTCCACAACGTAGGTGTGGCGAGCCTGCGCCTCCAGGGCCGTCCCCATGCTGATCATGTGGCGATGGGCCGCGAGGCGTTCCGTGCCGGTGACGGGGTGGCCTGGACGGGGCACGAGGAGCGCCTGATCCTCGTAGAGGGAGTCAAGTCCCTCAGCGGACGTGCCGTAGGCCGCGCAGTAGAGGCTGATGTGGTCAGCGAGGTTCGTGGCTGGCCGGGGCTCGGGTACATGGTGGGTTGCCATGTCTTACTAGCGAAACATTCCGCCCAGCCGTCCCGCAACTCATTTTCCGCCCCGAGAGGCCCGGCCGCTGGACCTGGGTTGGGACGTGGCAGGCCCATCCCGTGGACCTGAGCAGGACGTGACAGGGCCGTCCTGACCCCCCACCCCCTACGCCACCTCCCCCCGACGCCGTCCACCCCGGGCAGTGCTTGTCTCTGGCGGCGTCCGCAACCCCGGTGGTGTTTGGCTTTGGTGGTGCTTGCCTCCGGTGGCGCCTGGCTCTGGTGGTGCGTGACAGCGGCAGCGTCTTGTCCGGCGATGCTCGTGCCTCGTTCTGCTGGGGGCGGATCCGCCCGCCTTTGGTGGTGCCTGAGCCTGGCCGGTGCTGCGCCGCGCTGGTCGTGCTGGTTGAGGTGGGTGTGGCTCTGTTGTGCGCCTCCTGGAGGGTGCTCGCTTCGTTTTCGGGGGGTGGGGGTGGAGTGGTGAGGGGGGTATGGAATGTTCTTTGCGACGATCTTGAAAGGGTGGTGAATATTGGTCCGAATGTAATTGGTATTTGTGTTGGTAGGTATCTGGGTGGTGAGGGAGGGGCGACTCGTCTGTGGTGTGGGCGGTCAAGTTTCAAGATCGAATTCGCGGAGGGGTGCACCCGGTGCCACCTGCGGTGATCCGATGGGTGGCAGGTTCTAGGGCAAATTCTGACGTACCGGGGATTGCGCTTCCCTGACTCCTCGACTAAAGCAAGGTAAGTCTTCTCTTTCGCAGTCTGCCTGCGTAGACTCCCCGAACCCGCGTTGCCGTGCGGGCGTCTAAAGCGCCACCCGCGTGGGTACGCGGTAAAGATCGTCCATAGACGGTCGAGATCGCAACGCCCCTGTCGAGGAGGACGGATGTCTGGGCTTTCCCTGTCAAGCCCGGCCGGCGCAGACGTGGATCTCGGCGGCGGCGACCTCTCACTGGTCGTCGTCGTCGCCGTGATCGCGCTGTTGGCACTGGTCGTCGCCGGCGGACTGGTACGCGAGGTACTGGCCGCGGGTCAGGGCACCGAGAAGATGCAGAACATCGCGCGGGCCGTGCAAGAGGGCGCAAGCGCGTATCTCCAACGCCAGTTCCGCACGGTCGCGATCTTCGTGATCCTGATCCCGCTCGTCCTGCTCCTGCTCCCCGCCGACTCCACCGGCGAACGGATCGGGCGCTCGGTGTTCTTCATCGTCGGCGCGCTGTTCTCGGCGGTCACCGGGTTCGTCGGCATGTGGCTGGCGGTCCGCGGCAACGTCCGGGTGGCCGCGGCGGCCCGCGAGGAGGGCGGCGAGAAGAGGGCGATGCGGATCGCCTTCCGAACCGGCGGCGTCGCCGGCATGTTCACCGTGGGGCTGGGGCTGTTCGGGGCGGCGGTCGTCGTGCTGGCCTACCAGGGGGACGCGCCGAAGGTGCTGGAGGGCTTCGGGTTCGGCGCGGCGCTGCTGGCGATGTTCATGCGGGTCGGGGGCGGGATCTTCACCAAGGCGGCGGACGTGGGCGCCGACCTGGTGGGCAAGGTCGAGCAGGGCATCCCCGAGGACGACCCGCGCAACGCCGCGACCATCGCCGACAACGTGGGCGACAACGTGGGCGACTGCGCCGGGATGGCGGCCGACCTGTTCGAGTCGTACGCGGTGATGCTGGTCGCGGCGCTGATCCTGGGCACCGCGGCGTTCGGTACCGAGGGTCTGGTGTTCCCGCTGATCGTGCCGATGATCGGTGTGATCACCGCGGTGATCGGGATCTTCGCGGTCGCGCCCCGTGACCGCGACCGGTCCGGGATGTCGGCGATCAACCGCGGCTTCTTCATCTCCGCGACGATCTCCGCCGTGCTGGTGGCGGTGGCGGCGTTCGCCTACCTGCCCTCGTCGTTCGGCGCGCTGACCGGCGTGTCGGACAACGCGATCCGCGGCCTGGACGCCGATCCGCGCGTGGTCGCGTTCGGCGCGGTGCTGATCGGGATCGTGCTGGCCAGCGCGATCCAGCTGCTGACCGGCTACTTCACCGAGACCCACCGCAAGCCCGTGCAGGAGGTCACCGGCAGCGCCCGCACCGGGCCGGCCACGGTGATCCTTTCGGGCATCTCGCTGGGCCTGGAGTCGGCGGTCTACACGGCGCTGGTGATCGGCGGCGCGGTGTACGGCGCGTTCCTGCTCGGGTTCGGCAACACCACGGTCGCGCTGTTCGCGGTGGCGATGGCCGGCACCGGTCTGCTCACGACGGTCGGCGTGATCGTGTCCATGGACACCTTCGGGCCGGTCTCCGACAACGCCCAGGGCATCGCCGAGATGTCGGGCGACGTGCAGGGCGAGGGCGCCGCGGTGCTGGAGCGGCTGGACGCGGTCGGCAACACCACCAAGGCGATCACCAAGGGGATCGCGATCGCGACGGCGGTGCTGGCGGCGACGGCGCTGTTCGGCTCGTTCCGCACCACGGTCGTCTCGGCGCTGTCGGACGCGTCGAACGAGGCCCGCGACGCGCTCGGCACCTTCGCCACCTTCAGCCTGTCGATCGACAGCCCGAACGTGCTGATCGGGCTGATCGTCGGTGCCGCGGTGGTGTTCCTGTTCTCCGGGCTGGCGATCATGGCGGTGGGCCGGGCGGCCGGCCGGGTGGTCGTCGAGGTGCGCGAGCAGTTCCGCACCAAGCCGGGGATCATGGACTTCTCCGAGAAGCCCGACTACGACCGGGTCGTCGACATCTGCACGCGGGACGCGCAGCGCGAGCTGGCCACGCCCGGCCTGCTGGCGATCATGACCCCGATCGCGGTCGGCTTCGCGCTGGGGTACGCGCCGCTGGGCGCCTTCCTCGGCGGGGCCATCGCGGCCGGGGTGCTGATGGCGGTCTTCCTGTCCAACTCCGGCGGCGCCTGGGACAACGCCAAGAAGCTCGTCGAGGAGGGCAACCTCGGCGGCAAGGGCAGTGAGGCGCATGAGGCCACGGTGATCGGCGACACGGTCGGCGACCCGTTCAAGGACACCGCAGGCCCCGCGATCAACCCGCTGATCAAGGTGATGAACCTGGTCGCGCTGCTGATCGCGGACGCGGTCGTGACGTACGCGGCGAACGTCCCGCTGCGGATCGGCGTGACCGTGGCCGCGGTGGGCGTGGTCGTCGCCGCGATCGTGGTCTCCAAGCGGCGCGCCGACCCGATCGGCGGGCTCGGCGGCGGTGACGCCGAGCCGTCGGTGAAGGGCGGCACCGGCGACGCGGTGCCCGCCGCGCGGACCGGCGCTCCGGCCGAGTCCGTGGGCGCCGTCGAGGCGTCCTCCGATTCGGGTCAGGCGCCCTCGGCCAACAAGGCCTGACGTTCACTGGAAGGGGCCGGCGACGCGCCGGCCCCTTCCGCATGTCCAGTACCGGTGTCGGGGCTCGGCGGGGGCGGACGTACGCTGATCCGAGGAACCGTCCCTTCGAGCGGGTAGGAGACATGGCTGTGAGCGATGGCGGGAAGTCCACCCTTTCCGGGCCCAAGGGCTTTGCCATCATCCTGGGCGGAATGCTCGGGATCATGCTGATCCTGTGGGGGATCGGGGCCTTGGTCGCGCCCTGAGCGATGTTCGCGCAAAGGCTTCGTTTGCCGATCGGCGGGTCCGGCGGGGCGGACTAGGGTGGCGGGCATGCCGTCGCTCATCGTTCTTCGCCACGCCAAGGCCGTCACGGGGCTGGGGCTCGCCGACATCGACCGTCCGCTCGCGGACAGGGGGCGGCGCGATGCCAAGGCCGCCGGGAAGTGGTTGCGGCACAAGGGCCTGACACCGGACCTGGTGCTGTGTTCGACGTCCGTGCGGACTCGGGAGACGCTGGAGCGGCTCGCGCCGGCCACGGATGAGGTGCGGTTCGAGTCCCAGATCTACGACAACGACCCCGACACGCTGCTCACCCTCGTCCGGGAGGCCGGCGACGAGAACGGGACGGTCCTCCTCATCGGCCACAACCCGTCGGTGCACCAGTTCGTGGACGACCTGACCGGGGACGCGCCGGAGACCTTCCCGACGTGCGCGCTGGCCGTGATCGATGTCCCCGGGGAGTGGAGCGACATCCGACCCGGCGTGGGCGACCTGGCCTCCTACCACACCCCCAAGGGACACTAGCTAGACGGGCTCGGGTTCGGTTCTTGGCGGCAGGGTGGCCCGGGCGTTCTCTATGAGGGTTTCGGTGTCGGCGCGTAGGGAGCGGACGGCGTAGCGCGTGCCGGAGGACTGGAGAAGGGCGTGGCGTAGCGGGGTGTACTCGTCGGCGCTCACCCCTTGCTCGACCTCTTCGCGGCGGCGTCGTGCCAGGGCCGACAGGTGGGTGTCCAGGTTGGAGAACTCCTCGTCCAGCCGTTCGTCGGGGGACGGGGCGTCGGCGGGGGCCTCGTCCAGGCGTTCGGGTTCGTCCAAGGTGTCGGCCGCCTCTTCCAAACGGTCGGCCAGGCGTTCCAGGATCTCCGGCAGCGGCCCGGCGTCGACCTCCTGTTCGCGGGTCATCCGGCCGATCGCGATGAGGTGGTCGCGGACGCGGTGGGCGGCGTCGGCGGCGGCGTCCAGACGGGCGATCAGCTCGTCGTCGGGGAGGCGCTCGTGGGCGAGCCGGGTGCGGGTCTCGGTGAGCGACTCGGCGGCCCGTTCGGCGGCCACCAGCTTCTCGTGCGGGACCCGTTCCTCCTGGCCCTCCACCACGGCGGTGACCGAGCGCGCGAGGTCGGCGTGGACGGTCAGGAGCCGGTCCAGCTGGACCGGCAGCCGTTCGACATGGCCGGTCGGCCACAGCAGCCGTACGGCGAGGAAGGCCAGCAGCCCGCCCGCGAGGGTGAGGCCGATGCGCTCGCCTGCGTCCACCCAGGTCGACTGTGTGGAGAAGCCCAGCAGCATCAGCGCCGTCACCGTGTTGAACAGCTCCCAGTAGGCGAAGTTCACCGCGCGCAGCGTGAAGCTGACCAGGCCGAACACGAAGATGATGATGGCGGTGGCGGACTGGTCCGGGGCCAGGGTGAGCAGCAGCGCAGCGATGACCGATCCGACGGCGGTGCCGCCCACCCGCTGGACGACCCGGTCGAGCGTCTGGCCGTAGGTGCCGCGCAGGCTGAACATGGCGGTGATCGTCATCCACTGGCCGTGCGGCAGATCCAGCACGGTGGCCACGAGCATGGCCACCGTCGCGATGAGCGTGACCCTGGCGACCTCGCGGAATCCGGGGGAGCGGGATCGCACGGCCCGCTTCAGCCGCTGCCAGGAGCCGGTCGGGCCCGCGCCGTCCAGCAGCGGGCGGGGCGGGCCGAAGCCGATCCGGACGCCGCCGGCCGCGAGCCGCCGGGCGGTGTTGACACTGCCGGCGATCCGTTCGACCGAGCGCCGGATCTGCACGATCAGCGCGACGGCGACCAGGTCCTCGTCGCCGGCCAGCCCGGCCCGCCTGATCATTTCGCTCTGCCGTCCGAACCGGCGGATCGCGGCGGACTCCAGGGTGCCCAGCGGCGCCTTGCCGGTCGCCTCGATCGCGCCCGCGACCAGCCGCACCCGGGCGGCCAGCGCCGCGATCGCGATCCGGGCCTCCTGCTCCCAGTCGCGGTCCGGCGGGCGGCGGCGCGCGGCCTCGACCAGCGCCCGCAGCGCGACGGTCTCCTGCATGATCCTGGCGAGGGCGTCGATCAGCCGTTCCGGGCGGGTGGGCTCCTCGCGGTCGCGGGCGGAACGGTAGAAGCCGTAGGTGGCGCGGGCCGCGGTCAGGGCCTGTGAGGCGGCGCGGCGGCGTTCGTCCCAGTCGGGTTTGCGGGCCACCGACGCGAGGCCGGGGTCGGTCAGCTCGACGGCCTCCAGGGGGCCGGGGTCGGGCGTGCCGATGTCCTCCGCGACTGCGTCCAGGGCGGCGGCGACGGCCTCGGCGGCCTCGGCCAGCGTCGTGCGGAGCGGGCGGAGGCGGCGGGCCGGCCAGGGGGCCAGTAGCAGCGCGGTGGTCAGCAGCCCGCCGAGCAGTTCCAGGAACCCGCCGTACAGGACGTCGCCGGTGGGCGGGCGGATCGCCGTCAGCAGCACGGCGAGGCCTGCGGTCGGTCCGATCCAGGGGACGGCGCTGCCGAGCGCGACGATCGGCGGCACCACGATGACCGAGATCCAGTCGCGCCCGCTCAGGTTGCCGCCGATGGTCGCGCCGACGGCGATCACCAGCACGGCGCTGGCGAGGTTGCGGGCGCGGGCGCCGTAGGGGCCCTCGGGGGTGCGCAGCGCGACCAGGTAGGCGCCGAGCGCGATCAGCGCGCCCTGGGCGGCGTGGCCGGTGCGGGTGCCGACGAGCAGCGGCAGGGCCATCGCGAGGGCGGCCGCGAGCCCGTAGAAGGGCGTCGTCCGCCCTTCTACCCGGGCGTACGCTTCGCGCGCCCGTCGCAGCACCCCTTGATCGCCCCCCATGGCCTGGTGTTCTGTCGGTCCGGATGATCAGCATGTACCCGTGCGGGGGGTCCGCGATAGTCCGGGGCGCGCGGCAGGGCCGCTGGACCGCGGCCGGGCCGCGGGGGCCCGGCCTCTCGCGGTCGCGGGGGTTTACGAGGCGGCGTCGGCGGCGTCGGCGGCTTCGATCTCGTCCCGGGAGATGCCCAGCAGGAACAGGATCGTGTCGAGGTAGGGCACGTTGACCGCGGTGTCCGCGGCCTGCCGTACCACCGGCTTGGCGTTGTAGGCCACGCCCAGCCCGGCCGCCTGGAGCATGTCGAGGTCGTTGGCGCCATCGCCGATGGCGACCGTCTGGCTGATCGGGATCCCCGCCTCGCGGGCGAACCGCTCCAGCGCGGTGGCCTTCCCGGCCCGGTCGATCACCGGGCCGACGATCCGCCCGGTGAGCTTGCCGTTCTCTATCTCCAGGGTGTTGGCCGCGGAGTAGTCGATCCCCAGGTCCTTCACCAGCACGTCGGTGACCTGGGTGAACCCGCCGCTGACGATGGCGAACTTGTAGTCGAGCCGCTTGAGGGTGCGCACCATCGTGCGGGCGCCGGCGGCCAGCCGCACCTGCCCGCGCACCTCGTCGATGGCGGCGGCGTCCAGGCCGGCCAGCAGCGCGACGCGTTCCCGCAGCGAGCCCTCGAAGTCCAGTTCGCCGCGCATCGCGGCCTCGGTGACCTTGGCCACCTCGTCCAGGCAGCCGGCGTGCCCGGCGAGCAGCTCGATGACCTCGCCCTGGATGAGGGTGGAGTCGACGTCCATGACGATCAGCCGCTTGGCGCGCCGGTGCAGCCCGCTCTGCTGGACGGCCACATCGACCTGCCGCTCGGCCGCCTCCACCGCCAGCGCGGCCCGCAGCGCCTCCGGGTCGGCGCCCGAGACGTCCATTTCGATGCAGGTCACGGGGTAGTGCGCGAGCCGTTCGATGCGGTCGATGTTGGCGCCGCCGGCGGCGATCCGGCCCGCGATCCCGGCCATCGCGGCCGGGCGGAGCGGGGCGCCCAGGACGGTCACGTGCAGCCGGCCGCGGCGGCTCGGCATGCTCTTGTCGCGGCCGGTGGACATCTCGATCTCCATGTCGAGATCGGTGGCCACCCGTTCCGCGGCGGTCCAGACCCGGCCGATGTCGGTGCCCTCGGAGTAGGTGACCAGGACGCCGAGGACGAGCCGGCCGCGGATGACGACCTGCTCGACGTCCGCCACCGTGAGCGGGAACTTCGAGAGCATCGTGAACAGTCGCGATGTCACCCCGGGGCGGTCGCGGCCGGTGAGCGTAATGAGCAGCGTGCGCTGTGCTGACCCGTCCATGCTTCTGACAACGCTACCGGGCCGAGCCAAGGGACTGCGCATCGTGTCCACTATGCGGACGGCGCAGTCCCCTGCGGCGGGGTGTTTCCGTGTACGGCCGATGGCCTGCGCGTATGCGTGAGGGGCCCGTCAGGGAACGAGGAGATTAAGATCTCCGAATTCGTGCCAGAGGTAACGTTCGGCCAAGGCGGCTTCGTAGGTGGTCTTGACAAGGTCGTGGCCCGCTATGGCGGTGAGCATCATCAGGTGGGACGACTTCGGCTCGTGCAGGCCCGTGAGAAGGCCGTCCACTACTCGCACTCTCCCGTCCTGGTGCGGGGTCACGATGTGCTCGGTCCACCCCTTGGACGCCTGTACGTGACCATCGGCGTCAACGGCGGTTTCCAGTGCCCGTACGGCGGTGGTGCCCACGGCTATGACGCGGCCCCTCGGGACTCGGGCGCGCACATGTTCCACTAGGGCGGCGGTTGTGGACGGCACTTCGTAGCGTTCGGCGTACGGGGGCTCGTGGGCTTCAGGCGAGGCGACTCCTGTGTGCAGTGTGATGGGCGCTATGAGCACCCCTCGTGAGACCAGGCGGGTCACCAGGTCGGTGGTGAAGGGACGGGCGGCGCTGGGCATTTCCGCGCTTCCCGCGTCGCCGTTCTGGTCGTAGGCGAAGACGGTCTGGTACGCCGCAGCGGGCCAGTTCCGGTTCACGTATCCGTACCGGATGGGCACGCCATAGCGGCGCAGGTACGGGACGACGCTGGTGCAGAGCCGCGCCGTCCAGAGCCGTTCGGTCTGGCGCCGCAAGAGTGTGAGGGTGGCGTTGCCCGGCAAGGGGATCCACTCCTGGGGCGAGCCGCCGAGGTAGGGGACGCTGCCCTTTGCCGTATGGAGTCGTAGCTCCACCAGCCACACCCGATCGTCCCCCTCTGGGGAGGGAGTGGAGAAGTGCACGGCGATTTTGTCCAGGTGCACGGCTGCGGGCAGCGTGGCAGAGGTGTTGACGACGAGCAGGTCCCCTGGGCGCAGCAGTTCGGGCAGTTCCCGGAACGCGTGATGGCTCACTGTTCCGCTGCTACGCCGTCCCACCAGGAGCCTGACATCCTCCCGCGTGCGCCGAGGCCCCACAGACGCCTCTGGCAGCGGCAAGACCTTCGGGCCACCTCCGGACTGGACGGGACGCGCTTCAGGGGGCTCGTGGGCCTCCAGAGCCTTGGGGAGGGTGAAATCGATGATGTGTCCAGGAGGGACAGGGGCGTTCATGATGAGCCTTCCGAGCGTGCGCCCCGTGCAAGGCGCGTACGAAGAGCGCCGAATCCGGTTGCGCGAGCCTCCAAACGGAGCGCCGCGATGATGCCGACTACGGCGATCGCTGCGAGGAGCGCCCCGGCCACCCCCAGGGCCTGGGCGAGCCGGTGGGTGCCGAACGCGGTGACCAGAGCCCCCGCGACGCCGACCACCAGGGACCCGCCGAGCGTGTCGGCGATCTGCAGCGCCGAGGAGTTGGCGCCCTGCTCCTCCTCCGGCGACAGGTCCAGTAGCAGAACGCTGATGCTGCCGATCGCGAAGCCCATCCCGGCGCCGCCGATCGTCCAGGTGAGGGCGGACGGCCAGCCCGTGACCTGCAGGACGAGCGTGGAGGTGACGATGCCCATGGTGAGCAGCACGGCGCCGACCAGCACGAAGAACGCCCTGGGGCGGCTCGATCGTCCCTGGAATTGCGAGGCCGCGGTCCAGCCCAGCGCGCTGACGGTCAGGACCAGCCCGGCCTTGGTGGGGCTGAAGCCGTGCAGCGAGGTCAGCGCCAGCGGGATGAACACGTCCATGCCGAGGAACGCGCCCGACAGCAGCCCCCTGACCAGCACGATGCTGGGCAGGCCGCGCCGCATCCGGAGCGTCCCGGCGGGCAGCAGCGGCGGCAGCCCGGCGGCCAGCCCCGCCAGGCCCGCGGCGATCAGGGGGACGACCGCCCAGCCGGGGTGGTCGAGGCCGTACAGGAGCGCGGCGGCGCCCACGGCGGCGGCGATCGCGCCCAGGTAACGCCGCCCCGCCCGCGTCCCGGCGCCGTCGGACGGCCGGGAGCGGCGGAGGCCGCGCATCACCGGGATCAGCATGACCGTCGGCGGGACCACCAGCGGGACCAGGCCGAGGAACACCCAGCGCCAGCCCAGGTGCTGGGCCGCCGCACCGCCCACCGCGGGGCCGACCAGCGACGGCAGCACCCAGGCGGCCGACAGCGCGGCGAACACCCGGGAGCGCAGCCGGTCCGGGTAGACGCGGGCGATCAGCACGTACACGGCGACCATCGCGATCCCTGTGCCCAGCCCCTGAACGGCCCGTCCGGCCACGAAGGTCCACATGTCGGCGGCCACACCCGCGATCACCAGCCCGGCCACGAACGCGGCCAGCCCGGTCAGCATCGGCCGGGTCGGACCGGAACGGTCCACCCAGCCGCCCGCCAGCACGTTCGCCGGGACGCCCGCGATCAGCGTCGCGCTGAACCCCCAGGCGTACAGGGCCAGGCCGTCCAGATCCCGGGCGACCACCGGCATGACCGTGGTGACCGCCATCGACTCGAAGGCCATCAGCATGACGACCAGGACGACGCCGAGCGTCGCGGTGCGGTACCGGCGGCCGAGCACCCCCGCCGGATCCTCTGGCACGGGCTCCGATGCCTCCGAGGCGGGATCGGTGGGGGGTGTCGCGGGGCCGGTCGCGGTGCTCATCGCTCGTCCGCCAGATCGGCGGCCCGGTAGCGGCCACTGGGGTGGCGGCGACCGGTGATCAGGCGGTGCAGCGCCGCCGCGGCCTCTTCGGGCGGCGCGGCGGCGGCGACGTCCTCGCCGGCGGCGCGCAGCATCTCGGTGCGCATCTCGCCCGGATCGGCCCACCAGACCCCGAGATCGGGCTCCTCGGCCGCCAGGACGCGGGACAGCTGCTCCAGCGCGGCCTTGGTGGCCCCGTAGCCGCCCCAGGTCTCGTCCCCCTCGACGGCGGCGTCGTCTGCGATGTCCGTCATGCCTTCGACGCTAGGAATCGCGGGGGTGCGGCACATCGGGCGAGCGGGTCCGGGTGCGTTCGATCGTTGGTCCTAGGACCTCCGGCGCAGTCCCAAAATGATTCCCGGCAAAAGGTAATAATCCGGCAGAGCGAGATGAGTCTGGCGGGCGGCCCCGACCGTAGGAGGGCATCGCCGCGCATTACCTACGCCACCAGGCTGATTCGGTGGGCGCCGTATGGGGAGTACGTTTTTCTCAGATGGGTGCGACACGCCCGTCGACGAATGACGAACACCGATCACGAACTCTGGTCACGACGTGTACCGGGCATTCCCCGGGTGGACGCGCGCCGTCGGCCGGAACGGCGGGATGGGGCACCGGATGGACCGGCACGGGCTGCACGAGGCCTCCGTCGGCGGCGCGGCCGCCGACGGGGAGGTCGACGCCGCGCTGCGCGCGGTCAGCTCCGCCGTGCTCGCCGTCACCCGCCACCTCTCGGTGCACGAGGTCCTCCAGGTGATCGTGCGGGCCGCGGCGCGGCTGCTGGACGCCCGCCACGCCGCCCTGGGCGTGCCGGACGAGGAGGGCTCGTTCGCCGAGTTCGTCGTGGAGGGCGTCTCCGAGGAGGAATGGGATGCCATCGGCCCGCTCCCCCGCCAGCACGGCATGCTCGCCGCGATGCTGCGCGACAACGCCCCCAAGCGGCTGGAGGACATCCGCCGCGAACCGGAGTTCGAGGGCTGGCCGGTGGCGCATCCGGTGCTGAAGGACTTCCTCGGGGTGCCGATCCGGGACGGCGAGGACGTCCTCGGCATCCTCTTCCTGGCGAACAGGCGCCGCCACGAGGGCAGGCCGCGCGGCTTCACCGCCGAGGACCAGGAACTGCTCACGCTCTTCGCCGCGCACGCCGCCATCGCCATGACCAACGCCCGGCTGTACGAGCACAACCGCGAGCTGACCGTGGTGGCCGAGCGGAACCGGCTCGCCCGGGAACTGCACGACGCGGTCGCGCAGAAGCTGTTCTCGCTGCGGCTGACCGCGCAGGCCGCGGCGGCGCTGGCCGAGCGCGACCCCGCCCGTGCGGTGCGGGAGCTGGAGCAGGTCGAACGGCTCGCCGCCGAGGCCCTCGCCGAGCTGCGCGCCGTGATCTTCGAGCTCCGCCCGGCCGACCTGGCCGACGGGCTCGTCGCCTCGCTGCGCAAGCACGTGGAGGTGCTCGACCGCGCGTACGAGACCGAGGTGCGGTTCACCGCCGACCACGCCGTCACGCTGGCCGAGGAACAGGAGGCGGTGCTGTTCCGGATCGCCCAGGAGGCGCTGCACAACGCGCTGCGGCACGCCGCGGCCCGGTCGGTCGAGGTCCGGCTGGGCGTCCGGGCGGGGGTGCCGACGGGCGGAACGGCGGTGCTGGAGGTCGCCGACGACGGCACCGGATTCGAGCCGCCGGTCAACGGATCCGCCGACGGCTCGGCGGCGGAGTCGCAGGGCGGCGGGCTCGGCCTGGCGTCCATGCGCGACCGCGCCGAATCGGTGGGCGCGGCCCTGTCCATCGACGCCGCGCCCGGGTGCGGCACGGTCGTACGGCTGGAGGTGCCGCTGTGAGGCATGCTGGGGCGGTTCCGGCCGAGCGCACGGGGGAGGCCGCCGTGATCAAGGTGCTGATCGCCGACGACCATCCGGTGGTCCGGCAGGGCCTGCGGACATTCCTGGGCATACAGGACGACATTGAGGTAGTCGGCGAGGCGGAGGACGGCCTGGCCGCCGTGTCGCTGGCCGAATCGCTCAGGCCCGATATCGTGCTGATGGACCTCAAGATGCCGGGCGCCGACGGCTTGGCCGCGCTGACGGAGCTGCGGGCTCGTGGGGTGACGGCACGGGTCCTGGTCCTCACCAGCGTGACGGAACGCGGACACGTCCTGCCCGCCGTACAAGCGGGCGCGGCGGGGTATCTCTACAAGGATGTCGACCCGCAGGCGCTCGTCCAGGCGATCAGGGCCGTCCATGATGGGCATGTCCTCTTCGCTCCGGACGCGGCGGAGGCGATGGTGCGGGCGGATCCGGCCGCGCCGGCAGAACGGGCCGTGCTGACTGAACGAGAGAAGGAGGTGCTCGTGCAGATCGCGCGGGGGAGGTCCAACCGGGAGATCGCCCGCGCCCTGCTGGTCTCCGAGAAGACCGTGAAGACCCACGTCAGTAATCTGCTCATGAAACTGGGAGTGCAGGACCGGACGCAGGCGGCGCTGTTCGCCGTCCGCCACGGTCTGGCCGGCGAGTGATACAACTCCTCTGACAGGATCGTCATCGAAATCGGTATGAACGTAGCAATCAGATACGCAGCAGGCAGTGACATCGGGTGCAACCGCGAGAACAATGAGGACTCGGGTTATGCCGGTGCGCGGTTGATCGCGGTCGCCGACGGAATGGGCGGGTACGCGGGCGGCGAGGTCGCCAGCTCCACCGTCATCGGCTCGCTGCGCTCGCTGGACACCGACACCCCGTTCGACGATCTGGCGGGGTGCCTGGGACGCGCCGTCGGCGAGGCCAACGAGAAGCTGCGCATCGTCCGCGAGGAGCGCCCCGACCTGAGCCGGATGGGCACCACGCTCACCGCCATGCTCTGGGCCGGTTCGTCGGTCGCGATCGCCCACATCGGCGACTCCCGCGGCTACCTCCTGCGTGACGGCGAGCTGTTCCAGATCACCCAGGACCACACCATGGACGAGCTGCTCAAGCACGAGGCCGAGCAGTCGGGCGCCGGATCCGGCCCCGACCCGGCCGAGGCGTCGCGGCTGTCGCACGTCCTGTACCGGGTGCTGGACGGCCGCGAGGACCGCGAACCCGACCTGCGGCTGCGCGAGGCCCGGCTGGGCGACCGCTACCTGCTGTGCTCGGACGGGCTGAGCGGCCCCGTGGACGCGCAGACGATCTACGAGGTGCTGGTCGCCGAGGCCGATCCGCAGCGCGCGGTGCAGCGGCTGATCGAGCTGGCCCGCGAGGGCGGCGGCCCGGACAACATCACGGGCGTGATCGCCGACGTGGTCGAGGCCGGGCACATCACCGAGCCCGTCCCGCCCGTCACCGTCGGCGCGGCGGCGCAGACCCAGACCTGATCGCCGGGCTCCGTCCGCTTCGTCGGTTCCGCCTGTTCCGTTCGCCCGTTGTACGGTCACGTCCGCACGCGCTCGGCGGCGTACGCGCCGCCAGGTGATCGGCCCTCATCCGCGCCGCCCGGCCTCGATCCCGGCCTGGCCCGGCACGAATCCCCGCCCCGGCCCCGACTGCTTTCCGCGCCCGTCCCGCCCGCGCGCCGGCCATGATCCGGCGGCGCCCATTTCCGGGACGGCCCGCGACGGGCAACGGCATTCCGAGATCTTCACCACGCTCGCACGCCCTCACCGCCGGACCCTTCCAGCACGGCCCCGCCCGCCGCACAGCGCCGCGCGCCCCGTCCCGCACGGCCACCCGGGCCTGGGCTCCGCCTCCGCGGGGCCATAAAGACAGCCCCACCTGGTGGTGTTTTGTCCTACCCTTGCCCTAGAGGTGGAGTTGATCGCGCGCTAGGTCACGGTCCGATCGCAGATCGTCGTCAAGACTTGACCCACCTTGGGGTGCACCCGATATACGGGTCACTCGGACTAAGTCATCGAGGCGGAGGATCCGTTGGGGGGAGTGCCCGGGGCGACGGCCACCGGCGCGCCACGCGGTGCGCTGGGCGGTCTCGTCGACCGGACCCTCACCGCGGCGCGGCACGGCCCTGTCGGGGTGGTGCTGCGAGTCGCGGCGATGGCCACGGCGGCCATCGGCGCGGCATGGATCCATCGTGTCAACGACCCCGGCGTGCTCTGTCCCCTCAGGGCGTTCACCGGGATTCCCTGCCCCATGTGCGGGGGGACCACCGTGTTCATCGAACTCGGCTCGGGCCGTCCGGTCCAGGCCGTGCTCGCGAACCCGGTGGCCTTCGCGGGTGCGATCGTCTTCGCGGTCGCGCCGCTGGGGCTGGGAGACCGGTGGTGGGCACTCCGGCCGAACACCCGCGCGTGGGTGCTCGGCGCCGCCCTCTTGGGGTCGGAGCTGTGGCAGCTTGTCCGGCTCGGTCTCCTGCGGGTTTGAAGGCCGCGAGTTCCGTCGGTCAAACTTGCGGAGCCCTCCGGGTCCGGCGGGCGTCACAGTAACCACAGGGTCAATCAATAAGGAGCAAGTGTGGGTAACCCCTACGACCCGTACGGTCAGCAGCCGGGCTACGGTCAGCAGCCCGGATATGGCCAGCAGCCCCCGGCGCAGCCGGGCTACGGCCAGCCCGCTCAGCCGGGTTACGGCCAGCAGCCGGCGCAGCCGGGCTACGGCCAGCAGCCCGGTTACGGTCAGCAGCCCCCGGCGCAGCCGGGCTACGGCCAGCAGCCGGCGCAGCCGGGCTACCAGGAAGTCCACCACCACCACTACGGGTCGTCCGGCCAGCTCGCCGAGTGGGGCTCGCGCGTCGGCGCCTACCTGATCGACGGTCTGATCTTCGCCGGGCCGTTCTTCCTCCTGTACATCCTCGTGCTCGTGCTGATCGGCTCGGGCAGCGGCGGCGCCGCCGCGATCGGCCTCCTGCTCATGCTGGTCGGCGGTCTGGTGTCCTTCGCGGGCGGCCTGTGGCTGATCTACCAGGAGGGCACCACCGGGCAGACGATCGGCAAGCGCCAGATGGGCATCCGCCTGGTCAGCGCGCAGACCGGTCAGCCGGTCGGCTTCGGCATGGCGTTCCTGCGCAAGATCGCCCACGCCGCGGACAGCTTCGCCTGCTACATCGGCTACCTCTGGCCGCTGTGGGACGAGCGCAAGCAGACCTTCGCCGACAAGATCTGCAACACCATCGTCGTCCGCGGCTGACACTTCCGGCCGACGCGACGTAACGAACGGGGCGTCCTCGCATCCGGCGCCGACGGGACCGCAAGGTCCCCGAGGCCGGCGGAGCGGGGGCGCCCCGTTCCGCGTTTCACGACTCGCGTTCGCGGCCGGGTCGGGAAGGAGCGATCCAAACGGGGCGGTGCCAGGCGCTGCTCAGGGGACGGGGTCGAACGCGCTGTTGCACGCGGCGACGCGGGCCCGCCGCACGGCCCGGTCGAGCAGCCGCAGCGCCTCCGCCCGCCGCCGCATCTGGTCGGCGGTCAGTCCCTGGTCGTCCATGCTCCGGGCCAGCTCGACGACCAGCGCCAGCCGTCCCGCGAGGGCGGCGACCCGGTGCGCGCGCTGCGGGTAGCCGGGCGCGAGCGGATGGTCGCCGCGGTCGGGGTCGCGCAGGTCGGCCAGCGTGTCGGTGATCTCGGGCGGCACGCCGGCGACGTCGTCCACGGTGAGCAGCACCTCGGTCGCCTCCCGCATCGCCAGCGTCAGCTGCCGGTCGGCGTCGGGCAGCGCCGGGACGTCGGGGGTGCCGGGCGCGGTGTCGTGCGCCTCCCAGCGCACCCCGACGTAGGACGAGCCGCGGCGGTCCTCGGCCGGCACCAGCCCGACCGTGCGGTCCGGCAGCACCGCGATGACCGCGGCCCCGGCGTCGATGGCGGCCCGGTTGAAGCCGGGCGGCCCGGTCAGGCCGAGCGGATCGCCCGGCGCGGGCAGCGCCAGCCGCAGTCCGGACAGCCCGTGCACCCGCAGGTCGCCCAGGCCGCTGCGGAGCTGCACCTCGCCGGGCGGCGCGGCCCCGGACCCGGCCACCGCGAACGTGACACCGCTCACGATCTGCGGGCCGGCGATCTTCTCGACCGCGTCCACGCCCTCGTCAAGACCGACGTGTCCGGTCAGCCACGCGTTGCCCCACGCGACCAAAGCCGTCGCCGTGTCGCCCGCGTCGTTGCCGGTCGCGTCCCGTCGAAGCCCAGCGCACATGCAGACCACCATAAGTGCTCGCTATCGCATAGGTTCACCGGTGGGTGATCTGGGCGTTCCTGCCTGTTCCGGGATATTCCCGAGTGCTGGTGTCCGCCCAGGTCAACCCGCATTTTTTGAGTCTTAGCGTGATGAGGGGTTGGCGCCCGTTCCGGCCCGGCAAGGGGCGTTCGGTCCCCTCCGGATGACGTGTTGATGACGCGTTGATGATGCGGAATGGGGCCTGTGACCGGCTGAAACGTCCGCCCTGTCCGACCGGGGGCGCTGCCCGTTGGTAGGGGCCGCAAGGGCGTCAGGTGGGCGGGCGGATGCGGCCTTGATTGGGGCGGCGGGTCGCGTAGCCTCTCCCGGCGAACGGGCGCCCGTGGGGCTGCCCGCATCGGCCCGTCGTGCGGCCCGCTGGGGGTCCCCGGTCAAGGACGCATCCGGCCGCCCGTGCGCTCGCTCAACCCTCGCCGTGGGCATCCTGTTCGGCCTGCGGGGTGGTGCGTGGCGTTCGCGGTGAGGGTCGCACGCTGTTTGGGGCACTGGTCGCGGAGCGGCACGGATGTAAGGGCTGGGTGGTGGGGTTAGTTGGGAACCAATGCGCCCGCACTTTGAACGCCTACCTGCGGAAGGCAACCGGTTCCCCCGCTCTGGGCGTGGTGTGGTTCCAGGGCAGGCGCCGCAGGAGTGTGAGGGTGACGTTGCCCGGCAAGGAGATCCACTCCTGGGGTGAGCCGCCGAGGTAGGGGAGGGCCGGGCCGTCAATCGGCGCAAGGCCGCTGCGGACGGAGTTCGGTCACTGACGCGATTGGAGGCTCGGGCTCGTTGGCGGCGTGGGCGAACGCCGCATCGATCGCCTTGCGGGTACGCGGGTCTTCAACCTGACGCTCTAGCGGATTGTCCATCCAGTCATCGAGCATCACGTGCACCTGATCGCCGGTGACCACAGTCCGGACAGGGCGCCCCAGGATCCGACCGGCCTTGCGCCCGGCACGGCGGTAGAGATCGCGCTGGCTCTCGGTGGCGAACCGCACGCGGACATGACCAGTGCGACGTAGCGGAGTGCTCCACTCGGTGGCCAGCTCGTCCACGCGCCCCTGCTGGTCGTCCTGGCTCATGGGCTCCCCCTGCTGGACTGAATGCCTTCAGTGTGACCGATGACCCGTTGGAGCGCCTGTCCGGGCGGGTGGGCGGGTCAGGGAGCGGAAGATGAGGAAGCCCAGATCACTGTTGGACACAGAGAGCCCCCGTCGAGAAGCCGGGGGCTCTGATGTCTGGTGGGTGCGTCTTACAGGTCCAGCTCACCGACCTTGACCTGGTTCACAAGAAGCGCGAAGGCCCGGGGCTTCAGGGTGACATGCCCTGTCTCTGGAGCCCTGCTGTCCCGGATTCCAACGTCGTTCTTGCCCAAGCGAGCCAACTCGACGCACTCACCGCCGGTACCGCCTGTGGATCGGCTGCTCTTGCGCCATTCGGGGGAACTCACGGCATCTGCTCCATAATCTGCTTGATCAGCTCACGGGATGCTCCGATGGGAAGGGCGAGCATCCCGATCCGGTCGAACCGGGTCACGAAGTCCTTCACCTCCTCCATCTCGGCGACCAACCTTCCTGCGTTGGGCGCTTCGACGAACGCCACTTCATCCTCCTTGCCTGTGAGGATCATGAACGGTCCGTCAAGCCCTTCGTAGGCTCCCGTCGTGGTCGGGACTATACGGATACTCACATGCGGAAGTTCCGAAAGTTCAACCAACCTGGCTAGTTGCGCCTTCAGGACATGGTGCCCTCCGACCGGCCACTCAAGCACGGGCTGGGCGAGGATCACCCAGAGTTCCGGCGGGTTCGCCCTGGTCAGTACCTCTTGCCGAGCCATGCGCCGCCGGTGGGCGGCTTCCTTGTCCTTCGCACGTCCAGCGGCCAGGAGGGCCTCCGCATACTCGGGCGTCTGGAGCAGTCCAGGGACGTGCTGACCTCCGAACATCCTGATCCGGTCTGCCTCCCGTTCCTGGCTCGTGAACGAGTTGAACCAGGCGGGATCACTGGCCCGGCGGGCGTAGTAGATCAACAGGGTGAACAGGCCGCCCGTCTTCCATGCCTTGTCGATCCGCTCGGCGTGCTTGTCCGACATCCTCTGCTCACCGGTCTCGATCCGGGAAATGGTGGACGGCGCACAGCCAGCAATCTTGGCGACGTCGGGTCCGTTGAGTCCCTTGGATGTGCGGAGAAATCGCAGGTAGAAGCCAATGAGTCCCCACATGGACGATCGTGGGTCCGCTGCGTCCTTCTGACTCATGCGTTAACCGCCGATCTCTTGATCACTTCCGTGACTTCCACGGAAGTACTCGGAACTGTGGCCAGCGTACGTGCCGGAGTCCAGTCTGTGGCATAGAACACAGACAAAGGGAGTGACACATGACTCCGAGAAACGACCCGGTCGGGCGGATCGAGCCAACAGACCCGCTCCCCGTACCGCCCCAGCCTCAAGGCCGGTGGGGGATGCCGTATCTGACCCAGATCGGCGATGGCTACATGTGGACGTGCTCCACCCGGCACGTCCTGACCGACGCGGAGAAGCGGGCGGGCCTCAGTCAGACACTCGTGGCCGAGTCTGAGTCTCTGCTGCTGGAGCTGGCGGCCAAGGAAGACGAGAGAGCCGCGGAGTACAAGGCGGCCGAACGTGAACACTCCTACCGGAACACGCTCCTGTGATCACGTCGGACGCATTGATTGAGTCCGTCGTGTGGGCCGTCATTTACGGCGTGGCCTGCGTCTCGGTGGGTGGAATGTGCGGTCTCTGGCTCGGGCTGAGGCTGCGAGGCAGGAAGCGCCGTCCGGGTCGGCACACAGCCCGTGAGATCAACTCCGGAAGTGCCGTTGAGGCTCGGACGTCGTACCCCCGCACTGCTGGACGGCCAATCTCAAGGTCGGAAGGCAGCTTCTACGGCCGGAAGGGGAGCGATTTCTAGGAGTATCAGCTTCAGACTCGCAAGGGCGGCGCGGGGACCTTCAAGGAGGGGTCCGCGCCGTCGTTGTGAAGCCCTGCAACTGGTCACCTTCGTTCAGACGCCTTGCGGAATGACGTGGGCTCGGGGCCGGTGGAATGGTCGTAGGCCACCCCAGCGGGGCGACCGTGAGGGAGTTCGGCCGGCGCCGAGCTGGGGCACCTTCCGCGCTCGGGCGCGCCCCGGGTCGAAACCGCTGCATGGCTCCGACCTGAGCGCTGAGAGTGATGGTGCCCGGCCCCGTGGGGCGCGGCCGTGGCAGGCCGTCCACGGCGTTGCCGGGGCTGTGGGCGGGCGCCGCGCTGCGAACGGCCCCCAAGGCCGCACGCGCAAAGCGCGGGCGGCCGTCCACAGTGCGCGGCCTGCTGTGGGCGGGCCCGGCCACGCGCCCGGCGCCGCGTAGCGGCGCCCTTGAACCAGTGAAGAAACTCTGAGCCCATCGTGACTGTGTGCTATGTGGTGATCTCTTGTGGTCACAGCGAGAGGGCGGTGTATCCGGTTTCGAGGCCGGTGTTGGCGGTGTCGTGGACGTTGGCGGCCTCGAAACGGTCGGCGGGGGCGAGTACCTGGGTGTATTCCAGGGGGCGGTCATCGGCGCTGAGCATGATGCGGCGGATGGCGAGCAAGGGGGTTCCGGTGGGCTCCATGTTGAGGTCTTCGTTCATATCGCCTGCGGGCATAGTGGCGTGCACGGTGGTGACCCAGTGGATTGGGCCGCGCGTGTCGGAGAGGTGCCGGAAGTAGTCGGCGGGCTCGACGTCTGGATCAAAGCGGCGGTCGATTCCTTGGCCTCCGACGGTGCCGAGGTATCCGGCGGGGATGTTGGACTCGATGTAGATGCGGGCGCGGGTCCAGGCGTGTTCCCAGAAGGTGTACCGGTAGATGACCGGGTGCCCGCGCCTGACACCGAGGATTTCGGCCTCCTCGACGCCACAGGAGTTGAACATCGGGAAGCCGTGCGCGGCGGCTGGGTCGGCGCGTCCGGCGTCGCTGGGTACGGTGACCGGTTCCCAGCCTGAGGCAAGCAGGTTGTAGGCAGGGCTGAGCAGGTCGAGATGCGCGTCGTCCTGGCCGGTGAGGATGAGGCGGCGGTCGGGGCGTGGGCGCACGAAGGTGCCGCGTCCGTGGGAGGCACTGAGGAGTCCCTCGGCGGTGAGTTGGGCGATGGCCTTGCGGACGGTGGGCCGCGAGGTGGCGTACAGCTTGGCCAAATCGGTCTCGCCGGGCAGGGCCTGACCCGGTTGGTAGTGGCCGTCACGCAGGTCGGACCGCAAAAAGTCGGTGATCTCTCGCCAGCGTGCGGTGCCCTTGTCCTCGCGCTGTCCCTGGCCCTGGTCCTGGCGTGGCTGGGGGCGCTTGGCGGCGGGGCTGTGTTCGGTGGCCGTCTGCTCGGGGCTGTCGCTCATCTATGGCCTGCCCTTCCTCAAGGTCGTGACCTCGGCTGATGCCGATTAGTCGCCTCTGAAGCCAACTTGTTCCTACAAGATGTAGCACGTCTCGTGTAACGTGTCGAGCATGAGGAAAGATGTAGGACATGTAGTGCTACGTCTAGGCGGCCATCTGAGGAGGCGATGCGCGATGACTCACGAGGAGAAGAAGAAAGAAGAAAGTCACGGGCGGCCGGAGATCCCGGCATGGATGCGGGCGGTGGCTGAGGTGATCTCGGCGCCCGGATACGAGCGGTGGGCACGGCAGGTCGCGGCCACGGGCGGGTGCAGCGCCCCGGTGCGACTCGTGGGCGAGTCGCAGGTGATCGATGCGGGCACGGGCGAGGTACTGCACATCTACCGCACGGCGGACGAACCGACCGGGCATCTGCTGGTGGCATGCGGAAACCGGCGCGGGGCGGTGTGCCCGGCCTGCTCACACATCTACCAGCGGGATGTGTTCCACCTCATCCGCTCGGGCCTGTCGGGCGGCAAGGGCGTACCCGAAGCAGTGCGCGAGCACCCCCGCGTGTTCGCCACCCTCACCGCGCCATCGTTCGGAGCGGTGCACACACAGCGGGAACGCAACGGCAAGACGCTGGTGTGCCGTCCCCGGCGCGGCGGCGGGGTGTGCGGTCACGGGGTGCCGGAGCGCTGCGGGGCCCGGCATGACGGGGCTGATATCCGAGTCGGGCAGCCGATCTGCCCGGACTGCTACGACTACGCGGGGGCGGTGCTGTGGCAGGCACACGCCGGGCGGCTGTGGCACCGCTTCACCCTGGAGCTGCGGCGGCAGCTCGCGCGGCGGGCGGGCATGTCACGGCGCCGGTTCGATGCGCTGGTGCGGGTGTCGTTCGCCAAGGTGGCTGAGTATCAGCGGCGCGGACTGGTGCACTTTCACGCGGTGATCCGCCTGGATGGACCGGGCGGGCACGATGATCCCCCGCCGGGCTGGGCCACGGCGCAATTGCTGGCCGACGCGGTCCCGGAGGCAGCCGGGCTCGTCCAGGTGCTCTCACCTGATCCCGGAAACGGTCAGCGGGTCTTGGCCTGGGGCGACCAGATCGACGTCCGGGCGATCGTTGTGCGCGGGGACGGGGGTGGCCTGTCGGATGAGGCGGTCGCGGGATACATCGCCAAGTACGCGAGCAAGGGCGCCGAGTCCTCCGGAACGATCGACCGGCGCCTTTCGTGCGGACGCTGCAAGGGGGTCGGGACCGTGACCATGGCGCGCGGCCCGGCGGTATGCAAGCGATGCGGCGGGGTCGGGACGGCCGGGGGCCTGGATCTGGACCGGCTGCCAGTCACCGAGCACGCTCGCCGAATGATCCGCACCTGCTGGGACCTGGGCGGGCGGCCGGAACTGGAGGAACTGCGGCTGCGGCCGTGGGCGCACATGCTGGGTTTCCGGGGCCACTTCGCCACCAAATCCCGCCGCTACTCGGTCACCCTGAGCACCCTCCGCCAGGACCGCGCCGAGCACAAGACGGCCGAATCGCGTCAGCGGAACGGGCTGCCGGGGCCGGAGTCCACCGAGGTTCTGGCGCACTGGCGATTCGCCGGACAGGGCTACACCGAAGCCCAAGAAATCCTCGCCGGACACATCAGCCAGCGCGCTATCACAGCCCGCCGCATCGAAGAGCAGCGAAGGGAAGGCGCGTGAACGCCAACGACCGGCTGTGGACCATCACCGAACTCGCGCACTATCTCAGGAAACCGAAATCATGGGTGTACGACCATTACCGCGAACTGTTCCCCTACTACAAGGTGGGACAGCAAGTGCGTTTCGATCCGGCAGAAATTCGAGCGGCGCTCCGCGCAATGAACCACACGGAAGATGAGGCTGCTTGACCGGGACACGCGAACACGCGAGATGCGTGTCTTGTGACGGGCGCGGCTACAAGTGGGTGCATCCGCGGCGACTGCTGGTCCTGCGTGAACTGGACTCGGACGGAAGGCCAGGGCCGCGCCGGATGGCCTGCCTGATGTGCGGCGGCTATGGCCTGACTAAAGCGGCGGACTGACGGCTGTTTCATCGGCTGAGCGGGGCCTGCGACAACTTTCCCAGGCCCCGCCGGCCGTGCCGCATAAAGAATAAAGGGCCGCGAATGCGGCTCGATTATCGGGGCGGGCGGTCGGGGGAAGGAAGGCGGGACCCCCGAAACCTGACCGTCCACCCTTTTTCGCGGAAAAGATTGGCTGTTAGTGGCCGGTGAAGTCGTGGTCGCATTCGTGTTTCTCCTGGTCAGGCTCCTTAGAATGGTGTCAACAGGCGTCAACGAAGGGATTTCGATCCTCATGGGAAAGCAGGATTGGCGGGACGGTGAAATGCGGGACGGCATCCGCAAGGTGCGTAACGCTCGGGCCTCCAAGCAAGCGGGGAAGGACGTGTATTCCTTCAAGGTGCCCTATCGGGACGCGAACGGAAAGCAGACCTCGGAGACGTTCGCCACGCATACGGCTGCGGTGCGGTTCCGGAACAAGGTACGGCGGCAGCGTGACGAGGGGATGGTGATCGATGCGAAAGCTGGCCGTATCTCGGTCAAGGAGTATTCGGAGACGTGGCTCCGGGCCGCTCAGGCGAAGCGGCCAGGGACGTACGCGGAGTATGAGAAGCGAGTCCGGCTGTACATCGTTCCGGCCCTTGGCGGCCGTCAAGTACGGGCCGTCACCCGTGGCGACATTCAGAGAATGATCAACGACCTGGAGGGGCGCGGGTTCGCTCCGACCACCATTCGCAGCGCGTACAGGACGACGGTCGGCCTGTTCCGTAGCGCTCAGGTACTCGACCGCATAATCCACTCCACGCCGTGCGTGGGCATCACGCTGCCAGAACTCCCGAACCGTGAGGTGGAGGTACTGACGGCGGCTCAGGTTCGCGCGGTGGCGGCCAAGATGCCTGAACGGTGGTCGGCGGCGGTGACATTGGCAGCCGGTACCGGGTTGCGTATCTCCGAGGTGATGGGGCTGACCTGGGACCGCATCGACCTGGAAGCGCGCACGGTCACCGTAGACCGTCAGATGACCCAAAAGCGTCGGCTCGGGCCGGTCAAGAGCAAGCGTTCCAAGAGGGTCGTTCCGATGCCCGACATGGTCGCAGAGGTGCTCCGGGCACATCGTGAAGCGTTCCCGCCGGTGGTTCGGGACGTCCCTGACGCGGACGGCAAGACGGTGCACCGGACAGCGCTGGTGTTCACTCGGCCCGACGGTACTCCCGCGATCTCTGGCAATGTGCGCAGGCCGTTCGTGCGGGCGCGGGCTGCTGTCGGTCTGGCTGCCTCGGTGACCTTCCACGTACTGAGGCATACCTACGCGTCGCTGCTGATCGCGGGAGGCACGCATCTCACGGTCATTCGTGACCGGATGGGGCACTCCTCCATCGCGATCACTTCGGACACCTACGGGCATCTGTACCCTCAGGAAGACGGACGCACCCGAGGGGTCATCGATGAGGCGTTCGCCACTGATGACGATCCCGATGACGGTGCAGCCGGTCAACCTGCACGCGCCTGACCTGCATGAACGCGATGAGGTGACAGGATGTTGACACGGAATCCGGCTCAAGGGGTCACACCCGGTTGTGACCTGCGGTTTCGTCTGATCCTCGCCGCCCTGCTCGCAATCGCATAGGTTCGCATAGGTTCTCTCCTGAGAACGCCGGGGACGGATCACCCGGCAAGGCGAGATTGGGGACGAAGGCGCGCGATGACCGGTGAGGTGCTGCGACTTCGCGGCGTGGGGGTCAGGCGCGGTGGCGCCGACCTGCTGCGCGAGGTCACGTGGACGGTGAACGAGAACGAGCGTTGGGTGATCGTCGGCCCGAACGGCGCGGGCAAGACGACGCTGCTGCAGGTCGCCGCCGCCATGATGCATCCGACGGAGGGTTCGGCCGCGATCCTCGGCGAGGAGCTGGGCCGCACGGACGTCTTCGAGCTGCGCCCGCGCATCGGCATCGCCAGCGCCGCCGTCGCGGAGAAGGTCCCGGCCGGTGAGACGGTCATCGATCTGGTGCTGACCGCGTCGTACGCCATCCTCGGCCGCTGGCAGGAGGAGTACGACTCCCTCGACCTCGGCCGCGCCGTCGCGCTGCTGGAGGCGCTGGGCTGCGCCGACCTCATCCGGCGGCGGTTCGACACGCTGTCGGAGGGCGAGCGCAAGCGCGTCCAGATCGCCCGCGCGCTGATGCCCGACCCGGAACTGCTGCTGCTGGACGAGCCCGCCGCCGGCCTCGACCTCGGCGGCCGCGAAGACCTGGTCGCCCGCCTCGCCCGCCTGGCCGACGACCCGGCCGCCCCCACGATGGCGGTGGTCACGCACCATGTGGAGGAGGTCCCGGACGGCTTCACCCACGCGCTGCTGCTGCGCGGCGGCCGCGCCGTCGCGCAGGGCAAGGTCGACGAGGTGTTCACGCCCGAGCTGCTGAGCGAGTGCTTCGGGCTTCCCCTCAGCGTCGAACGTGAGAACGGCCGCTGGTACGCGCGGGCCGCCCGCTGACCGTTGTGATGGTGGTCGTGGCCGCGAACTCCAGCTCGTAGCGCAGGAGCAGCCCCCGCGCCTGCCAGCCACCGCCCGACCCTTGGCGCCCCGCGATTGCAGAGCTACGGGCTGGACGGCTGAATTAATCGCCGTCCGGCCCGTTTTCCTTTTGCTCGGACTCCTGTGCAGCGCTCCTCGACGCGGCGACGTACGTCGCCTTTCCCACCACCGCGACCGTCAGCCCTTTCTCGCGCAACAGCCGTAGAGCCGCCTCTGCGGTCCGCATGCCGACACCCGCCTCGGTGGCTATCTCGCGGGCGGACGGGACGCGTTGGCCAGGACGCAGCCTGCCCGCGTGGATCTCAGCCTCAATGGTGTCGGCGATGATGAGATACGCGGCGCGCGGCTGGTCTAGATCGAACTCCACTCACCCATGGTGGGTGCCCCCGTGCAATGCCGGGTTACCCGGTGCTACTCGGTGTCGCCCGGGTATCGTGTCGGTACGACAAGGACGGCCCCACGCGACGAGGACGCGCCGCGCGGGGCCTACGGAACCGACTGCAAAGGAGTCGAGCCCCGATGGACAACAAGGTTACGGCCACCGCGTCGCGGCGGTGGGAACCATTGGAGTACGACGAGCAAGGAGAGTTCTGGACCGCGCGACTCCAATACCCGCTGCCTGACCGCGAACGCGTGGCCGGGCTGGAGACGGCTGTTTACGGCCCCACGGCCGACGCGTGCGTGCGCGAGACGGTGCGGCAGGATCGGTTGTGGGCCGAATTCCCGCTACGGACAGGGGACAGCCAACGGGCGCGTGCGCGGCTGCACTACCTCGTAGGGGGTGGGGGCATGAGCGTGCTCGTGAGCGCGATGGTCGTTGGCGCGGCCCTGCTGGCAGGGTCCGCGGCGGCGTGCGTGGTGGCGGGGCGGCGGCCCCGGTACGTCGGCAGGCATCGCGCGATGTTCTAGGTTGCTTCCGGCGGGCGTCCGGCCCTCGTCCGTTCCTGATGAGCGGGCGGGGGCTGCCCTCAGGGTGTCGGCGTCGGAGGGGGCCATGGCTGAGATCATGGTCACATCGGTTCGGTGGCGAAAAGGCCGGATTCGTCTTTCCGGTGAAGGAATTCGTGCTCCGTCCGTCTCGGGCCCGGTGTCGGGGCATGAACCGCGGTTGCCTAGGATCGTTGCGCCGTCGACCAATGACCGAGCGTGGATGGGACGTACTTGAACCTGCTTGACGCGGCCGCGATCCTCGTGGCCGGGATCGCGGCGGGCGGCATCAACACGGTCGTCGGATCCGGCTCACTGATCACCTTCCCTACGATGCTGGCGCTGGGTTTCCCGCCGGTCGTCGCCAACGTGTCCAACAACATCGGGCTGGTGCCCGGTTCGGTGACGGGCGCCTACGGCTATCGCGAGGAGCTCAAAGGGCAGAAGCCCCGGCTGCTGCGCCTGGGCAGCGCCTCGCTGATCGGGGCGCTCGTCGGCGGGGCGCTGCTGCTGGGCCTGCCGTCCGGGGCGTTCGACGTGATCGTGCCCGTGCTGATCGCGCTCTCGCTGGTGCTGGTGGTCGTCCAGCCGCGGCTGCAGCGGTGGCTGCTGGCGCGCCGGGAGAACCACCACCCGCACGGCGGGCCCTGGCTGTGGGTGGGCGTGCTGCTCGCCGGGGTGTACGGCGGCTACTTCGGGGCCGCGCAGGGCATCGTGCTGATCGGGCTGCTGGGCATTGCCCTGGACGACGAGCTGCAGCGGGTGAACGCGGCCAAGAACGTGCTGGCGGCCATCGTCAACGGGTCGGCCGCGGTGCTGTTCATCGGGATGTGGCTGCTCTCCGACACCCGGATCAGCTGGCTCGCGGTGCTGCTGGTGGCGATCGGGGCGACCATCGGCGGGCTGATCGGCGCCAGGGTCGGGCGCCGGATCCCGCCCATGGCGCTGCGCGCGTTCATCGTCCTGGTGGGCGTCGTCGCCCTCTACACACTCCTGTTCTGACCAGGGGATCCGGGGGGTTCGGAGAGGCTCTGGAGGGGTATAACTCGAATATACGTTCGAGGACCCGAAGGGGTATGCGGATGAAGGGCGACAGGGTCGAGATCGTCATCGACGCCGGGGGCGAGGGCACCCGCACCTACGAGGTCGGCGCGACACGGGCGGGCCGCCGGGTCGAGATCACCAATCGCCGCGGCGTGGTGGAGGTCAGCGAGGTCACCCGTACCGGTTCCCCCGTGCGCACCGCGCGGTTCATGGCCAGCCGGGTGCTGGCACTGGTCGAGCACCCGATCTCCGACGAGCACGAGTCGGGCTACACGGACGAGCCCCGGCACCGCGACGCGTCCCACCTCCCACCCGGCTAGCGGCGGGTCAGGCTATGGGGCGGACCTGGACGGTGCCGTCTTCCAGGATGCGGCTCTCGAACGAGGGCTGGCGGCCGGTGGCGGGGCCGTGCACGACCGAGCCGTCCCGTACCCGGAAGGTGCTGCCGTGCCACGGGCAGATCACGCACGGTTCGGCGTCGTCGTCGGTGACGATCCGGCCCTGGTGGAGCGGGCCCGCGAGATGGCTGCAGCGGTCGGTGAGGACGTGGATCTCCTCGCCGTGGCGCAGCACGAACAGGCTGATGTAGCCGAGCCTGCGCAGGACGGGCCAGCCGTCGGGCAGCTCGGCGGCCTCGCAGAGGTCGTGCCAGCCCAGCGGGACCAGGTGCGCGACCTGGTCGGCGTGGCTGGCGCCGGCGGCCTGCCGGAAGGCCAGGTGGCCGCCGAGGTAGCCGCCGGCGAGCAGGGCGGTGAGGCCGGCGTAGCCCAAGGCGCGGCCCGCGCCGTCGCGGCCGCGGGAACGGGCGACGAAGGACGCCGAGTAGAGCAGGCTCGCGGCCGCGGTGCTCATCGCGTGCACGAGGCCGACCCGCTGCTGCTCGCGGTGCAGGGCCGACCAGTCGGCGATGCCGGTCAGCGCGGTCGGCACGGCCCCGGCCAGGCCCGCGGCGACCAGGGCCTGGGACGCCCGCTGGGTGCCGGGGATCAGGTCGAGGACGGCGACCGAGATCCAGGCGCCCATCGGCAGGTCGGTCAGCGGCGGGTGGGCGGGATGGCCCACCGGGACGCCGTGCAGCGCGTCCTTGACGGGGCCGGGGCGGAGCGTCCGCTGGACGGTCGCCGAGATCGTCCGGATGGCACGATCCAGGCCCTGGGCGTGCTCCAGGCTCTCGGCCAGATCCACCGGGTGCGTTGGCGCCTGCGGCCGGGGACCGCGCCGGAAGATCCTGCTCGCCCTTCGGTTCATGTCCCTCCTCGGGTGCGCGTCCTGTGTCGATGGGGACGGCCGTAATGGGACGCTCGGTGCGACACTAGCCCCCGTGTCGGCGTGTAGCCACCCGGGGGACGTCTTGTGCGGTCTCAGGGCGGGCGCCGGGCACCCACAGTGGTGGATACCTACCTATAGGTAGCGAGACCTAAACCCACATTTCGGACGCCTGCTATCCGCCGCCAGGTGCAGCCCTCTGCGTCGGCCCCAGCCTATGCGGGCCTGTCTCGACGTGGCCCAGGTACCGCGCGAGCGCGCTACCTGGCCGGTGATGCGATGCCGAAGGCGAGCGTCATTGGGCAGATCGCGAAGCGATGTCGCGCTCGCACCAAGCACGGTCAGGCGGCGAGCCGCCAGGCGAGCCCCCTGGGCCGGGGTTGAATAAATGCAGCGTCACCGGGACGCCGTTGAACACGGCGGTGCCCGACAGGGGGTCGATCTCGCGTTCGTCGGTGACGGCGTTGACGTTGACGCCCGCGTGCTGCCGGGCCACCTCGGTCCGGGTGCCGGACAGGTCGTGGCCCCAGCCGTGCGGCAGGCTCACGACTCCGGCCATCACGGTGTCGGTGGGCTCGGCGACGGCTTCCAGCGTGCCGGAGCGCGACACCACCCGCACGACGTCGCCGCCGCCGATGCCCAGGCGTTCGGCGTCGGACGGGTTGAGCTGCAGCGTGCAGGTGTTGGATCCGCGCACCAGTTCGGGGACGTTGTGCAGCCAGCTGTTGTTGGAGCGCAGGTGGCGGCGGCCGATGAGCAGCATCGCGGCGGGGTCGCGGTCGCGGTCGCGGTCGCCGTCGAGTGCGGCGCGGAGCCGGTCGGCGTCGGCGGCGAACGACGGCGGGCACAGCTCGATGTGCCCGGACGCGGTGCACAGCACCTCGTCCAGGCGCGGTTTGAGGGCGCCCAGGTCGAGCCCGTGGGGGTGTTCGGTGCGCAGGCGGGTCAGGGTGAGGCCGGCGGGGTCGGCGCCGAAGCCGTCGCCGTACGGGCCGAGCCGCAGCATCATGTCGAGGCGCTGCTCGGTTCTGGTGGCCGCGCCGTCCTTCAGCATCTTGCGCAGTTCTTCGGGCCGGCGGCCGTGCACAGGGGAGCCGGGTGCGTTGACGGCCTTGTGCAGCGTGTCGAAGATGACTATCTCGTCGAGCGCGGCCGGGTCGTCGTCCAGTCCGGCGGCGGCCACCACCAGCTGGGCGAGGATGTCCGACTCGGCGGGACGGCCGGCGGGCAGCGGCACGGCGGGCGGTGAGTAGCGCACGTAGTCGCGGACGGCGAAGCCGAGCAGCGCCAGGTCGTAGTGCGGTGTGTGCACGGGCCGGGGCGGCGGCAGCACGACGTCGGCGTGCCGGGTGGTCTCGTTGAGGTACGGGTCGACGCTGACCATGAACTCCAGGCCGTCCAGGGCCCGGTCGAGCCGGGTGCCGTTCGGGGTGGACAGCACGGGGTTGCCGCCGATGGTGATGAGCGCGCGGATCTGGCCTTCGCCCGGCGTCTCGATCTCGTCGGCCAGCGTGGCGACCGGCAGCTCGCCGAAGACCTCGGGCAGGCCGCGGACCCGGCTGCGCCACCGGGCCGTGGTGAACGGGCGCCGCGCGCGGTAGACGGCCGTGTGGGCGGGGCGGGGGAACATCGCGCCGCCCTCCCGGTCGAGGTTCCCGGTCATGACGTTGAGGACGTCCACCAGCCAGCTGTTGAGCGTCCCGTACGCCTGGGTGCAGGTGCCGATGCGGCCGTAGACGGCGGCCCTGCCGGCGGCGGCGAGCTCGCGTGCCATGCGGCGGATGACGGGGGCGGGGACGCCGGTGACGGGCGCGACGCGTTCGGGTGTGAAGTCGACGACGAGGGCGCGCAGGTCGTCCAGACCATGGATGCGGCCGGCCAGGTGCGCGGGCTCGGTGGCGAGTTCCTCGGCGAACAGCGTGCGGACCAGCGCCATCAGCAGGTACGCGTCGGTGCCCGGACGGATGAAGACGTGCTCGTCGGCGAGCGCGGCGGTGCGGGTGCGGCGCGGGTCGACGACGGTGACCTTGCCGCCGCGCGCCCGGATGGCCTTGAGCCGTCCGGGGAAGTCGGGCGCCGAGCACAGGCTGCCGTTGGACTCCAGCGGGTTCGCGCCCAGCATCAGCAGGTGGTCGGTGCGGTCGAGGTCGGGCACGGGGATCGCCAGCGGGTCGCCGAACATGTAGCCGCTGCTCACGTGCTTGGGCATCTGGTCGGCGGTGCTGGCGCTGTAGACGTTGCGGGTGCCGAGGCCCCTGATGATGGCCGCGACGTAGAGGGGCCCAGCGATGGAGTGCGCGGTGGGGTTGCCGATGTACACGGCGACCGAGTCTTTGCCGTACCGCTCCGCGACCTGCCTGATGCCGCGCCGGACGGCCGTGAACGCGTCGTCCCAGCCCGCGGCGGGGACGTGGCTTCCGTCGGGGTCGCGCAGCAGCGGTGCGTCCAGGCGGTCAGGGTCGCCGTTGAGCCGTCCCAGGGTGGCGCCTTTGGGGCAGATGAATCCCTTGCTCAACGGGTCGTCGCGGTCGCCGCGCACGCCGGTCACCGCACCGGAGTCGTCGAGCGTCAGTTCCAGGCCGCAGAGGGCTTCACAGAGGGGACACGTGCGGTAAGCCGTACGGCTGCCCATCGAGACACTCCTTGGGACCGGGACCGTATTAATAATGGCGCGCTTTCCGAAGGTGCGCCAAGCGCCGTCAGCCTCGATCCGGGCGGCAGGCCGGGCACAGGCCCCAGAACACGACCTCGGCCACGTCGACCATGAAGCCGGTGGCGCTCGCCGCGTCCAGGCAGGGCGCCTCACCGATGACGCGGTCGACGTCCTCGACCGTTCCGCAGCTCCGGCAGGCGAGGTGGTGATGGTCGTCGCCGACGCGGCCTTCGAAGCGGACCGGGCCGCCCGCCGGCTCGATCCGGCGCACCAGGCCGGCCGCGGTCAGGGCGTGGAGGGCCTCGTACACCGCCTGGAGGGAGATGTGGCCGACGCGGTCGCGCACTCCGGCGGCGATCGCCTCGACGCCGAGGTGGTCGCCGGCGCGGACGGTCTCCAGGAGCGCGACCCTGGCGGCGGTCACCCGCAGGCCGGCCGCGCGCAGCTCATCGGCGGCGTTCAGGGTTCCGGACGCGGTCATGCGATCAACCTACCGGCCTAAACCAGAATGATTCAAGAGAGCAAATGATTCCAGTTTGGCCGGAACCGGAGTGTCCGGGGGCGGCATGAACTTCCCCGTGATCGGCGGCATCCAAGCGGACGAACGGCCATCGACCGGTACAAGACCGGTCATCGACTCCGGGGGAGGCCGCGATGCGGGAGCGACGCCGTCGCACGGGACGGTCGACCGCCTTGGCGGCGGGGCTGGCGCTGGTCACCGGCACGGCACTGCTGGCCGGCGGCGTCGCGGTCACTCTGCTCGTCGGCGGCGGAGCGGACGGGGGCGGGGACGGCCGCGGGGGCGGCTCCGGCGCCAAGACCCCCTTCACCGTCGCGTTCGGCGGGGACGTGCACTTCGAGGGGATGCTGCGGGCCCGGCTGGACGCCGCACCCGACACCGCGCTCGGGCCGGTGGCCGAGCAGCTCAAGCGGGCCGACCTGGCCATGGTCAACCTGGAGACGGCGGTCACGGCGGGCGGCGCGCAGGCGCCCAAGCAGTTCGCGTTTCGGGCGCCGCCGACCGCGTTCCGCGCGCTCAAGTCGGCCGGGGTGGACGTGGCCACGATGGCCAACAACCACGGCATGGACTTCGGCGAGACCGGCCTGCGCGACTCGCTGGCGGCCGGGCGCCAGGCCGGGATGCCGCTGGTCGGGATCGGGAACAACGCCGCTGAGGCGTACAAGCCGTACACGACGACGGTGAAGGGTGCCAAGGTCGCGGTCATCGGCGCCACCCAGGTGCTGGACGACAACCTGGTCCAGGCGTGGACCGCCACCGACGCCAAGGCGGGGCTCGCCTCGGCCAAGAACGCGCCGCGGCTCGTCCAGGCGGTTCTGGCGGCGCGCAAGGACGCGGACGTGGTCATCGTCAACCTGCATTGGGGGCAGGAGCTGAACTCCTGTGCGACGCCCGTCCAGCGGCAGCTCGCCTCGCAGCTGGCGGACGCGGGGGCGGACGCCGTCGTCGGCAGCCACGCGCACGTGCTCCAGGCCGGTGGCTACCTGAAGAAGTCCTACGTCCATTACGGGCTCGGCAACTTCGTCTTCTACAACTCGGCCGGGCGTACGGCGCAGAGCGGCGTTCTCACACTGACGTTCGACCCGCGGCCGGAAGGGGACGGCCGGAGCCGGGTCGGCAAGGCCGACTGGGCACCCGCTGTGATCGCGAACGGGCTGCCGCGGCCGCTTTCGGGGGCCGCGGCGCAGAATGCCCGGACCCGCTGGGAATCGCTGCGTACCTGCGCCGACGTCCGTCCGGGCCCGTCCTGAACCGGCCACGGATGTTTCACGTGGATCCGGTACGCTCACGCACGGTGATCGCGGGTGGGGGCGGCCCCGCCGGGCGCGTCGTGGGATGCTGTCCCGAGCGATGACGAGGGGGACTCGGGATGCGCAGGAACATCATCGTGGCGACGGCGCTCGGGGGAGCGGCCTTTCTGGCGGTGGCCGCCGCGGGATGCGGCGGGGACTCGGGCGCGCCGAAGGCCCAGGGCGCTACCGGGGCGAGCACGCCCCCCGCCATCAAGAGCGGACCCGTGGCCGGGTCCGGCGCGCCCGCGGCCAAGCAGCCGATCACCCTCGCTTTCGGCGGTGACGTGCATTTCGAGGGCGTCCTGCGGCCCCGGCTGGCCGCCCCCTCCACCGCGCTCGGCCCGATCGCGCGCACGCTCAAAGCCGCCGACCTGGCCATGGTCAACCTGGAGACCGCCATCACGACCGGTGGTACGAAGGCGCCCGGCAAGGAGTTCACCTTCCGCGCGCCGCCGTCGGCGTTCGCGGCCCTGAAGGCGGCCGGGATCGACGTCGCGTCCATGGCCAACAACCACGGCATGGACTACATGGAGGCCGGGCTGCGCGACTCGCTCAAGGCGATCAAGGCGAGCGGGTTCCCGACCGTGGGCATCGGACGGGACGCCGCCGAGGCGTACAAGCCGTACCGGACGACCGTGAAGGGCAACCGGCTGGCCGTCGTCGGCGCCACCCAGGTGCTGGACGACCACCTCATCCCGGCGTGGACGGCGACCGACACCAAGGGCGGGCTGGCCTCGGCGAAGGACGTCGAGCGGATGGTCCAGGCCGTACGGGACGCGCGCAAGGGCTCCGACGTGGTGATCGTCCACCTGCACTGGGGGCAGGAGATGGCGACGTGCCCGCTGCCCCGGCAGAAGGAGCTGGCGCAGCGGCTCACCGAGGCGGGCGCGGACGTGATCGTCGGCGGGCACGCGCACGTGCCGCAGGGCGGCGGCTACATGCACGGCACCTACGTCCACTACGGGCTGGGCAACTTCGTCTTCTACTCCGCCAGCGGCCCGACCGCGAACTCCGGCGTGCTGGTGCTGCGCGTCCAGAACGGCAAGGTCACGGCCGACAAGTGGAAGCCGGCCCGCATCTCCGGCGGCCTGCCCCGGCTCCTGAACGGGGCCGCGGCGGCGGCCGAGTCCAAGCGGTGGACGGCGCTGCGCGGCTGCAGCGGACTGTCGGCCCGTCCTTCGTAAGATTCCCAAACATTCCTTCGGACCAGGTAGGACTGGCCATTCCCGTTAGCCCGCCATGCTCGTGAAGGTGTGACCTTTCCCTTTTCTCCCCCTGATCTCAGTCGCGGTCCCTATCGTGGCGGCTGCCCCGCCAAGACATCGCGACACAAGGGAGGACCGCTATGCCGCTTTTCGGCGTGGACGTGGCCTCATATCAGGGGAATCCGTCCTGGTCGAAGGTGCACGACTCCGGGATCCGGTTCGCCTTCAGCAAGGTGACCGAGGACACCGACTACACCAATCCCACCTGGGCCCACAACCGGTCCGGGATGCTGGCGCTCGGCGACGACTTCCTGCCGGGCGCCTACCACTTCCTGCACGGCGGCAGCGGCGCGGCACAGGCGCGCTACTTCCTGTCCAAGGCGGGTGACGTCAGCGGGCTGGCCGTGGCGCTGGACGTCGAGGCGTCCGGCGCCGACGCGGCCACAGCCCGCGCCTGGGTCGCCGAGTTCAAGGACCGCACCGGCGGCCACCCGGTGTTCGGCTACTTCCCCCGCTGGTACTGGGAGCAGCAGGGCCGGCCCGACCTGTCGTTCTTCGACACGATCTGGCAGAGCCACTACGTGGAGGGAACCGGCTCGGCCTCGGCGCTGTACGAGAAGGTCCCCGCCTCGTGGTGGAGCTCCTTCGGCGGCGAGCCGATCAGCGTCCTGCAGTTCTCCAGCAGCGCGAGTGTGCCGGGCATCTCCGGGCGCTGCGACATCAACGCCTACCGCGACAGCCTGAACGAACTGAGGGCGCTCGCCCTCGGGACCGGCGAGGAGGATGACATGCCGCTCCGTACCAGCCTCGGCAAGACCCAGGCCCAGGAGCTGAGGTGGGGCGAGTTCGTCGCCCTCAGCTGGGACGCCGAGCACGCCGACCCGGCGAACGCGCACGGGGGCGGGAACTTCCCCGGCTATGTCGCGCCGCTGACCTCGTGGGCCGACCTCAACGTCTCGGTGCGTGTGGAGGGTCTGGCGCCCGGCGACGAGTACCAGCTCCGGTACGAGGTGCACGACTGGGCGAACGGGCAGAGCACCGCCCGCTGGGACGAGATCCACGCCGACCACCCGGCGACCCAGGGCGTGCAGATCGTCACCGGGTCGATGAGTAAAGGGCTGACCAAGGGGCAGCACGTTTACGCCGCGATCGCGGTGTACCCGGCGGGCGACGCGCCCGGCGACCGGCCGGTGCCGCGCGCGGTGTCCGGCCGCATCACCGTCCGCCAGGACCGCTGACCGGCCGGGGGGCGGCTGCGCCGGCGCCGCCGTCCCCGGCCGGGTGTGGTGCGCCGATCGGCAATGTGCCGGTCGGCCGCCGCCGCATGGCGTCGAAAGGCGATTTATTGCGGTTGTGGAGTATCTGACCGAACTCGTGGGTGAACGGCGGATGAGCGTAAGCCGTACCCCCCGGTATGCGCGGCGCCGTGCCGGATAGTCGCGAAGGGCGACCGGGTGAAGTCCGGCATCGGAGGCCGGCATCGAATTCCGAACATTGAGGTTCCGAACTGGGATGTGGAAGAGATGAGCGAGAACGAGGCCGCTCTGGTCGAGCGCGACGTGGACCGCAATCCGGACGCGCATCGCGCCACCGAGCCCGACGAGGAACAGATCCTGCGCGAGCTGTACGGCGAACCTGACGCCGACGGCGTCTTCCGGGGAGAGGCGGCCTGATGGCCTCCGCTGCCGGGATGCTCGCCGAGGCCCGCAAGTCGCTGGGCATGTCCGGGCGTCCCAACACCATCACGCGCGAATACGCCTCCCGCCACGGCGACGAGTTCCTGCGCGCCGCCTGGTGCGACATGGCGGTCACCTACTGGGCGCGGCACTCGGGCAACGCCAAGGCCGTGCTCCCCTCCGGCGACCGCGCCTACACCGTCTGGCACGCACAGGACTTCCAGAAGATCGACCAGTGGTACAGCGGCACCACTGCCAACGTCGACAAGGCCCGTCCCGGCGACATCGTGTTCTTCGACTGGGGCGAGTCCAACTCCGTCGGCGCCATCGACCACGTGGGCGTGGTCGAGAAGGTCCTCGGCGGCGGACGGCTCCAGACCATCGAGGGCAACACCAGCGACCAGTGCCTGCGCAGGGTCCGCTCTTCAGCGGCGATCGCCGGCCTCGGGCGCCCGGACTACCAGGAGGACGACATGCCACTGTCCAACGAGGACCTGCAGAAGATCCGCGACATCGTGTGGAA
This sequence comes from Actinomadura vinacea, assembly GCF_039532545.1. Lineage (NCBI taxonomy): Bacteria > Bacillati > Actinomycetota > Actinomycetes > Streptosporangiales > Thermomonosporaceae > Actinomadura > Actinomadura vinacea. Next base: position 136,365 of record NZ_BAAARW010000026.1, on the reverse strand, counting down.
CACCGACACCGCTCCGGCGCCGGGCGGTTCCGCCGCCGGCAACCCGACGTGGCGGCACGTGAACATCGTGCGCGACACCTATTCGAGCGTCCAGCAGGTCAAGGCCGCGGTGGCGGCGCTGGCGGCGCAGTCCCCGGCGGGCGCCCAGCCGGCGATCGCGCAGAGCGTGCTGGCCGGGCTGCCCCCGGAGGCCGTCGTGGACGCCGTGGCGGCGCTGCCGCCGGAGAACGCCCAGAAGATCCTCGACGGCCTCCGCGACCGGCTGGGCTACTGACGGCTGTGTTTTTTGCAATCCCGGCCCAGGGCGCTCGCCTGGCGGGCTGTGTTTATTTCAATCCCGGCCCAGGGCGCTCGCCTGGCGGGCTGTGTTTATTTCAATCCCGGCCCAGGGCGCTCGCCTGGCGGCTCGCACCCTGACCGTGCTTGGTGCGAGCGCGACATCGCTTCGCGATCTGGCCGGTGAGGCTCGCCTCCGGCGTCGCCCCACCGGCCAGGTAGCGCGCTCGCGCGGGACCTGAGGGCCCTAGGACGAGTCGGCCATGAGGAGGTAGCCGCCGTCGACGGCGATCCGAGCCCCGGTGACGGCCTGGAGCCCGCCGCGGTCGAGTCCGCCCTCGACCGCGGCGGCGATCGCCCTGGCGACGTCCTCGGGCTCGAGGACACGGCCCAGCACGGACCGTCCGGCGATGGCGGCACGCCGCTCGGGTGTGAGGACCGCGGCGGTGGCCTCGGTGGCGACCGCGGCGGGCGCGATCGTGTTGACGGTGATCCCGTGCGGGGCCGCCTCCAGCGCCACGTGGCGTGCGAACGCCTCCAGTGCCGCCTTGGCGGACGAGTGCGCGATGGCGCCGGGGCTGGTGAGCGCGGCGCTGACGCTGGAGACGTACACGATGGTCCCGGCGCGGCGCTCGCGCATCTGGGCCAGCGCGTGGCGGCTGACATGGAACGCGGCGGCCAGCTCGCCGTGCAGCTTGCCGTGGAACATCTCCCAGGTCATGGACTCCAGCGGTCCGAACGGCGGCTGCTGGTTGGCGTTGCAGACCAGCGCGTCGAGGGGCGGGCAGGCGTCGAGGAGGGCGTCCACCTGGACGGGGTCGCACACGTCGGCCCGGACGGCGCGGGCCGTGCCGCCGGCGGCCTCGATGTCCTTCACCACCGCGGCCGCGGAGTCGGCGTCGCGGACGTAGTTGACGATCGTGTGGAAGCCGCGGCGGGCGAGTTCGCGCGCGGTGGCGGCGCCGATTCCTCGGCCCGCTCCCGTGATCAGTGCGGTCCGGCTCATGGTGTCCCTTCGTGACGTCGGTGCTGAGCTAACTATAAGAAAGCTCATAACCAGAAGTCAGTCCGGGTGCCGGTTCGGGCAGAAGATTGACAGCGGTGGCGGAGATGGCGATCGTCCCGTATCGGGCCCGGAAGAGGCGACAATGGGGGGCGTGACCGAGATCCGCACCCCGCTCCGCCGCCGCCCCGCCCAGCGCCGCAGCGCCGAACGCGTCCAGCGGATGCTCGACGCGTGCGCGGAGATCCTCGACGAGAACGGCTACGACGGGCTCACCACCACCCGGATCGCGCAGCGCGCCGAGGTCGCGATCGGCTCGGTCTACCAGTTCTTCCCCGACAAGCGGGCGGTGGCGCAGGCGCTGGCGCTGCGCAACCTGGAGGAGTTCGGACGGCGGATCGCGCGGCGGCTGGCCGAGGGCGGCTTCACCGACTGGACGGACACGGTCGGCGCCATCATCGACATCTTCGTCGACATGCACCGCACCGTTCCGGGCTTCCGCGAGCTGCGCTTCGGCGATGTCGCCGACACCAACCTGCTCGACGCCGCCAGCGACAACAACTCCGTGGTCGCCGGGCTGCTGCGGCAGCTGATCGTGGAGAACTTCGCCGTCGCCGACACCCCTGAACTGGCACGGGCGCTGGCCATCTCGGTGGAGGCCGGGGACGCGGTGCTCAAGCTGGCCTTCCGCCGCGACCCGAACGGCGATCCGGAGATCCTCGCGGAGGCTGAACGGCTCCTGCACGGGTATCTCGCCGCGCACATCCACGACGATTGACGAGGGGGCACACGGTGGACGACGCGACGAGCGGCGACGGACGGCTCCAGGAACAGAACCGGTTCCTGATCCGGCAGCGGCTGCGCCTGATGGTCAACCAGTACGAGGTGCGAGCCGAGGACCCCGGCGGCTCGGAGGGCGAACTGGTCGCGTTCGCGCAGCAGAAGCGGCTGGCGTTCAAGGAGCAGGTCACGCTTTACGCCGACGACGCCAAGACGCGTCCCGTCATCGGGTTCAAGGCCCGCAAGCGGATCGACCTCGCCGCGACCTACGACGTCACCGACGGGGGCGGGCGGCCCATCGGGCTCTTCCGCAAGGACTTCAAGCGCTCCCTGCTCGCGTCCACCTGGCATCTGGAGCGGCCCGACGGGCGGGTGACGACCGGCACCGAGCGCAACAAGTTCGTGGCGGTCGTGCGGCGCGTGTGGGGCGTCATCCCGTACGTCGACAGCCTGCCGTTCGCGTGGCCGTACCACTTCGACTTCCGCACCGGCGACCGGCCCGCCTTCTCGGTGGGGAAGAAGTTCTCCCTCCGCGACCGGTACGTCGTCGACATCAAGGACCCGGATCTCGACCGCCGCCTGGTCATCGCCCAGGCCATCGCCCTGGACGCGCTTCAGTCGCGCTAGCGGGCATTGGGGAGTGAGGCGGCAGCAGCGAGATGCGCCGCCGCTCAGTCCCTGCCTGCTGCGCGGCTGGGTACCGGGGTGGCGGACGGGGGTGTGCGGGAGAAGGCGTCCAGGATGGTCGTGGTGGCGTTGATTTGCGCGGTGGTGCGGCCCAGGCCGAGGGGAAGCGTCCCCGGCCATGTGTGGCCGCCGCCTGCCACGGTGTAGAGGTCCAGCCGGACGCCGCCCTTGCAACCCGGGTGGCTCAACTGCGTGACCTCGCGGCCGCCGGGTACGGCGCGCACGCTGCCCGTCCCGCAGCCGAGGACGCGCGCCCACTGCGCGGCGAGCTCAGTGACGGGCGGCAGGTCGAAGGCGCCGTCGATTGGGCGCATCCACAACGGGATCTGGCCGCGGTTTCCACCGAAAGGCTCGCCGCCCTGGTACGGGATGATGCGGTCGGCCGTGCCGTGGAAGGCCACGATCGTCGTCGGACGGGCGCCGGCACACGGCCTGGCCAGGTTGAGGCCTGCGATCGGGGCGACTCCCGCGAGCCGTCCGTTCAGGCCGCAGACCAGTGCGGTCGACAGGCCCGCTCCGTTGGAGAACCCGGTGGCGAACTCGCGCGAACGGTCGACGCACAGCGTGCTCTCCAGGTGGTCGAGCAGCCGGCCCATGTAGGCGACGTCAGCTGAGCCGTCGTGCATGCCGGGCAGCTTCCAGCCCTGCCGGCCGGGGGCGCTGTCGGGTTCGACGACGATGAAGCCGCGCGCGGAGCCGACGTTCGCCATCTGGCTGTAGACCGCTTGCTGGAAGGCGTTGGAGTGCAGCCCGTGCAGGTCGAGGATCAGTGGGGCGGGCGTGCGGCCGTTGCCGTTCGGCTGCTTCAGCAGGTACGACCGGCCGCCGAAGGTGAGCGGTCCGGTCGCGGAAGGGGGTGCGGGCGTGCGGCATCCCGTGCTCGGGACGGTCCGGCGTCCGGCGGGTGCGCTCGGCGGCGGGGCTGTGGCGCGGCCGGCACCGCGTTCGGTCCGTTCGTCGGACCCGCCTGGGAGCGCGGTGCAGCCGCTGAGGGCGAGGGCGGCGAGGGCGAGTGCGGCGGCGGGCGGACGTCGCATCGTCCGATCGTACGGTCCGGGTCGTGCGCGCGGCGCGGTGCGCATTCGGGTATGGCCAAAAGGGTCTTTACATGTTACGAAAGGATGTAAAGCGGTGGGCGGTGCGGCACCCCCCGGCGCACCGTGGCGCCGAATCGTTGAGGAGGCTTCCCCCGTGAGTTCTCATCACCTCTACTCCAGCCCCGTCCCAGGGGATACCTGGAACGTCGCGATGGCCGGCGACACCCGTTTCACCTGGGAGTACGACGGCGGCCGCGACCGACTGCTGAGCCTGTACCAGAAGGGCAAGGACAAGCAGTGGGACGCGGAGAAGCGCATCGACTGGGATCTGGAGGTCGACCGGAACAACGTCGCCGGCCTGCCGGAGAGCTTCAACCCGCTGTTCGGCTCCGAGATCTGGGACCGGATGTCGGAGCAGGAGCGCGAGGAGTTCGGCCGGCACCAGGGCGCCTGGCTGTTCAGCCAGTTCCTGCACGGCGAGCAGGGCGCGCTCAACGTCTCGGCCCGGATCGTGCAGTCGGTGCCCGACCTGGACTCCAAGTTCTACGCCGCGACCCAGACCATGGACGAGGCGCGGCACGTCGAGCTCTACACGAAGTTCGTGCACGAGAAGATCGGGATGTACTACCCGATCAACCAGGACCTGGCCAAGCTGCTCGCCGAGTCGCTGGAGGACAGCCGGTGGGACCTGCCCTACCTCGGCATGCAGGTGCTCATCGAGGGGCTGGCCCTGGCCGCGTTCGGGCTCTACCGCGACATGTCCACCAACCCGCTGGTCAAGCAACTGCTGGCGTACGTCATGCAGGACGAGGCGCGGCACGTCGCGTTCGGCCGGCTGGCGCTCAAGGACTACTACGCGGAGCTGACCGAGAAGGAGCGGGCGGAACGCGAGGAGTTCGTCGTCGAGGGCTGCTACCTGATGCGCGACCGTTTCAAGGGCCGCGAGATCTACGAGACGCTCGACATGCCGGTCGACAAATGCATGGAGTACGTCAACAACTCCGAGATGTACACCCTCTACCAGTCGCTGCTGTTCAGCCGGATCGTTCCGTGCGTGCGCGATATCGGCCTGTGGGGCGACAAGGTGCGGGCGGCCTACGACGACATGGGCGTGCTGGACAACGCCAAATCCGACCTCGAGGCCCTCATGCGGCAGGACGAGGAGATCGCGGAGCGGGTCGACGAGGAGAAGTACGCCCGCGAGCTGGCCGCGCGCAAGCAGGAGGTCGGCGAGGCCATCGCGCTCGGCGAGGCGTCCGGGTGAGCCCGGGGTGAGCCGGGAGTGAGGCTTGGGCGTCCGCCGTGCGGGGCGGACGCCGCCGGGGACGCCCGGCCGGTCGCGGTGACCGGCCGGGCGTCCCTCTTTCGTTCCGAAAATGCGGCCATCTGCCGGTAATTTGCGGTGCACCTCCGTAGATCGTTCTTTCTGTTCACCATTTCCTTGCACAATTCCCGGTGCCCATCGCCGGTCTGTACTAACGTCCCCGCACGACGCGCAGCAGCTCATCAGGAAATCCCCGGGGGGAAGTATGAACCGTTCACTGCCATATCTGCGGAGAGTGTCCGTGATCGCGCCGGCCGCGATCGCGGTCGCCGCGCTCACCGCCGCCGTTCCGGCCGCCGCCGACGCGAGTCCGGTCGACAAGCTCTCCAATGACCTTTCCAAGAAGACCGTCAACGGGAGCCTTCCCGGGCAGGTGGCCGACGCCGCCCAGCCGCTCGTGCGGGTCCCGGCGACGCTCGTGCACGATGTGCTCAACGCCAAGCCCGGCCTGGCCTCGGTCAACCCCGGCGGCTCCAGGGCTCGGCTCGGCTCCGGCACGCTCCGCACCGCGCACGGCGACCTGCGCTTCAAGAGCCTGACCGCGCGCTGCGAGAAGGGCCTGGACGGTGTGGTCCGCGGCGTCACCGAGATCGACCCGGAGGTCGCGCTGACCGGCTCGCTGACCCGGGTGCCGACCGCCCCGCCGGCCAACTTCCGGGTGCCGCTCGCCTCCAAGGGGCCCGCCGCCACCCTGAACAAGCAGGTCCGCGACGCCACCGGCGCGCTCACCGTCACCGGCGCCAGCATCACCGACCAGGCCGGGGTCACCCGCGACTTCGGCGTCGCCCGCTGCGCGGGCAACCTTCGGGCGGACGTGACCGGTGCCGGTGCCCGCAAGCGGCCCGAGCCGAAGGAGAAGGAGTCGCTCACCGACCGCACCATCCGGTCGCTCGGCGACCTGGTCAGCCTCGCGCAGCTCGGGCAGATCCCGGGCCTGCAGGCGTTCAGTGTCCCGGGTCTGCCCGGGTCGGGAGGCTCGAAGGCGGACATCTCGCACAAGGACCCGTCGGCCGGTGCGCCGCAGGGCGGCGGCGGCCCCGCGGCGGGCCCGCCGAAGCCGAAGTCTCCGAAGGCGAAGAGCCCGAAGGCCAAGTCTCCGAAGGCCAAGACCTCGAAGGCCAAGTCTCCCAAGGTGAAGGCGCCGCAGGCCAAGGTGCCGGAGGTGAAGGCGCCGCACGCCGGCGCGCCGCGTCCGGCCAACGCGGGCAACCAGCCCCGGCCCGCGCATCGGATCGCGTACGCCCCGGCGCCGGGCGGGCTGCTGCCCTATGAACTCGCCACCACCGTGACCGGCATGCCGGGCCAGGTCGCCGGGACGGTCCCGCCGGCGCCCGGCGGGATCCTCGGCGGCGCGCCGGGGCTGCCGCTGGTCGGGTAGCCCAGAGCGGCGGGCCCGCCGGCGCCGGCTCACCGCCGGCGGGCTCGCAGGTCAGGACGTCGCGAGGGGCGTCCCGCGGATGTCACGGCATCCGGCGGGGCGCCCCTTCGGCATTTCCCGAAAATGATCACTTCGGCTGGATTTATCGATCCGAGATCGACACCGGCTTGACGGTAAAGACGATCTTCATGCATGATCACCCAATGTGCGCGATCAACTCCGCAGTGCAAAAATAGGGGTGACAAACCCCACAAACTCCTGCACATTTGCTGAGTTCGCTTGGAACTCGACGTACGGTCTGGGACTTGTGTGCGGCTTCGATATGACGATGTTCGAGCTCAAGTGAAGAGACCGGAAGCCGCACCGGCCGGACGCCGAATACCGCGATGACGCGGAAGGCGCCCTTATCGGGGGCGTGGCGACGGGCGCCCCGGGACTGTTCCCCGGTGGGCCGGCCCGTGCGCGGCGCATGAGTTCGGGGGACACGACGTCGCCCGGACGCGCTGTGCGAATGAGACGGCGGTGATCAAACGCCGGGCGTCCGGGGACCTGTCCCCGACCAAAGGACTTTTTTGTGGGTAAGTCCGCAAAGCATCGTCCCAAGATCCGCAACCGTTCCGTCTTCGTCGCCTCCGGCGCGGCCGTGGTCGTGCTCGGGGCGGGTGGATTGGCTCTCGCGGAGGTCACGTCCGGCGGCTCCGCGGGTTCCGCCGGCGCCACGAAGGGCGCGCCGGACGGCACCGCGGCCCAGGCCGATCCGCCTCGGGCGGTCCCGTCCAGGGCCAGCCGGGACGGCGACCGTACGGCCACCCCGGAGCCGTCTCCGAGCCGGACCGCCACGGCGTCCTCGAAGTTGGAGCGCAAGGCGAAGGCGAAGCCGAAGAAGCCCTCGTACAAGGTGGTCAGGTCCGGCTCCTGCAAGGCCTCCTACTACTGGCAGGGGCAGATGACCGCCAGCGGCGAGCGCTTCGACCCGGGCGCGCTCACCGCCGCGCACAAGACGCTGCCGCTGGGCTCCAAGGTGCGGGTCACCAACAAGAACAACGGCCGTTCGGTCATCGTCCGCATCAACGACCGGGGCCCGTACGCGGGCGGCCGCTGCCTGGACCTGTCCAAGGCGGCGATGACGAAGGTCCGCGGCACCGGCGCCGGGGTGATCCCGGTCCGCTACCAGGTGCTCGAACGCGCCTGAGCCGCCGTCAGGGCGTCCGGGGTCAGTTCCGGCGGCCCATGCCGCCCCCCGCGGCCTCCAGGGCGGATCCGTCGAAGCGCACCAGCGCCGTGCCCGGCGCAGTGCCCTCGCGGCCGGCCCAGGAGGTCGCGGTCGGCGGCGGCTGCGACAGGCCCGCGGGCCGCTCGCCCATCGGGCTGCGGACCGCACCGAAGCCCATGCCCGTACCCGGTGCCAGGCCCTCGCCGGCCCCGGTCGCGGACGGGAAGCCGTGCCCGGCGTCGAGCCCGGCCTCGAAGCCGGTCTCGGACCCCGGCTCGCGGCCGCCGGTCAGGGACCCGGCCGGCGGCCGGTACACGGGCTGCGTGACCGCTTCGGGGGGCCGTCCGACCGGGACGCCCTCCACCAGGTCCGCGGCGGGGGTGCCAGTCTCGGGCGCGACCGCTTCGGTCGCGGGCCCCCCGGCGTCGTCGGGCTCGGTCAGCACGGCCACGCGCTCGCGGAACCAGTCGGTGAGCACCCCGTCCACCCGGACCGCCTCGGTGGTCGGCGGCTGCGCGTCGGTGCCGGGCTGGGCCGCCATGGCGTGGCCCATCCGGAACGTGGCGGCCTCGACCGCGTTGAGGCCGTGCTCGCGGAGCCGGTCGCGCAGCTCGGTGATCTCCAGGGACGACACCACGCGGTCCTTGGCGCCCGCGATCAGCAGCACCGCGGCGTCCCCGGCGGCGATCTCCGCGGCGCGCGGGGCGAGGTCGAGGCGTTCGGCGGCGGCGGTCGCGGCGTCGTCCCAGTCGCGCTCGCCGCCCGCGAGCCGCTCCAGCGAGGCGGCGGCGCGGGCGGGCGACAGCACGGGGGTGACCAGCGCGGCGGCGCTCACCGGCACGGTGCCGCGGGCCAGCGCGTGCAGCGCCACCGACGCGCCCACCGAGAACCCGGCCAGGCCGACCGGCCCGTCCTCGAGCCCGAGGTCGGCGCGGAGCTCGGCGAGCACGGCGGGCAGGCCGTCGACGGCGGTCTCGACCGCCGCCGCGTAGGCCGCCATGCCCCGGCTCTCCAGCAGCGCGCCGGAGCCGAGGCCCTCAAGCGGCGCGCCGTCCGCGGGCGACAGCTCCAGGTAGACCCGCCAGGTCGGCACGCCGGTCAGCGGCATCGCGGCGGCCAGCGCGGCCCCGGAGCGGGGCGGGTCGAAGCCCGGCCAGGCGAGGATGAGACGGGTGGGTCCGGACGGGCGGGCGTCGACGGCGGTGGGCGGGAGAGCGAGGTACGCGGTGCCCGCGGCGGTCCCGTGGACGGGTCTTCCGGCTTCCGGCAGGGTGGGGCGATCGCCGCTCATGTTCTGGGTCAGCTCCTGCTGTGCTCGGCAATAGTGCTGGATCGCACTCGTCTGTGCTGCTGGAGGGATGAGCCCCCAGCTCCCCCGGACAAGTGGACCGACCGAAACTCGTCACTGGCTGTACTCCGCTCCGGGCGTCGGTCGGTTCAGAGAGCCGGCGCACTCCCCGTGGACCCGGAGGTTCCCTCCCCATGCTTTCAAGGGACGGCTGAAAATGCGCCCGAATCCCCGCAGCTCGCCCACGAGAGTGATGAAGACCTCACCTGTCGTAACCCAAGTGAGACCGTGCGACCCTCGCGAGGCGAGTCGGGCACGAACCATCCCGGGGCAGGCAGGAAGTCTGACAACCGACTACGAAGACATCAAACGAGGCATTTCGGTCCTTGTGGAAGGGAACAACCCGGGCCTCCGCTGCGTCGTACATGAACGTGGGCGTCGCGGGGGCGCGTCCGCCTCAACGTTCGAAGAGGAGAACCCGTGGACCGGAAGCGTAGCGCTGCCGCCGCCGGGCAGGCCTGGAACATCTACAGCGAAACCCTCGAGGCCGACGCGCCGCGCATGGGCGAGCGCGTGCGCGCCGTCCCGCGCATGCTGAAGTCGGCGCTGCGCGGGCAGTACAAGGGCCTGTCGTTCAAGACGCTCGGCATGCTCGCGGTGGGCCTGGTCTACATCCTGTCGCCGCTGGACGCCGTCCCCGACGTCCTGGTGCCGCTCGGCGTCGCCGACGACACCGGAGTGGCCCTGTGGCTGGCCACCGTCCTCGTCCGCTCCGCGGGCGACTACGTCAAGTGGGAACGCGGCGGCCGTCCCGACGTCGTCGCAGGCGACGTCATCGGCTGACGGGACCGCCGTCGCCCGCGGGGCGCAGCTCACCGGCGAACCGCCCGGCGATCTCGCGCATGACCGGCACGACACCGTTCACCGTCTCCCCGGTCATCCGCGCCGACGGCCCCGACACCGACAACGCGGTCAGCATCGGCGCCCCGAGCAGCGGGACGGCGACGCAGCGGACCCCGATCTCCTGCTCCTCGTCGTCCACCGCGTAGCCCCGCTCCCTGATCCGCCCCAGCTCGGCCAGCAGCGCCTCCGGATCGGTGAAGGTCTTGGGCGTCTGCGGCTCCATCCCGGTCCGCTCCAGGATCTGCCGGACGCGCGCCTCGGGCAGCTGGGCCAGCAGCGCCTTGCCGACGCCCGTGCAGTGGGGCCGCACCCTCCGTCCCACCTCGGTGAACATCCGCATCGAATGCCGGGACGGGACCTGCGCGACGTAGACCGCCTCGTCGCCCTCCAGCACCGCCATGTTGGCGGTCTCGCCCACCTCGTCCACGAGCCGGGTCAGCGCCGGACGCGCCCACGACCCGAGCAGCCGGCCCGCACTCTCGCCCAGCCTGATCAGCCGCGGGCCCAGCGCGTACCGCTTGGACGGCTCCTGGCGGACGTAGCCGCGGTTGACCAGCGTCCGCATCAGCCGGTAGATGGTCGGCATCGGCAACCCGGACACCTCGGTAAGCTCCGAGAGCGCCATCTCGCCCCCGGCGTCCGCCAGATGCTCCAGCAGCTCGAAGGCACGCTCCAGCGACCGTACGGCCTCCGCCACAGGCCCCTCCCCTCGTCGCGATCCCCACATTCTACGGAGTTTTGATTTCGCTTGACGAAAGCTCACTCAGCGAGGCCCCGCGCTTAGCGAAAGACGCCGCCGTACCACAATGATTACGCTCCGTGGTCGAGTGGTAATACTCCCTACGGACGGTTCCCCGTGAGAGGGGAAGCGAGTGCCAACGGGGGGTCGCGTGAGCAGCGTCCAGCGCATCGGGGCCACCGCGGCGTGCACGGCCCTCCTCACCATCCCGGCCCCGTCCGCCTTGGCCAGCGGTCCGGTACGGCTGTCGGCCTCATACACGTCCACAGAACGAGGCGGAACCCACACCTACACCTTCCGCATACGCGCCAGGGGCGGTGCGGCCAGAGGTGTCACCCTGCGCTTGGCGCCCGAGGGCGCCGTCATCTGGAAACACCGCCCGGCACAGTGCCGTCCCGACATGCGCTGCACTTTGGGCACCGTCAGGGCAACCCGCACGCTCCACGTCGCCACCCACTCGCGACGGCCCCCCGCCATCGTGGCCACCCTCGCCGCGGACAACGTCCCTCAGAAAACACACCTCCTGGTCCAGCCCCGACAGAAGTCGCGTGGCGGACCTTCCAGGCTCGAGTCGCCCCCCAAGCCACCTGCGATGCCACCCCGTCCCCAGCGCCCGCCGATGTCGGTTCCGTGGACCCACGCAGCACCGAAGACACCACGCGGTGTGGCCCCACCATCAAAGCTCCTAGAACCACCCCACCTGCCTCAGACCCCACCCCATGCTGCAAAGCAGCCGCACGTCCCTGAGTCGTCGTACGCGGTCAGACCGCCCCAAGCTCCTCAGACGCCGCATGCTGTTCAGTCGCCGCCGTACGTGGCGAAGCCGCCCCAGGTTTCTCAAGGGCCGCGTGGGGCGAAGCCGTCCCATGTTGTTCAGGTGCCGCATGGAGCTAACGCGCCGCACGTTCCTGAGGGGCCGTACGTAGCGAAGCCGCCTCAGGTTTCTCAGGGGGCGCGTGGGGCGAAGCCGTCCCATGTTGTTCAGGCGCCGCATGGGGCTAACCCGCCGCGCGTTCCTGCGTGGCCGTACGTGGCGAAGCTGCTCCGGGTGTCTCAGGGGGTGCGTGGGCCGAAGCCGCCCCATATTCCTCAAGAGCCGCGTGGGGCGAAGCCGTCCCATGTTGCTCAGGTGCCGCATGGAGCTAACCCGCCGGACGTACCTGCGTGGCCGTACGTGGCGAAGCCGCCCCATATTCCTCGAGCGCCTCACGGTGCAAACCCGTGGCATGCGGCGAAGCCGCCGCACATCCCTGAGCCGCCGTATGTAGTTAACCCACCGCACTTCCCTCAGGTGCCGCATGCAGTCGGACCGCCGTACGCGCCGAAGCCGCCGCATATTGCTCAATCGCCGCACGGTGCCAACCCGCCGCATGCTGCGAAGCCGCCCCACCTTCCTAAGCCGCCGTACGTGCCGAAGGCGCCGCATATTGTTCAGGCGCCGCACGGTGCCAACCCGCCGCACGTCCCTGACTCGCCGGTAGTCAAGCCGCCGCTTGCTGGTAAGCCGCCCCAGGTTCCTCAGGGGCCGCAGGGTTTCGAGTCGCCGCGGCCCGAGGGAGGTGGGGGTCCGCCTAAGGCCGTGCAAGGCGGGGGTTTGGAGAATGGGGCGGCGCCTGCTGGGAAGTTCCCGGTCGTCTCTCCGCAGGAGCCGTTGGGGCCGGTGTCGCCGACGTTGCCGCCGGCGCCCTCGCTGGTGCCTCCGCCTTCGGTGGCGTCGCGGCCGGCCACGGGCGGCAGCGCCATGAAGCTGGTCGCTCCGTCCTTGCAGGAGGACGAGCAACGGAATTGGGCATCGCTGGTCGCCGCTGTGCTGGTCACCGAGGCCACCCTGCTGTGGCTGCTGACCTGCCTCCTGCTGGTGCGGCGCCGCTTGGCCCTGGTGCGCCTTTCGCGAGAGCGCTGACGTGGCCGGTTGTCACCGTCGTGATAAAGCGACGCGGACCGAATGTGCGTCTGGACCGATGCCTTCGCGTTCTACCATCCGGTAGCTTCACGCTGCACGGTCGAACCGTTCAGGCCAGGAGTGGACCAATGGCACTGGGCTCGCTGCTTCCCGAACTCCAGCCCGGCGGCCCCGGCCGTACCCCGCTGATCGAGCGGGTCGGCCGCTGGGCCGCGGAGCGGCCGGACGCGCCCGCCTTCACCTTCGTCGACTTCTCGCTGGACCCCGCGGGGACGGAGATCACCGCGACCTGGGCCGAAGTGGACCGGCGGGCCCGGGCCACGGCGGCGCGGCTGCGGCAGAAGGCCGGGCCCGGTGAACGGGTCGCGCTGCTGCTGCCGCAGACCCTCGAGTACATGATGACGATGCTCGGGGCGATGTACGCGCGGGTGGTGGCGGTGCCGCTGTTCTCCCCCGATCTGCCGGGGCACGCCGACCGGCTGATCGGCGCGTACACCGACGCCGAGCCCGTGCTGATCGTCACGTCCCGCGGCGCGTTGCCGCATGTGGAGAAGTTCCTGGCCGACCATGACGTGCCGCGGCCCCGGGAGATCATGTTCGCGGACGGGATCGACGAGGGCCTGGCCGAGTTCTGGCGGGGCGGGCCGATCGGCTTCGACGATCTGGCGTACCTGCAGTACACCTCGGGTTCGACCCGCCGCCCGGCCGGGGTGGAGATCACGCACGGGAACGTCACGGCGAACGCGGCGCAGCTTTGGGCGGCCTGGTCGCCGGACGGGCCGCATCCGGAGCTGGTGAGCTGGCTGCCGCTGTTCCACGACATGGGGCTGATCGCGACGATGGCGCTGCCGATGGTGCGCGGCGATCACGCGATCTACACCGATCCGGTCTCGTTCATCATGAACCCGATGCGGTGGGTCGAGCTGATCGCGTCAAGGCCGAACAAGAACGTCTATACGGCCGGGCCGAACTTCGCCTACGAGTACGTGGCGTCCACGGCCGTCCCGGAGCGGGTGGCGGAGCTGGATCTGAGCGGTCTGGTGACGTGCCTGAACGGGGCGGAGCCGATCCGTCCGGCGACGCTGTCGGCGTTCGCGGACGCGTTCGCGCCGGCCGGGCTGCGGCCCGGCGCGCAGGCGCCGGGGTACGGGCTGGCGGAGGCGACGGTGTTCGTGGCCGCCGCCGCGCAGGACGTCCCGCCGAAGATCGTGACGGTGGACCGCGAGGCGCTGGCGCGGGGCCTGCTGCGGGCGTGCGCGGCGGGGGACGAGCGGTCCGGGCCGCTGGTGTCGTGCGGGCGTCCGGTCGGGCAGTACGTGGCGATCGTCGATCCGGAGACGCGGATCGAGCAGCCCGACAGCCTGGTCGGGGAGATCTGGGTGCACGGCCCCAACACCGCGCGCGGCTACTGGCGCAACACCGAGCGCAGCCAGGAGGTGTTCGGCGCCGAACTGGCCGACGCGGGCGTCCTCCCGGCCGGGCCGTGGTTGCGGACCGGCGACTACGGCGTGGTCCACGAGGACGAGCTGTACGTCACGGGCCGGATGAAGGACCTCATCATCGTGGACGGCCGCAACCACTACCCGCAGGACATCGAGCTGACCGTGCAGGAGGCGCACCAGGCGGTGCGGCCCGACCACGTGGCCGCGTTCGCGGTGCCGGGCGAGGGCACCGAGCGGCTGGTGCTGGTGGCCGAGCGCAACCGCCGCGTCCCGCTGGCGCGGCTGGATCTGGCGGAGGTGGAGTCGGCGGTGCGGGCGGCGGTGGCCGTCGAGCACGAGTTGAGCGTCCAGGACTTCGTGGTGGTGGAGCCGGGCTCGGTGGCGCGTACCTCCAGCGGCAAGATCGCCCGCGCCGCGACCCGGCGCAGGTATCTGGACGGGGAGCTGCCCGCCAGCGCGGGCCGGCTGGCCGGGCGCGGCTGAAGCGGAGGATCATGCTCGCCGGGCTGGGGCGTCTCATCCACCGACGGCGCTGGTCCGGCCTCGTCCTGATCCTGCTGCTGACCGCCGGCGCGGGGGTGTGGGGCCTGGGCGTGTTCGACAAGTTCGCGCAGGGCGGGTTCGAGGACCCCAAGGCGTCCTCGACGCTGGTCGCCAAGCTGGGCGCGAGCTACTTCGGCAGCACCGACCCCGATGTGATGGTCCTCTACAGCAGCGACACGATGACGGTGGACGACCCGCGCTACATGGGCGCGGTGATCACCACGGTGGCGCGGCTGCCCAGGCAGCAGGTGGCCGAGCTGATCTCGTACTGGTCGTTCGACGCCGAGGACGCGGCGCCGTTCGCCAGCCGCGACCGGCGCAAGACCTTCGTGGCGATCAAGCTGCGGGGCGAGGACGACGCCGCCAAGCTGGCCGCCTTTCGGGCGATCGAGAAGCGGCTGGAGGCGCCCGGCCTCCGGACCGAGCTGGGCGGCAACGTCCCGCTGGGCGTGGAGTTCGGCGAGCAGGTGGTGGCCGACATCGTCCGGGCCGAGACGATCACCGCGGTGCCGCTGCTGGCACTGTTGATCATCCTGTTCGGGGCGCTGGTGGCCTCGCTGCTGCCGCAGGTGGTGGCGCTGTTCTCCATCGTGGGCGGGCTGGCGGTGCTGCACGCGGTCACCTATGTCACGGGCGTGACCTCGTTCGCCCTCGAGGTCGTCACGATGATGGGCGTCGGCCTCGCGATCGACTATTCGCTGTTCATCGTGTCCCGTTTCCGGGAGGAGCTGGCGCGCGGCATGGAGGCCAAGGGCCTGCCGCAGGGCAAGCCCTGGAAACGCCTCGCCGACCGCAAGGAACGCAGGGCGGACCGGAAGGCGTACAGGCGCGCTCTCGACCCGGTGCGGCGGGACGCCCTCGCCCGCACGATGAGCACCGCGGGCCGCACGATCGTCGTCTCCGGCGTCACCGTCTCTGCGGCACTCGGCGGCCTGCTGCTGTTCCCGCAGCTGTTCCTGCGCACCATCGGCCTGGCCGGCATCGCCACCGTGATGGTGGCGGTGTTCGGCGCGACCGTCCTGCTCCCGGCCCTCCTCGCCGTCCTCGGCCCCAAGGTCGAGGGCGGCCGCATGCCGTGGCGGCGGCCCGGTGCCAAGCGCGCGCGGCGAGACCCCGACAGCGGCTTCTGGTACCGGCTCGGCCACAGCGTCATGAAGCATCCCTTGCCGTACTTCGCTGTCGTGCTGGTCATCCTCGGGGTGCTGTTCGGACCGTTCCTCAACGTGCAGTTCAGCAGCGTCGACGCGCGCGTGCTGCCCAAGGACAGCGCGACCCGCGGTGTGGTGGAGACCGTCCAGCGCGACTTCCCCAACGGCTCCGCCGAGCCGATCGACGTGGTCGTGTCCGGTGACCTCGTCCCGCGCAACTGGCGGCCCGCCCGCGCGGGCGACAACATCCCGCCGTACCTGGAGCGCTTCCGCAAGCGGCTCGCCGCGCTGCCGGGCGTCACCGACGCCAAGTTCACCGGATACTCCGGAACCTACGGCGGCGTGCGCATCTCCATCACGCACCGGTACCGGCCGATGGCCCCGCAGGCACAGGACCTCGTCAAGCGCGTCCGCGCGATGGACCTGTCCAAGGACGGCTACCCGATGCACATCGACGTCGGGGGCGGCACGGCCGCGCAGATGGACCTGATGTCCAGCCTCACGCGCACGCTGCCGGTGATGGCGACCGCCGTCGGCATCGTCACGTTCGTGCTGCTGTTCTTGTTCTTCGGCTCGGTGGTGCTGCCGCTCAAGGCGATCGTGATGAACGTGCTGTCCATCGGCGCCTCGTTCGGCGCGATCGTGTGGGGCTTCCAGTACGGGCACCTGGCGGGCCTGCTGGATTTCACCCCGACCGGCGGGGTCGAGGCCACTAGCATGATCCTCATCTTGGCCGTGGTGTTCGGCCTGTCCATGGACTACGAGGTCTTCCTGCTCAGCCGGATCCGCGAGGAGTGGGACCGCACTCGCGACAACCGCGCCGCGGTCGCCGTCGGCATGCAGCGCACCGGCGGCATCATCACCAGCGCGGCGCTGCTCTTCCTCGTCGTCATCGGCGCGTTCAGCACGGCCGGGATCACGGTCGTGAAGCTCATCGGCGTCGGCATGTTCGTCGCCGTGGTCGTGGACGCGCTGCTGGTGCGCTCGCTGCTCGTACCGGCCACCATGCGCTTCATGGGCGCCGCCAACTGGTGGCTCCCGCGCCCGCTGGCCGGGCTCCACGCCCGCATGGACCTGAGGGAACACGGCGTCCCGTCGACCGCGCCCAAGGCAGCACCGTCACCCGTTCCGTACGCGCTCCAATGGAAAAAGCCCGTGCCTGAGGAGCAGGGCGACTCGGACGTGACGTTCAGGCCGCCGGACGAGCCCCGGCCCCAGGGGGAAGGGCAGAGCGCTCCCTGGGCGCCGTGGGCGAATGGGCAGCCGCAGCCTAGACCACAACGCAACAGCATCAGCAAGCGCGAGATAGTCCCCGGCCCCGACGGTTCGGGGTGGCGCTGGAGAGACAGTGAAGGGTGAGCATGTCAACTGACGCACGCAGCCGGGTCGCGAGGCGCGGCGGGGCGGTGCTGGCCGTCGCGGCGGTGGGGGCGGCGGCGGTGCCGCTGGCCGCCGTTCCGGCCGGCGCGACCGTCGGGTTCAAGAAGGCCGACAACGGCGCGAGCATCACCGGGTACCGCTGGCTGAACAAGGGGAAGACGGCCTTCGACTTCACGGTCAAGTCCCCGGCCCTGGGCAGTTCCCAGAACGTTCGGGTGCTATTGCCGAAGGGCTGGAAGTCCAACTCGAACCAGAGTTGGCCCGTGGTGTACGCATACCACGGAGGCAACGACAATTACACGTCGTGGACGCGTAAGAACAGCACCGATATCGAAGCGCTGTCCCGCAAGTGGGGCGTCATGGTGGTGATGCCCGAAGGGGCTAACGGCTCGTACACGAACTGGTGGAACAGCGGTAAGGGCGGCACTCCCCGATGGGAGGACTTCCATTTGCGTGAGGTGCGCCAGCTGGTCGAGCGCAATTATCACGCGGGCGGTTCCCGGGCCGCGATGGGCATCTCGTCCGGTGCGCAGGGGGCGTGCACGTACGCGGGCAGGGCGCCGGGCATGTTCCGGTACGCGGCGTGCTTCAGCGGCATTCTCTCCATGAGCTCCCCCGGCATCCCGTCGCTGCTGATGTACACCAACAGCGGCAACGGCAACGACCCGTACGCGATCTGGGGCCTGCCCTGGATCGACAAGGCCAACTGGGACGCGCACGACCCCATCAAGCTGCTGCCCAGGATGAAGGGCACGCGCCTGTACGTCTCGTCCGGCACCACGGGCCGGCGCGGTCCGCTGGACTCGCCGAACGTCGCTCCCTGGGACGTCGGCTACCTGAGCGAGCGGGCGATCGGCCCGACGGTGCGGGAGTTCGCCGCGCGGGCGAAGCAGGTGGGGGTTCCGGTCACCGCGCACATCTACGGCGACGGCAGGCACGCCTGGCCGTACTGGAAGCGGGAGATGCACACCGCTTGGCCGGTGATGATGAAGACCCTCGGCGCTGTGTCTTCGTAGTCCCGGCCCAGGGTGCTCGCCTGGCGGGCTGTGTTTATTCAATCCCGGCCCAGGGTGCTCGCCTGGCGGCTCGCACCCTGACCGTGCTTGGTGCGAGCGCACACATCGCTTCGCGATCTGGCCGGTGAGGCTTGCCTTCGGCATCGCATCACCGGCCAGGTAGCGCGCTCGCGCCGTACTTGAGGCCACGTCGAAACAGGTCCTACGTGAGGTTGTCGAGGATGGCGCAGGCGCGTGCGGTGCCGTCCTCTGCGGCGATGCGGCGTCCTAGCGCGGCGGCACGGTCGGCTATCGCGGGTGTCTGAACGGCTTGCCGTATGGCGTGCGCCAAGCGGTGCGGATTCATCTCGCGGAACGGCAGCGGTGCCGGGCCCGCGCTAAGGGCCGCGATCCGTTCGCCCCAGTACGGCTGGTCACCGAAGAATGGGCAGACGACCGTTGGAACGCCGGCGCGCAGCCCTGCACTGGTTGTTCCCGCCCCTCCGTGGTGGACGACCGCAGCCATTCGAGGGAACAGCCAGGCATGCGGTACGTCCCGCACGGCGAGCACGTCGTCGTCGGACGTTCCAGTAGCGGCACCTTGCACGATCCCCCGGACCCCCGCCTTCCGTAGTGCCGCACGAACCATGCGGCCGGTCGCCTCTGGGTCCTTAGGGCGCATGCTGCCGAACCCCACATACACCGGTGGCGGGCCTGAGCCCAGGAAGTCGGCCAGGACGGAGGGCGGTTCCCAGTCGGGTTCGTCGAGGAACCAGTAGCCGGTCAGGTGCACGTACTGCGGCCAGTCCCGAGGCCGTGGGACGACAGCTTGGCTGAAGGCTGCCAGCACTGGGTGTCCCTTGCGGCGGATGTCCTGCAAGGGGCCTCGTAAGGAGAGCGGGTGCAGGCCTAAAACGTCGCGCCGCCACGGGTTGATGAACGGCCGGGAGAGCTGCCATGCGATCTGGTCGATGGCCAGGAACCCGAGCCGGTTGCCCCACGTTCCCAGGAACCGTGTGTGCGGGACGAACGGGTGCGGGAACGCCCCGGTCGGGTGGCTCGGCTGGAAGTGGACGAGCGCCCACGGGACGCCCAGGTGCTCACCCAGATGCTGGGGAAGCATGCCCAACGTGGGGCCGATGATGAGGTCGGCCCCTTTGCAGGCGTCCAGGCACTCGGTGAGGAGGCGCTCGGCCATCGGTCCCAGGATTCGCCTGAATCCGCCTAGGAACTTGATCGGGTTGCGTCCTCCGGCCAGAAGCTCTTGACCGGCTTCCGAATCGAGGATTTCGGTGGGGTCGGCTGTTAGCGGCGCAAGCTCGATCCCAGGCTTCGTCGCCATCGAGGCGTACCGTCCGCTGGCGACCAGCCGTACGTGGTCGCCCCTGGACGACACCATGGCCTGGGCGAGTGCCACGCACGGCTGGATGTCGCCCCGGGAACCCGCCGCGATGATGACGACCGTTCGACTCACGCGACCTCTGGTCAATGGGAATCCTCAGGCACGTACGGCTGGTACCAGCCCTTCGGCGGGGGCGGGGGGTGCCACGCGCTGTCGTCGCTGCGCCCTTCCTCGTGCGGCGCAAGCGTGTGCTTGACGGTCGGCGGCTCGGAACGAGTCTCGCGGGACGGCTGGTCGGCAGGGGGCGGGGAGTCGGCGGGGTAGGCGGGGTAGCGGGGCGGCCCGGTGTAGGCAGGACCCGAGGTGGTCACGGCCAGTCCCTCCCAAGGGTTGCGGAAAGAGCCGAGGAGATCCGTATGGTGCGGCGCGGGCGGGGCGGGTTCGGGCGCGGCGGGCTGCGGCGCCCCGGCTGTGCCCTCCGGAGCGGTGGGGGGTCGGCGGGCGGGCAGCGTCATCGCGCTGATGACGCCGCCGATCAGGACCAGGGCGGCGCCGATGATGAGGCCGGAGGCGGTGCCCTGCCGGAACGCCTCCAGTTCGGCGGCGGAGGCGTCCTGCCGGGGCACCTCGTGGATCAGCAGCCCGATGATCGCGATTCCGAACGCCCCGGACACCTCGCGGATCACGTTGAGGATGCCGCCGGCCAGCCCGGCCTGCTCGTCGGGCACGGCCTTGAGCACGTACATCGCCAGCGGCATGCACATGGCCGCGCCGATCCCGACGACGAGGACGCCGGGCATCAGGTCGGCGAAGCCGTCGTCTCGGCGCAGCATGGAGAACAGCACCATGCCGAAGGCCATCGCCGCCATCCCGCCGCCGATGGCGGTGCGCGGTCCGGCCCTGGCGGCCAGCCAGAACGCGACGGGTGTCATCACCAGGACCGCGATCGCCGAGGGGAACATGACCAGGCCGGCCTTGGGCGGGGAGAAGCCCAGGTAGGTCTGCAGGAACGTCGCCGAGTAGAAGACCATGCCGTTGAAGCCGATGCCCCAGAGCATCTGCGACAGCAGCCCGCCGACGAACACCCGGTTGCGGAAGAACCGCAGGTTCATCATCGGGTCGGGGGCCCAGGCCTCCACCACGACGAAGCACGGCAGCGCGATGGCGGCCAGCGCGAAGACGCTGAGTACCGACGGGTCGGTCCAGCCGTGCTTGCGTCCGGACTCCAGGCCGTAGGCCAGCGCGAACACCATGGTCGCGGAGATGAGGACGCCGGGCAGGTCGACGCGCGCCGAGGTGTTCGGGGCCTCGGCCGTCAGCACCGCGGTGCCGAGCGCGATCACCAGGATCCCGGCCGGGATGTTGATCAGGAAGATCCAGCCCCAGTGCCAGTGCGAGACGATGAGCCCGCCGATGGCGGGGCCGAGCGCGGTGGCGGCGGACGCGGCGCCCACCCACACGATCGTGCCGACCGAGCGCTGCTTGTCGGTGCGCCCGACGGTGACCATGACGAGGGAGGCGGGCAGCGCCAGGGCGGCGCCGGCGCCCTGCACGATCCGGGCGAGGATCAGCACCATGTCGTCCGGGGCCAGCCCGCACACCGCGGACGCGGTGGTGAAGACCGCCATGCCGGTGGTGAAGGTGACGCGGCAGCCGTACACGTCGGTGAGCCGGCCGCCGGCGATCATCAGGCAGGAGAACATCAGAATGTAGCCGGTGGCCACCCAGTCCTTGGCCGAGTTCGACATGCCGAGCTCGCGGATCATGGTGGGCAGCGCGTTGGCGACCACCGTGTTGTCCATGGTGATCATGAACGCGCTGATGGCGACCACCGTCAGCGCCCATCCGTATCGGCCCCGGGTCACCTGTTCGCGCGGCGCGTTCCGCCCGGTGCTGGAATTCGCCGCTCCCCCCCTATTCGTGAGTGGGCTCGTCCGCTCGCCGTAACTGCTCGCCGGTGCTCAGTGCGGGGTTACTTTTCGCTCGCGTTCTGTCACGGTCTCCGGCCATTTCGCGGGATCCTCGACCACCCCATCAGGCCACATTGCTTACTTCTGAGTCTTGTCATCACCGTGACAAGCCGTCGCTGAGAAAAGTGGTCTGCGTGCGCATCGTGAGCCGGTCGGCCTGGGACAAAGTGGTCCCTCCGCCGAACGCTTGCTTGGTTTCGATCCTCGTTTCGCAGGAGGAGCCGCACGCATGCAGAGCAACGATCGTTCCGGAGCCGCGCACGATGCGCGGGACCAGACGCGGATCAGCGAGGACGCGATTCGCCGGCACCTGATCGAGGAGATCGCGCGCCGCGCCGGGATCACCGCCGCCGAGATCGACCCGGACCGCCCGCTGGAGGAGTTCGGGCTCGGCTCCCGGGACGCGGTGGCCGTCGCCGGCGGGCTGGAGCGGATGCTCGGCCGCGCGCTCCCGGCCACCCTCGTCTGGGAGTACCCGACGATCGGCAAGCTCTCCGTCGCGCTGGCCGAGCTCGCCGCGGGCAAGCCCGCCGCGAGCGCTCCCGCGGCCACGGCGGTGCCCGCCACCACTGGCGGCGCGTACCGGGACGGCGAGCCCGTCGCCGTCGTCGGGATCGGCTGCCGCTTTCCGGGCGGCGACCGCGACCTGACCGGCCCCGGCGACTACTGGCGGTTCCTCACCGGCTCCGGCGACGCGATCCGGGACGTCCCCGAGGGCCGCTGGGACGCCTTCGACGACGGCTCGCCCGAGGTCGGCGACCTGCTGGCCCGCACCACCCGGCTCGGCGGCTTCCTGGACGACGTGGCCGCGTTCGACGCGCGCTTCTTCGGCATCACGCCGCGCGAGGCGGCGGTCATGGATCCGCAGCAGCGCCTGGTGCTGGAGGTGGCCTGGGAGGCGTTCGAGCACGCCGGCCTGGCCCCGGCGGCGTTGCGCGGCAGCCGCACCGGCGTGTTCGTGGGCGTGTCGGCGCCCGAGTACGCGGCCTTCACCGCGTCCGACCCGGTGGCGCTGGAGGCGTTCACCGCGACCGGCGCCGCGCTCAGCATCATCGCCAACCGGCTGTCGTACCTGCTGGACCTGCGCGGGCCCAGCATGATCGTGGACACCGCGTGCTCGTCGTCGCTGGTCGCCGCGCATCTGGCGGTGCAGGCGCTGCGCCGCGGCGAGGCGGACGTGGCGCTGGCCGGGGGCGTGAACCTGCTGCTGTCGCCGACGATCACGATGACGTTCGACCGTGCCGGGGGCACCGCCGCCGACGGCCGCTGCAAGGCGTTCGACGCGTCCGCCGACGGGATGGTGCGGGCAGAGGGCTGCGGTGCCGTGGTCCTCAAGCGGCTGCCGGACGCGCTGCGCGACGGCGACCGCGTGCTGGCCGTGATCCGCGGTTCGGGCGTCAACTCCGACGGCCGTTCCAACGGGCTGGTCGCGCCCAGTTCCGACGCGCAGAAGACGCTGCTGCGCGAGGTGTACGCCGCCGCCGGGGTCGATCCGCGCGAGGTCGACTACGTGGAGGCGCACGGCACGGGCACGCTGCTGGGCGACCCGATCGAGGCGAAGGCGGTCGGCGAGGTGCTGGGCGCGGGCTCGGGACGCGACGCCGGCGCGCCGCTGCTGCTCGGCTCGGCCAAGTCCAACCTCGGGCACATGGAGTCGGCGGCGGGCATCGCCGGGCTGATCAAGACCGTGCTGGCGCTGCACCACCGGACGATCCCGCCGAGCGTCCACTACAAGGAGCCGAACCCGCACATCCCGTTCGAGGAGCTGCGGCTGTCGGTGGTGGCGGAGGAGACGCCCTGGCCCGACCGCGGCCGTCCTGCCCGCGCGGGCGTGTCGGGTTTCGGGTTCGGCGGGACGAACGCGCATGTCGTCCTGGAGGAGGCGCCGCCGGGGAAGGCCGGTGACGATCCGGCGGCGGTCCGCGCGTTCCCGCTGTCGGACGTCGACGACGAGCGCGTCCGCGACCATGCCGGGCTGCTGGCCCGCTGGCTCGCCGAGAATGACGACGTGCGGCTGTCCGATCTGGCCGTCACGCTGCACCGCCGCGCCGCCCGCGGCCGGGCACGCGCCGCCGTCGCCGCCCGCGACCGGGCCGCCTTGGTGGACGGTCTCCTGGCACTCGCGGAGGGCCGCCCGCACCCGGCCGTCGTCACCGGGACCGCGCTGGGCGCGCCCGGCCGTCCCGTGTGGGTGTTCTCCGGGTACGGCGCGCAGCGTCCGGGCATGGCGCGGCGGCTGCTGGAGGAGGAGCCCGCGTTCGCCGAGGCGATCGACGACCTCGACACGCTGTTCCAGGACGAGGGCGGCCCGCCACTCTGGACGATCCTGGAGCGCGGCGACGAGCCCGGCGGCCCGGTGGAGACGATGCCGGTGCTGTTCGGCGTGCAGGTCGCGCTGGCCCGCACCCTGTGGTCGTACGGGGTGACGCCGGGCGCGGTGATCGGGCACTCGATGGGCGAGGCCGCGGCGGCGGTCGTTGCGGGCGCGCTGACCGTCGAGGACGGCGTGCGGGTCATCTGCCGGCGTTCGCGGCTGCTGGACCGGCTGGTCGGCGGCGGGGCGATGGCCGTGCTGGGCGCGTCCGCCGAGGAGGTCGCGCGGCTGGCGCACGACCTGCCCGAGGTGTACGCCGCCGTGCACTCGTCGCCGCGGCAGACGGTCGTCACGGGCGACGCCGACCAGATCGCGACGGTGGTCGGGCGGGCCGAGGCGGAGGGCCGGCTGGCGCGCATGGTGAAGGCCGAGGGCGCCGGGCACTCCCCGCAAGTGGACCCGCTGCTGCCGGACCTGCGCGCGGAGCTGGACGGGGTCGGGACCGAACCGGGTACCCCGCTCACCGCGGGCATCCGCCTCTACACCACCGCCCTGGACGACCCGCGCGCCCTCGACGGCGGTGCCCGGCCGGACGCCGCGTACTGGGCCGCGAACCTGCGCAACCCGGTCCGCCTCACCGGCGCGGTCGCCGCCGCCGCCGAGGACGGCTTCCGGACGTTCATCGAGGTCAACGCGCACCCGATCCTCGCGCACGGCCTCGCGGAGACCCTGGAGGGCACCGGCGCGTTCGTCACCCACACGCTCAAGCGCGCCCCCAAGGGCCGGGAGACCGACGACTCCCTGACCTTCCACGCCCGGCTCGGCGCCCTCGCCGCGCACGGCGTGCCGGTCGCGGCGCCCGCCGACGGCGGCGCGGTGATCGACGTGCCGCCGGCGCCGTGGCGGCACGAGCGGTTCTGGGTCGACCATTCCCGGCGGCCGTCCGGGAGCCGCGACGAGCACCCGCTGCTCGGCGCGCACGTCGAGCTGCCCGCCGAGGAGCGGCACGCCTGGCGCGCCGACCTGGGCGCCGCCCTGTGGGACTGGCCCGCCGGCGCCCGCGTGCACGGCCTGCGGGTGCTGCCGGTCGCGGCGTTCGCCGAGATCGCGCTGGCCGCCGGCGCGGAGGCGCTCGGCCTGGACGCGGTCCGCGTCAACGGCCTGTGGCTGGAGCGGCCGCTCGCGCTCGCCGAGCACACCGTGGTCACGACCACCTTCGACGAGGACGAGCAGCGCGTCGAGACGCACGCGCGGACCCCCGCCGGCGCCTGGGTCCGGCTGGCCAGTGCCGATGTCGGCGCCGATCGGCGCCGGTCCGCCGAGCCGCCGGCCGGGGCGTCCACCGAGGTCGCCGGCGTCGCGCGCGGCAGCCGCCACTACCGCCTGCACCCCGAGGTGTTCGACCGCTGCCTGGCGGTGCTGTCGGCCGAGGCGGAGGCGCTCGACGGCGGCCCCGGCGTCTGGCTGGCCGAGACGATCGGGAGCCTGCGCGTGCACGGGCCGGCGCACCGCGGCGGCCATGTCCGCGCCCGGGTCGTCCGGAACGAACCGGACGACGGGAACCTTGCCGGGGCGGTGTGGCTCCTCGGCCCGGACGGCGCCGTTCTGGCCGAGGCCACCGGGATCGTGCTGCGCCGCGTCGCGCGCGCCGACGTGCCCGTCCCGCTGGGCGACAAGCTCGTCGAGGTCGTCTGGGACGAGACCGAGCCGCCCGAGCCCACCCGGTCCGACCACGCGTTTCTGCTGCTCGCCGAGGACGACGACGCGCTTGCCGCCGCCACCGCGGCCGAGCTCGCCGCCCGCGGGCGCCGCGTCGTCCGGCACCGCCTCACCGAGCGGCCACCGGACGGGCACCCGCCGATGGCCGACCCCCCGGACGCGGTCGTCCTCGTCCCGCCCGCCGACCTGGTCGACGAGGACCTGGTCCTCACCGTCGCCGGAGTGAGCCGCTCGCTGCCGGACGGACCCCGGCTGTGGGTCGCGACCCGGGCCGTGCTGCCCGTCCCGGACGGCGAGGCGGGCGAGCCCGCGCAGGGCTTCGTCGGCGCGCTGACCCGGGTGCTGGCGTTCGAACGGACCGTCCAGCGCGCCACCCTCGTCGACGTCGACCGCCCGGCCGACCTGGTCACCGAGATCCTCGGCGACGGCGACGCCCGCGAGGTCGCCTGGCGCGGCGGCCGCCGCCGCACCGCCCGGCTCGCCCGCGCCGCGCTCGACCCGTCCGCCCCCGCGCCCCCCGGCGTGCCGCCCGTGCAGAAGACCGCTGCGGACGGACGGCACGCCGGGGATTCCACCGCGCGGCGCCGGATCGTCCGCCGCGGCGGCGCTTACGTGATCAGCGGCGGTTACGGCGGCATCGGGCTGGTCACCGCCGAGCTGCTGGCCGCCCGCGGCGCCGGCCGGATCGTGCTGTCGGGACGGTCCGGCCCGGACGCCGACGCCGAGAAGGTGATCGCCCGGCTGCGCGAGCGCGGCACGGACGTCGCGGTCGTGCTCGGCGACATCGCCGCACCCGGCGTCGCCGAACGCCTGATCGCGGTGGCCCGGGAGGGCGGCGGGCGGCTGGCCGGCGTGCTGCACGGCGCCGGCGCCCTCGACGACCGGCTGATCGCCGACCTGGGCCCGGACGACCTGCACCGGGTCTGGCACGCCAAGGTCGAGGGTGCCCGGCGGCTCAGCGCGGCCACCTGGGACGCCGGCCTGGACTGGTTCGCCGTCCACTCCTCGGCCGCCGCGCTGCTCGGCTCCCCGGGCCAGGCCGCCTACGCCGCCGCCAACGCCGCGATCGACGCGCTCGTCGCGTACCGCCGCGCGCACGGCCGCGCCGGGACGACCATCAACTGGGGCACCTGGTCCCGGATCGGCGGCGCCGCCGGGCTGGACCTGGCCGTCATCGACCCGATCAGCCCGGACGAGGGCGCCGAGGCCCTTGAGGCGCTGCTGGCCTTCGACCGCCCCGCCACCGGGGTGCTGCGCTTCGACGCCGCCGCCGCGGTGAGCCTGTTCCCCGAGATCGGCCGGATCCCGTACTTCGCCTCGCTCACCGAGGCCGCCGCGAACGGCACGAACGGCGACTGGCCGGGCATGGCCGCGCTCGCCGACCTGGACCAGGCCACCGCCCGCCGCATGGTCGCCGCCCAGGTCCGGAACCGGATCGCCGCCGTGCTCGGGTTCGCCCCCGACCGGCTCGACCCGTCCGTACCGCTCACCGACCTCGGCCTCGACTCCCTGGTCGCGGTACGGATCAAGAGCGGCGTCGAGCACGACCTCGGCCTCACCGTGCCCGCCGCCGTCCTGCTGCAGGGCGCCAGCGCCGGCGCGTTCGAGGAGTGGGCGGCCGGCGAGCTGGGCCTGTCCGGCACGGCCGCACCCCCGGCCGACACCGCCGGATCCGGCTACGTCATGCCCCGCGACGCCGCCGAGCGCCGCGCCGTCCGGCTCTTCGAGGACGTCCTCGGCCTCGACCGGGTCGGCGTCACCGCCGACTTCTACGCCGACCTCGGCGGCCGCACGCACCAGGCCGACCGGATCGTCGCGCAGGTCGCCGCCGAACTCGGCCGCGAGATCACCCGCGGCGAGCTGTTCGAGACGCCCACCGCCGAGCACGTCGCCGGGTTCGTCCGCGCCGCCGACGAGGAGGGCGCCCGGCGGACCGTCCGGCCGCTGAAGCCGTCCGGCACCCGCCGCCCGATCTTCATCGCGCATCCCGCGGGCGGCACCACCGCCTGCTACCGCGGCCTCACCCGGCTCCTGGGCGACGACCAGCCCGTATTCGGGCTGGAAAGGTTCGAGGACGCGCCGCCGGTCGAGGAACGCGCCGCCCGCTACGCCCGGCACCTGGCGGAGGCGCAGCCCGAGGGCGCCTTCCGGCTCGGCGGCTGGTCGTTCGGCGGCGTCCTGGCGTACGAGACCGCCCGACGGCTCACCGCCGCCGGCCGCGACGTCGAACTGGTCGCGCTGTTCGACGCCGGGCTCCCCCGGCCCGTCGAGGACGAGTCCGACACCCTCGCCCGCCGGTTCGCCGCGTTCGCCGACTACATCAACCAGACCTACGGCCTCGACGTCCGCCTCACCTATGACGAGCTGGCCGGCCTGGACGAGGAGTCCCAGTTCGCGCTGCTCATGGAACGGGCGGAACCGCTCGCCGAGCACATCCCCCCGGCCGCCCTCACCCACCAGCTCACCGCACACCAGGACACCCGCTCCCTGGAGGCGTACCGCCCCGCGCCCTACGGCGGACGGGTCGTCCTCTACCGGGCGCCCGAGGAGACGCCGTGGTCGGTGCAGGATGCCCGCTACGTCCTGGACGGCACCAACGGCTTCGGGAACCTCTGCGCCGACCTGGAGATCGTCACCGTTCCCGGGACGCACCACCTCGACCTGCTCGACCCGCCCGGCGTCGAGTTCATGGCCGCGCACCTGGAGGACCTGCTCGCCCGCGTGACCCCGTCCCTCCCGGAGGAGACCCATGGCTCAGCCTGCTCATCCCAGTGACCTGCTCGAAGCCGCCCGCGCGGGCGCCGGCGAGCAGGAGCTGCTGGACCTCGACCTCCCGTCCACCTTCCGCGCCGCCCACACGCTGAAGGACGAGGTCGGCATCTTCGACGGCCAGGCCGACAAGGACGTGCGCCGCTCGCTGCACGTGGGCGAGGTCGCGATGCCCGAACTGGCCCCGGACGAGGTCGTGGTCGCGGTGATGGCCGCGGCGATCAACTTCAACACGGTGTGGTCGGCGATCTTCGAGCCGGTCCCCACCTTCGCGTTCCTGGAGAAGTTCGGCCGGCAGGGCTGGCACGGCGCCCGGCACGACCTGCCGTACCACATCCTCGGCTCCGACGCCGCCGGCGTCGTCGTCCGCTGCGGCTCCGGCGTGAAGGGCTGGAAGCCCGGCGACCGCGTGGTCCTCTCCCCGTCCTACGTCGACGAGGAGGACCACGGCTCCTACGACGACGGCATGATGAGCGAGTCCCAGCTCGCCTGGGGCTTCGAGACCAACTTCGGCGCCCTCGGCGAGTTCTGCGTCGCCAAGGCCAACCAGCTCATCCGCAAGCCCGCCCACCTCACCTGGGAGGAGGCCGGCTCCAACACCCTGTGCGCCGCCACCGCGTACCGGATGCTCGTCGGCAGGCACGGCGCCCGCATGAGGCAGGGCGACGTCGTCCTGATCTGGGGCGCCACCGGGGGCCTGGGGTCGTTCGCGACGCAGCTGGTCAAGAACGGCGGCGGCGTCCCCGTCGCCGTCGTCTCCTCCGACGAGAAGGCCGGCCTCGTCCAGGCCCAGGGCTGCGAACACGTCATCAACCGCAACGAACTCGGCCTCGGCGAGCAGGGCCTGCGGCACCCCAAGGCAGGCCGGGTCTTGGGCGAGGCCATCCGCGGCCTGGTCGGCGAGGACCCCGGCATCGTCTTCGAATATCTGGGCCGCGAAACCTTCGGCGCCTCCGTGTACGTCGCCAAACGCGGCGGCACCATCATCACCTGCGGCTCCTCGACCGGCTACAAGCACGAGTACGACAACCGCTTCCTGTGGATGCGGCTGAAGAGCATCATCGGCTCGCACGGCTTCAACTACCACGAGGCCGTCGAGACCAACCGGCTGATCTCGCTGGGCATGATCCACCCGACGCTCTCGACCGTCTTCCCCCTGGAGGAGGCGGGGGCGGCCACCCGGGCCGTCCAGACGAACCGGCACGTGGGCAAGGTCGCCGTCCTGTGCGGCACCCCGAAGGAAGGCGAAGGCGTCACCGACCACGCCCTCCGCGACCGCGTAGGCGAGGAGCGCCTCAACCTCTTCCGCCGCTGACTACCAGTCCAGCAGCAGCCCGAAACCCTCATCGCAAGACCGCCGAACCCACCCCAGGAGATCGGCCAGACCCTCGGATTCCAACGCGCCCCGGAGAAACTCGTCAAAACTCTCCGGATCCGTCACACGAACACGCTGATTCCGCGGCACCCGATAATTCCACTCCCGCGCCAACGCCACGAGCCCACCGAAATCCGGAGCCGTCCCATCCTCGGGCAGAGGGGCGTCCCAATAGGGAACCGGCGCCACCTCGGGAACCGGCCGAGCCAGAATCCGCTCGCGCACGTCGACCAGCTCAGCCCGTCCCGCCCAAGCATTGGACCGTCCCCGAGTTCCCAGGGCCCGCTCGCGCAGCGCCGACCACTCAACGGCCAGTTGCCGGCTGCTCGCATACCGGTACCAGGCGCGCAGGTAAGCACGATGCGCACCCTCTCGCACCGCCTCAAGATGCGACATCCACGCCCCCAGCACCTGGGGCAGCTCATCAGGCAGGTAACTCCGATACGCAGCCAGCCGCCACTCAGCCGGAAACACCGGACTCAACGTGAAGAGCATGACCCGCCGATAGTTGTCCGGCCCGTCATTGACCTCGACGAACTCGCGCAGCCCAACCGCACCCCCGGGCCGCGTCTCGCCGATCAGATGGTCGAACTCCCCCTCGTACCAGTTCCCCAGCGCCGCGTAAGCGTCCGCCTCAGCCTCGACCAACCGACCAAGCTCCCCGCGAGCAACCTTTCCCCGAACCCGCATCCGAACCCAATCAACACCCACAAGCCCCAACTATGCAACGTCCAGACACGCAGTCCAGCGACGAACGCCCCCGTGCTCTTGCTTGCCCATTCTGGAACACGGCCGACTGTCGCACCCCTTGTAGTTCCGCGTGGTCTACTCCGACGATGGCGACTCGGAACGCCTCCTCGAAGCATGCGTACAGCGGCCCTCCTCCGTGGAGGAGGGCCGCCGGTTCATTCTGAGGCCACGAGGGCCCCGGTCACTTCTCCGGGAGGACCTTCTCGGATTCCTCCCTGGCCTCGTCCTCGGACCCGCCCTCGGCCAGGACTTGGCGGTGGATCTCGTCACTCCTGTCGAGGCGTTGCAGCCTCTCCGCCTGTTCGCGAGACCTAGTCATTAGCTCTCCTTCTCTTGCTCTTGTTTTTTACGGTGCCTAAGGCTCCTGGACAGGCCATAAGAACCACAGGCCACCATCAGAAACCGTCCGGGCCTGCCCAACATCTGCATCACGTTCGGAGTGGGCATCGGCGGTGGCTTACATCGGGCCGGTGTCCACACCGGTGTCGGGCATCGGCCTCACGGCCGGTCCTCGCACAGCAGCGACGCGAACCACATCAGGGCGTGATGTACGCACCAGAGCGGGCCGCGGCCGTGGCGGCTTCGGCGGCTTGGTCGGCGGCGGCCTCGTCGAGAGGGTCGCCGCTGGCCAGCAGGCGGTAGTAGAGGGGGGCGGAGACGGCCCGGATCACTTCCCGAGGGTCGGTGCCCGTGGGCAGTTCCCCCCGGTCGACGGCCTCCTGCACACAAGGGGCCCATTCTGTGATGCGAGCGTCGTAGAAGCGGTGCAGGGCCTCGGCCGTCCGGGCGTCGCACACGGCCGCCGCGATCACCGCCTTGAACAGCATGCCCTGGCGCGGATCGGTGAGGGTCCGCTGGACGAGCCGGGAGTTGGCCTTCAGGTCGCCGAGGAGCGAACCGGTCCGCGCGCGTGGCAGTGACTGCTCGGCCATGTCCATGAGCAGGTCGGCCACCAGGCCGGGCACCGATCCCCAGCGGCGGTAGACCGTGGTCTTGCCCACGCCCGCGCGACGCGCGATCTCGGCGAGGTCCAAGTGGGCGAAGCCCTGTTCGGCCAAGGCGTCGCCCGCGGCCTGGAGTACCGCGGCGCGTACCTGTGCCGTGCGCCCACCGGGCCGGAGCGTTCCCGGCCGTGTCTCCTCACCCAAAAGGGCCTCCAGTTCCGTTAGCTCTCGACTGATGCTACCGTGCATCTAACGGGACCATAGTTCCATTAAGGAAGGTCGATCATGGAATATCGAAGGCTGGGCGCGTCCGGGCTCAAGGTGCCCGCGCTGAGCTTCGGCGCCGGGACGTTCGGCGGCCGCGGCGAACTGTTCGGCGCCTGGGGCGACACCGGCGCACGGGAGGCGCGCCGCCTGGTGGACATCTGCCTCGACGCCGGCGTCACGATGTTCGACACCGCCGACGTCTACTCCGCGGGAGCGTCCGAAGAAGTGCTCGGCGAGGCCGTCAGGGGCCGCCGCGACCAGGTGATCCTTTCCACCAAGGCCGGACTGCCGGTGGGCGACGGCCCCAACGACGCGGGATCCGCCCGCTCCCGGCTGATCAAGGCATGCGAGGACGCCCTGCGCCGGCTCGGGACCGACCACATCGACCTGTTCCAACTGCACGCCTTCGACGCCGGAACCCCCATCGAGGAAGTGCTGGCCGCACTCGACGCCCTGGTGCAGGCCGGAAAGGTCCGCTATCTCGGCGTCTCGAACTTCGCGGGTTGGCAGCTGATGAAATCCCTGGCCATCGCCGACCGGAACAGGCATCCGCGTTACGTCGCCCACCAGGTCTACTACTCGCTGGCCGGGCGCGACTACGAATGGGAGTTGATGCCGCTCGGCCTCGACCAGGGCGTCGGCGCGCTCGTCTGGAGCCCGCTCGGCTGGGGACGGCTCACGGGCAAGGTCCGCCGCGGACGGCCGCTGCCGTCCCAGAGCCGCCTGCATCGGACGGCCGACTACGGGCCGCCCGTCGACGACGACGTTCTGTTCAGGGTCCTGGACGTCCTGGACGAGATCGCGGCCGAGACCGGCAAGGCCGTTCCGCAGATCGCCATCAACTGGTTGCTCCAGCGCCCCACCGTGGCGTCCGTCATCATCGGAGCCCGCAACGAGGAGCAACTCCGCCAGAACCTGGACGCCGCGAGTTGGACGCCGGACCCCGAGCACATTGCGAGACTCGACGCGGCAAGCGCGCTCACCGCGCCCTACCCGTACTTCCCCTACCAGCGGCAAGAGGGCTTCGCCCGCCTCAACCCGTCCCCGGTCTAACCGTCGTTCACGCCCGAGGGCCTGATCCGCGGCCACGGATCAGGCCCTCGGGTGGGTGGGGTCAGGCGGTGACCAGGCGGGTGTAGACGATGAGGTTGTCCTTGTAGTGGCCGGATGCGCGGTCGAAGGCGCCTCCGCAGGTCACCAGCCGGAGGGACGCGTGGTCCAGGTCCGCACCGAAGACCTTCTGGTGCGGGAAGGCGTTCTTGTCCACGCGCTCCGAACGCTCCACGGCGAACGTGGCGGTGGAGCCGTCCTGGCGTCCCACCTGGATCCGGTCGCCGGGCTTGAGGTCCTTCAACCGGGCGAAGACGGCCGCCTTGCCGTTGGCGTCGACGTGGCCGAGCACGACCGACGGGCCGACTTCACCGGGCGTGGGGCCCTCCTTGTACCAGCCGGTCAGGTTGGGACGGCTCAGCGGCGGCTCCTCGATGCGCCCGTCGGGCCGCAGCCCCAGCCGCCCCACTGGGGCCGAGACCCCGATCTTCGAGATGGTGATCTTCGTGGGCGCGGACTCGGCCAGGGACGCGGTGTTCGCCGCGGCGACGGTGGTGCCGCCGGGGCTGGGAGCCGCCGTGCCGGCGGTGTCCCCTCCGCAGCCGGCGAGCAGCAGTCCGGTGAGCAGTGCGCCGGTCGCCGCGCCGAGGGCGCGGCGACCCGAGGTCGGGGCGGGCACCTTACGGCCGCTCCCGGACCGTCCTGCGGCGCAGCGCGAAGGCGCCGAACCCGGCGAGCGCGAACGCGCCCAGACCGGCCGCGGGCAGCGCCGAGCCGTCGCCCCGCTGGGTGCTGCCGTCACCGGTGTCGATCCGGCCGGTGGGGATCTTCGGCTTGCTGGGCTTCATGCCGCCGTCGTTCTTTTCCGGGCTGGTGCTGAACTTGACCGAGCCGAAGCCCTTGCAGACCACCGTGGCGGTCGTGGGGTCGGGCAGGCTCGACCGGAAGGTGCCCGTGGCGGTCCAGCGGTTCGCCCCGGCCTTCTTCACCGTCAGCGGGCTGCGGGTGAAGCCGTTGCCGGTGATGCTCACCGTGTTCGGGCAGGTCACCGTGAACATGGTCGAGCCGCCGGGGACGACGCGGCGGCTGGACAGCTTCACCTTGTCGTACCCGAACGTGAAGCGCGGCTTAGGCGGAGCGGGGGCGGGGGTGTCGTCACCGGGGACGGCGTCCCGCCAGCGGCCTTGCTTCTCGCCGGGCTTCTTGACGCAGATCATGAGCTCGCCGGTCTTGGTCTTACCGCGCTGGCCGAGGTGCTCGTCCTTGCAGAACGCGCCGGGAGTGACCGGGCTGGGGACGGGAGTGGCGAGTGCGGGGGCCGCCATTCCCAGGACCATGGCCCCCGCAGCGAGTCCTGTCGCGGCCAGGCGAGTTGCGCGCATGCCTTTCTCCTCTGATAGGGGACTCTCCGTCGTTTCCAGCGGGCGGGAGACGCGCCCCGGTCTTGGCGGGGGAGCCGCGCGTCGGCGCGGTCGGCACGAGGTGGCGCTCGCCGTACGAGATCCGGTGTGACGGAGGAGAACGATGAGCCCGCAGCTTAGCGACGTTTTGGTGCGACACAAGCAAAAGGTGCAAAAGTAATACTGTGCTGGCCGGATCGGGTCAGCTGTAAACCAATCCTCTTCGTCACGCGACCTGCCGTGAGCCGATAAAGATCCACATTGGCAGTGGCCGCCGCTTGGAGTTGGAGAATTGAGGACTCGTCCCGGTCAGCGGCGGATGCCCAGGACCAGGTTCGCGACCCGTGCCTAGGCGGTAGAGCTTCCCTGTGGCGCATCTCGCCTAGGAGCGGGCCCAACTCGAGCATGGCCGAGGCGACGTCCCGTCCGGGCTCGGGCGAGGAACGCGGCGGCCGCGTTATGCGTGTGCTGCTCTCGGCGAGTTCCTCAGCCCACGCGCGGAGGTCGACGAGCCGGCCGGGCGTTCACTCGGACGGCCCGGCGATAGCCTGGGCGGGTGCCTCCTGGTGAGGGGCCTGGTGTTGGGAGGACGACGGTGAGCAGTGCGGAACCGGAAACCAGTGGCGAACTGAAGAAGGAGTGGGTGCGGAGAGAAAAGAAGGCGCTCGGCACGTTCGGTTTCAAGTCCAGGCCGGGCAACCGGTACGACCTCGTCTTCGGCGACGAATGGCTCGGAACCATTGTGCTGCCCAAGAAGGCCGATCGGGGCTCCACGACGGTGTTCTATCACCCGCCGGGCTGTGCCCTTTCCCATGTCCCGGCCCAGGAGTTGATCCGCGAACTCAGCGGTGCCGGCTCCAAGGCCCCGGAGCAGGTGACGCTTCCGGGAGGCTGGTACGACATACCTTCCGCGGCGACGGTTTTCGAACTTCAGGAACTTAATCCAGGGAATCTTGCGGGCGTCGAAGAGGCTGTCGCCAGGACCACGGAAATGGTCGAGAAGCAGATCATTCCGTGGATGCGGTCCAAGCTGAGTCTGGACGCGGTCGCCGACAGTCTCAGCACACCCCAGGCCACCCCGAGCGCCGAGGCCGGGCGACTCCGGTCGCTGGCCGTCATCGAGCATCTCCGCGGTGGACGAGAGCGGGCGCAAGCTCTCTTGAACGAGTTCACCCGGCAGTTCGGGAACACCGGGATCAAGGAGATCGACGAACCGGACAATCGATTCGCCGTGGAGCTTCAGAAGCTTCTCGACAGTGCGGGCCGGGAATAGGGCGTCAATTCCTCTCGATGAACTCGCGGGGGACGACCTCGACCGCGAAGTCCACGCCGTGCTTCGCGAACAGGCCGGCGCCGCTGGTGAGAAGTTCCACCAGAGGGGGGTCGTCCGGCTCGTCCATGCACACAAGCCGGACCTTGACTTCTTTGCCGCGCATGTCCGGGAATTGCTCCAGGAGCTGTCCGGTCTGGATCACCTCCAGATAGAGGTTGATTTTGTCCAGGATCTGGTCGTTTTGCTCCTCCGAGCCGGAGAACGAACGTGTCTCGACCATCACCAGTGTGTAGGACGACCCGTCCTCGCTCGCGGTGATCTGATCGATGCTGTCCGGATCTTCGACGGTCAATGCGTTCTCCTGTTCGTCACGGCGTCTAGGTCCAGAGTTTGTCCACGGTCCGGCTGCCGGGCGAACTCATCCATTGGTCGAGTTCCTGTTGCCGAGCGGGTCCGGCCGCCCCATCGAGAATGTCGGCGACGGTATGGTTCTCCAGTGCCGTCTTGGTGTCCGCCGGCAGCGAGTCGATGTCCCATCGTTCGACCCGCATCGACGTGATGTCTCCCGCTCGGAGAACATGTCCCTTTGGCATGCCCTCACCCCGCAAGGAGTCCGATCCGACTTCCAGGCCGCCCTTCGGGACCTTTGGATAGTGCTCTTCCTGGGCCTTCCGCAACTTGCCGTCGCCGGACTTGACCTCGACGCCATGGTAGCGCGTGTCCGTTCCCTTGACGACTTGGTCGATGTTGCTGCTGCCCTTGAGTTTCGTTCCCGGTTTGCGGATGTTGACCTCCGAGGCGACGATTCTTTCGCCGCGCTTCTTCGCCGACGCGACCGCGAGGTCATTTCCGATTCTTCCGCGCAGCGCGTTCGTGGAGGGTGTCTTTCCGGGCTTGCTCGACACCAGGCCGGGGTATTTCGATGGTTTCCAGACGGTTCGGGGAAAGCTGCCGGTCGAATTCACTGCTCTGACCAGAGTGGAGTTGCCCGGTATCTGGTTGTTGTTTCGTCCGGAGCCCCCGCCGGAGTTTCCTGGGCCGCGTCTGGTCACCGGGCGCCACCTCGGGATTCTTCCGAAACCGACGTCATCAAGGTCAACCCTGTCGTAGGCGATGTCGGACTTATTGGTCTACTGCTTATGACGTGTCGCGTCGCTGATCAAGCTGGATGCACCGAATCGCCCGTTTCGGTCGGCCCGCTTCACCCTCCGAGGAGGGCTCCGACGGCCTGGTCGACGAGGATGTCGACGATCACCTTGGTGATCATCTTGAAGATCGGGATCTGGAGCAGGGAGGCCCCGAAGGTGGCGATGGCGGTGGCGATCGCCTGCGCGATCTGGATCACCAGGATGATCAGCTGGACGATCACCATGATCTTGAGTGCCAGCACCACCAAGGCGGCGATGAACAGGCCGATCCCGGCGGCCAGGCAACTGCGGGACGCCGTGCGCAGGTTGGCGACCGCGGCGTCGGGGTCGGCCCATGCCTGCTGGAGTGCCTCGAAGTCGGCGCCCTTGTTCTCCGTCCACACCTGCTGGACGAGCGCGTCGGCCTCGTCGCCGGCCGTCTGCAGCGTGGAGGCGAACCCGGTCCAGGTGTTGCCGAGCTCGAACAGCTTGGTCTCGTCGGCCTCGGGCCAGGTGAAGCCGAGCACCCCCAGCCAGCCGGCCAGCTCAGGCGGGAGTTGCAGACCCATTGAGCAACTCCTTGATCCTGTTGACGCCGGCGGTGCTGGTGTCCTCTGCGCTCCGGTGGGTGTCGGCGGCCGCGACCAGCTCTCCCGCGCGCCCGGCCAGTTCCCCGGCGGAGCCGTTGAAGGATTCCATGGCGGCGCCGAAGATCGCCCCGTGCGCCATGCCGATGATCATCCCGATGTCGTCGCCGCCCCAGGGTTCGCCGAAGCCCGAGACCTCCGACTGGAACGAGCGGACCGCCTCGGAGAGCTGGTCGGTGATGGTGCGGAGTCGGCCGGAGACCGACGTCAGGTGGGTGTTGGTGACCTCGTGCTCGCGGGTCATCGTCCTCCCTCCAGCCGGGCGAGGGTGTCGCCGATCGCGTGGCGGATCATCTCCATCTGACGGACGCCCTGGTTCTGCAGTTCCTCCAACTGCGTCTGGAGCGCGGCCGGGTCGACGGCGGGCTCGCTCTCCGCGGTCGGCGCCTTGGCGCGCAGCTCGTCCAGGGCGGCATTGATCGCGATCACCATCTGCTCGCCGAGCTCCTGGGAGGACAACCGCATGGCGCGCGGATTGATCTCCACGCCGGTGATGCGTCCGCCGGTCGTCGCGGTCACCGTGACGCGGCCGTCGGCGGACTCGCCGACGGCCTCCACGGGTTCCGGTGGTGGCCCGGCCGTGTCGCCCTGCCGCATCGACTCCAGCGCCTTGCGGGCCTCGGACAGCATGCGGTCGAGTTCACCGCTCGAGAAGTCCGCCAAAAGGATGCACTCCTCCGCAGTGGGGGAACCGGTCGAAGCGGGCAATCTCCGGAGTCTACAAGGTCAGACAGGTGCGTCCATCTTTGTTCTGCCAGCTGATTGGGGCAGGCCACCTTATGTCCATCTTGCATGGGTATCTGTCAGGGTTCGATGGCCTTCTTTTTCTCTTCTTCGTGGCCGTTGGGGTGCGGAGGCGGGGTGGCCAGGTCGGTTGTGAAGCGGCGGTTCAGGGCTATGCGGACCTTCCCTAGACGGCTGCGGGCTTCGGGCGGTTGCACACCCTGGTGTTCGGGACGGCCCATGGCGATGGCCGCGGGCGGGCGCTCGTCGGTGATGGGGGCCGCCCCTTCGGGGGCGAGGGGGCGTTCGACCTCGGTGTACTCGCCGTCGGGGGCGCGGCGGATGATGCCGGTCTCCAGGCCGTGCTCGATCAGGGCGCGGTCGCGGCTCTGGAGGCCCAGGCAGATCCGGTAGGCGATGACGTAGGCCAGGACCGGGCCCATGATGATCGCGATCCGGAAGAACCAGGTCGTCCAGAAGAGCGGGATGTCGAACTTGTAGGCGATGATGTCGTTGCCGCCGGCGGCCCACAGGACGCCGAAGAAGACGACGCCGCCGAAGCCGATGCCCGTGCGGGCGGGGACGTCGCGCGGACGGTCCAGCAGGTTGTGGACCTGGTGGTCGCCGGTGACCCAGCGTTCCAGGAACGGGTAGACGGCCAGGCCGGTGAACAGGATCCCCGGGACGACCAGGGCGGGGACGATCACGCTGAAGGTGACGGTGTGGCCCAGGGCGTTGATCTCCCAGGCCGGCATGATGCGCAGCGCGCCCTCCAGCCATCCCATGTACCAGTCGGGCTGGGAGCCCGCGCTGATCGCGCCGGGGTCGTACGGGCCGAACAGCCAGATCGGGTTGATCTGGAAGAAGGTGGCGAGCAGTGCCACGACGCCGAAGACCCACAGGAAGAAGGCGGTGGTCTTGGCGATGAAGACGGGGAAGAACGGGTAGCCGCGGACGGTCCGGTTGCTGCTGCCCCTGCCGGGGAACTGGGTGTGGGTCTGCCGCCAGGTCAGGACGACGGCGTGCAGCGGGATGAGGGCGAGCAGGATGCCGGGGATGAGCAGGATGTGGACGACGTACAGCCGGGGGATGATCAGGTCGCCGGGGAACTCGCCGCCGAACAGGAACATCTGGACGTAGGAGCCGACCACCGGGATGCCCAGCAGGACGCCTTCCAGGATGCGGATGCCGGTGCCGGACAGCAGGTCGTCGGGGAGCGAGTAGCCGAACAGGCCGTTCACCATGACCAGCATGAACAGCACGATGCCGATCAGCCAGTTGAGCTCGCGCGGTTTGCGGAAGGCGCCGGTGAAGAAGTTGCGGAGCAGGTGGACGACGATCGCCGCCATGAACAGGATGGTCGCCCAGTGGTGGATCTGCCGCATGAGCAGGCCGCCGCGGACCTCGAAGGTGATGTGCAGGGTGGAGGCGTACGCCTCGCTCATCGGGACGCCGCGCAGGGCCTGGAAGGAGCCGTCGTAGACGACCTCGTTCATGCTGGGCTTGAAGAAGAGGGTGAGGAACACCCCGGTCAGCAGGACGATCACGAACGAGTACAGCGCGATCTCGCCGAGCAGGAAGCTCCAGTGGTCGGGGAAGGCCTTGCGCATGGCCTTCCTGGCGAACGGGGCGCCGCCGAGGCGGTCGTCGATCGCGCGGCCCGTTCCGGCCAGCGCCTTGAGGGGACGGGGGTCGTCGCCGTCGTCGTGTGTGGCCACGCTGACCCTCCCGCACGGGCGGCCCGCCGGGACCACCCTGCTCATCGGTGGTACGTCATCAATGTCGCACTACCCGTACAGACACGTCGGGGACCGGAGATGTGACATCCGGCATCCGGGCAGACCGAATCTGGTCGAACCTGCGCCCTGGGCTTTGCGTAGAAGGCCATCAAGGGACATGATTTTCACCACATAAGGCACATAAGCAGGCAATTACCCCGTGTGTCTGAGCTGCGACAGCGGGGGATCGTCGTCGCGGGAGGCGCCAGTGGCCGAGGAGCGATCCGGCGGGCTCGACCGGGCCTGGCACGAGCTGCCCCGGGAACTGGCCGATCACATGAGACCGCACCTCGACGAGGTCGCCGACGACATGATCCAGACCATCCGGGCCAGGGTCAGCGAGTACGACCGTCCGGCCGACGGCGCCTACTCCGGGACGACCCGCCAGGCGGTCGAGCGCGTCCTGCACTACTTCGTGGACCGGGTGGCCGACCCCGACCACGACTCCGGGCCGGTCACCGACTTCTTCCGCGGGATCGGGCGCGGCGAGGCCGCCGAGGGCCGCAGCCTGGACGCCATGCAGTCGGCGATGCGGGTCGGCGGCATGGTCGCCTGGCGGCGGATCAGCGAGGGCGCCGCGGCGCTGGAGGTCTCACCGCGCACGCTCGGCACGGTCGGCGAGGTCCTCATGCAGTTCCAGGACGAGCTGGCGGCCGCCGCCGCGGAGGGCTTCTCGCAGGCCAGGTCGGCCGTGGCCGGGGAGATGCAGCGGCGCCGCAAGCGCCTGCTCGACCTGCTGTTCGCCGATCCGCCGGTCGGCGCGGAGGCGATCGCCGACCTGGCCGCGGCGGCGCGCTGGCCGGTGCCCCGGACGGTCGCCGCGGTCGCGCTGGCCCGCCGCCACCAGCGCGACGCCCGGCTGCCCGCCTTCCCGCCGGACGTGCTCGTCGACCTCACCCGGCGCACCCCGAGCCTGCTCGTCCCGGATCCGGACGGCCCCGGCCGGGCCGGCGTGGTGGACCGGTCGCTGAGCGGCGGCCTGGCGGCGATCGGCCCGACCGTCCCGGTCGCCGAGGCGGCCCGGTCGATCCAGTGGGCCCGCAAGACCCTCGGCCTGGCGGAACGCGGCGTGATCGCCGCCGGAGCCGGGGTGATCCGCAGCGTGGAGCACATGTCCACGCTGATCCTCTTCCAGGACGAGGAGCTGGTCACCTCGCTGGCCGAGCTGCGCCTGGC
Source organism: Actinomadura vinacea (assembly GCF_039532545.1). Taxonomy (NCBI): domain Bacteria; kingdom Bacillati; phylum Actinomycetota; class Actinomycetes; order Streptosporangiales; family Thermomonosporaceae; genus Actinomadura; species Actinomadura vinacea. Next base: position 95,702 of record NZ_BAAARW010000026.1, on the reverse strand, counting down.
GCCGCTGGACCACCTGCGCGCCGGCCAGCAGGACCGGCTGGCCGAGACGCTGCTGGCCTGGCTGCAGTCGGGACGCAACGCCAACGAGGTCGCGTTGCGGCTGCACGTCCACCCGCAGACCGTCCGCTACCGGCTGCGGCAGCTGGAGGACCTGTTCGGCGACCAGCTGATGGACCCCGACCTGCGCTTCGACCTGGAGATCGTGCTGCGTGCGCGGGCGCTGCTCCCGGACGGGGCCGACCGCCGCGTGCCGCCCCCGGCCGGCGAGGCCGTGGGCGGCGACTCCGGCCCGTCCGCCGTCGTCACGAATCTTCGCCGCTGACCTCGTCCCGCGGACCGGACGGCGACGGCAGGGTGACGCGGATGCGGCACCCCTTGGGGGTGTCGACGACGTGGATGCCGCCGCCGTGCAGGTCGACCGCCCAGCGGGCGATGGCCAGGCCCAGGCCCGTCCCGCCGCCCGGCGTGCCGACGCGGGCCCGGACGTCGCCGGCGGCCGCGCCCCGGGAGAAGCGTTCGAAGACCCGCGCCCGCTCGCTCGGCGGGATGCCGGGCCCCTTGTCGGCGACCTCCAGGATCAGCCCGCCGGACGCGTCGAGCGGCGCGGCAGTCACGGTGATCGGGGTGTCCGGTGGGCTGTGCCGGGCCGCGTTGTCCAGGAGGTTGGCGACCACCTGGTGGAGCCGGTCGCGGTCGGCGACCGCACGCAGCCCGGGCGTCACGTCGATGTCGAAGCCCGTCTCGGGACGCCCCGCCGCCGCCTCCGCGGTGACGTCCCCGATGAAGGCCGCGACGTCGATCCGGGCCAGGTCGAGCCGGGCCGCGCCCGCGTCCACCCGGGACAGGTCGAGCAGCTGGGTGACCAGCCGGCCGAGGCGCTCGGTCTGGTCGAGCGCCGATTCCAGGACCTCGGGGGTGGCCGGGGTGACGCCGTCGGCGACGTTCTCCAGGACGGCCCGCAGCGCGCTGATCGGGGTCCGCAGCTCGTGCGAGACGTTCGCCACGAACTCGCGCCGCTGCCGCTCCACCTCGCCCAGGTCGGCGGCCATCCGGTTGAACGCGTGGGCCAGCTCGCCGACCTCGTCCCGCGAGGTGGCCCGGACCCGGCGGCTGTAGTCGCCGCGCGCCATCGCCCGCGCCGCGGCGGTCATCTCGCGCAGCGGCGCCGTCATCCCGTGGGCGAGGAGCTGGGTCACGACCAGGGAGACCAGCACGCCGGCCGGCAGCGTCTGCCGGGCGCGCAGGTCCAGCGCGTACCCCCACAGCACCATCAGGATGGCGGTGCACGCCATCACCGACGTCACGATCCCCAGCTTGACCTTGATGGAGCGGAGCGGGTCGAGCGGGCGCGGCAGGATCGTCCACAGCCTGTGGACGGTGCCGCCGGGGGCGTCTTCGGGGCGGCTCACGCGGGGATCTCGAGGCAGTAGCCGACGCCGTGCACGGTCCGGATCAGGTCGGCGCCCAGCTTGCGGCGCAGCGCCTTGACATGGCTGTCGACGGCCCGGGTGCCGGACGCGTCGGCCCAGTCCCACACCTGTTCCAGCAGCACGGCGCGGGTCAGGACGGTGCCCTGGTTGCGGGCCAGGCAGCCCAGCAGCTCGAACTCGGTGGGGGTGAGGTGCACCTCGCGGCCGTCCCGCCGCACCCGCCGCGCCTTCGGGTCGATCTCCAGCGGCCCGGCGCGCAGCGTGTCCGGTGCCGCCGGCTCCGACCGCTCGACCCGGCGCAGGACGGCGCGGATCCGGGCGGCCAGTTCCCGCATGCTGAACGGCTTGGTGATGTAGTCGTCGGCGCCGACGCCCAGGCCGACGAGGAGGTCGGTCTCGTCGTCCCGGGCGGTCAGCATCAGCACCGGCACGGGCCGTTCGGCCTGGACGCGGCGGCAGACCTCCAGCCCGTCGAAGCCGGGCAGCATGAGGTCGAGCACGATCAGGTCCGGACGGCCGGTGCGGGCCCGTTCCACGGCGGACGGCCCGTCGGCGGCGATCTCGATCGTGAAGCCCTCGGCGGTGAGCCGGTCCGCCATCGCCTTGGCGATCGTGGGCTCGTCCTCGACGACCAGGATGCGCTGGTTCGCTGTCACAGCCCGAACTGTACGCAGAAACGGTGTCCGACTTCGGGGGGAGATGTGTGGATCATGTGAAGGCGGTCATGGGCCGATGGGCCAGTTGTGCACGGGCTCGTTGGTGTGCATCAGCCGCGCGTAGCTCTGCGTCATCAGCCGCAGCGCCTCGTGCCGTTCGGTGCCGAACGACTCCTCGATCGCCTCGACGGTCTGGATCTGCCAGGAGGCGCCCGTCCGCCCCGTCGCGCAGCGCCGGTCGATGATCCCCAGCAGCCGGTCGCGGCGGACCGGGTCGACGCCCCAGCGGTCCAGGCCCTCGTACGCCATCGGCAGCAGCGTCCGCTGCACCAGCTCGCCGGCGGGCACTTCCCCTATGCCGGGCCAGTAGAGCATGGCGTCCAGGCCGTCGCGGGCGGCGCGGTGCAGGTTCGCCGCGGCGGTCTGGAACGACATCCGCGTCCACACCGGCCATTCCTCCTCGGCCAGCATCCGCACCAGGCCGTAGTAGAACGCGCCGTTGGCGACGATGTCGGCGACGGTCGGGCCGGCGGGCAGCACGCGGTTCTCCACGCGCAGATGCGGCCGCCCGTTCACGACCGCGTAGATGGGACGGTTCCAGCGGTAGACGGTCCCGTTGTGCAGGCTCAGCTCGCCCAGTTCCGGGATGCCGCCGCTCTCCAGCACCTCCACCGGGTCCTCCTCGTCGCACAGCGGAAGCAGCGACGGGAAGTAGCGGGCGTTCTCCTCGAACAGGTCGAAGACGGAGGTGATCCACCGTTCGCCGAACCACACCCTGGGCCGCACGCCCTGCGTCTTCAGCTCGTCCGGACGGGTGTCGGTGGCCTGCTCGAAGAGGGTGATGCGGGTCTCGTGCCAGAGCCGGTGCCCGAACAGGAACGGCGAGTTGGCGGCCAGCGCGACCTGCGGCCCGGCCACGGCCTGGGCGGCGTTCCAGTAGTCGCCGAAGTGGTCGGGGCTGACCTGGAGGTGGAACTGGACGCTGGTGCAGGCGGCCTCGGGGATGATCGTGTCGGCGTGCATGCGCAGCGGCTCCGGGCCGTCCACCGCGATCCGCATCTCCTCGCCCCGGGCGGCGAAGATCTGGTCGTTGAGCATCTTGTAGCGGGCGTTGGCCGAGATCACCTCCTCGCCGATGTCGGTGCGCCGCAGCGTGGGCAGGATCCCGATCATCACCAGATGGGCGCCGACCTCGCGGGCCCGCGCGTCGGCCAGGTTGAGATGGTCGCGGACCTCGGCCTCCAGCTCGCCGGTGCCCGAGCCGCCCAGCTCCCGCGGCGGGATGTTGATCTCCAGGTTGAACTGCCCCAGCTCGGTGGCCCAGGCCGGGTCGGCGATCGCCTTGAGCACGTCGGCGTTGCGCATCAGCGGATCGCCCAGTGCGTCGATGAGGTTCAGCTCGATCTCAAGGCCGATATGCGGGCGCTCGAAGTCGAATTGGGACTCGCCCAGCATCCGGGCGAGCACGTCGAGACAGCTCCGGACCTTGTCCCGATACCGGCGCCGGTCCTCACCGCTGATGGTGGTCGGGCTCACATCCTTACCCATATGTCCCGCCCTGCTCCTGGTTGGTGGTGCTATGAGACGGATGTCCAGATGGGCGGTTGTGAAACCCCCGAAGTGGCTTTCGGGCCGGCCGTTGGGCTTCGGACCGGCGTGAATGCGGAATCCGGTTCACCCGACACCCGTTACCTGCGAGTAGTCCGAGCGGTATCGGAACGGCCGTGTCACTCTGACCGGGGACCGTGCAGCGAGGGGGACGAATGCGGCTGCGCCCACGGTCGATCCGGGCACGCGACACCCTGATCGCCGCCGTCCTGGCGACGCTCGCCTTCGGGGCGATCGCGGTCGGCGCCGACCTCGCGGTGCGCTACGCCGTCGGCGCCGAACTGCTCCAGGAGACCCAGAGCGCCGCCCGCCGGGTCAGCGCCGGCGTCCGCGACGGCTCCCTCGCCGGCCCCCGGATCCACGACGACTCCCACGGCCGCGTCCTCATCCAGGTCGTCGCCCCGGGCGGCGAGGTCGTCGGCGCCACCCCCGCCGCCGCCGGACGGCCCCCGCTCAGCGACCTGTGGCCGTCCCGCGACCAGCGCATCATCGACCTGACCCAGTGCCACGACATCGGGCCCGGCGGCCGCTGCGAGGTGCTGGAGATCATCCGCACCACCACCGCGCCCGACTCCGTCGTCGTGTACGCGGCCAGGCCGATGCCCTCGATCCTCGTCACCGGCCTCCTGGAGGCCCTCCTGGCCCTGGCCGTCCTGCTGCTGTCCGCCCTGGTCGCCCGGATCACCTGGCGGTTCGTCGGACGCACCCTCCGCCCGGTCGAGCAGATCCGGGTCCAGCTCGCCGAGATCAGCGCCAGCGACCTGAGCCGCCGGGTGCCCGAGCCGCCCGGCGAAGACGAGATCGCCCAGCTGGCCCGCACCGCCAACGAGACCCTCGACCGGCTCGAACGCGCGGTCGCCCGGCAACGCCAGTTCGCCTCCGACGCGTCCCACGAACTGCGCACCCCCATCGCCGGCCTGCGCGCCAACCTCGAGGACGCCTCGATGCACCCCGACGACACCGACCTGGAGCGCACCATCACCTCGGCGCTGCGCGACACCGACCGGCTGGAGTCGATCGTCACCGACCTGCTCCTCCTCGCCCGCATCGGCACCGGCGGCAGCACCGCCCAGGAACCCATCGACCTCGCCGAACTCGCCGACGCCGAACTGCGCCGCCGCGGCTCCGACCTGGCCGTCCACACCCGCCTGGCGTCCGGCGTCGTCGTGCGCGGCGTGCGGATGCAGCTCGTCCGCCTGCTGGGCAACCTGCTCGACAACGCCGAGCGGTACGCGGGCGGCAAGGTCGAGATCGAGGTCGCCGGCCTGGACGGCCACGCCCGCCTGACCATCACCGACGACGGCGCCGGAATCCCCGTCGAGGACCGCGAACGCGTCTTCGAGCGCTTCACCCGCCTGGACACCGCCCGCAGCCGCAGCGCCGGAGGAACCGGACTGGGCCTGGCCATAGCCCGCGAGATCGCCCAAGCCCACGGAGGCTCCCTCCGCATAGAGGACCACCCCCGAGGCGCCCGCTTCGCCCTCTCCCTCCCGCTCGCGTAAGGTGCGGGCCCATGCGCGTTAAGGAGCCCGTGGCGCCGAAGCTCCCGTCCACCCTCACCCGGGCGGTGTACCCGGACGACGAACCCGCCGACGACGGCGCCCACCTCTCCCTGCACTACGGCCCCCTCGACCTGTCCGGCCTGGACGTCGAGTCCGTAGAGTTCGAACGCTGCCGCTTCGACGAAACCCGCCTGGCGGGCACGACCCTGCGCCGAGCCGGCCTGGCCGACGTGATGTTCAAGGATTGCGACCTGGCCAACCTCCGGATGTTCGACTCGCGGATGTTCAACACCGCGATCACCGGCAGCCGCCTGACCGGCCTCATCATGACCGACTGCGGCTTCCGCGACGTCCTCTTCGACGAGTGCCGCGCCGACCTGGCCTCGTTCCGCTTCTCCCGCTTCAAGAACGTTGTGTTCCGCGGCTGCAACCTGTCCGAGGCGAACTTCCAGGGCGCAGACCTGAAATCGGCCCGATTCGAGGACTGCAAACTAACCGGAGCCCAGTTCAGCGGCGCCCAGATGCAGGGCACCCGCCTGTCGAACTGCGACCTGTACGGGGTCAACGGCATCCAGAGCTTCGAAGGCGCCATAGTGAACACCCCCGACGCCCACGCCCTCCTCTACGCCCTGGCCTCCGCCATGAACATCACCATCGAGCCCTAACGCCCGCTGGCGATGAACCCCATCACCCACCCGAACGCCAGGCAGACACCCCCATAAGCGAGCAGACCCAACACCATCTCGCCCAGCCCAGGCACCTGACTCACGCCCTCACCCCGCAGATGACCCGCACCGCCCCGTAGAAGTCGGCCACGGACGCGATCTCCCGTCCATCCGCCCAGACGAACCACCACCGTCCATCCCGGTAGTCACACAGGACCTCCAGCGCGTCACCGCCCTCCACATGCAGGACGGGCACCCCGCGCCTCTCGACAACGCGGCACTCATACCTGGACCTGGCCTCGACAGCCCGCCCAAGCCTCTCCAGATGCTCACGCCGCCGGTTGTTCGGCCGACGCCGCCACCCAGACGCAGCCGCATGCCGCCCCTTACGAAACCTCATCCGCTCCACCTCACTTCCTTGATGGCGACGACGCGGCCAATGCGCGCAGGGGCCGCCCAAAGGCCGCGCCGTCTTTTCCAGAGGAGCTCCTATAGGCGGCTACAGGAATCCGCCACCGGGCCTATAGGTTCCTGCCCTCCGCCCGCGCGCGCTCTTGCACGAGCGCCGTTCGCAATGCCTCGGGCGTAGGGTGCATGAGGGTCGGTGTAATACCGGCCTTTGGATCGTGCAGGCTGGCCACCCATTCACCGAGCCGGCCGTCAGCCCGGACCGATCGCCAGATCCGATGACCCTCGAACTCTTCACGTAGCTGTTCGAGAACCCCTTCTTCTGTGTTCGAGTACCTGTCCATCGAGAGACCTTCGTGTTGCTTCTGCTGGAAATGCTGCGACCAGACTTCCAGACCCGATTACGCTAAGGAAGCGAATAAATACCACCAGCAACGAACCTCAAGCAAGATCGTCCGCACCCGGGCGATCAGGTTCGACATACGGGAGGCCCTCATGCCCGCACGTCCCGAGCCCTGCGACGTCCCCGCGATCACGACGTTCGCCAACGAGCTGGAGGCATGGCGAAACGAGGCCGGGCTCACCAAGGTGGGCCTCTCCAAGGCCCTCGGCTACAGCGACTCGTACGTCGGCCAGGTCGAACTGTGCAAGAACGTCCCCTCAGAGAAGTTCGCTCAGGACCTCGACACGTACTTCAAGACGAACGGCCTCTTCCAACGCCTCTGGAAGCAGATCGACGAGACCCGCCACCTCTCCACGCTCCCACCCGGCTTCCCGCAATACCTCGACTGCGAGTCCCGCGCCGACACCATCCGCAACTTCAACCCGACGCTCGTGAACGGGCTCCTCCAAGCCGAGGGTTATGCACGTACTATCCTCGAGAGCAATCAGGTCCCCGACAGCGTCGAGCGACGAGTACACGAGCGCATGAAGCGCCAGGAGATCTTCGCCCGAGAGAACCCGCCGCGCACCTGGTTCACCATGGACGAAGCAGTCCTACGCCGGATCATCGGGAGCCGGGAGATCATGCGCGAGCAACTCGCTCACCTCCTGGAATTCAGTGAGCGCCCTACCAACATGGTCCAGATCGTGCCCCTCAGCGTCGGTTTCCACGACGGACTGGGAGGAACTTTCACCATCCTCGGGTTCAAGGACGGAGCAAGCGTCGCCTACACCGAGTCTGCGGGAGAGGGCATGCTCATCAATCGGCCTTCCCGCGTCGCAAGTCACCTCGTACGGTATGACTTGGTGCGAGGCCACGGACTGCCTGTCGAGGAGTCACGTGCCTTGATTAGGAACGTGATGGAGGAACTATGAGCACGATCGACCTGTCAGGCACCGAATGGCGCAAGAGTAGCCGCAGCGATCAGCACGGCGGCGACTGCGTCGAGGTCGCCGATCTTGCCCCCGTGATCGGCGTCCGTGATTCCAAGGACCCCGATGGCCCCAAGCTGACCTTCGGTACCAGTGCTTGGGATGCGTTCACCCGTCGTATCAAGGCTGGTGCGCACGACCTGGGCTGACGTGGTTGCGTTGGCCCGCGGTCTGGACCGAGGCTGTGGGCCGACGGAAGATGGCCGCATGGACTCCCCAACTCCCCGATGGCGCAAAAGCAGCCGCAGCGACGATCACGGCGGCGCTTGCGTCGAGGTTGCGGATCTCACTTCCGTCGACGCGGTGAACGCCCCGTGGCGCAAGAGCAGCCACAGCGATCAGCACGGCGGCGAGTGCGTTGAGGTCGCAGACTTGGCCCACGTGGTCGGCGTCCGTGACTCCAAGGATCCGGACGGGCCCATGCTGGCTGTTACCGCCGCCGACTGGCGTTCCTTCATCCGGCGGGTCAAGGCCAACGAGCTGTGACCTGAGGTCAGGTGTTTTGTGCTGTGCTCGTCCTGGCCGAGCGGATCGTCAAGATACGCGTCAGCAGCATGCTCACCGAACTCGGCCTGCGTGACCGCATCCAGGAAGCCGTCCACGCTGACACGACCGGTCTTGTCCGGACGGGCGACGGCTCCTGTCGGATACTGCTTCAGTGCAGAGCTGGATGCCCTGTGAGGATCCGTTAGATCAGCAGCAGTGTCTTCCCCACGGCGGTGCGGTTCTCGATCGCGGCGTGTGCGTCGGCGGCACGTTCCAGCGGGAAGGTCTGCCCGATGACCGGCCGGACGAGCCCGGCGGCGGCCTGGGACATCATCTGTTCCGCCCACCGCACCAGGTTCGGCCCGAAGTCGAAGAGCTGCTCAATGCCGAGCACGTCCACGCCCTTGGACCGTGCCTCCGCTGGGTCGATGAGCGTGGCCTCACCGCTGGAAGCGCCATGCACCGAGAACCGGCCACCGCGGGCCGTCACCTCGAACGCGGCGCGCCCGATCTGTCCGCCGACGCCGTCGAACACCACGTCCGGCCCTACTCCGCCGGTCACTTCGAGCACCCGCTCGGTCCAGTCCGGCTCGGAGTAATCGACCGCGGCGTCAGCGCCCAGTTCCCGGATCAGGTCGAGCTTGCGCGCACCGCGGGCGGCCCCGACGACCTGAGCGCCCGCCGCACGGGCGAGCTGCAACAGCAGGCTGCCAACGCCACCGGCCGCCGCTTCGACCAGCACCCGGTCACCGGGGGCGATCTTGGCATTCTCGGCCAGCCCCTGCGCAGTGCTGCCGTCGCTGTACAAGGCGATCGCTTCCGGCAAGCCCAGTCCGTCCGGGACCGGAAACAGTTCCCCGACCTCGGCCACCGCCCGCTCGGCGAAGCCGCCGGTCTCCCCGGTACCGGCGACAACACGCCGCCCAAGCCAAGCCGGATCCACCTGTGGCCCGACCGAGCTCACCTGTCCGGCCACCAGACCACCCGGCACATACGGCAACGACGGCTTGGCATGCCATTTGTCGACACCACGCCGGATCTGCGTCTCGACGAACGACATGCCCGCGACCGCCACCTCGACCACGACCTGGGCAGCCCCAGCCACCGGGTCCGGCGCCTCACCCGGCACCAGCACCTCCGGACCGCCGAAACGCATCACCTGAACCACCTGCATAGCGCCCCGCTCCAATCCGTCCGCCAACGTGGACCCGATCATGCAACCTCAACCGGACTCGAGGTCAACACGCGGTTGAGCCAGGCGGAAGGCGACGGCTCCGCACCGGAACTCGTCCACCGACGGCTCCCCGTGAACGGACCGCCCGGCCGGACGAGGCGAGGAAGTCACACGGTCCTGCGCTCCCGGACGCGCGACAGATGCGCGGCGATGAGGCAGATCGCGAGCATCGCCAAGAGCAGGGTCGATCCATATCGACATCGACTTCGTCCACGCCCTGGAAAGATCTGGGCCGCCGCCTGGGACCTGCGCATAGGCGTTCTACCTCGCACGTGAACACCACCGGGTGCACCACACCCACGACCACACGGCCTGATCAACTCGCTCCCTCGGGCTCAGCCGTCCTGTGTAACGCCGCCGACGTCGAAGGGGTCGTCTGTGAGGAACATGGCGTGGGCCGCGATGATCTTCCAACCCGCCTGGTCGTGGATCCAGGTTCGGGTGTAGCGCATCCGGGCGACCAGCGGCCGGCCACCGATGGTGCCCTCCAGCGTGCCGAGGAACCAGGTGACGCCGGTGTGCGGGGTGGCCAGCACCTGGAGGTCCTCCTCTTCGACGCGGGTCAGCACTTGGTGACCGGTTTCGTGCATACGTAGATCGTCCTGCTTGGAGTAGAGATTTCCGTCCGGTCCGGTGAACCGCACCGAATCGTCGAGCAGCTCGGTCAGTGCATCGATATCGGAGGTCAGCTGGGCGGCCTGGAGGCGCCGTTCGGCTGCGCGGAGGCTTTCGGCGTGGTCGAGGTTCGGCATGGTCCCACTATGGCGCGTCAGTCCTTCCACGCCATCCCGTGTCAGCTCTTGGCGGATCCGCTGATAACGAAAGTCGCGGCAGAAGAACTTCTCCTTGGTCGGGTCATGTCCAACGATCGACTGAGTACCTTCTCCGAGAAGGAACTGCTTCCTGCCCATCTCGACGAGCTTCTCTCGATCGCCCCTGTGGCCCGGTGCCGCCGACCGGCTCGGAATTGCTGTGGCAGCCCGGGCACGCGGCCGTGCACCTGCGAGTGGTCTCCAGTTCGAGAACGCAACGGGTTCGACCTCGGTCATGCACAGCGACGACATGCCGAGCCACCGTTACTGAAGAGCGTCGACGTCTTCAGGACGGACACCCCACCGTCGTTCACCCAACGCGTGAACGAGCGTTGCTGCTTCCTGGCCGGCGCGCTCAGACGTGGCCGTGTCGGTGGCGAGCCGCCACACGTCGATCACTTCTGTTGGTGACTCATCAGCCCTCGGAGTGCCCTGTGGGGATCGACGTCGACAGAGGTGACATGCTCCTCGCCTGAACGGGTGGCCGGCAGGGCGGTCCCGTATCCGGACCCGGTTCCGACGTCGAGGACGTTCAGGCTGTCGACCAGGCGGGCGTGTTGGAACATCTGCACGAGCAGGCCCGAGGTGTAAGAATCGGCGGCCTGCTCGCCGGGTTCGGCGTGATGGCGTGGTGTGGGACGACACGGGTGACGCGGGAACGGTCGGTGTAGGGTGCCGCCGTCCACGCCGCCTCGTCGTCCTGGCCGTCGACCAGACGCCAGGCCGCCGCCTGCACCCGCGACGCCGGTGGCGGAATGGACGGGGCCTGGAGACCGATCACCACCTACCGCCGGCCTCGGTGTTCGGGACGGTGACCGTGACTTGCTGCGCCTGGGGCGCCCCGGGAATTCGAACGCCTGTCCGGCCGACGAGTCGTTGTCGCTGCCGACCGGACGGCACTCGCACGGGCTGACCAGGTTGGCGGCCCTGGGGGCGGTGCGCGACTCGTTCGACAGCGCCCGCTGCGGGAACGTGGTCGGCGTCCGCGATTCCAAGGACCCGGACGGGCCCATGGTCGCTCTTGCCGCTGCCGACCGCGTGCCTTCCCCTGGCGGGTCAAGGCTGCTGTGCATGACCTGGGTTGACGTGGCCCACGCTCTGGGCTGCAGCGCCTCCACCACTCGGGCGCTCCTTACTCCGTAGTGCTCATCCGCGGCGGACGCGTCCGAGGAGTGACCACGAGACCATCACGGGTCCACGGTTGCCTGCCCCTTGGCCGGACCCGTGGTCAACGGCCGACGGCTGCGCCGACCAAGCGGGAGCGCTCGTCTGTGCAAGCAGGGGGACAGTGTGAACGTTCGCTGGAATTCGCGGATGACCGACCCGGGACGGTCTGCTCACAACTGCTTGATCAGCTTGCGGTCGGCCGCCTTCCGCCAGGTCTTGGGCAGGTCGGCCAGGGGGTCGCCGCACCGCTGGAGGGTCACCAGCGCACCGAGTGCGTACGCGCCGGAGGTGCTGCCGGGTTCCGGGGTGATCTGCGCGAGACGCTCAGCGGTGACGACCCTGTCCTGGTTGTCGCCCAGGACGTCCTGCAGCTTCTGGGCGCGGTTGGCGATCTTGCCGACCGGTTTGCCGAGGACGGGCTCGGCGGCCTCGGCGGTGTAGCGAAGCCGTTTGGCGGCCTTGCGGGTCTTGTGCAGGGCGGCGTTCCGGTCACTCTCCTGTGTCGCCTTTCCCGCCTCCGCATAGGCGCCCACCATTTTGCGCCAGGCCCTGGTCACGACCTTGCGTTGCTGCTTGCGCGCCGCCTTGTGCGCCTGCTTGCGGAGCGGCGGGTTGGTCACCAGGCCGTCGACACGGTCCAGCAGGGCGAGATAACGCCTGCTGCTGAGGACGTCACGCAGCCGTTCGCGGGCCAGGCGTTCCTGGTGCTCCATCTCGACCAGCCAACCGGGCTCGGCGGGCGGAACTGGAAGGTCGAAGAGCTGGGCGTACAAGCGGGCCCGCAGCACCTCCAGATCGCGGACCTCGCCGAGCACGTCGGCCAGCCACTTGAGCTCGGCGTCCAGCGACTCGGTGCGGGCCCGGTCGACCAGCTTGCGGTGAGTGCGCAAGATGCTCCGGAACCGGCGAATCGAGGTACGCATCTTGTGCACCGAGTCGTCGTCGTGGTCGGCGAGCCGTACCCAAGGGTCGTAGGACAGCATGCGCGCGGCTTGTGCGCCGAGATAAGCGGACATCACCTGTGCGGTGGTACGCATCTCGGCGGGATGGTCCTCAGGGGCGGCATCCGCGCCAAGCACGATCGACAGCTTGTTCGGCGCCTCGCTGGCGTGCGCTCCGAAGCCGATCAGGTGGTCGCCGACGGAGTTCAGCACGTCCTCCGCGCCGTCGACGAGTTCGACCTCCAGTTCTCGCCAGGTGGTCGCACCATCCGGACTCGGCACAAGCCGGATACCGGTGACGTTGTCGTCGGCGAGTTCGGCCAGCACGATGCCGTCCTGGCCGAGCAGTGCGCGCTCGGTACGGTCTGTGCGTACCTCGGCCACCGCGACCAGGGGACCGCCGCGGGTGTAGGCCAGGACCAGATCGGCGAGCTCGGCGGGCGGGGGATCGCCGGGGGCTCCGGCGGGCCGCTGGATCTCTTCCCGTCCGCCCTTGGGCTTGGGCAGCTTGAGGTGCCAGCCGTCGTCGGTATCGCCCGTACGGCGCCGCAGTGTGATGCCTTGGCGCGCCAGCCGCAGGTCGTGCGTGTCGTAGTAATGGGCGATGAGGGTATGGTGCCGGGGCTCGGCGGCGTTGCTCAGACCGGGGACGTCTCGTAGGTCCGGAAGGCTGAACCCGCTGTCGGCCTCGTACTTGCGCTCGACCTCCACATGGGCCGCCACGTCGATCCTCTCCCTTCGAGTTCCTTGGTCTATAACGGCCCTACCCGTCCCACCGGTTTTACGCTTTTGTGTGACAGGCAATGCTCGTTACGCACCTGGGTCTGTCGCTCGTAAGGCGTCTTGTCGGCGAGACCACCGACAGGGCGATCATGGTTGTCGCCGTCCTCCCACTCGCGTGACCTGCCATCGCGACGCGTCTGGAGGCGCGCTGCGGACGGGCCGTCCCCAGCGGGGAGGGTTCGGGATGCCCCTTCTCCGTTCGGTGGGGTTGGAGCACGTTGCCTGGGATGAGCTTTGGACGGCCGAGGTGACGTCGGCTAGGTCCCCAGGCTGCTGAAGGGGTTGCGGGGGCAGCCTGATTTCTCTGATTCCCGGGATGATCTGGCACGACTGGGGATCCGTGCTCTGCTACACGCTTGCCACCTGGAGCAGTAAGCCCCCCGGTCAGTGCGCGGCCGGGGGGCTCGGGGTGCTGGAAGTCGGTCCTGGAGAAGGGATCTCGTCAGGACCGGCTCGGGTTACAGCAGATCAGCGAGACGGCTTGGGCTCGCTGACCGGGTTCTTGAGCGCCGTGGCGAACTCGTTCGCCGCCTTGAGGTACCCCAGGGCGGCCACGAGCTTGTCGCCGGAGAGCTCGCCGGAGGCGATGCGGGCGCCGATCTCGTCGCAGGTCCCGGCGACCTCCCGGGCCTTGTTGGCGATCTCCGCGGCCTCCACGGAAACCGCGGCCAGGGAGCACGCCCGGAACAGGTCGAAGGAAGCGGCGATCAGCCGCTCCACGGCCTTGGCGATCTCCTTGTTCTTGATGGCCTGGTGCTCGCCGGAAGGCGTGGCAGACGTCATGAGAACCTCTTTCTCGGGGTAACTGCACCTGTCGGTCAGGTGTCAGCCATGACAGTCCGACAGCAGCAGTACGACGCAACCGATCGGCTTGTTATCGACCACAGGCCGTCGGCCAACGAGCGAAGCCCGCCACTGCGGGGTGCCAACGGCATTGGGCGGCAGCCCACCCCCAATGGTCGACGCGTCCGGCTCATCGATCGCAGAAGGAATTGTCACTTGGTGTGGAAGCGGCTGTCGGCATCATCTTTCCTTTCTGGGGTCTACGCAGCATGCCGGCCGCGCGGCGGCCCTCACACCATTCGGCGTTCACTTGCCGGGAGTGATCACGCGTGCACAATTCCCCCCGCGTTTGCGCGTTGCCGGCGCACCGAGAATCGCTGCGGTGCATATCACGGGGCTGCTTTTCCTGGACGAGTAGGTCAAAGGGCCGCCCCACTCCGTGGGCGGTCACCGCACACAGAAACCAAACGCTGCCAAGATCCGCCTGCGGGCGGGCCGCGTGATAGCCGAAAGGAGGTCGACGGGAGGGCTGATTCGCGGCCGAACGCCTCGGCGTGCGAGCGCCTGCTCCATCCGGGCCTGGTCGCGGATCGGCGGCTGCGCCACCATCAATGCGCCGTCGAGTTGGGCCGGGCGCACCGGACCGTCGGGGAAGGCGCCGCGGCGGGCCACCGACCGGTAGGGATCGTCGAGCAGTTTGCGGTGTTCGACGTCGCCGCCGACGTGGCCGTCGAGGAACATCAGGTCGAGCTCCTGGACTTGTGGCTGGTCGGTTTCCTTTCCGAACAGCCGGGGTGCTCGTCCCGAAGCCCGCGTACGACCAGCGGCAGGATCACGTTGGACACGCTCTGCAAGGCGCCGACGTCGACCCGGCGTCGCCGGTCTTGAACCGGTCGATGGCTGCGGCCATCGCCTGGGCCTTCGCCGCGCCTCTCGACGTCCGCCCGCCCGCGAGGCACCACCACGACAGCTCACTCAGGCCGTTACCGGACTCGGCCTGCCCGAGACCGTTGCACGGCGGCGTTCGCTCCTCGGGGTTTGCGGGGTCCCGGGGGACATCGGCCCACATGCCGTTTGCGCTGTCCGATCAGCAGGTTGACGCTGATGGCTCGGAGACGAGGTGCGTGCTGAGAACTAGCCGCCCACCTGGCCGAGGGTGGTGTCCCTGCCTGCGGTGAGTCCGGCGAGGAGGCCGCGCAGCAAGTCGGCGAGCTGGGCCTGTTCGGTGGCCCCCAGGTGGCCGATGAGCCGCTGCTCTCGATCGAGCAGTTCGGCGACGGCCCGTTCGACCAGCGCGTTCCCCTCGTCGGTGAGGCTGACGGCGTGTGTATGGAAGCCCGAGCCGCTCCTCTCCCGCGTGACCAGTCCGCTGCTGGCCGCCCGTTCCACCCGCTGGCTGATCGCCCCGCGCGACACCAGCGAGGCGGAGGCGAGCTCGCTCGGGCTCATCCGGTAGGGCGGGCCGCTGCGGCGCAGGGTCGACAGCAGGTCGAGCGTCGCCATGTCGATGCCGAGCTCGGCGAGTAGCCGACGACGCTCGTCGCCGAAGATCTTGGCAGCCCACCAGATGCGGGTGATGACCCCGATCGAGTCGACGGGGACGTCCGGCAGCTCGCGCCGCCAGGCCTCCTGGATGGCGTCCGCGCCGTCACCGGCCACGTTCGGCGCCGCCGTTCACCTGGATGATCTGGCCGGTGACCTGCGCGGCGCCCGGCGAGGCGAGCCAGTGCACCGTCGCCGCGACATCCTCGGGACGCCCCGGACGCCCGGTGTCGGTCTCCTCGATCAGCGTGCGGCGCCTGTCCTCCGGCAGCCCTCCGGCGAAGAACTCGGTGTCCTCGATATAGCCGGGCGCCACCACGTTGACGGTGATGCCACGTGGGCCCAGCGATCCGGCGAGGTCGAACGCGTAAGGATGCAGGGCCGCCTTCGCCGGCCCGTACGAACCTGTGCCCGACCCCCGCAAGGCGGCGATCGAACTGATCAGTACCACCCGCGAGGTGACCAGATCGGCCAGTGCCTCGGTCGGCAGCACCGTCGTGAGCACGTTGGCACGGAAGTTGTCCGTCCACCGCTCGGCCGTACCGGCGAGCCCTTCGGGCCGGTCACTGCCCATGTCGGTGTTGCCGCCCGCGTTGTTCACCAGTACATCCAGCCTGCCGTACCGTTCGGCGATCGTCGCCCGGAGCCCTTCGGCGCTCATGGGATCGCTCAGATCGGCGGCCACGACGTCGACCGGGAGCATGTCCGGAGCCTGCTTGCCGATCGCTTCGGCCGTGTCCCGCAGCACCTCGGCGCGTCGGCCGACGATCACGACCTGGTCGCCGCCGAGGGCGAACTCGGCCGCCACCGCGCGCCCGATACCCGTACCGCCTCCGCTGACCAGAACCACCCTCGACATCTGAACCTCCTCAGAGTTTAGGTCTAAACTCTGAGGAGGCTAGCCCGGGCGCGCAGGCCCGGTCAAACTGCGGGAGCCGCGGGCCGGGACGGCGTGTTCGGCGCCCGGGATTCCGGCGGCCTGCCGACCTGACCGGGTTTGCAGCGGTCGAGCTTGCGGCGTGGCCGGAAGACGTTGCGCAACTTGGTGTGCGCTGGTTCGTGGTCAGTTGATCTTCGGCGCCTTCATGCTCAGTCCGGAACGGCTGCTCCGGCAGACCGGCCTCGGCATGGCGGTGGCGATCTTCGTGGCCGCGGTCATCATCCGCTGGCGGCGATGGAGCGGCACTGAGCGCGGCGTGCGGCGCCTGTCGTGCCAAGGCGGGTGCACGGTCTGGACCAGGACGGTCGGCGCAACGCAAGATGGGCGCATCCAGCTCCCCCGGTGGCGCAGAGGCCATCTTGTGAGCGTGGCTCTGGAGGGTGCGAAGTGCTGATCGTTTGGACTGGGCTGGGGCTTCTTGTGGTGCCGCTGCTGATGGGGGGCGGGATCGTCGGAGCGGTCGTGCTCGAGGGGCTGGTCGGGCCCATCGGCGCCACGGTGGCCCTGGGGATCGGCACCGTCCTCCTGGTCGTTGTGGGACGGGTCATGAACAGGGCCTACAACGAGCACACTCTGTACGGCATCCCCATCCAGCATTGGGCGTGGATACAGGGGTTCTTCGCCGTGTTCAGCGTGGTGCTCCTGCTGGTCGGTTGACCGCCTCAGCCGCTCGCCATGCGCCGCCAACTCCTCCGCAAACGACACGGTCGTCGCAACTCCTCAAATCGAGGTGTTGCGACGACCGCGTGAACCCAAGATGTGGACGGCCCTTCGGCGTGTACCGCTTCGTTTCCGGCCGGAGGCGGGAACTCGCGCGATGCGGATCTTCAGGCGCGGACGGCCTGGACCTCCAGGTGGAGGTCGACCTTGTCGCCGAGGAGGGCCTTGTCGCCCTTCAGCGGGACGTTGAACTCGATGCCCCAGTCCTTGCGGTTGATCGTGGTGGACGCGGCGAAGCCGGCGCGGAAGCCGCCCCACGGGTCCTCGCCGACGCCGCTGAACTCGACCTCGAGGGAGACCGGACGGGTGACGCCCTTGATGGTCAGCTCGCCGTCCAGGAAGTTGTCGCCGCCCTCGGAGCGGACGCCCGTGGTCTTGAACGTCATCGTCGGGTGGTTGTCGATGTCGAGGACGTCGGCGGAGCGGACGTGCGCGTCGCGGTCGGCGTTGCGGGTGTCCAGGGACGCCATCTTGATCTCGGCGTTGGCGGTGGAGGCGGCCAGGTCGTCGGCGATCTCGAGGGTGCCGGAGAAGTCTGTGAAGCTGCCCCGGACCTTGGTCATCAGGTGCCGGATCGCGAAGGTGACCTCGGAGTGCGCGGGGTCGATGTTGTAGGTGCCGGCGGTCAGGCCGGGAGCGGCGGTGGCGATGCTCATGGTCACTCCAGATTTGCTTGAAGTTTCAACGACTTGCCTGGAAGGCAGATTAGTTGAGCTTTCAATGGTATGTCAAACCTCTGGATCTTGACGGTGGAATGTCCGGTCGAGGCCGGGCCGTGGCCTCGCTCCGGGGCGTCGCGCGGACGGCTGGCTCATACGCGGCAGCCGGTCCCGCGTGCCCCACGCGGTCGTCACCGGACGGACCCCGCGCGGCGTCGGACCTGGTGTCGGTGGCCGATGCCCTGCGGCGGCACCAGCGGGGTCCGCCGCCGCAGCGGTCGAAGACGTTGTCCACGGGGCGTGGGTAGGTCGGAAGTCGCCGGCCGGTCAGCTCACAGCCGAGCGGGGGCTTGCTCAGTACGTGGGGACGGTGTCGCCGTCCAGCCGGGGGACGGGGTCGGGGGAATGCGCGGGCTCGGGCGGGCGGCGGTGCTCCAGGGCGGCGCGGAGCTGTGCCCGGCCGCGGTGGATGCGGCTGCGGACGGTGCCCAGCTTGACGCCCAGCGAGGCGCCGATCTCCTCGTAGGTCAGGCCCTCGATGTCGCACAGCACCACGGCCGCGCGGTACTCGGGAGCCAGTGCGTCCAGCGCGCTCTGGATGTCGGCGTCCAGGTGCCGGTCGTCGTAGGCCTGCGCGGGCGTCGGCTCGCGGCCTTGCAGCCGGTCGGCCGCGTCGTCGGCGAGCGCGTCGAACCTGATGCGCTGCTTGCGGCGGGCGCGGTCGAGGAAGAGGTTGGTGGTGATCCGGTGGAGCCACCCCTCGAAGGTGCCCGGGCTGTAGGAGGACAAGGATCGGAAGACTCGGATGAAGACGTCCTGGGTCAGGTCCTCGGCGTCGTGCCGGTTACCGGTCAGGCGGTACGCCAGCCTGAACACCCTGGTGGAGTGCTCGCTGACGATCTCCTCCCAGGTCGGAGGCGTCCACGCCATCGCGCCTGCGCTCACCGCTACCCCCGTCTGATGCGAAATCGTTACGGCCAAGCATGCCGGTACCCAGATAAGAGCCGTGTAAGAACCGTTCGGCCTGGCCGGATGCGGCGACCGGTGCCGTGCCGTTCGCAACCCGAAAACCGGACTTTACCTGGTGTTTTGTCGTGGTTCAGCGAGTATGGGCGGAACAGTGTAGTGCGTCGATGTGACCGATCCCTCATCGACAGCGTGACATACGACCGACATTGGACGACCTGTCAGCAGCGATTGAGCCCTGGACGGCCGCCAGGGATTATCGAACGGACCCGCAGGGCCCCGAACGCGAGGACGTGGCATGGCGCGAAGTTACAACCTGGCCGACCTTCTCGAGATCCTGGCCGCCGCCGGCCCGGACCGCCCCGCACTCGTCGCCGGGGACGAGCGCCGCACCTACCGCGAGCTGAACGAACGCGCGAGCCGGGTCGGGCACCACCTGGCCGCCGCGGGCGTCCGGCCCGGCGAGCACGTCGCGATCCTGGCCTACAACCGGGCCGAGTGGATCGAGAGCATGCTCGGCGTCTTCAAGGTCCGCGCCGTCCCCATCCCGGTCAACTACCGCTACGTCGCCGCCGAACTGCACCACGTGCTGTCCGACTCCGACTCGGTCGCGCTGATCGGCGAACGGTCCCTGCTGGCCAGGGTCGAGGAGGTGCGGGCCGGCCTGCCGCGGCTGCGGCACGTGGTCGTCCTGGAGGACGGCTCGGACGCCGCGGTCCCCGGCGCCACCGAGTACGAGAAGGCCCTGGCCGCCGCCTCCCCGGACGACGACTTCCCGCAGCGCTCGAACGACGACCGGTACGTCATGTACACCGGCGGCACAACCGGCCATCCCAAGGGCGTCGAGTGGCGCTGCGAGGACATCTTCTTCGCCGCGCTCGGCGGCGGGAACGTCCTGGGCGAGCCGGTCACCAGCCCCGAGGCGATCGCCGCCAACGCCGAGCAGCCCCCGATGGCGGTCCTGGACTGCGCGCCCGTCATGCACGGCGCCGGGCAGTGGGTGGCGTTCATGGGCCTGTTCAGCGGGACCAAGGTCATCCTCTACACCGACCACGCCTTCGACGCGGCCGGAGCGCTGCGGATACTGGCCGCCGAGCAGGCCAACGTGCTGATGCTGGTCGGCGACGTCATGGCGCGCCCGGTCGCCGAGGAGCTGGCCTCCGGCGACCACGACACCTCCTCCCTCTTCGCGATCGGCTCCGGCGGCGCGCCGCTGACCGAGGGCGCCAGGGCCGAACTGCAAGCGCTCCTGCCGGACATCATGTTCCTGGACAACTACGGGGCGTCCGAGACCGGCGCGTGCGGTCCGTCGGTCGGCGGCGGCAAGGAGGGCACCGCGCGGTTCATGATGAAACCGGGCGTCACCGTCCTGGACGACGACCTCAACGTCGTGCGGCCCGGCGGGATCGGCAGGCTGGCCCGCAGCGGGCACATTCCGATCGGCTACTACAACGACCCGGAGAAGACCGCGTCGACGTTCTTCACCGACGCCGAGGGCACCCGCTGGTCCGTCCCCGGCGACTTCGCGGCGCTGGAGGAGGACGGCACGATCACGCTGCTCGGCCGCGGCTCCCTGGTCATCAACACCGGTGGCGAGAAGGTCTACCCGGAGGAGGTCGAGGTGGCCCTCAAGGACCACCCCGACGTGTACGACGCAGTCGTCGTCGGCCTGCCGGACGAGCGCTACGGCCAGCGCGTGGCGGCCGTGGTCTCCGCCCGGCCCGGGACGTCCCCGACCCTGGAGGAACTGGTCGGCCACTGCCGGGGCCGCCTGGCCGGGTACAAGCTCCCGCGCCAGATCACGCTCGTGGACGAGGTACAGCGCACCGCCGTGGGCAAGTCCGACTACAAGTGGGCCAAGTCCGTCCTCAGCGAGCCCTAGGGCGCGTTTTCCAGGTCTTGTTCGTCGCGCAACAGAACGTAGATTCGCAAAACGCGCCCTAGCACCGGGCGCGGGGCCGAGTCGTGCAAGGCGGGGCGGGTATGGCGCAGGTTTGACGTGCCGGAGGAATGATCTTCAACCGGTGCGGGGCATCTACAGGCCGTGCGAAGGACCTGCGTCTTCTTCCACGCCCACCGCGACGATGAGGCGTTGCTGACGGGCGGCACGATGGCGCGCCTGGCGGCCGAGGGCCATCGGGTGGTGCTCGTCGTCGCCGCGTCCGCGCACGCCCCGGTGGACCTGGACGCGCCGGTGCCGGGCCGGCTCCGGACCGACGTGCTGGACGCGTCGGCGCACGTGCTCGGGTGCGCGCGCGTGGTGCTTCTGGGCTACGAGGACTCCGGTCCCGACGGCGCCGCGCTCGGCGGGTTCTCGCGGACGAAGGTCGACCTCGCCGCGGCCGAGCTGGCCGAACTGCTCCGCGAGGAAGACGCGGACCTGCTGACCGTGTACGACCCTGCAGGCGGCTACGGGCATCCTGACCACGTCCAGGTGCATCGTGTGGGAATCAGGGCCGCCGAACTGGCGGGCACACCTGTCGTGCTGGAAGCGACCGTCGACCGCGACCTCCTTGTGCGCGCGCTTAGACCGATCGCACTTCTGGGGGTGCTTCCGCGCGCGCTTGTGCATGGGCTTCGTGCCGCATCCTCTGCGAGGACGGTCGGGCTGGAGAACGCGTACGCGTCCCGCGGGGAAATCACGCATCGGGTACGGGTCCGCAAGTACAGCAGGGCCAAGAGAGCCGTCATGGCCGCGCATGTCAGGCACCGGCTGTGCGGCGATTCGGTCTGCACGTTCACGACGCTGTCGTGGTTGCCGCGCTCGGTGTTCCGGCTCGTCCTGGGCACGGAATGGTTCGTACGCCGGGACCTGCCGCCGGGGACCGTCCTGGAACACCCGCTCGACATGTGGCCCGTCCCGGCCGCGCCGCCGCGCCGTGCGGAAACACCGGCACCGCCGCCCCTGCCACCGGCAACGCCCGCCCCGCAACCGGTTTCGCCGCAGTCGGTGGTGTCCTGAAGGCTCTGCGGCGGGTCGGGGATCGGTCAAGAAAGGATTTGGCGTCTCGGAGCATGCCTTGGGGCACTTCGCGCGCATAACCACCCCATGGGGAGAGATCGGTTGATTCCGCTGGCGGAGCGGTATCGCCTGCTCTCGGTGGTGGGCAGGGGTGGCATGGGCACCGTCTGGCGCGCCCATGACGAGATGCTGGACCGCGACGTGGCGGTGAAGGAGGTGCGCCTCCCGGAACGGTTCACCGACGGCGAGCGCCGTCTCCTGTGCGGCAGGTTCATCGAAGAGGCCCGCGCGACGGCGGCGCTGCGGCATCCAGGCGTCGTCGACGTGCACGACGTCGTCATCGAGGACGGGCGGCCGTGGATCGTCATGGAACTACTGAACGCCCGCTCGCTGCACCAGGAGATCGCCGAATGCGGCCCGGTACGGGTGGAGCGCGCCGCCCGGATCGGCCAGTGCGTCCTGTCCGTGCTGCGTGCCGCGCACAAAGCGGGCATCCTGCACCGGGACGTCAAACCCAGCAACGTGCTGCTGTGCGACGACGGCCGGATCCTGCTCACCGACTTCGGTCTCGCCGTGCACATGGACCGGGCTCAGGAACCGGAGGCGACGCTCGTCGCGGGACTGGAAGGCTCCCCCGCGTACATGCCGCCCGAACGCGTCCGCGGCGAACCCGGCAGGCGCGAATCGGACCTGTGGTCGCTCGGCGCCACGCTCTACACGGCCGTGGAGGGGGTGTCGCCCTTTCTGCGCCGCCACGCGCTGGCGTCGATGCTGGCGGTGCTCCTGGGCGACTACCCGCCACCCGTGCACGCGGGACGGCTCGCACCCGTCATCGAGGGGCTGCTCCAGGAGGACCCCGCATTGCGCTTGCAAGGCGCCGAAGCGGCACGGCTGCTCGGTGAGGCGGGGCGCCCTGCCGAGCCCCCGGTCCCGCTCTGGCGCCGCCAACCGCCCAAGCCCTGGCCCGCGCGTATCGGACTCGTGGTGAACGATTGCGCGCCGCAAGGCCGTCGCTCCCGCGCGCTGACCGCGGCGGCCTGCTTCGTGACCATCGCCGTGACGGCCGTCGTGCTGGGCGCCTGGAGCGCGCGCTGGAACTCGGTCGGCAAGGGCGAGGCCCTCGCGATGCTGCCGGTCGCGGGCGGCGGCGGCCCCAAAGGGCTCCTGCACCGCGAAGCCAGAATGATCACCTATCACGAGTTCGCCGGCTCCGGCGGCTACCTGATCGACATCCCGCCGGACTGGCGGCGGGAACGGCACGGCGGCGGCGTCCAATGGCAGGACCCGCTGGAGGAGCAGGCGCTGCGCGTCACCCCCGTCACCGGCGACCCGCTCGCCGGACTGCGCGCGACCGCACACGACACGGCGGCGTCCGGCGCCTATCCCGGCTACCGCCTGCTGCGGCTCGAAACCGTCCCGGCGCTGCGCGAGACGGTCGCGGAATGGGAATTCACGTGGGGGGAAGGGGACTGGCGCAAGCACGTCCTGCACAGCCGGACGCCCGGATACGAATTCTCCTTCCAAGCCCCCGACGCCCAATGGACACCGGCACAACGGCGCTACGACCGGATCCTGGAGACCTTCCGAACCGGCTGACGCAAGGCGCGGTCAGGTCGTCTGCTGCACCCGCAGCAGGAACTCCGCGTTGGAGGTGGTGCCCTTCATCTTGTCCAGCAGCATCTCGATGGCCTGCTGCCGTTCGAGGCCGTGCAGGGCGCGGCGCAGCCGCCGGTTCAGCTCCAGCTCCTCGCCGGGGATGAGCAGCTCCTCGCGGCGCGTGCTGGACGCCTCGATGTCGACCGCGGGAAAGATCCGCCGGTCGGCCAGGCCCCGGTCGAGCTTCAGCTCCATGTTGCCGGTGCCCTTGAACTCCTCGAAGAAGACGTCGTCCATCCGCGACCCGGTGTCGACCAGCGCGGTCGCCAGAATGGTCAGCGACCCGCCGTTCTCGATGTTGCGGGCGGCGCCGAAGAACCGCTTCGGCGGGTACAGCGCGGTCGTCGCCACACCGCCCGCCAGGATGCGGCTGCTGGACGGCGCGGCGAGGTTGTACGCGCGGCCCAGCCGGGTGATGGAGTCGAGCAGGACGACCACGTCCCGGCCCTGCTCCACCAGCCGCTTCGCGCGCTCGACGGCCAGCTCGGCCAGCGCCGTGTGCTCCTCGGCGGGACGGTCGAACGTCGAGTGCAGCACCTCGCCCCGCACCGACCGCTGCATGTCGGTGACCTCTTCGGGCCGCTCGTCGATGAGCACGACCATGAGGTGGCATTCGGGGTTGTTGATGCTGATGGCGTTGGCCAGGGCCTGCAGGATCATCGTCTTGCCGACCTTGGGCGGCGACACGATCAGGCCGCGCTGGCCCTTGCCGACCGGCGTGACCAGGTCGATCACGCGGGTCGCGAGCGCGCCGGTGTCCAGCCGCAGCCGCTCCTCGGGGAACAGCGGGGTCAGCTTCGCGAACTCGGGCCGCGCCGCGGCGTCCTCGGGCGCGGCCCCGTTGACGGCCTCGACCTGCACGAGGGAGTTGTGCTTCTCGCGGGTCGAACGCGGCGGGCGCGCCGTCCCGGCGACGATGTCACCCGGCCGCAGGTGTGCCGCCTTCGCCTGCGCCGGCGAGAGGTAGACGTCGGACGGGCCGGGCAGGTAGCCGTTCGTCCGTACGAACGCGTGCTTGTCCTCCACGGACAGCACGCCCTGGAACGGGACGACCGCCTCTTCGACGGGCGGCTGTGCGGTGGTGGTGCTCTCGGCCGAGACCCGCCGCGGGGCCCGCGCCGTCCGGCGGCGCGTGGTCCGCTTGGGCGCGGCCGTGCGTTCTGTCGTCAAGGTACTGGTGGGCATGGAGATCCCTTCTCAGGCGCGGCCGCGGTCGAGCGCGCGGCGCCTGGAGTCGGTTCCCGCGTACGGTTCGCGTGGCGCGTACGCGGAAGGAATGAGAGATACAGCTCGGCTCACCGGGCTGTCGACGGCTCCCTTGGTGCGGTGGTCCGGGACGCGGATCCGCGCGTACCCCCGGACTCGGTCGAATGGGGGAACACAATCACCGGGCGCTCAGATGACCCGGGCGGGGAAGGAAACGCCCTCGCCGCCCGACCAGGCAGCGTCCAAAGGCGCTGTCACGACAGTACAGCACACAAGGCCCGCTCCGCATTCCCGCCCGTGCTCCATCGAACGAGCCCCCCGAGTCGCTCCTCTGACACCCCGTATGACTCCCCTAACCTCCTCCGAGTTCCCCACGGCCATAAACGCAGGTGGGCCGCCCCCGAGCGGGGAGGGGGCGGCCCGGCTAACCATGCCGCACGGACTGGACGGTGAACCGGCCATGATCAACGACCGCGTCCTCCAGACAGCCCCGCAGCCTGCGCAGCGCGTGCTCGCCCAGCGCCGGCTGGACGACCAGCGCGAACCGCGCCCCGTCCAGCGGCACCAGCCCGCCGCGCGGCAGGTACGGCCGGGTGGACCCCCGGCAGTACTCCCACAGCCGGGTGGCCAGCGGATCGACCGCCCCGCTGCGGCCGTTCGTCTCCGCCTTGATGATCAGCGTGCTCGCGACGGCGCGCATCGGCGGATCGGAACGGTCCTGGGTCCGTTCGGCCAGCTCGACGACCGCGACCGCCGCCACCAGCAACACCACGACCGCCCAGACAACGTTCCGTCCGCGGCCCGGCGAGACCGGCTCCGCCGCCCCGTCCAGCACCCCGCCGGACGGAAGCCGCAACGCCTCCGGAACCCGCACGTCGCCCCGTCCGCGTCCCAAAGCGGTCGCCACCCGCTCGACCAGCGCGGCCAGCCCCGACGCCACGATCCCCGCCCCGAGCAGCACCGGAATGAACACCTTGTACGAGTGCGGTTCGGGCTCCAGCCAGCGGAAACGCGGCACCTCCTCGGCGGCGCGCGGCGCGGGCCGCCCCTCGACCAGCGCGGCCAGCCGCTGCTCCATCCGCTGCAACCGCTGCGCCCCCGCCACCGCGAGCAGAACGATCAGGCACACCAGCAGCAGCTCGCCCGCCATCAACGACCGCTGCCATTCCCATCGCACCAGATAGACCACGGTGTATCCGCCCGTGGCCAGAACCATCAGCCCCAGCCCCAGATAAGCGAGACGCCTCATGCCGCCTCCTTGTAGGGGGACGACTTCTTGCGGGGGGACGACCCCCCGTACCCCCCGGCAAGAGCGGCGCTCATGCCCTCGCTTCGCTCGGTCATGCCGCCCCCTCCGTGACGGTGCCGGCGTCGCCGTCCACCAGCACCTCGGTGCCCGGCGGGAACCGGTCGAGAGCGCCCCGCAGGCCCACCACCGTCGGCACCCCGAGTTCCCGCGCGAGGATCGCCAGGTGCGACAGCGGGCTTCCGGTCTCGGCGACCAGCCCGGCCAGCGACGGCAGCTGCGCGGCGAGCGAGGGGGCGAGGGTCCGCACCACCAGCACCGAACCCGCCGGGGGAGCGTCCGGGCCGGCATGCACCGGCCCGGACCCCCGTCCGCCGCCCGCGGGACGCGCACCGTCCCCGGGCGGCCCGGACTCCGCCACGATCCGCTCCCCCGCCAGCCGGAACACCGACGGCAGCGGAGCGGTCCGCGGCGGAGCGGGACGCCGTTCCAGGCCGGCCGGGAGGGAACCGCCTTCGAACGCCGCCACCAACTCGTCAAAACGGAGCACACGAACAAGTTCGGGACGCGGCAGCGCACCGTCCGACACCAGCCGCAAACCCGCCTCCCAGGCCAGCCGCGCCCCCAACTCCTGCACCCACCGAACCCGCAACCGCAACCCTTCCCGAGCCCCCAACCCAGCCCCCACCCCAGAAACCGCCCCCCTTCCCCCGGTCTCCACTCGCTGAGTCCTGGTGACTGCTCGCGTCTGTCCGGACGTCGTTCCTCGCGTCCCGGTGCCTGGTCGTTCTGCGAGGGGCGTTGATGGCTTGGGTGGGTGGGGGCCGGCTGAGGCCGGACTCGTTTCTGGCTCGTGCAGGGGGGTGGGAGGCAGGCGGGTCGGGCCTATGGACGGTGGGATCAGGGCGAGGACGGACGGGGCGGCCGCGAGGATCTGGGCGTCTTCCAGGCCGAGGGCGCGGGCTTCGGTGAGTGCGGTCAGGCCCTGGGCGGCGGCGGTCGTGCTGTCCTCTGGGGTCAGCAGGGATCCGGCGAGGGCCTCAAGGCCGTGGAGCGATGTGAGGGCGGCGCGGGTCCACCGCAGCGCGGCGGCCAGTTCGGCGTCCGCCAGCTCCGCCAGTGGCGGGACAGCCGAGAGTTCGGCGTCCACTTCGTCGCCGGTACGTGCGGCGAGGTCGGGGAAGTCGGCGCGGAGGCGGCCCACCTGCCAGGCGACCGCCAGTTTGCGGATCGCGGGCGCGGGGTTGAGCAGCTGCAAGTGTGAGCGCTTGCCGGGCGCAGCCCCCAACCTGCGCAGGTCAGCTGCGGCCCGGCCCCCGACCGTCAGGACCGTCGGCCTGCTGCGCAACGCGCTTCGCGACACGGCCCCGGCAGTGGCCAGGGCCTCACCGAGTCCGCTGTTCAGCGGGACGAGCCAGAGGTCCTCCTCCAGCGGGGCGAGTGGATCGGGCAGGGTCTCGGCCACCGGCCCCGGTCCCAGCAGGGGCGCGCGGCGCGGCGGCACGGGCGCGAGCGCGGTCACCGGGCGGCTCTGCAGCAGCCACAGCCGCCCGTCCTCGTCGAACGCGAACTCGATGTCCTGCGGGCCGCCGAACACCGTCGCCGCGCGGACGGCCAAGCGGGCGAGAGCACGCAACTGCACACGGGTGAGGGGGCCGCCCTCCTCCTCGGCGGGCCCGTCGTCGTGCTCGACGCCGACCAGCCGTCCGCGCCGGGTCAGCGCGTACCGGGTGCCGTTCACCTCGCCGCCGACCAGCGCCTGCGGGCCACCGGGCGTGGCGGAGACGATGACGCGGTCGGTGCGCCCGTCGACCGGGTCGGCGCCGAACATCACACCGCCTGCCACCGCGTCCAGTTGCGGCTGCACCAGCACCGCCATCGTGCCGGGCGCCGAGGCCGAGGCGATGACCTCGTCGATCGCGGCCAGGAAGGGCGGCCAGCCGTGCACGTCCAGCACCGAGACGAACCGGCCCGCCATGGACGAGACGGCGCCGTCCTCCTGTGTGGAAGACGAGCGGACGACCAGGGTGCGTTCGCCATGTGCGGAGAGCCGTGCCCACGCGGCGTGCAGGTCACCGGCGCCGGGCCGGATGGGGATGACGAAGCCCGGCAGCACAGGCAGGTCGTGCAGTGCGGCCCGGGCCAGGTTGGCCGCCTTGGGGCCAGTGCGTGCGGCGGAGGTGGCCCGGGCGTCGTCGAGGGGAAGGGTGCGTGTGTTCTGTGGCACCACGAACTCCGATCCTCGGGGCCGCCCGTACAACAAGAATCCGCCGGGAGCTCGATGAATTCGTCACCCGTAAGTGGTGTCTTGCACACCACTCGCGGGTGTACGGACGGAGGAGGCGGGTCGTCCCCAGGGCGGAGTCGGGCCCGGGATCGTCCACCTCGTACGATTGCGGCGCGTCGACACGAGGGGGCGGGATGGCCGAGCGGTGGCTGCGCGGCGAGGTCGCCGGCGGGGTCGGGACGATCACGATCGACCGGCCGGACAAACGCAATGCCATGACCACGGCCATGTGGCACCACCTGCCGGAACTGCTGGAGATGTTCGCCGCAGACCCGGCCGTGCGCGTGGTGGTGCTGACCGGGGCCGGGGGCAACTTCTGCGCGGGCGCCGACATCGGCGAGCTGACCGGGATCGGGCGCCGAGGCGACGCCCACCCTTCGACGTTCGCCGAGGAGGCCCTGGCCGCGTTCCCGAAGCCGACGATCGCGGCGATCGAGGGCTTCTGCGTCGGCGGCGGCTGCCAGCTCGCGACGGCCTGCGACCTGCGCTTCGCCTCTGCGGATGCTCGCTTCGGTGTCACGCCGGCCCGGCTGGGGATCGTCTACCCGGCTTCGGCGACGCAGCGGCTCGTACGGCAGGTCGGCGCCTCCGCGGCCAAGTACCTCATCTACTCGGCGGACCTCATTCCCGCGGAGCACGCCTTGCGCATCGGTCTACTCAACGAGGTCGTCGAGGACGTGCACAAGCGCGTCGAGGCTTTCGCGGCCACGCTGGCCTCCCGCTCGCTGCTGACCCAGCGCGCGACCAAGGAGATCGTCGACACCATCGCCACGGGAGCCGACCCGGGAGCGGTCACCGGACGCTGGCTGGCCGAGGCCCACGCCCCGAACGGTGACATGGAAGAGGGCGTCGCCGCTTTCCAGGAGCGCCGCCCTCCCCACTTCACTTGGAACGCCCCGAGCCTTTAACGGGGAGCACCAGTGGGTCTTGGTCAGGCGGCTGTTTCTGGGGTGGGGTGGTCGGCTATGGCGCGGAGGGCGTTGCAGTGTGCTTCGAAGGCGCGGCGGCCTTGGGGGGTTAGTGAGAGCCAGGTGCGGGGGCGTTTGCCCACGTAGCCCTTGCTCACCTTGACATAGCCGGCCTTTTCCAAGGTGGCGGTCTGCTTGGAGAGGGCCGAGTCGCTGACCTCGACGGTGTCGCGGACGTAGGCGAACTCGGCCTTCTCCGCGGCGGCCAGTGTCGCCATGATGGAGAACCTGACCGGTGCGTGGATGACCTCGTCCAGGTCGTGGCGCGGGTGGTTCATCGTCAGTCCGCGGATCGCGGTCGGAGTTGGTGCCGGGCGGTCACGTAAGCGCTCAGCAGGGAGGGCACCGCGACGACGGCCGCGCCGGGCAGCCACCACATCAGGTCGCCTTCGAACCAGTTGACTCCGGGGATCAGGACGGCCATATAGGTGACCGTCCAGCCGGCGATCATGAAGCCGTGGGTGCGGGCCATGCCGCGGTGGGAGACCGGCTGCCGCACGGCGTAGCCGATCAGGGCGGCGATCACGACCAGCCAGCAGGCGGTCACGGTCATGATGCCGGCGGGGCTGCTGACCAGGCCGAGGAGCAGCACGGCGACGGCGGCCGCCGCGCCGTACGCCAGGTGGAAGCGGATCAGCCAGCGGGAGCTCTGCTGCACCGTGGCGCGCAGTTTGTCCGCTTCGGCGAGCGCCGTGGCCGCGGAGCCGACGGTCGGGGGGTCGGTGTCGTCCATGTGTGTCTCCCTTCGGGTACCTGCAAGTGTGGCAACTACTTTCCACTTTTGCAAGTACTTTCCTGTGCTCTAGGCCCCCTCCGGTACGCAGGTCGCGCACTTCCTCACCCCGGTCGCCCATATGTGGGACGACGTTATCCACACCTGTGGAAACCAGCGGCTGTTCCGCGACGAGGGCTGCGTGGACGCCTGGCTCAAGCGAACCGGCAACGAGCGTGGATACGTCATGGACCTGCCCACGCTCTGGCGCCTGGCCCAGCACTGGTATGCGGGACGGCTCGACTACGGGTACACGCGCAGGGAACCGGCCGCGGCGGCCGCGTACTTCCAGGAAGCGGGCCTGAAGGGCCCCTTCTGGGGGCTCAGTGGTTGAGGTAGGCGAGTACGGCCAGGACGCGACGGTTGTCGTCGTCGGAGACCGCCAGGTCGAGTTTCGCGAAGATGTTGGCGGTGTGCTTGGTGATGGCCCGTTCGGTGATGACGAGCTGCTGGGCTATGGCGCTGTTGGAACGTCCCTGCGCCATGAGCTCGAGCACTTGCAGCTCCCGGGGTGTTAGGCGGCCCAGAGGTTCCTGCTTGGTGTTGCGGGCGACCAGGCGGGAGATCACCTCCGGGTCCATCGCGGTTCCGCCGCCCGCAACGCGCCGTACGGCGTCCACGAACTGGGCGGCGTCGAAGACCCTGTCCTTCAGCAGGTAGCCGATGCCGCCGGTGCCGTCCGCGAGCAGTTCGCGCGCGTACAGCTGCTCGACGTACTGCGACAGCACCAGCACCGGCAGGCCCGGGACCTGGCGGCGGGCCTGCAGTGCGGCCTGCAGGCCCTCGTCGGTGAACGACGGCGGCAGCCGCACGTCGACCACCGCCACGTCCGGGCGGTGGTCGAGCAGGGCTTTGACCAGGGACGGGCCGTTGTCCACGGCCGCCGCTATCTCGAAGTCGTGCGACTCCAGCAGGCTGACCAGCCCTTCCCGTAGGAGAGCGAGGTCCTCGGCCAGGACGACGCGCATCAGCGGACTGTCAGGGGTGGGGGGACGAGGGGATCGCGCACGGCACCTCCAGGGTCACGATGGTCGGGCCGCCCGGGGGCGAGTTCAGGGCGAGCACTCCGTCGAAGCTACCGATACGCCGTTCGATGCCGCGCAGCCCCGTTCCGCCCTCGAATGACGCGCCGCCCTGGCCGTCATCGGTGACGGTGGCCTTCAGCGTCCCGTCGCGGTGGACGAGATCGACCCATACGCGCTGGGCCCGTGCGTGCTTGGCGGTGTTGGTGAGCATCTCGGAGATGGCGAAATAGACCGCGGACTCCACGGGTGGTTCGGGACGGCCGGGCAGTTCGACGGTGACCTCCACCGGAAGCGGGTGGTCCAGCGCCAGTGCGCGCACAGCGTCGCCTATGCCGCGGTCGGCGAGGACGGGCGGGTGGATGCCGCGGACCAGGTCGCGCAGTTCGGCCAGTGCTTTGGTGGACGAGGCGCGGGTCTCGGCGAGCAGCAGCCGGGCCTTGTCGGGGTCCTTGTCCAGCAGGTGTTCGATCGCGCCGAGGGTCATGCCCATCGCGACCAACCGGGCCTGTGCGCCGTCATGCAGGTCGCGTTCGATGCGGCGAAGTTCGGCGGCTGAGGCGTCCACGGCGTCGGAACGGGTCTCGGTGAGGTGCTGGACGCGCAGAGCGAGCTCGGACTTCTCGGTGGGGCCCAGCAGTGAGCGGCCCCAGCGGCCGTAGACGTCGAGCATTTTCGGACCGATGAGGAAGCCGACGACTATGAACATGGTGCCGAGCACCGCGGTGCCGACCTTGCTGGCCTGGGAGTCCGAATAGTCGACGTCGACTGCGATGAAGCCGTAGAATTCGGTCCAGCCCAGAATGCCGATGGCCTCGCCGGCCCAGAGCGTCAGGTTCCAGCCCCAGAAGCCGTAAAGGATCATGGTGGCGGGCAGGGCCACCGTGAACAGCGCCACGAACGGGTCTGCCGCCATCCAGGCGAGGTCGCGCCATGTGGCCGGATCGGCCATGTACCGTTGGAAGCACGACACTTTGTCGGATGCGCCGCGATCCGCGGCGGGGACGGGCAGGTACGGGCGTTCGATGTGGTGGCCGGTCCATTCACCGATCAGCCTGCGGTTCACGTCCAGTTGCCGGCGCGCTGCCCTCACGGCGGGCGGTACGAGCAATATGCCCACACCGAAGCTGAGCGCCGAGAGGGCGCTGGTCACAAGCGACATCACGAGCGTCGTGGGGAACGTGAGCAGCCACAGCTGGAAGCCGCGCCACGGCGCGCGGGTCCGTTCCACGAACCAGGTCTGTCTGGTCAGTTCGCCTTCCACCGCTTCCTCCGCACTTTGGATTTCGTACGGAATCCAGTGTTCGGTGGATCCCCTGCAGACACAGTGTGCCCCAGGCCCGAACAGAGGTGTAGTTTCCTACACCCCCGTGCGGATGCGCGGGGTTACAGGGCCACGAAGGAGAGTCCCCGCTTCTTGAGCTTGGGGATGGCGCCCTTGAGGGCTTTGACGGTCTGGGAACGGTCGCCGCCTCCGTCGTGGACGAGCAGGATGTTCCCTGACTCGGAGGCCGTCAGCGTCTTGCGGATGCTGCCGACCCCTGGACGCGCCCAGTCGCGCGGGTCGACGGCCCAGTCGATGGGGAGCATGCCGTGTTCGGCTACCACGTCCACGACGGCGGGCGACCAGGCGCCACCGGGGGCGCGGAAGAAGACCGGGACGACTCCGGAGACCTGGGCGATGCGGTCGTGCGCCTCACCGATCTCCTTCCTCAGTTCCTTCTTCGAGAGGTCGTCGAAGGACAGCGGGTGCGTCATGGTGTGGTTGCAGATCTGGTGCCCGGCCGCCGCGATCCGCTGGGTCAGCTGAGGGAACTCCTTGACCTGGGCGCCGATGATGAAGAACGTGGCGCGCACCTGGTGTTCGGCGAGCAGGTCCAGGACTTTGGGCGTCCACTCCGGGTGGGGCCCGTCGTCGATGGTGAGCGCGATCGTCTGTTCGGGTGGCGGCGGTACGAGTTCCTTCAGGTCGCGGATGGGCTCCTTGGGCTTGAGCGCGGTGAGCCTTGTCGGCGTCCAGGGAGCGGGCCGCGGCGTTGGCGTCGGTTTAGGTGTCGGCTTGGGCCGGGGTCTGTGCACAACGGGTCTTGTGCGCGCCACCGTTCCCGGACGTGCGCTCAAAGGCGAATTGCTGCCCGTGCTGTCGGCGGCCAGGCAGGCGAAGCCGGCCGCACCCATCAACCACAGAGCCTTGCGCCGCGACGCGACGCTGGAATCGACTACCCCCACGACAGCAACGCTATCGGTGTCGATGGGGTCAACGCGGGCGAAATGATCACAATAAGTCAATTAGGACCGTCGTTTCCGTCGCGTGCGCACGTCCGCTGAACGGGGGAGGACGCAATCATGAACGCGGCACCTTCGGTCGGCCCCTTGCTGGCCGTCGTCCTCCTGGCGCTCGCGGCCGTCGCCGCGCTGCTGGTGCGGCTGGGCCGGCTCGGACTTTCGCGCGAGGTGCTGGTGGCCGCGGCGCGGGCGGCGGTGCAGCTGACCGCGGTGTCGCTGCTGATCGCGGCGGTGCTGCGGAGCGCGGGTTGGACCGCCGTGTTCGTGGCCGGAATGGTGGTGGTCGCGGCGATGACGTCGGGCCGCCGCGTCACCGGGTCGTTCCGCGGACGCGGGTGGTGGACGCTGCTGCCGATCGTCGCGGGGGTGGCGCCCGTGCTGGGGGCGCTCGTGGCCTCGACGGTGGTGCCGGCGCGTCCGGTGGCGGTGCTGCCGATCGCGGGCATCTTCATCGGCGGGGCGATGACGGCGACGTCGCTGACCGGCCGCCGGGCGCTGGACGAGTTGCGGACGCGGCGCGGCGAGTATGAGGGCGGGCTGGCACTGGGCCTGCTCCCGCGCGACGCCGCTCTGGAGGTGTGCCGTTCGGCCGCGGCGCTGGCGCTGGTGCCTGTGCTGGACCAGACCCGTACGGTCGGGCTGGTCACGTTGCCGGGGGCTTTCGTGGGGGTGCTGCTGGGCGGAGCGGATCCGGTCGAGGCCGGCGCCACGCAGTTGCTGGTCCTGATCGGGTTGCTTGCGATCGAGGCCGCCGCGGTGGTCGTCACCTTGGAACTGGTGGCGACGGGGCGTCTCGTGGACGGGGAAGCATCCCGCTAGGGGTGCTGTTTGGGAGAGGCTGTTAGGAGGGAACCGTGTAGCCGCAGTCTGCGGATATGGCGCGGGCGGTGGCTTGCAGGCCGGGCAGTAGGCCCATGACCTGTTCGCGGCCCAGCACCACATCGGGTACGGAAATGGACGCCGCCGCTATCGCCCGCCCCCCGGCGTCACGTATCGGCGCGGCGATGCAGCGGATGAACGTCTCGTGTTCGGCGTCGTCCACGGCGTACCCCTGCTCTGCTACACGGGACAGCTCGTTCAGCAGTGCGTCTGCGTCGGTGATGGTGTTCGCGGTGAACGGCGTGTAGGCGATGTCCGCGGCGATGCGGTGGCGGCTCGGTACGGGCAGATCGGCCAGCAACACCTTCGCGATGGCGGTGGCGTGCAGTGGCATGCGCAGGCCGACGCGCGAGTACATGCGGATGGCCTGCTTGGAGTCGTACTTGTCGAGGTAGACGACCTCGCCGCCCTCGTACACGCCCAAGTGCACGGTTTGGCCGGTGAGCTCGTTCAAGCGGGCGAGGTGGGGTGCGGCGACGTCGCGTATGCCGCGCTGTTCGAGGGCGGCCCCGGAGAGCGAGAACAGGCGCGAGCCCAGATGGACGCGGTGGGCGTCGTCGCGGTAGGCGAACCGTTCCGTTTCGAGGGTGCGGAGCAGGCGCAGCACCGTGGTCTTGTGCACGCCGAGGGTGGCCGCCAGCTCGTCCAGGGTGCGGGGGCCCTCGCCGAGTTCGACGAGGATGCGCAGCGCCCGCGCGAGGCTCTGGCTCATCGGGCTCCTCAAGGGGGCGGGGGCGAAGGGGAGGCCGGGGCAGACGAAGGGGCGTTGACCAGGGGCGCAGCGCGATGTTACAACCGCAGCAGCGTGTGACGCAATGCACATTGCGTATCACGCAACCTAGGAGGTCATGATGGTCGACGCCATTGACAACGTCGCGGTCGACGGGCTGGGCGAGGAGATCCTCGACTGGCGCTTCAAGGCGATTCCGGCCTGGGCGCATGGTATGACCATGCTGGAGTGCGCGGACGCCCGGCGGCCGCTCGACGACTTCGGTACCCCGCTGCTGACCCTCGACGCGGGTGCGCTCGACCACAACATCGCCCTGATGGCAGGCTGGACGCGTTCCGCAGGCGTACGGCTCGCCCCACACGGCAAGACCACGATGGCTCCGCAGCTGTGGCGGCGACAGCTCGACGCTGGCGCGTGGGGCATCACCCTGGCCAACCTCCCCCAGGTGCGTGTCGCACGGGCGTTCGGTGTGCGCCGTGTACTGCTGGCCAACTCGCTGCTGGACGAAGCAGGGCTCACCTGGCTGGCAGGGGAACTGGACCACAACTCGGAATTCGAGTTCCTGTCCTGGGTCGACTCAGTCCGCTCTGTCGAGCTGATGGATGAGGCGTTGCGTTCAGCGCGGGCGCAGCGACAGGTCGATGTGTGCGTCGAACTGGGTGGTCCCCATGGGCGCACGGGTGTCCGAGATGAGGACGACGCCGTCGTTGTAGCGGAGGCCGTGCGCAAGGCACCGACTTTGAGGCTGGTCGGGACCGCGGGCTATGAAGGCGCACTCGCCCACGACGCGTCCACGGAAGGGCTCGGGGCGGTCGACACCTACCTCAGGCGGATCGCCGCCCTGCATCAGCGCCTTGCGTACGAGACCGACGAACCAGTGGTGACCGCGGGCGGGAGCGCGTTCTTCGACCAGGTGGTGGACGTGCTGGGCGGGCTGGACGGCCACCTTCTACTGCGGTCGGGGGCTTACATCGCGCACGACGACGGCTTCTACCGGCAGATCTCTCCCTTCGCGCGCCTTCGTTTCGGTGACGAGCGGTTGCGCTCGGCGATCCACGGTTGGGCGAGGGTCGTCTCGCGACCCGAGGCAGAGCTGGCGTTGCTGGACGCGGGCAAACGCGATCTGCCGTTCGACGAAGGGTTTCCCGAGCCGCAATTCGTGCGCGGGCTACCCGGTGCGGGTCCGGCCGCAGGAGCACGTGTGACCGCCCTAAACGACCAGCACGCCTTCCTCAGGGGAGCCGATGTCGACGTAGGGGATGTCGTACGGCTGGGCCTGTCCCATCCGTGCACGGCGTTCGACAAGTGGACGCTGATCCCGGTCGTGGACGATGCGAGCGCCGAACGGCCCGTCGTGGTCGATTTCGTCAGGACATGGTTCTGATGGCCGACCTGGTGGTCCGTGGGGCCACGGTGGTCGACGGCACCGGCGCCCCTGGGCGGATCGCCGACGTCGCCATAACGGACGGAACCATTGAGGAAATCGCAAGTACCGGCACGGGGCCTCCTCTTACAGGACGGCGCGTACTGGACGCCTCCGGGCTCGTCTTAGCGCCTGGCTTCATCGACATGCACGCGCACTCCGACCTGGCGCTCCTGGCGGAACCCGATCATTTCGCCAAGGTGAGCCAGGGCGTGACATGCGAAGTGATCGGTCAGGACGGGTTGTCCTACGCACCCGTGGACGACACCACGCTTGACGCCACCCGCCAGGCGATCGCGGGCTGGAACAACAACCCATCCGACTTCGACTGGAACTGGCGGAGCGTCGGCGAATACCTGGACCGCCTCGACAGTGCGGGTATCGCGGTCAACGCGTGCTACCTCGTCCCACAGGGATCGGTACGGATGCTGGCGATGGGCTGGGAGGACCGTCCTCCCACGCCCGACGAGCTGGACCGGCAGCGCGAGCTTGTCGCGACCGGCATGCGTGAAGGCGCGGTCGGGATGTCCAGTGGGCTCACCTACGTGCCGGGGATGTACGCCGACGACGACGAGCTGACCGAGCTGTGCCTTGTCGTGGCCTCGCTCGGCGGCTTCTATTCACCGCATCACCGCTCGTACGGCGCTGGAGCGTTGCAAGCGTACGCCGACATGGTGGAGGTCTCACGGCGGTCCGGCTGCCCGCTCCACCTGGCGCACGCCACACTGAACTTCGGGGTCAACCGGGGGCGTGCCGCAGAACTGCTCAACCTCTTGGACGAGGCGATCGCCGGTGGCTGCGACATAAGCCTCGACACCTATCCCTACCTGCCCGGTGCCACCACGCTCGCCGCACTGCTTCCGAGTTGGGCGTCCGAGGGCGGACCCAAAGCGACCCTGGAGCGGCTGGCCGATCCGGTCGTCCGCGAGCGGATCCGGCACGTCATGGAGGTCGAGGGCTCCGACGGCTGCCACGGCGTACCGGTGGAGTGGCAGACCATCGAGATCGCCGGGGCGCCGGCGGCCGCATCGTCTGTCGGCCGTACCGTCGCCGAACTGGCCGACGCATCGGGACGCCTCGCGTTCGACGTCTTCTGCGAACGGCTTCTCGCCGACGACCTGGGTACCACGATCCTCCAGCACGTCGGCGACGAGGACAACGTGCGGGCCATCATGCGGCACCCCGCGCACACCGGCGGTAGCGACGGACTGCTCGCCCCTGCCAAACCCCATCCCCGCGCGTGGGGTACGTTCCCGCGCTATCTCGGCCACTACACGCGCGAGCTGGGCGTCCTGTCCCTGGAGGAATGCGTTGCGCACCTAACGGGCCGCCCCGCCCGGCGCCTCCGGCTCGCCGGCCGCGGCCTGGTCCGTCCCGGATACCGCGCCGACCTCGTGCTGTTCGACCCCGCGACGGTACGGGACGCGGCCACCTTCGACGAGCCCAAGCGGCAGGCCCAGGGAATCCCGCACGTCCTGGTCGGCGGTGTGGCCGTCATCGAGGACGGCCGTCACACCGGCGCCCTGCCCGGCCGCAGCCTCCGCCGCCGCTCCGACGGCACCACTGCCTGACCCGCCACTTCCACCCGCGGGCAGAAGGCGCGGCCCGAGCCGGCGCTGTCCCTGGTCCTGCTGATCATCGCGGTGCTGCTGGCGATGTGGCTGCTGGGGCTGCGCCGCGGCGTCCCGGCCGCCGAGCTGTCCGAGCTGGCCACCCGCTCGCTGCGGCCGATCGGCATGCTCCTGCTGGTGGTCGGGGGCGGCGCGTTCTTCGGCGCGGTCATCTCCGCGACCGGCGTGGGCAAGGCGCTGGCCGGGACGCTGTCGGACGCCGGGCTGCCGCTGATCGTCCTGGCCTACCTGATC
This sequence comes from Actinomadura vinacea, assembly GCF_039532545.1. NCBI lineage: Bacteria > Bacillati > Actinomycetota > Actinomycetes > Streptosporangiales > Thermomonosporaceae > Actinomadura > Actinomadura vinacea. Next base: position 57,724 of record NZ_BAAARW010000026.1, on the reverse strand, counting down.
AGCTGCGGGCTGCGGCTGGCACAGGGCTCGGCGACCGTCGCGATCGTCACCACCGGCGGGATCGTGGCGCCGCTGGTTCAGGGGGAGGGGCTCCCAGCCGCAGCTGGCGCTGATCGCGGTCTCCATCGCGGCCGGTTCGATCATCGCCTCGCACGTGAACGACGGCGGATTCTGGATCGTGTCCCGCTACTTCAACATGTCGGTCCGGGACACCCTCAAGACCTGGACGGTGCTGGAGACGATCCTGTCGGTGACCGGATTCGCCGTCGCGGGCCTGCTCAGCCTGGTGGTGTAGGCGAATCGTGCGTGCCGCTCGCCGGTGCGCCGGCGAGCCGGCGCAACTCCTGGGCGACGGGCTCCGCGCCTTGCGCCCGGCGGACCGCGTCGGCCAGGGCGTGCAGTTCCCGCGGGGGCAGGACGCGGGTCGTCCCGTTCGGCACCAGCGGCATGGTGATCGTCCGGATGCCCGGCGACTTCACGACCAGTTTGGGGCTGCCAAACCCCAACGCCCCGGGCCGCATGGCGACCGACGCCTGGGAGAGGTCGCAGCGGACGGCGCCTCCGACGCGCCGCGCGGTGAGCACTGTCCCGTCCAGCCAGAAGGCGCCGTTATATGCCTTGACGACGCTCTGCACTGCGAATCCCACGCTGATACAGGCCAGCGCCAGCCACATTCCGGGGATAAGCCGATACCCGCCGTCGTCGAGGACGGCCACCGCCGCGATCGTGAAGTATCCGGCCGCAGCCAGCAGAAAGGCGCAGTACAGGGCGGTGAGGATCCAGGTACTCCGTTCCGGGCTCACCGACAGTCGCCATCCTCTTTCGGTGCGTCCATGGCCTGTCATCGGCTGTTCACCTCCCGGCCCGGAACGTTTTCTCGCATTCAGGAAGCCGTTTTCCGGGACGGTCAGGGAATGTTCCGGCGGATCTCGCCGAGCTCGTCATGGTGCTCCCGGAAACTGTGCTGGGCGCCCTGCCCGAAGGTTTCGATCTGGTCGAGGACCTCGTCGGTGTCGGGATTGGCCGGCATTCCGTACTCGGCCAGCAGGCCGTTGATCAGCCCCTCGGACCGGCCCTGCACGTCGTCCTGCGCGGCCGTGATCGCCGCGGTCAGCTCCTCGGCCAGGGTCTGGCTGTCCTTCCGCATCGCCCGCGGGTTGATGGTGAGCTCCTTGAGCCGGCCGCCCGAGTCGACGGTGGCGCGCAGCAGGCCGTCGGCGGACTCGCCCTCGCCGACCATCTCCGCGACCTCCTCGCCGGACGCGTTGAGGCGCTTCATCATCTCGTCGGCCTGCGACGTAAGGCGGTGGAGGTCCTCGATTCGGAAGTTCGCGGGGTCGAAGTCGAACATGCCTGCCCTTTCCGGAGGTGAAAATACAGTAGACCAACCCAACATGAAGAACAGGAAAATAGTCCTCGAAGCGCACGTGTTGATCTCTTGAATCGGGCGGGAAAGATCGACCGGTCCGGTGACCCGCTTGTTCGGACGTGCGCGGATGCGGTAGAAGGGGAAACGGTACGCAGCCCGCGCTGCGGGCGGACTCATCGGGGAGAGGTGCCGATATGGCCCCTGGCGGGCAGGATAAGTACGTCACGTCCGAGGGGATCGAAAAGATCCGGACGACCCTCCAGGAGGAGGCGAAGCCGTTTTTCCAGGACGTAAAGAAAAGGGTTGACGACACCGATGTCTCGTTCCCGGGGTTCGGCCTTCTCGGGATGATCGCCATGGCGCCCACCTACCAGGGCGTCCAGGACGAGATGCGGCGCTTCATGCAGGACGCCACCGACGTGCTGGAGGCGTGGCGCGGCGGCCTGGAGGACATCAAGAGGGTCTGGCGGGCGGCGGAGGACTACAGCAAGCCCACCGTCGTGGAAGGGCCGGACGGGCAGAACGTCGGCATCACCGGGCCCGCGGTCTATCAGTGATCGCCGGTGCCGGGGCGATCGCCCCGACCCCTCCCGTCTCCCGGTCCCTCCACCTCCCAGGTCTTATGTTCCGAACCGGCGCAGCCGTCCCGGCCATGCGTGAAAGCGAAGGCAGATGACGACACCTAACCGGCCTCCCGACCCCCGCGTCCCGTGGAGCCGGCCACCTGACCCGCGCGTGCCGTACAACCCCCCGCCGCAACCCGCCCCGCAGGGGCCGCCGCCAGGCCCAGCCGGCCCCGGCCCATACGGTCCGAGGCCAGGGCCGGGCGGTCCTGGGCCATACGGTCCCGGTCCGGGTGGGCCTGGTCCCGGTGGTCCGGGCCCGTATGGGCCGGGCCCTGGCCAGCCTGCGGGCCCCTATGGCCCGCCCGGACAAGGACCGCCGCCCGGTCAGGGCCCGCCGCCGGGTGGGCGTCCGCCGGCGCCGCCAGGTGGGCGTCCGCCGGGGCCACCGCGTCCGCCCGCCCCGCCCCGCGCGCCCATGCCGCCGCCCCGTCCACCCGCGCCGACCGGCGCTCCCAGCGCTCCCGGCAACGCGGCCTCGGTCGTGGACGACGTCATGAAGAACTTCAAGAAGGTGGCCCGCAAGGAGTACCTGCTCGTCATCGCCGCCGCCATGGCCGCGCTGGGAATCGCGCACATTCCCGACATGTACCAGGCCTCGGCGAACTGGCGGACCGGCATCTCCGGGCCGCTTGACAAGCCCGCCAACCAGCTCATGCGCGGGATCTCGACCGACTCGGGCAAGGACTGGATCGCCGAGGACCAGGAGGCGTTCGCCCGCGCCGTCGACGAGTTCATCGTGCATGTGGAGACCGTCCGCAAGCACGCGGAGGCGGTCGGCTCGTCGGTCGAGAGCGTCGCCAAGATGTACATGAGCTACTGGACGTCGATCGGCAGCCTCGTGATCGCCGTCCTCCCGCTGGTGTTCTCGCTGTGGGCGCTGGCCAAGGTGCCCCACCCCGCGGTGAGCGTTCCCGCCAGGATCGCCAAGATGCTCGTGGGAGTGAGCTGCATCGTCACGGTCGGGATGTTCGTCGACGCCGTCATGGACTTCCTGAAGGCGGCCAACAACATCATGTCCGCCGTCCTCGGCGCCGGCGCGGCCGTGCAGCTGGCCACCCTGGCGCCCACCGGCGGGTCCGCCATCAACTTCAAGGAAGCCAAGATCGAATGGACGCGGCCGTCCAGCTTCACCGAGCCCAGGCGCACCGCGCCCGCCCCGTACGGCAACTGACGGGACCGCCTGGCCGGGTGGGCGGTGCGCTGGGATTCGTTCAGATGGCGAAGAACGGGATCGGCCACCTTGTCAGGCGGCAGGGGAGCGTTACGGCGAGGTCGCCCGCCAGTAGGAGCAGGCGACGGCGGAGGAGGTCCCTCAGGGCAGGGGCCTCCAGATGTCGTACGGCAGTGGGCGTCAGGCACGTGGTGAAGACGTCGATGAGTTCTGGGTTCTCCAGGACCGTCTGGGACGGGCTGTCAGGGTTGCGCGTGTCCTTCACTTGTAGGAACCCGGGGCCCATCCGGTAGTAGAACGAGCCGAAGCCGTGCGAACGGGCCCAGGTGTCCTTGGCGTCGCACGCGTCGTCGGTGCCGTCGTCAAGTTCGGTAGGCGGGGGCAGGTGGTGGAGCAGGCTGAGGTCGATGGGGCCGGTGACCCTGCCGCGCCACTCGATGCGTTGCCCGGTGGGGGCGAGGTCGCGCAGTAGGGCCACGGCCTGGGTGGTGGCCGCGGGGTCGCCCCCCAGGTCGAGGGGTTCGTCGATGGCGCTCATACGTGCGGCCGCCAGCGGGAGGTCTCGCCCAGGCATTCGGGCACCTTGTGGACGGGAACGCCGCGCGTGGCTATGGCCAGGTAGGTCGACCCGTCTTGGAACAGCAGGCCGCGCCGGGTCTGCTCCTGGAGCCAGTCGCCGACGTCCATGGTGAGCCGCTTGGCGAGGGCCTTGGCCGTACGGCCGCGTTCCAGGGCGCGGTAGGCGTCGGCCTGCCATCCCGTGAGCACGTGGTCGGTGCGGGGCCATCCGGCGCGCCGGTCTTCGATGCGCAGGTGGTTCTCGGTGTCGTCCCGGATGACGAGGGCCGAGGCGGTATATGCCTCGCGCCAGTGCTCCGCCGCGTCCTGCAGGCGCTTCTCGAGCTCGTCGGAGATTCCGGCGGGCGGGGTGTCGAACAGGTAGACCAGGTCGTTGAGCTCCTCTTCCGGGAGGTCGTAGACGTGGTCGTAGATCCGGTGCGGACGGCGTTCGGCGAAGCCGAGCTCGGGGCGCTCGAAGTACGGGCTGAAGCGTTCGAGCATGATGCGGCCCACCGAGCCGGGCGGCTGGAGGTGGACGAGCGCGGGCATCTGCTCGATGACCCTGAGGTAGTCGTCGTCGGTCTCGCCGGGGAATCCGCAGAGGTGGTTCCAGGACGCGGTGATGCCCTCGGTCTCGCAGTCGCGCAGCATCCGCACGTTGATGGTGGCGGTGGTGCCCTTGTCCATCAGTTCCAGGACGCGGGTGCTGAGGCTCTCGATACCTGGCTGGACGCAGTGGACGCCGGCCTCGGCAAGCAGCCGCAACTGGTCGGCGCGCAGGTTCGCCTTGACCTCGTAGTGGATGCGCAGGTCCCATCCGGACGCGGCCAGACCGGGCAGCAGTCCGCGGAAGTATGACATATCCAGAATGTTGTCGACGGTAATGATGTCGAGAATGCGGTGCCTTTTTACGAGATGGTCGATGTCTTCGCGGAAGCGTTCGGCGGGATGGGACCGGAATGCGATCGTGGAACCGTTGAGCCCGCAGAAGGCGCACTGGTGTTTCTCGCCCCACCAGCATCCGCGGGCGCCTTCGAGGAGGAGTTTCGGTTCGACGAAAGGGCGCACCGGTGAAGCGTCGAGAACCCGCTGCCAGCCGTCGAAGTCGGGCCGCGGGATCAGTGCCGGCGGAACGGGATGCGCGGCCGTTTCATTGGCGACCGAATCGTCGCCTTTCCACCAGCAGACACCGGGAAGGTGTTCGGGGGAATCGCCGGTCTCGATCCGTGCCAGCAGTTCCGGGAACACCCGCTCGCCCTCGCCCCGCACGACGTAGTCCACGAACGGGTGGTTGCGGTGCAGCGCGTGCCCCATCACGCCGTCGCAGTTGCTCCCGCCGAAGACGATCGTGACGCCGGGGGCGATCTCCTTCAATCTGCGGGCCAGCGCGAGACTGGCCGCGTTCTGCATGAACGTCGAGGTCAGGCCGACCACATCGGGTCCGGACGCGAGGATCTCGGCGGCCGCCAGCCCGATGAACCCGGCGGCCAGCGGGCGCATCCGGCGCGCCGGGCCCAGGTCGAGGGAGGCGCCGCCGCGCGCCCGCGCCGCGTACGCCTCCAGCTCCGCGACCCGCCATCGCGAATCGCCATAAAGCGCGCCGGCAAAAATCCAGTCGCCGATTCCGTGAAATACGTCATCGACCGAAACCTGTTCGCAGACCGCCGGGGTGATCTCACCGCCGGTACGTTCCAGAAGGTACTCCGCCCATCGGAGATAGCCGTAGTATTCGGTCACCGTGTCGGCGGGGCGCGTCTCGGCGAGCCGTGCCTTCAGCAAGGCCAGCGGCAGGGACGGCAGTTCGAACGACTGCCAGGGCATGGCCGCCAAGGTGACGCGCATTCCCGGTGTATTGTCGCGGGGTGTGTTCACATCGCCAGTGTTCAGCACATTGGCAGCAGTGGAAAACGACCATGCCCGTATAAGGTCATAACCTTGAAGTGATGATCACCTCGTGATGCGGTGCCAAGCATGCTCGCGGCCCTGAGAAATCGGTATTTCGCGCTGCTGTGGGCCGGGCAGTCGCTCAGCGCGGTCGGGAACCGGATGTTCCCCGTGATCCTCGCCCTCGTGGTGCTGGAGCGGGGCTCCGGCGCGGCCGCCCTGGGCCTTGTCCTGGCGGCGCAGAGCGCCGCCCTCGTCGCCGGGACGCTCCTGGCGGCCGCCGTGACCGACCGGTTCTCCCGCCGCGCCATCATGCTGTGGACGGACCTCGTCCGGGCGGTCGCCGTGGCCGGAATCACCGTCGCCTCCGACTCCGTCCTGACCGCGCTCGTCGTGGTGACGGCCATGGCCGAGGGCCTGTTCCAGCCCGCCTACGCCGCCGTCATCCCGCGAACGCTGCCCGCCCGGCACCTCCAGGCGGGCAACTCCCTGACGTCCCTTTCCCAGTACACGGCCTTGGTCATCGGACCGTCCCTGGCGGGGGCCGTCATCGCCACCACAGGCACGACCGCGGCTTTGTGGGTGGACGTGGGCACCTTCGTGGCCAGCCTCGCCACGCTCGTCCTCGTCCATGAGTCGTCCCCGGTGGAGACGGGCCCGAGAGCGCGCCCGTGGGGCCTCGGGCAAATGGCGAGGGACATCGCGGAAGGTTTTCGGGCCGTCCGGCGACGCGGGTGGCTTGCCGCGTCCATGGGCGCGTCCATGCTCGTCATGACGGTGACCGTGGCGCCGATGATGCTCATCGCGCCCATCGCCACGGATGGGCCCCGCGCCTATGGAGCGGCCTTCACCGCCTTGGGCGTGGGCTCGATCCTTGGGGCGCTCCTAACGGCGAGGCTGCGAACCAGCCGTCCGGGCTTCGCCGCGGCCATCGGCATCCTTCTGGTGGGGGGAGCGCCCCTTTCCCTGGCCGCGCTCCCCTTGCCCGGGGTGCTCGTCCTCTGGGGGACGGCCGGCGTGGGCATCACCGTTTTCGAAGTCCTCTGGACGACCGCGGTACAGCAGGACGTCCCAGACGAACTCCTGGGCCGGGTCATGGCCCTCGACTGGCTGGGCAGCGAATCGTGCACGCCCCTCGGCTACCTCATGGCAGGGCTGGCGGTCGGGCAGTTCGGCACACGTCCCCTCTTGCTGGTCGGCGCCTGCGTGGCCGTTCTCGCCGCACCGCTCCCCCTGCTCACACGGGGCGGTGCCACCTTCTCCAGCCCCGCCCCGTCCTCCGCGGGCTGACCGGAGCTCAGGGGATCGGCAGTGGACGGCCGTGTTCGGCGGCCGGTCGCGGACCGCGGATGAACCGGTCGGACTCGGCGATGGCGATGTCGTTGATGCTGGCCTCACGGCGGCGCATCAATCCGTCGGCGGCGAACTCCCACTGCTCGTTGCCGTAGCTGCGCCACCACCGGCCCTCGTCGTCGTGCCACTCGTACTGGAACCGCACCGAGATCCGGTCGCCGGCGTACGCCCAGAGCTCCTTGCGCAGTGCGTAGCCGTTCTCCCGCGCCCATTTCCGGGTCAGGAACCGCACGATCGCGTCCCGCCCGGTGAAGATCTCGTCCCGGTTCCGCCAGATCGAGTCGACCGTGTAGGCGGCGGCGACGCGTTCGGGGTCGCGGGTGTTCCAGGCGTCCTCGGCGGCCTGCACCTTCGCGCGCGCGGTCTCCTCGGTGAACGGTGGCAGTGGCGGTCGCATGTGTCGTCCTTCCTGGTCAGTCGGCGGGAGGGTTGAAACGCGAGTATTCGGGCGGGGACCAGCGGAGCGGGCTCGCGCCGGTCACGTCCACGACATCGGTGACGGTCATGCGCACCAGGCGTTCCGCGCCGGGCATGTCCGGTCGCGGGCTCCAGTCGACCTCGGCGGTGCCGGACACGTGCAGGAACGCACCCGTCGTCCAATCCGGGAACAGCAGCCCGGCCTGCGGACGGGCCTGCAGGTTGCCCAGTGTCATGAACATCGAGTTGCCCAGGTAGTCCGGCCAGCACAGCCGGTCGGGCCCGAGCACCCGGACGAAGCCGGGGTTGCCGCCGCGGTGCGAGGCATCGGCGTCGCCCTGGTCATCGGCCGTGGCGACGAAGAACGTGTCGGCCCGCCCGATCCGCTCGCGCTGCGCGGCGGTGAGTCCGGTGCCGCGACGGGCCCGCGCCGCGCCGCCGTCCGTGAACGTCGGCTCGCGCCGCTGGATGTACTTGGGGCAATTGGCGTAGACCTGGTCGGCCGTGACCAGCAGCCCGTCGCCGGCAGGACGGGCGGTCCCGTTGATCCGCATGCGCCGGCGCTTGTCGGGCTCGATCGCGATCATCCCGATCCGCTGCGGCTCGTCCAGGACCCCGGAGAGGGGATCGTGTGCGCCGGGGCGGGCGGCGATCTCGACCGTGTGTTCGCCGTCCGCGCGGACGAAGCCGGGCGGGCCGGTGAGCTGGGTGGCCCACAGCCGCCCGGATCCGTCCGCCGCGCCGATGACGATCATCGGCTGCCGGGCCAGGAAGGACGCGGCGACCGCGGGGATCGTCCGGCGCACCGCACGCAGCGAATGGTCGGCCTGCTTGATCCGGCCGGCCCGCTCCTGAACGAGCCGCTCCCCGGGGTGGTAGCCCATCTTCTAGAAGAAGCCGCAGGTGGGAGCGCCGGCGGTGGGTGCTTTCGCATCCTCCGCGCCGGTCGGGCTGTAGATCTCCAGCCGGATGCCGTCCGGATCGGTGAAGAAGATCCCGCCCGAGCCGGCGCCCTCGCCGTGCGGCACCACACCGTCGTAGGCGAAGGTGACCTCCAGTTCGCGCAGCAGCGCCTCGGCCTCCCGGACCTCCTCGATCGACCCGACCTGGAACGACAGGTGGTGCAGGCCGGGCGTCCCGGACGAGAACTCGCCGGCGCTCTGCTGCCAGAGGGTGACCACGAGCCGCCCGTCCCGGCCGAGGAACGCCCAGCGGCGCTCGCCGTCCGACTCGGCGAGCACATCGAAGCCGAAGACCCGCTGGTAGAAGTCCCGCGAGCGATCGAGATCGGTCACGTTCAGCCCGATGTGCCCGGTGCTGAGTTCCTGCATCGCTGACTCCCTGTCTCGATTTCTAACCTGTATTCAGTACAGTAGAGGTTAGATCAAAGAGTCGTCAACCTGCTGCAAGGTCCGCAGTGGTTAGAATGAGGCCCGAGGATGGGGGGATGACGATGCAGCAGGACCCGCGCCCCCTGGTGGACGAGCCGCTCTCGCTCGACCTGCTCAACACCCGATGGGTCCAGAACGGCGCCCGTCAGGACCTGCTGACCGGCTTGGACGGCCTGCGCATCTGGTTCGCCGGCGCAGACCTGACGGACCGCTGCCCGGCCGACGAGGCGTCACTGAACGCCGTGCTCACCGCACGGGCCGCGCTGCTCACCGCGGTGGACGGCGGCGACCCGAGACCTCTCAACGCCGTCCTCGCCAAGGCCCGCGTCCGCCGCGAACTAGGCGAGCACGGCCCAGCCGACGTGATCGAGGTGGACGATCCGGCATGGCTCGCCGCATGGCTCGCCGCGGACGACTACCTGAGACTGCTGCGCGAGATGCCCGACCGCATCAAGGCCTGCGCGCACTCCGACTGCATCCTGCACTTCTACGACACCTCGCAGAACGGCACCCGCCGCTGGTGTTCGATGGCAGTCTGCGGCAACCGCGCCAAGGCCGCCCGCCACTACGCCCGCACCCGCAAGACCTGAACCCCGATCCGGTCGAAGACCTTGGGTACGGCCCACGCTCGCCGTTCGTAGACGTGGACGAGGCACGTCACCCCAGGGGCTCGGAGAACTGAGCCGCCGACGCGTAAGCGGGTCAGCGGGTGCGGGCCGGGCCGGGGATCTCGCCGGAGCCGCGGGGGATCAGGCGGGTGGGGACGGTGACCGTACGGGCGCGGGAACGGTCACCGTCCAGGCGGCGGAGCGCGGTCGCCGCGGCGGCCTTGCCGAGCTCGGCCGGGTTCTGCGCCACGACCGTGAGCGGCGGCTCCAGCACCTCGGCGAGGGGGACGTCGTCGAAGGTGACCAACGCGACGTCCTTGCGTCCCAAACGGGCGAGTTCCGCGGCGACGCCCAGCGCGAGCATGTTGTTCCCGGCGAACAGCGCGGTGGGCGGGGCGGCGAGGCCCAGCAGGCGCCGCGTGGCGCCGGCCGCCGCCGCCTCGTCGTGCGCGTTGGCCAGGAGCGCGCGGTCCAGGGGGAGCCCGGCGTCGGCCAGCGCCGAACGGTACCCGGCGAGGCGTTCGCGGCGGGTGTACAGCTTGACCGGCAGATCGCCGAGGAAGCCGATCCGCCGGTGCCCGTGGGCGATCAGATGCGTGACGCCCTCGTAGGCGCCGGAACGATTGGAGCTGACGACGCTGTCGGTGGCCAGCCGGGCCCCCGGACGGTCGAGGAACACGACCGGCAGCCCGGCCGACCGCTGCGTCCTGAGCGAGGAGTGGTCCGCCCCGACGGACGGGACGATCATCAGAATGCTGACCCGGCGCGCCAGGAACGTCCGGGTCAGCGCGTGCTCCCGGGCGGGGTCGTCGGCGGACGACCCCATGAGCAGCGTGAGGCCGCGGTCGCGGACGGTGTCCTCGATGCCGCCGGCGACGGTGCCGAAGAACGGGTTGCCCAGGTCCGGGACCACCAGGCCCACCGTGGTGTCGGAGCCGCCGACCCGGATGTTGCGCGCCATGAGGTTCGGCTGGAAGCCGAGCCTGGCGACCGCGGCGAGCACCCGCTCCCTGGTCTCCGGTGAGCTCGGCCCGTCCTCGTTGAGGACGCGGGAGACCGTCTTGGCGCTGACGCCCACCTCGCGGGCGACGTCGGCCAGGGTCGGACGGCGAGGCGCGGCCATGTACCACCGTTTCTGTTTCGCGCGGCGGGCCCAGGTCGGCGACGCGGCCAGGGGCCCGCGGTTCGACGGAAGACGCGCCGTCAGGCGTTCGACACGCCGGCCGCCTTCGCGGCCTCGTTGTCTGCCACGACAGTATCGCCGCTCTCGTCGACGGTGAGCGCGCCGGTCATGATGGCGACGACCTCGGCCATCGAGTGGTCGCCGGGCTTGATGACGGCGGCCCGGCGGCCGAGCCGGTGGACGTGGATCCGGTCCGCGATCTCGAACACGTGGGGCATGTTGTGGCTGATGAGGACCACCGGCAGGCCCTTGTCGCGGACGCGGCGGATGAGGTCGAGGACCTGGCCCGACTCCTTGACGCCCAGCGCCGCGGTCGGCTCGTCCATCACCACGACGCTGCGGGCCCAGGCGACGGACCGGGCGACCGCGACGGCCTGCCGCTGCCCGCCCGACAGCGTCTCCACCGGTTGGGTGAGCGAGCGCAGCCCGATCTTGAGGTCGGCCATGTGCCGGGCGGCCTCCTCGCGCATCCGCTTCTTGTCGAGCATCCGGAACACCGTGCCCAGGACGCCGGGCCTGCGCAGCTCGCGCCCGAGGAACATGTTGGAGGCGATGTCCATGGACGCCGCGACGGCCAGGTCCTGGTGGACGGTCTCGATGCCGTGCCTGCGGGCGCTCTGCGGACCGGCGAACACGATCGGCTCGCCGTTCAGCCTGATCTCGCCCGCGTCCGGGGCGAGCGCGCCGGTGAGAGCCTTGATCAGGCTGGTCTTGCCCGCCCCGTTGTCGCCGATGACGGCGAGCACCTCGCCGGGCAGCAGGTCGAAGTCGGCGCCGTCGATGGCGGTCACATGGCCGTACCGTTTGACCAGGCCGCGGGCCTGCAGGATGGGAGGCGCGGCGGACCTCGCCGGGTCGGTCGCGTGGCCGGTCATCGTGCCTTCTTCCGGGAGATCTGGTCGACGGTCACGGCCAGGATCACCAGCACACCGGTGATCAGGGTCTGGTAGACGGACGAGACGCCCATCAGCTGCAGGCCGTTGCGGAAAACGCCCACGATCAGCACGCCGATGAACGTGCCCAGGACCGCGCCGCGGCCGCCGAAGAGGCTCGTCCCGCCGAGGACCACGGCGGAGATGCTGTCGAGGTTGTCGGTCTGGCCCGCCTGCGGGTCGCCGACGCCGGTACGGGAGATCAGCAGCAGCGCGGCGATGCCGTAGGTGAGCCCGGCCAGGGTGTAGACGCCGATGGTCAGCCGGGCCGTGCGGACGCCGTTGAGCCGGGCGGACTCCGGGCTGTTGCCCAGCGCGTACACGTGGCGGCCCCAGGCCGTGCTGCCCAGCGCGTACGCGAAGAGGAGGAAGAGCGCGATCGTGACCAGCGACCCGTAGGTGATATCGGTGTAGCCCAGCGGGAACGTCTCGCCGAGCGCGGTCAGCGGCGCGGGCAGGTTGCTGATCGTCTGGTCTTCGGAGTAGATGTGGGTCAGCGCGAACGCCACGTTCAGCATGCCCAGCGTCACGATGAACGGCGGCAGCGGGACCATCTGCACCAGCAGGCCGTTGGCCAGGCCGAACCCGGCGCACACCAGCAGGCCCAGCGCGATGGCGGCCAGCGGCGGCAGCGAGCCCTGGGCGGCCATCTTGGCGATGACGATGCTGCCGAACGCCATGACGGCGCCGCAGGACAGGTCGATGCCCGCGGTGAGGATGATCAGCGTCTGGCCGATGGCCAGGGTGCCCACCACCATGACCTGCTGCACGATCAGCGAGAAGTTCCCGCCGGAGAGGAACTGGTCGGTGGTGACGGAGAAGAAGGCGCAGGCCAGCAGGAGGGCCGCGAGCGGGCCCGTGGTCGGTGCCGTGAGGAGTCTGCGGGCCGTGGTCGGCCCTTTCAGCTCGGTGTAGGTCGTGGCGGTCATGACGCTCCTTGCCGAAAGGCCGGGCGGATCAGCCCCAGCAGTTCTCCAGGCCGAAGGCGGTGGTCTGGGAGGCGGCGCCGTCCTGCGGCCGGTCGGTGATCAGGGTGACGCCGGTGTCGGTGTAGCCCGTGGCCTTCTTGCCGTTCTTGGCGTAGTCGGCGACGGCCTGGACGCCCTGCTGGGCCATCTTCAGCGGGTACTGCTGGGAGGTGGCCGCGATCTTGCCCTCCTTGACGGCCCTGGTGCCGGTGCAACCGCCGTCCACGGAGACGACCAGCACGTCTTTGTCGCGGCCCTTGGCCTTGAGGGCGGTGTGGGCGCCGAGCGCGGCGGGCTCGTTGATGGTGTAGACGACGTTGAGGTCGGGGGCCTTCTGCAGGCAGTTCTCCATGGCGGTCTGGCCCTTGGACTGGTCGCCGGCGGTGTCCTGCGAGCAGACGACGGCCGGGTCGTTGCCGGCGACGCCGAAGCCCTTGAGGAAGCCGTTGTGGCGCTGCACGCCCACGGCCACCCCCGGCGCCAGGTCGAGCGTGGCGATCTTGGCCTGCTTGCCCTTCATGGCGGCCTTGGCGTATTCGCCGATCAGCTGCCCGGCCTTGAAGTTGTCGGTGGCGAACAGCGCGTCGGTGGCGTTCTGCGGCTCGGTCGGGCTGTCGAGCGCGATGACCAGGACGCCCTTGGCCCGCGCCTTCTCCAGCGCCGGAATGATCGCCTTTGAGTCGCTGGGGGTGATCAGGATGCCCTTCACACCCGAGGCGACCATGTTCTCGACGGCGGTGACCTGGCCGGCGTTGTCGCCGTCGAACTTGCCGGCCGCGCTGACCAGTTCGACGCCGGCCGTCCGGGCGGCCTTCTCGGCGCCCTCCTTCATCTTGACGAAGAAGGGGTTCGTGTCGGTCTTGGTGATGAGGCCGACCTTGGCGCCGGCCGCGGAGCCGCCGCCCTGGGCGCCGGGGCCGCAGGCGGTCAGGGCGAGGGCCGCGGCGCCGGCGCACGCGCATAGCTTCCAGGGAAGGGAGCGGAGGGGGTGGGGGGTGCGAGACATGAGCCACTCCTGCGGATTCATTCAGACGGCGTGTCATCGTTGACCTATGTCATCGTTGACACTGCTTGGCGACGATGATGGACTCCGGTTCCGGCAACGTCAATGCCCCGTCCCCGAAACGTTCGCCTCGTTCAGGAGAGAGCCATGCGCCCGCGTCAGGTCACCGTCCTGGGAGAAAACGTCGCGGACGCGTTCGCCGAACCCGGAGGCGCGCCGCACCAGATGACGTTGCGCGTCCTGCCCGGGGGAGGACCCGCGAACACGGCCGTCGCCCTGGCCAGGCTGGGTACTCCGGCCCGTTTCCTGACGCGGCTTTCCGACGACGCGTTCGGCCGCCTCTTCCGCGAGCACCTCGAAGCCTCGGGCGTGGACCTGTCCGACGCGGTGCGCGCCGCCGAGCCCAGCACCCTGGCCATCGCCGAGGTCGACGCCGACGGCCAGGCCACGTACTCGTTCCATGCGCAGGGCACCGCCGACTGGCAGTGGACCGGTTCCGAACTGGCGGCGGTGGACGTGTCCGCGACCACCTGCGTGCACACCGGCTCGCTGGCCTTGGTGCGCGAGCCGGGCGCCGCGGTCGTGGAGAAGTTCCTGGACGCGGCCTCCGCGCAGGCCACCGTCAGCATCGATCCCAACGTCCGGCCGCTGCTGGTCGACCCCGGCGTCTACCGCGACCGGCTGGCCCGCTGGTGCGCCCTCGCCGACCTGCTGCGCCTCAGCGAGGACGACCTGGAGGTACTGCTGCCCGGAACGCCGCCCGACCGGGCCTGCGACATCTGGCACGAGACCGGTGTCCGGCTCGTGGTCGTCACCCGCGGCGCGAACGGCGCGCTGGCCTCGCTGGACGGTGAACGCGTCACCGTGCCGGCGCCGCGCACCGAGGTCGTCGACACCGTCGGGGCGGGGGACTCCTTCACCGCGGGGCTGCTGCATCACCTCGGCGAGCGCGGGCTGCTCGGCGGCCGCCTGTCCCGCCTGCGTCCCGACGACGTCGCCGAGGCCTGCCGGTTCGCGGTCCGCGTAGCCGCCCTGACCTGCACCGTGGCCGGCCCCAACCCGCCGTGGAGCGCACAACTGCGCGAGCCGACCGCGCCCGGACACGAGCGAGCCGTGTAACGGGCGAGACGCCCTGCGGTTCCACTCGCCCACTCGAGGCGTCGCCGCGGTGGACGGCGACGCCTCGCGGAGGCACAGCCAGGCCGGCGTGACCGCTGAGGCCGTCATGCGAGGCCGACCGCCACCAGGGCGATGATCGAGCCGGCGAAGACCATGCTGTGGCGGACGTTCTGCAGGATCGGCGTCCAGGTGGGGAAGCCGCTCTCGGCGGCCTTGAGCAGGGCCGGCACGTCGATGCGCCGCAGCGTCGGGTCGCCCTTGCGCTCGAATGCCTTCTGGACGGACTGCACGGCGGTCAGCTGGCTCCACAGGATGAGCCCGTTCCCGACCAGGACGAGGGATGAGAAGACCCAGGTCAGGAGCTGGCCCCAGTGGTTCCCCGCGAGGTTGAGCGCCGCCACGGTGACCATGACCGCGGCGACCGAGGCCGGTACCGCGGTCTCGTGGCCGGCGGCGTCGAAGTTGAGCTTGTTCTCGGCGAGGACGCCGGTGGGAACGCCCTGCCGCCGCAGCTCGGCCTCGGCGTTCGCCTTGGCGGTCGTGGCTCCGTAGCGATGGCGCAGCATCGGGATGCTGATGAAGGCCAGCGCGACGAGCAGCTGGGCGACGGCGGCGACGGTGGTCATCGGGGACTCCCCTGAGTGAGTGAGTTGCACTTTGTTCAAGTGCGACCTTAGGCACTACTTGAACAAAGTGCAAGTAGTGCCTTGAACTTTGTGCAAGAGGGTCGTCGCTGCCGTATCGTGAGCGCATGCCGCGTAACACGCTGACCAAGGAGCAGATCGTCCGGACCGCGATCGAGTTGCTGGACGAGGAGGGCCTGGAAGGCCTGAACATGCGCGCCCTCGGCCAGCGGCTCGACTCGGCCGCGACCGCCGTCTACTGGCACGTCAAGAACAAGGACGATCTGCTGCTCCTGGCCGGCGACCAGGTGTGGCAGGAGATCGGGCTGCCCGACCCGGACGCGGTCGGGTGGCGGGTCGCGGCCACGGCGATGGCCACCGACCTGCTGGCGATGTTCACCAGGCACCCCTGGGTGGTGCAGGCGCTGGCCTCACACGTGCTGTACGGACCGGGTAAGGCCCGCCACGACGACCACAGCCTGGCCGTATACGAGGCGGCCGGTTTCGCGGGTGCAGAGGCGGACCAGGCGACGGCCGGCGTCTTCATGTTCGTGCTCGGTAACGCGCTCGGCGAGTCGTCCACGGCCTCGCTGTCCAGAAAGCTCAATCGCCTGGGCGACGACGCCGAGGAACGCCTGCGCGACACCATGGCGCAGGCGGCCGAGGTCGCCAAGCAGTTCCCGAGGCTCCGCGCCCGCCTCGAGGACACGGCGGCCCAGCAGTACGGCGCTGCTCCCGAAAGCAGCTTCGAGTTCGGCCTGCGCGCTCTTCTCGACGGCCTGGAAGACCGGCTCGCCGTCCGCCAGACCCGCTGAGCGTCGTCGTCCGAGCCTGGCCCGCCTTGTCGAGGACGGCAGGCAGAGACGAGCCCGGCAACGACCAGTGCAGGCCCGTGCTCCGCCCGGCAAGCGGTTCGTCGGTGAGCCGGGTGCCGCGCGCGATTCTCCGGTCAAGCCCTCGGACGGCCTCGCGCACGGCGTCCAGGTCGTGCGCGCCGCCTTGGTGTACGCCCGCCAGTGCGGCGCGACTCGGGCCGGCAAAGGCGGTGATCTCGTGCCCGCGCTCGACGCCCTGGGCCGGCACATGCTTGCCGTTGCGGCCGGTCGAGCCGAGGCTGGACCCTGGCCTGGCTCATCACTCACGAGCGCCCGCGGAGTGCTGGGCGACCAGGGCGCGGAACGCCTCCAGATCGCCGATCACCTCCTCCACCCGATCTCGCTGCCGGTACATGTCGTGGCAGCGGGCGCCGATGGCGTCGGGGTCCGCCTCGCCGCCGCCCGGGACGATCCCCGAGGCGATCGTCACCGTGCCCACGTGAATCCCCTGGGGTTTCAACTCGGCATGCAGCCCATGGGCCCAGTTCCGCAGCCCTGCCATGGCAAGACCGACATTCGCCAGGAACGGCGCGGGGATGGTGGAGGAGACCCCGGTGGTCAGCAGCACCGTGCCGTCCCCGCGGCCCCGCATGTCCGGCAGTACGTGGCGCACCGCGGTCACCGCTCCCAGTACGTGCAGATCCACCTGCGCCATTACCGAGTCGACCGTGGTGTCGGCCGCGTGGGTGATCGGCCCGCTCGGACTGGGGCTGTACTCAAGTACGTCGACCGCGCCGAGCCGCTCCTTCGCCGCGGTGAGGGCGCCGCCAAGCGCATCGCGGTCACGGATGTCGGCCGGGAACGCTGCCGCGGTGACGCCCAACTCGTCCAGCTCGCCGACCAGGACATCCAGCTTGTCCCGGGTGCGGGCGATCAGCCCGACTTGAAAGCCGTGCCGCCCGAACGCTCGGGCCACCCCCATGCCCAGTCCAGGCCCTGCGCCGACCACGACGAGCGTCTTCACCATCACGGCGTCCTTCCTTACGATTTGTTCGTAACACCATGATTTGTCACCACGGCAAAGATGATCAAGACGGCACAAAAATGTCGGTGACGCACACGGAGGTAACCCTTGGCCGCACCCTCGAGCACATCGCTGTGGCCGGAGGCCGACGAGGAGCAATGCAGGCAGGTGCTGCAGATCCTGTCGCTGATCGGCGACAAGTGGACCATCCTGGTCATCGGCCAGTTGCGCGACCGCACCCTGCGCTTCGGCGAACTGCACCGCGCCGTCACCGGCATCTCCCAGCGCATGCTCACCCGGACCCTGCGGCAACTCGAACGCGACGGCCTGGTCACCCGCACCGTCCACGCCAGCGTTCCACCACGCGTGGACTACACGCTCACCGAGCTCGGCATGACGCTGCTGGACTCCCTGACCGCCCTGAGCCGATGGGCCATCGGGCACCGACAGGAGATCATCGACCACCGGCACCGCTACGACACCGTCCAGCCGTCACAGGCCCGCTCCTGACGTCCGCGCAACGCCTCAGCGTGCCGGCCCACATGCGCGGCCCAGAAGGAATGGAGCAGTCTTCTTCCTTGGCGTGTTTTCCCATGGTCACGCCTTCACCGGGTTGCTTGAGTCATCAAGCCAGACGTACTGGCCGTCACGGGACACTGTCAGGCCGAAACGATCCTTGCCTGGCCTGCCCCATGCCACCCAACGCTGGACGGCGACTTCCAGTTCATCGAATAGATTCCGGGGGCCGCGTTGCCTCACGGTCGCACCCTTTCCATGTGGGGGAAAAGTAGCCAGCGCGTGGGATTCGTCATCTCGGGCGGCTACCCGAAAGGACCCATCGGCGTTTGTGACTCCGTGGCCATTGACCCCTGGCAGGAGCCCGGCGATGGCGATGGCCAGTCCTTCGCCGCCCTCAGTGAAGGCCGAGGGTGCGGCCGAGGTCTGCGACTCTCGTACGTCACCTTCGAACGGGCGGTCGGGGTGTCTCTGAGCGCGTAGGGGCATGAAGCCGCACTCCCCATGGAACCGTCCAGCGGCAGCGCCGTCTTGGACGACGAGTTTGGTGAGATGCCCGCCTGCCCAGCCGGGCATCCAGGGCAGCACGACGGTGCCTCCGGGGCGCGCCTGCTCCACCCACGTATATGGGATCGCGTCCACCCCGCAGGTGACGTCAACCAGGTCGTAGGGTTGGCCGTCCTTGAACCCCAACGCCCCATCTCCTGTGATCACACGAGGACGCAGGCCGACCGAACTGAGGTTCGCGGAGGCTCGGGCCGCCACGTCCGCGTCCACCTCGACGGTGACGACGTGCCGGTCTCCGAGTCGCCAAGCCAGCAGGCCGGCGGTCCACCCGGTGATTGCACAGAGTAACCGGCCGATGTCGGTGCCGACCAGTAGATGTCCGGTCTTGCGGACGGCGTACACGTGCAGGGGCTATTCGAGGACCGCGGTGGCTTCGACCTCGACCAGGAGGTCTGGTTCCCCCAGTGCGGCGACGCCCAGCAGAGTGATCGGTTTGACCGGGTCGATGCCGAGTTTCGCCGCCGCACGGCCCACCCCCTCGCCCAGCAGCGGCATCTTCTCAGGACTCCAGTCGACGACGTAGATGGTCAGCTTGGCCACGTCATCGAAGGAGCCGCCGATCCCGGCCAGGGCGGTGGCGACGTTGAGATAGCACTGTTCGACCTGTGCGGCGAGGTCTCCTTCGCCCACCGGCCGGCCGTCGGCGTCGCGGGCCACCTGCCCCGAGAGGAACACCAGCTTCGATCCGGTGGCGACCGACAGCTGCCGGTAGACCTCGGGCTTCGGCAATCCCTCGGGGTTGACCAGCGTCACGGACATGAACGACCTCTTCCTTGCGGCGTCAGGGACAACAAGACCAGCACCATGGAAGCATAGCGCTGCTATGTATTGTGGGGCCATGGCGAGGACGAAGGATCCAGCGGTCCGCTCTCTGCTGCTCGACCGGGCCGCGCAGATGCTGCGGATGAGGCAACCGGTCACGCTCCGCGCCCTGGTCGCCGGAACCGGCGTGTCAACGATGGCCGTCTACACCTACTTCGGCGGTATGGACGGCCTGTGGAAGGCACTGCGACAGGAAGGCTTCACCCGCCTGGCAGCCAAACTCGCGGACGTCAGGATGTCCGCGGACCCGGTACGAGACCTCGCCGCGCTGGGGGCCGCCTACCTGGCCAACGCCCTGGAGAGCCCCGATCTCTACCGCGTCATGTTCGACGCGGGCTTCGACCTCGAAGACGCCGACGCCGCGGACGAAACCCTGCACTGCCTCGTCCGCGCCATCGAACGCGCCAAGACGAGCGGCCGCTTCCGTGGCGAGGTCGACCCGCTGGAACTGGCGACACAGAGCTGGGCCATCGGCCACGGACTCGCCTCACTCGTCGCCACAGGTCCTCTGCCGCACCAGGCACTCGCTCACGGCGTGCCCATGCTGACCGCACTGTTCACCAGCGCAGGAGACGAACCCGACCGATGCCGCCAGTCGGTTGAGCACGGCTGGGGACGGATGCCCCCGGCCGGGTCCGACTCTCATGCTCAGAGAGACAGGACCTAAGGGCCCGTCTCGAAGCGGCCTCAGGCGCCGCGCGAGCGCGTTACCTGGCTGCCGGAGGCGAGCCGCCAGGCGAGCGCCGAAGGCCAGGACTTTGAAACACAGCTCAGGCCGACTCGGCCGCTACCTGGCCTCGACTGGGTGAACGGGCCCGACATCGGGTCGCAGGTGAAGGTGTGGCGACCCAGCCAGGCGTCCGGCAGGTACGCCAGAGAGCGAGCATCTGGTCACACTTCGTTATCGAACCGCTCGCGAGCGCGTTCGACGTCGGGCAAATTGACGGTGCTCCAGCTCAGGAGTGCGTCGATGAGATCTTGGAGTGTCTTTCCGAGCGGCGTGATGCGGTACTCGACGGCGAGGGGCCGCGTGCTCGCGATCATGCGCTCGACCATCCCGTTGCGTTCGAGGCGCCGCAGTGTCGTCGTGAGCGACTTCTGTGTCACGATCGGGATCGCCCGGCGTAGCTCGTTGAAGCGCAAGGGCTGCTCGCACAGCTCGTCGAGCACGTGCAGCGACCATTTGTCGAGCACTTGGTCGAGCAGTTCGCGGTGCGTCGCGGTGAGCTGGGGCCCGTCGGATTCCAGGTGGGTGGTCTCCTGCATGACACCTAGTGTCGTTGAAGTTCCCTTCGGGTACCAAGTAGAAGTTAGATACCACCAACGGACAACCGCAAGGACAGCACATGACCGTGCAGATGCTCAGCCCTGAGGGCATGTTTCAACCCGTCCCCTACCACCATGTCTCGATCGGCACGGGCACCCGCCAGGTGCACGTGGCCGGCCAGATAGCGCGCGATGCCGAGGGAAACCCCCTCGCGACAGGTGACCTCACCGGCCAGGTCGTGCAGGCCCTGCGCAACACCGCGCTCGGCCTGGCCGGTGCCGGAGCGGGCTTTTCCGATGTCGTGCGCCTCAGGTTCTTCGTCACGCACTGGAGCCCCGAGAAAATAGACGACTTCATGGCGGGCATCGAACATGTCGCCGACGAGCTCGGGATCCCGCGGCCATTGCCGCCACTGTCGCTCATCGGCGTCGATTACCTGTTCGAACCCGATGTGCTCGTTGAAGTCGAGGCGTTCGCCGTCCTCGACTGACTGAGGCGCCGCGAACTCCAGACCGGCCTCGTGCTCGGCAGCGGCGGGATGGACGCTATTAACGCGGCCTACGACAACCGTAAGCGCGTGCTGGATTGAACGCCTGGAAGGACGGCATCGTTGAACCTGGCGATCACTGGCCACCCACCGGTACCCCACCTTGGAAGACGGACAACTCACCTGGAACCGACCAGTCGCCGAGCGAGACCTTCGGCTTCGCTGGACTGGCGACCGCTCCGGGGACGGCGACCTGGGTGTGGATTCTCGCGCTGGGCATCGGCCACGGCGGCCTGTTCCCTCTCGTGCTGACGCTGCCGGTAGTGATCGCTCGCAACGCCGCCGAAGCCGGGCAGATCAGCGCGATGGCATTTTTCGTCGGCTACGCCTGTGCCGCGCTGGCCCCCGTGCTGATCGGCTCCCTGCGTGACGGCCTGGGCGACTTCCATCGGGCATTCGGCCTGCTGGGCGGGCTGACCGCGCTGATGCTGCTGCCTATCGTCCGGCTGTACGGGCGCCACGGCAGGGTGGACCGTCCATAAGCTGCCCGCGTCCCCTCGACCGTCCCGATCCGGACGACCACCAGCCGGTCACGGGGCGCCCGCGGAAGCGGGCGCCCCGTTGTGTTACTTGGTCAGGCTCACGTCGCGGGCGGGGCCGACCGTCAGGGTGTCGGCGGCCTCGTCCAGGTCGACGACCACTTCGTCGCCGTCGCGGATCTCGCCGGACAGCAGCTCGCGGGCCAGCTGGTCGCCGATCGCGGTCTGCACCAGGCGGCGCAGCGGCCGCGCGCCGTACAGCGGGTCGTAGCCGGTCAGCGCCAGCCACTCGCGGGCCGCGTCGGTGACCGTCAGGGTGAGCTGCCGGTCCGACAGGCGCTTGGCCAGCCGGTCGACCTGCAGGTCCACGATCCGGGTGAGCTCCTGCGTGGACAGCGCGTCGAAGAGGATCACGTCGTCCAGGCGGTTGAGGAACTCGGGCTTGAACGCGGTGCGCACCGCGTTCATCACCGCGTCCCGCTTGGCCCCGTTCTCCAGGGTGGGATCGACGAGGAACTGCGAGCCGAGGTTGGACGTCAGGATCAGGATCGTGTTGCGGAAGTCGACCGTGCGGCCCTGCCCGTCGGTGAGCCGGCCGTCGTCCAGCACCTGCAGGAGGATGTCGAAGACCTCGGGGTGGGCCTTCTCCACCTCGTCCAGCAGGACCGCCGAGTACGGGCGGCGCCGGACGGCCTCGGTGAGCTGGCCGCCCTCCTCGTAGCCGACGTACCCGGGCGGCGCGCCGACCAGGCGGGCCACCGAGTGCTTCTCGGAGTACTCGCTCATGTCGATCCGGGTGATCGCCCGCTCGTCGTCGAACAGGAACTCCGCCAGGGCCTTGGCCAGCTCGGTCTTGCCGACCCCGGTCGGGCCCAGGAACAGGAACGACCCGGTCGGACGGTCGGGGTCGGCGACGCCGGCGCGGGCGCGGCGGACCGCGTCCGACACGGTGCGGACGGCCGGCTCCTGCCCGATCAGCCGCTTGCCCAGCTCGTCCTCCATGCGGAGCAGCTTGGCGGTCTCGCCCTCCAGGAGGCGGCCCGCGGGGATGCCCGTCCAGGACGCGACGACGTCGGCGACGTCGTCGGGCCCGACCTCCTCCTTGACCATGGCGTCGCGGTTCTCGTCGTCGGCCTGCTCCGCGGCTTCCTGGAGCTGCTTCTCCAGGGCCGGGATCTCGCCGTAGGTCAGCCGCGCGGAGGTCTCCAGGTCGCCGTCGCGCTGCGCGCGCTCGGCCTCGCCGCGGAGCTGGTCGATCCGCTCCTTGACCTCACCGACCCGGTTCAGCCCCGCCTTCTCCTGCTCCCAGCGTCCGACCAGGGCGTTCAGCTGCTCCTGGCGGTCGGCCAGGTCGCGGCGCAGCCGCTCCAGCCGCTGCCGGGACGCCTCGTCGGTCTCCTTGTGGAGCGCCAGCTCCTCCATCCGCAGCCGGTCGACCGAGCGCTGCAGCTCGTCGATCTCGACCGGACGCGAGTCGATCTCCATCCGCAGCCGGGACGCCGACTCGTCGATCAGGTCGATCGCCTTGTCGGGCAGGAACCGCGAGGTGATGTACCGGTCGGACAGCGTCGCGGCCGCCACCAGCGCCGAGTCGTTGATCTGCACCTTGTGGTGCGCCTCGTACCGGCCCTTCAGCCCGCGCAGGATCGCGATGGTGTCCTCCACCGACGGCTCGCCCACCAGCACCTGCTGGAAACGGCGCTCCAGGGCCGCGTCCTTCTCGATCCGCTCGCGGTACTCGTCCAGCGTGGTCGCGCCGATCATGCGCAGCTCGCCGCGTGCCAGCATCGGCTTGAGCATGTTCCCGGCGTCCATCGCGCCCTCGGCCGCGCCCGCGCCGACGACGGTGTGCAGCTCGTCGATGAAGGTGACGATCCGCCCGTCGCTCTGCTTGATCTCGTTCAGGACGGCCTTCAGCCGCTCCTCGAACTCGCCGCGGTACTTGGCCCCCGCGACCATCGCGCCCAGGTCGAGCGCCACCAGCCGCTTGCCGCGCAGCGACTCGGGCACGTCACCGGCGACGATCCGCTGCGCCAGGCCCTCGACGACCGCGGTCTTCCCCACGCCCGGCTCGCCGATCAGGACCGGGTTGTTCTTGGTACGGCGGGACAGCACCTGCACCACCCGCCGGATCTCGGCGTCCCGGCCGATGACCGGGTCGAGCCGGCCGTCCCGGGCCGCCGCGGTCAGGTCGACGCCGTACTTCTCCAGGGCCTGGTAGGTGTCCTCGGGGTTCTCGCTGGTGACCCGGGCGTGCCCGCGGACCTTCTCGAACGCCTCCAGCAGCGCCTCGGGGGTGGCGCCGAACTCCTTCAGCAGGCCCGCGACCGGGCCGCCGTCGGCCGCCAGCCCGACCAGCAGGTGCTCGGTCGAGACGTACTCGTCCTCCAGCTGCTTGGACCGGTTGGCCGCCGTGTTGATCGCCACGATCAGCTGCCGCGCCATCTGCGGCGACGACAGCGTCGAGCCCGCCGCCTTCGGCTGGGCCGCCAGCTGCTCCTCGGCGCGGCGGCGCACGGCCTGCCAGTCGGCGCCCACAGCCTCCAGCAGCGGCGCGGCCGTGCCCTCCGGCTGGCTGAGCAACGCCACCAGCAGATGCTGCGGCTCCACCTGCGGATGCCCCTCGGCCGCGGCCCGGCGAACCGCGACCGACACCGCCTCCTGGCTCTTCTGCGTCAGCTTGTAGTCCATCTTCGGTTGCCCACTCCCCGTCAGTCTTCGCCGCCGCGTTCACGCCACACCACGACACTGGTATGGCGGATCGGCACCAGATCGCCGCCCGGGGCGGATCCGCCCTTGGGATCGCCGCGCCGCCGTTGCTGCGCCAGCCGCGCGGCGACCGCCCGGGTCGACTCGAGTTCGTTGGCCAGGTCCTGCAGAGTCGCGTGCGCCTTCGCCAGCTCCTCGCGGAGCATCGCGTTGTCCCGCTGCAGCTCCAGGATGTGCTTGATGCCCGAGAGGTTGATGCCCTCCTCCTGGGAGAGCCGCTGGATCTCCCGCAGCATCACGATGTCGCGCATCGAGTAGCGGCGGCCCCGCCCCGCCGTGCGGCCGGGCGAGACCAGGCCGAGCCGGTCGTAGGTGCGCAGCGTCTGCGGGTGCAGGCCCGACAGCTGCGCCGCCACCGAGATCACATAGACCGGGGTGTCGTCGCCGAACGCGTCCATGACCGGCTCACTCCTCCCGCGCCTTCTGGAGCAGCTCGCTGCGCAGATCGTCGCCCGCGCCGCCGGCGCGCAGCCGCTCCAGCGCCTCGCGGGTCTGGTCGTCGACCTTCTGCGGCACCTGCACGTCGACGGTGACCAGCATGTCGCCCTTGGTGCCGTCGCGACGCGTGGCGCCGCGCCCGCGCACCCGGAACGTCCGGCCGTTCGGGGTGCCCTCCGGCAGCCGCAGCGTCACCGGCTGCCCCTGGAACGTCGGCACCCTGACCTCCGCGCCCAGCGCCGCCTCCGGGAACGTCACCGGGACGGTCAGCGTCAGGTTGTCGCGGTCGCGGCCGAACACCGGATGCGGCCGCACCTTGATGTTGACGTACAGGTCGCCGGCCGGGCCGCCGTTCTCGCCCGGCGCGCCCTTGCCCTTCAACCGGATCTTCTGGCCGTCGGCGACGCCCGCCGGGATCCGGGCCTGGATCGTGCGGGTCCCGGTCGCCCGGCCGCTGCCGTTGCACGTCGGGCACGGGTCGTCGACGACGAGCCCGCGGCCCCGGCACTCGCGGCACGGCTCCTGGAACCCGAAGCTGCCCAGGTTGCGGGTCTCGTGCCCGGTGCCCTCGCAGGACGGGCACACCCGCGGCACCGTCCCGGCCTTGGCGCCCGTCCCGCGGCAGCTCGGGCACCCCGCCTCGCTGGTCAGCTTCAGCGGGACGGTCACCCCGTTCATCGACCGCCCGAACGACAGCGTCACGTCGGTCTCGACGTCGGCGCCGCGGCGGGCCCGGCGCGACCCGGTGGTGCGGGTGCCGGTGCCGCCGCCGCCCCGTCCGAACAGCCCGCCGAACAGGTCGCCCAGCCGGTCGCCGGCGCCCCCGGTGCCGCCGCCGCCCGTACCACCGCCCCCGGTCTGCCCGAAGAGGTCGCCCAGGTCGAAGCCGAAGCCGCCGCCCTGCTGCCCGCGGAAACCGCCCGGCATCGCCCGCACCGCGTCGTACTCCTTGCGGCGCTTCTCATCCGACAGGACGTCGTAGGCCTCGGAGACCTCCTTGAAACGGTCCTCGGCATCGGTGTCGCCCTTGTTGGCGTCCGGGTGGTACTTGCGGGCCAGCTTGCGGTAGGACTTCTTGATCTCGTCCTGGGAGGCGTTCTTCGAGACACCGAGGACCTTGTAATAGTCCTTCGCCAGGTAGTCCTTGGTGCTCACGGCGCTCCGCTCTCTGCTCGTGCCACTGAAGTGAGGTCGTTTCCGCCCCCGCGGGCCCCGCCCCGGTGCGCCGGGTGCGGGGCCACCGCGAGGTTCCGCTTCCGCGGTTCAGGACTTGCCGCCACCCTGCCCGCCGTCACCGGCGCCTCCGGGCTCGGCCGCGCCGGGCGCGGCCGCGTTCGGGTCGGGCTCGGCCACCGCGACCCGGGCGGGCCGCAGGATCCGCTCCCCGATCCGGTAGCCGGGCTGCAGGACGTCGGTCACGCTGGTCTCGGTCACCTCGGCCGAGTAGCCGTGCATCAGGGCCTCGTGCACGGTCGGGTCGAAGGGCTCGCCCTTCTCGCCGTACCGGACCAGGCCGAGCTTGCCGGTCACCGCCTCCAGCGCCTCGCCCACGGACTTGAATCCGCCGACGAGCTCGTCGTGGTCGCGGGCCCGGCCGATGTCGTCCAGCACCGGCAGCAGCTCGTTCAACACGTTGGCCAGGGCCTGCTCGCGGACCGCGACCCGGTCCCGCTCGACCCGCTTGCGGTAGTTGTCGTACTCCGCCTTGAGCCGTTGCAGGTCCGCGGTGCGCTCGGCGAGCTGGGTCTGGAGCGCCCCGTCCGCGGCCGGCGCGCCGCCCCCGCCGGGGGCTGCCCCGGCGGGCGGGACCGGGGCCTGCGGCGGGGCGGGCTGCGCCCCCGCGGGATCCCGGACCGCGCCCGTCTCGGGGTCGATGCGCCGCTTGTCGCGGATCACCGGGCCCTCACGCTCCTCGCCCTCGCCCCTGGTGGGAGGGGTCGTCACGCGGCACCGTCCTTCTTGTCCTTGTCGTCGTCCACGATCTCGGCGTCGACGACCTCGTCGTCCTGACCGGCCTCGCCGCCCTGGGCGTCGGCCGTCGGCCCGGCGTCGCCGCCGGCCTCCGCGCCGCCCTCGGGGTTCTGGGCGTACATCGCCGCGCCCATCTTCTGGCTGACCTGGGCCAGCTTCTCGGCGCTGGTGCGGATGGCGTCGACGTCGGTGCCCTCGAGGTTCTTCTTGACCTCGGCGACGGCCTCCTCGACCTCGGTCTTGGTCTCCGCGGGGATCTTGTCCTCGTTCTCCCGCAGGAACTTCTCGGTCGAGTAGGCCAGGGTGTCGGCCTGGTTGCGGACCTCGGCCTCCTCCTTGCGCTGGCGGTCCTCCTCGGCGTACTCCTCGGCGTCGCGCATCATCTTCTCGATGTCGTCCTTGGGCAGCGCGCTGCCGCCCGTGATGACCATCGACTGCTCGCGGCCGGTGCCCTGGTCCTTGGCGCTGACGTTGACGATGCCGTTGGCGTCGATGTCGAAGGTGACCTCGATCTGCGGCACGCCGCGCGGCGCGGGGGGCAGTCCGGTGAGCTGGAAGGTGCCGAGCTTCTTGTTGTAGGCGGCGATCTCCCGCTCGCCCTGGAACACCTGGATCTCCACCGACGGCTGGTTGTCGTCGGCCGTGGTGAAGGTCTCCGAGCGCTTGGTGGGGATGGTGGTGTTGCGCTCGATGATCTTGGTGAAGATGCCGCCCTTGGTCTCGATCCCCAGCGACAGCGGGGTCACGTCCAGCAGCAGGACGTCCTTGACCTCGCCCTTGAGCACACCCGCCTGCAGGCTGGCGCCGATCGCCACGACCTCGTCGGGGTTGACGCCCTTGTTGGGCTCCTTGCCCCCGGTCAGCTCCTTCACCAGCTCGCTGACCGCCGGCATCCGGGTGGAACCGCCCACCAGCACGACCTGGTCGATCCCGTCCACGCCGATCCCGGCGTCCTTGAGCACCTGCTTGAACGGCGCCTTGGTCCGCTCCAGCAGCTCAGCGGTCATCCGCTGGAACTCCGCCCGGGACAGCTTCTCGTCCAGGTGCAGCGGCCCCTCCGAAGAGGCGGTGATGTAGGGCAGATTGATCTGCGTCTCCGAAGACGACGACAGCTCGATCTTGGCCTTCTCCGCCGCCTCGCGCAGCCGCTGCAGCGCCATCTTGTCCTTGGCCAGGTCCACGCCGTTAGCGTTCTTGAACCTCTCCACCAGCCAGTCGACGACCTTGTCGTCCCAGTCGTCGCCGCCCAGGTGGTTGTCACCGGAGGTCGCCTTGACCTCGACCACCCCGTCGCCGACCTCCAGCAGCGACACGTCGAAGGTGCCCCCGCCCAGGTCGAACACCAGGATGGTGGCCTCGTTCTCCTTCTCCAGGTGGTAGGCCAGCGCCGCCGAGGTCGGCTCGTTGATGATCCGCAGCACGTTCAGGCCGGCGATCTGCCCGGCCTCCTTGGTGGCCTGCCGCTGGTGGTCGGAGAAGTAGGCCGGCACGGTGATCACCGCGTCGGTCACCTTCTCGCCCAGGTAGGACTCGGCGTCGCGCTTGAGCTTCTGCAGCACGAACGCGCTGATCTGCTGCGGCGTGAAGGGCTTGTCGTCGATCTTGGTCTTCCAGTCGGTGCCCATCTCGCGCTTGACCGACCGGATGGTGCGATCGACGTTGGTCACCGCCTGCCGCTTGGCGACCTCACCGACCAGCACCTCGCCGTTCTTGGCGAACGCCACCACCGACGGCGTGGTCCGCGACCCCTCCGCGTTGGCGATCACCGTGGGCTCCCCGCCCTCCAGGATCGCGACGACCGAGTTGGTCGTCCCCAGGTCGATACCGACCGCACGTGCCATGTTCCTCGTCCTCCGTCGTGGGGTTCCGTGTCCCGGTATGTGGGCCGACCTGCCCGCCGCCTGTTCGGGGCGGGCCCGCGGCCGGTCGAGTCTTCTGTTGGCCTAGGTTGCCGCGCCCGACCCTCGCTGTCAAATCACTTGAGTCTGTGCGACTCAACTTTGCTGACGTTCACATCAACAGGACGTCTGAGCCATGTATTCCGGTTCCCGCCGGGCGGCCGCGTCTTCGGGAATCGTCGCCGCGGACGAGGCCGAACCGCCTCCCCTCCGCCACGAGCATGAGGCGGCCGCGCCGTCAGGGCGAGTTGCGGATCGGCAAGGCCGGGGCCCAGCGGGCGCTGGTGGATCCCGCCACCTCGCAGCTGCTGTCTTCCATGTGGTCAACCGAGGCAAGACCCTTTTCGCGCAGACCTACCTGGAGGTCGGCTGGACCAACGAGAGGCCGAGCGCGCCTACTGCTCCCTGACGGGGGTGCGTGAAGGCGAACCGCCGGTACGGATGAGAGAGGGGTGACAGCCTCCCCACGACAAGGACTTCAGATGAGACGGAGCCACGCCTCGGCCGAGGACGCAGCGGACGACCCGGAGAGCGACGCGGAGACGATCGCGAGGTCGTGGCATGAGCCCGAACTGTTCGCCGGGATCTTCCACCGGTACTTCGCCGAGATCCACCGCTATGTCGCCCGGCGCCTGGGAGCCGACGCCGCCGACGACATCGCCGCCGAGACGTTCCTCGCGGCGTTCCGCCGCCGGGACCGGTTCGACCCGGCGAAGGGGGCGGTCCGGGCCTGGCTCTACGGGATCGCCACCAACCAGATCGGCCTGCACCGGCGGGCCGAGCGGCGCCACCTCCGCGCGCTCGCGCGCACGCCGGCCGACGGCGTCGCGCACGGCCACGAGGACCGTGTCGCCGCCAGGGTGACCGCCGGCGAGGTCGGCGGGGAGCTGGCCAAGGCGCTGGCCCGGCTGTCCCCGGGCGACCGCGACGTCCTGCTGCTGGTGGCGCTCGCGGACTTCTCGTACGACGAGGTCGCGACGGCGCTGGACCTGAAGACGGGCACGGTCGGGTCGCGGCTGAACAGGGCTCGAAAGAAGTTGCGCGCGGCGTTGGGCGGGGCCGACCCCCTGATCATCACTGAGGAGTCCACGGTATGAGCGAGATGAACAAGGTCCGCGAGTTGATGGCCGAGCCCGCGCCGCCGTCCGCCCGCGCCACCGGCGCCGCCCTGGCGGCCCTGGAGTCGGAGATCGCCGGACGCGGGCCGCGGCGCCGCGTCCGGCCCCGCCCGCGCCTGGCCGGGCGGATGCAGCTCGCCCTGACCGGCCTGGTCGCCGCCGGTGCCGCGGCCGCCGTCGCCGTCGCCACGTTGGGGGGCGGCGGGACGGTGGCGCCGCAGCCGGAGCAAGGCGGGACGTCCGCGCGCTCGATCCTGCTCGCGGCGGCCGACCAGGCGGCCAAGGAGCCCGATGGGCGTTACTGGCGCGTCCAGACCATCGACGGCCAGGCGTACCGCGTCGGCAAGGGCGCGGACGGGTACACGGTCCTTGGTTACAGCTCCCAGTGGGACGACTGGAGGGCCCGTTCCGCCTCCGACGACGACGTCCTCTATGCCCGCGACCTGGGCGCCCGCCCGCTGACGGCGGCCGACGAGGCGGCCTGGAAGAAGGCGGGCTCGCCCAAGACGATGCGCGTCTGGTCCAACGACCACTGGGCCACGCTCAGCACCGTCCCGGGCAAGACCTACGGCGTCGGACCCGGCACGTGGGACGAGGACCGCTCCACCCCCGAGGACAAGAAGCGGGCGGCCGAGCAGCGCGACGAGATGTGCTCGAGGCTCCGCAAGGACGGCAAGCCCCTTTCCAAGGAGGGCTGCCGCAAGATCAAGCAGACCCCGCGTGACAGCGTCGAACTGGTGGACGACCCGGCGAAGGTCAAGGAACTGCTGTTCCCGGCGGGCCTCCGACAGCGGCCGCGAAGCGCCGCGACCGACCTCATGGCGGGCTTCGACTTCCTCACCCGGCGGCCAGCCACGCCCGAGGTGCGCGCGGCGGCCTTCCGCTTCCTCGCAGGCGTGCCCGGAGTCCGGACGATCGGGTCGGTGACCGACGACAAGGGGCGTACCGGGATCGGGCTGGCGGCCCGCGGCACCATGGCCGAGGGCAGCGGCACCGTCTTCGACTACCAGCTCGTCCTGGAGCCGAAGACGTACCGGATCCTCGCCGGCCGGCGGGTCGTGATCAAGCCCGGCGGTTCCATGGAGGGCATGCGGTCGGGGGACGTCCTGTCCCGGCGGCTCGTGCTCGGCGCCGGCTGGACGAACGAGACCCCGCACCATTCCTGATCCCACGTTTCGGGGCGAGCGCCCGGCCGGGGACCCCGGCCGGGCGTCCTGCGTCTTGCGGATCGGCGTGAAAGTGATCGCGGCCATCGGGTCCGCAGGACTGACGCGTTGCCGTCCGGCCGGGTGCCCAAGGGGGCGGGCACCCGGTTCGGCGTCTTCAGGGGGTCGGGGTGCGTGTGGCGAGGCCGTTGAGGACGCATTCCAGGCCGAAGGCGAAGCGTTCCTCTAGGACGTTCTGATAATCCTTGGCCCAGATCTCGCGGATGTGGGCCGCCACGCGGGGGTGCTGGGCGTCCATGCCTTCCAGGTACGGGCCCAGCGATTCCATCCATTCCTCTGCGGTGACCCCTGGCTGGCCGGTGTGCCAGCTCGCCTCGTTGCCCGCGACGCCGATGACGTAGTCGATGAGGGTGGACCAGGCGTATTCCAGGTCGTGGCCGGTGAAGCCCGCGTGCTCGAAGACGGCGAGGATCTCGTCCAGGGTGCGGGTCGCGTTGGGGCCGAGCATGGGGCCGCCGGCGAAGAGCGTGACGGTCCAGGGGTGCCGGTGGATGAGCGCGCGGACGCTGCGTGCGTAGCCGGTGGCGGCGGCGCGCCAGCCCTCCTGCTCGGGGTCGGGGACGCGGACTTCGGCCATGACGCGGTCGAGGGCGAGTTCTAGCAGCTCGTCCTTGTTGGCCACATGCCAGTAGACCGAGGTGGCGCCGGCGTTGAGGCGGGTGCCGAGGCGGCGCATGCTCAGGCCGGCCAGGCCTTCGGCGTCGAGGAGGTCGAGGGCCGCGTCGACGATCTGGTCGCGGCTGAGGGTGGGCTGCTCGCGCCGCCGCCGTTCGGGCCGCGTCCACACCGAGGTGGGGGCCTTCTCTTTTCCGGCCATGCCCGCTGGGTCTCCCTCCGCTCTCGTACAGAGTACGGGACTTGAACATCGTACGATTTGACTCGTACAGTGTGCGAGTCAAATCGCACACTGTACGAGAGGAGTCTCGTGATGCCTCCGAAGCATCCGCGTCGATGGCGGATCCTTGCCGTGCTCTGCCTCAGCCTCTTCGTGGTCGTGGTCGACAACACGATCCTGAACGTGGCGATCCCCGCCCTGATCCGCGATCTGGACGCCACCACCGCCGACGTCCAATGGGTGATCGACGCCTACTCGCTGGCGTTCGCCGGGCTGCTGCTCACCGCGGGCGCGCTCGGCGACCGGTTCGGGCGGCGCGCGGCCATGCTCGCCGGCTTCGCGCTGTTCGGCACCGGCTCGCTGCTGGCCGCCTTCGCCGCGAGCCCCGGCCAGCTCGTCGCGCTGCGCGCGCTCATGGGCGTCGGCGGGGCGCTGCTGATGCCCGGCACCATGTCGATCCTGGCGCAGGTCTTCGACGCGGAGGAGCGCGCCAAGGCGTTCGCGATCTGGGGCACCACCTCGGTCGTCGCGGCCGCGGCCGGTCCCCCGCTCGGCGGCCTGCTGCTGGAGCACTTCTGGTGGGGATCGGTTTTCCTGGTGAACGTGCCGGTGGCCGCCGTCGCCGTGCTCGGGCTGCTCCTGCTGGTGCCCGAGTCGCGCGGGCCGCGCCGCCGTCCCGACGCGCTCGGCGCCCTGCTGTCCACGGCCGGGCTGTCCGCGCTGGTCTGGGCGGTCATCTCCGGGCCGGGCCATGGGTGGACCGGCGCCCGCACGCTCGGCGGGCTGGCCGTCGCGGGGGTCGCCCTGGGGGCGTTCGTCCTCTGGCAGCACCGCAACCCCGAGCCCATGCTCGACCTGCGGCTGCTGGCCAGGCCCGACTTCTCCGGCGCCGCGGTCGTGATCGCGCTGTTCTCCTTCGCGCTGGCCGGGACGCTGTTCGCCCTCACCCAGTTCCTCCAGCTGGTGCTGGAGCACGGGCCGCTCAAGGCCGGGCTGGCGCTGCTCCCGGTGGCGATCGCGGCGGCGTTCGGCAACGGGACGGGCGCCGCGCTGGACTCCGGGCTCGGCGCCCGCCGTGCCCTGGTCCTCGGGTTCGTGTGCGTGGCCACCGGATTCGCCCTGGTCGGCGCGCTGATCGAACCGGGCGGGGACGGCGCCCCCGGCTACGTCCCGATCGTCGCCGGGCTCGTCGTGCTCGGCTTCGGCGCGGGGCTGGGCTCGCCGCCCGCGTACGCCATGTTGATGAACGCCGTCCCGCCCGAGGAGGCGGGCATCGGCTCGGCCGTCAACGACGCCGGAACGGAACTCGGCAACGCGTTCGGCGTGGCCGTGCTCGGCAGCGTGATCTCCGCCGCGTACGTCCGCGGCCTGCCCGAAGGCGTCCCGGGCGCCGCGCGGGACTCGCTGGGCGAGGCGCTGTCGTACGGCGACGCCGGGCTTGCTCGGGCCGCCCGTGACGCGTTCGTCCACGCCGTTTCGGTCGGGACCCTGGCAGCCGCCGTGGTGATGCTGGCGGCCGCTGTTTTCGCCGCCTACGTGCTGCGAGGGCCCAGCGCTATGGAGGAGATCCCGCGGGAGGCGGCGACGCTGGATTAACGCAAGTCGTTGGGGGTGGTGCCGGTTTCGCTCAGGGGCAGGCCGAGTTCGGCCCGTTCTACCAGCCAGAGGCTTGGACGGTAGCGCGGGTCGCCGGTGGAGGCGTGCATGGCGCGGAGAATGCGCAGGATGGTGGAGGCCCCAACGCGATCGCCCCACTCCAAGGGCCCCTGCGGGTAGCCCAAACCGAGCCGTACGGCGGTGTTGATGTCCTTGGGCTCGGCCAAACGTTGCTCTGCGATGCCGGAGGCGACATTGACGATCGAGGCGAGCAGCCGTTGCGCGACCGCGCCGGGGGCGTCACGGACAACGGTCACGGGCTGTTCCGTAGCGGCGAGTGCCGCGAGTGCAGCGCCTCCTACGGCCGGGTCCACTCCGGGGTGCACAGCAAGGGTGAGCCGTCCGGAGAAGTCGCCGAGGGGGTCGACGGCAAGCGTACGTTCGACCGGGAGGTCGTGCGCGCGGGCAGCCTCAAGCGCACTCTGGCCGTACGGCGTGACCAGCACGACCGCCCCATCGGAAGGGCCGAACCCCGTCTCCACGTGTGCGCCGCCGTTGGCGAGGAGGCTGCGCAAAGGCTCGGAGTCGTGCACCCAGATGGGACGCGGGTCCGCCGGGGGAACGGGCGGCTCGGGCGGCTCCTGCTTGGCGCCGTCCACGTAACGGTAGAAACCCTCGCCCGTCTTACGGCCCAGCAGCCCCGCCTCCACGCGGGCGCGCGCGATCCTGGACGGACGCAGCCGCGGGTCTCCGTAGAAACCGTCCGAGATGATCTCCGTTACCGGATGGGACACGTCCAGGCCGGTGAGGTCGAGCAGCTCGAACGGGCCCATCTTCAAGCCGAGCACGTCGCGCGCGACGCGGTCGACGTCCACCGGCTCGGCCACCGCCTCGGCGAGCAGCTGCAACGCCTCGGTGGCCAGCCCGCGCCCGGCGTGGTTGACCAGGAAGCCCGGCGCGTCGGGCGCCAGAACCGGTTCATGGCCCAGCCGCCGCACCAGCTCGGCCAGCTCGCCCGGCAGCCACCCGGCCGTACGGGCGCCCGGGATCACCTCGACCAGGCGCATCAGCGGAACCGGATTGAAGAAGTGCAGCCCCGCGAGGCGGCCCGGGTCCTCCAGCGCCGTCCCGATCGCGGTCACCGGCAGGGAGCTGGTGTTGGTGACCAGGACCGTCTCCGCGCCGCACACCTTCTCCAGGGCGGCGAACAGCTCCCGTTTGGTCTCCAGGTCCTCGCGGACGGCCTCGATCACCAGGTCGCAGCCGTCGGCCGCGGCCAGCGGGTCGTCGACCGGCCGGAGCCGGGCCGTGGCCGCCGCGGCGTCGTCCGCCGTCATCCGGCCCTTCGCGGCCAGTTTGCCGAACATGGCGCCCACGTGGTCGACGGCGTCCGCAACGGCCTCGAAGCGCAGGTCGGCCAACTCGACCGTGAGGCCGCCCGCCGCCGCGAGCTGGGCGATCCCGCGGCCCATCACGCCCGTGCCGATCACCCGGACCCTGCGGACCCGCCCGGCCGTCCACCGCTCCATCAGCCGTATCCCCTGTTATTTGCAATCCCGGCTCAGGATGCTCGCCTGGCGGCTCGCACCCTGACCGTGCTTGGTGCGAGCGCGGCATCGCTTCGCGATCTGGCCGGTGAGGCTCGCCTCCGGCGTCGCCTCATCGGCCAGGTAGCGCGCTCGCGCGGTACTTGGGCACTGGCATGAAATCCCATCGGGCGGGCGTTTTCAAGAGCCGCGCTTTCACAATCGACCGGCCGGTGATAGGTGAGCGTTCATAATCGGTTTCATGGAGTTCCGGCACCTCGCCGGGTTCGTCGCCGTGGCCGAGGAACTGCACTTCGGCCGCGCCGCCGCCCGCCTGCACATCGCCCAGCCGCCGCTCAGCCAGCAGATCCGCCAGCTCGAACACGAACTGGGCGTGCAGCTGTTCGAACGCAGCACCCGCTCGGTCCGCCTCACCTCGGCGGGCCGGGCGTTCCTCGACCCCGCCCGGCGCGTGCTGGCCGACCTGGACGTCGCCCGCCGCGCCGCGCAGGCCGGCGGGCGCGGCGAGGTCGGCCGGGTCACCATCGGGTTCGCCGGCGCCAGCAGCCACGAGACGCTGCCCGTGCTCACCAAGGCCGTCCGGGCCCGGCACCCCGGCATCGAGCTGGTGCTGCGCGGCCAGACCTACTCCGGCGAGGCGGTCACCAAGGTCGCCGACGGCGATCACGACCTCGGCTTCGTCCGGCTGCCCGTGCACCGCGAGGGCGTGCGGGTCCGGCTGATCGAACGGGAGTTCCTGGTCGCGGCCCTGCCCGCCGAGCACCCGCTGGCCCGCCACCACGAGATCCGGCTGCCCGACCTGGCCGCCGAACCGTTCATCACCTTCCCCGGCACGCGCGGCTCGGCGGTACGGGACGCGCTGGTGCACGCGTGCCTCGCCGCCGGGTTCCGGCCCGGGATCGTCCAGGAGGCGCCCGACTCGCACACGATGCTGGCGCTGGTCGGAGCCGGTGTGGGGGTCACGCTCACGGTCTCGTCGGTGCAGCACATCCGCATCCCCGGCATGGTCTACCGCCCGCTGGCGGGCGCGCCGAACGTGCTGGAGCTGGCGCTGGCCTGGCGCGCCGACAACCCGTCCGCGGCGCTGCGCTCGGTGCTCGCGGTCGCCGAGGAGGTCCTCCCGACGCCGGAGATCGTCTGAGCGATCCGAGCGATTATGTGCGCCCGCGTCTCACTGCATGCTCCATTTGGTATCAACGGCGATCGGGTCTGGCCCGGGGCGTGCCTATCCTCGTTGGCGTGGCAGCCCAGGTAGAGGAGCGAGTGATGCGCGAAGCGGTGATCTGCGAGCCGGTGCGGACCCCGATCGGCCGGTTCGGCGGGGTTTTCAAGACCGTCCCGCCGGTCGAGCTGGCGGCGACCGTGATCCGGGCGCTGCTGGAGCGCACCGGGCTCCCCGGCGCCGCGGTGGACGAGGTCGTCCTCGGCCAGTGCAATCCCAATTCCGACGCCCCCGCCATCGGCCGCGTCGCCGCGCTGGACGCCGGGCTGCCGATCGAGGTCGGCGGCAGCCAGCTCGACCGCCGCTGCGGATCGGGTCTGCAGGCCGTCCTGAACGCCGCCATGCAGGTGCAGACCGGGGCGAGCGACCTGGTGATCGCCGGTGGCGCAGAGAGCATGAGCAGCGCGCCGTTCTACACGACCCAGGCCCGCTGGGGCATCCGCGGCGCGGCCCTGGAACTGCACGACGCGCTCGCCCAGGGACGGGTCACCGCGGGCGGCCGCAACCACCCCGTCCCCGGCGGCATGCTGGAGACGGCCGAGAACCTGCGCCGCGAGTACGGCATCTCCCGCGAAGAGCAGGACCGGCTCGCCGTCATGTCGCACGAGCGCGCCGTCGCCGCCCAGCGCGAGGGCCGCTTCGCCGACGAGATCGTCCCCGTGACCCTGCGGTCCCGCAAGGGCGACACGGTCGTGGACACCGACGAGCACCCCCGTCCCGGCACCACGATGGAGAGCCTGGGCAAGCTGCGTCCCGTCCTCGGCGGGAGCGACGACCAGGCCACCGTCACCGCGGGCAACGCCAGCGGCCAGAACGACGGCGCCGCCGTGTGCGTCGTCACGACTCCCGAGCGCGCCGCGGAACTGGGCCTGCGTCCCCTCGTCCGGCTGGTGTCGTGGGCGCAGGCGGGCGTGCCGCCCCGCACCATGGGGATCGGCCCGGTGCCCGCCACGGCCAAGGCGCTCCAGCGCGCCGGACTCGAGCTCTCCGACATCGACCTCATCGAGCTGAACGAGGCGTTCGCCGCGCAGGTCCTCGCCGTCCTCCGCGAGTGGGACCTCAAGGAGGACGACTACGGCCGCCTCAACGTCAACGGCTCCGGCATCTCCCTCGGCCACCCCGTCGGCGCCACCGGCGCGCGGATCCTCGCCACCCTCGCCCGCGAGATGGACCGCCGCGAGGCCCGCTACGGGCTGGAGACCATGTGCATCGGCGGCGGCCAGGGACTCGCCGCCGTCTTCGAACGCGTCCCCGCCTGACCTTCCGGGATTTTCCGGAAATCTTCGGATTCGCCGGTAACGATGGGCCTCCCCGTCCCACTTCCTGGTGTCAGAACACCGGAGACGAGGGACGACGGAGGTGCGGGCGATGACAGCCGAGCCCGGAGAGCCGGAGGCGTCCGGCGATGCCAGGCGGTTCACCGCGATCTACGACGCCTGCCGGCAGCGCGTGTGGGCGTACGCGGCCGCACGCGCGGGACGGCAGGCGGCCGACGACGTGGTGAGCGAGACGTTCGCGGTGGCGTGGCGCCGGCTGGGCGACGTGCCCGAACCGGCGCTGCCCTGGCTGCTCGGCGTCGCCCGGAACGTGCTGCGCGACCGCTACCGCGAGGAGGCGCGCCGCAACGCCTTCACCACCGGCCTTGCCGCGGGGGCGTGGGCCGGACGGGAGCCGTCCGCGGACGGCGACGTCGCCGAACGGGTTGCCGAAAGGCTCGCCGTGCTGCGCGCCATGGCCGCGCTCTCCGACGGCGACCGGGAGATCCTCATCCTGGTCGCCTGGCAGGGCCTGTCCCCGAAGGACGCGGCCAAAGTGGTCGGCTGCAGCGCCACGGCGTTGCGCGCCCGGCTGCACCGCGCGCGCAAGCGCCTCATGCGCGCCGTCGAGGAGTCTCCCCCGGAGACCCCGGCCGCCCGTTCCCGCGTCCGAATGGTCAGTAAGGAGATGTCATGAGCCGAGACGTGCTGCGGACGCTGGCCGAGGCCCGTCCCGCCGAACTGGACCCGGAAGCCCCGGTCGACCCGGAAACCCGGAGGAGGGAGCTGGCCAGGGCCATGGCCCCGGCTACGGCGCGTGCCGCCGACCGCGGGATCGTGCCGGCGCGGCGCCGCTTCGGGACGCTGTGGGGCGGTGGCCTTGGGCTGGTCGGCGCGGCCGCTGCGGCGGCGCTGGTCGTCTCGTCCTTGGGCGGCGGCGGGACGGGCGGCGTGCCAGGCGGCGGGACCAGTCGGCAGCCGGAGGCGACCTCGGCCCGCACGGTGCTGCTCGCCGCCGCCGACAAGGCGGAGACGGCCCCGGCCACCGGCAAGTACTGGCGCGTCACGACGATGTTCCTGGTCTCGGTGAAGGTCGGGCCGAAGTCGAGGCCCTACACGGTCGTAGAGCCGCGCGTCCACGAGGACTGGCTCGCCCGCAACGGCACCGGATGGGCCGGGCGGCGGGTGGGCGGCGCGAAGCCGAAGACGCCGCAGGACGAGAAGGCATGGCGGCTCGACGGCACCCCGGCACGCTGGGATCTGGGCGTCGGCGACACGGTGGACAAGGCCCCCGTGTACGTCCAGACCAAGCCCGGCACCGGGACCCTGGAGAAGATGCCCAAGACGTACCTGCAAGTCCCCATCGCGGGGCCCAAGCCCTCCTTCGACGACCTGCGGAACCTGCCGACCGACCCGGCCGCCCTGCGCAAGCGGGCCGAGAAGCGCGCGCTGTCCGACGGCGGCCCCGGTTCCCTGCACGCCGAGAACGAGCAGGTCAGGCAGAGCTTCGCGGCGGGCAAGCTGATCGATCTGCTCACCACCGCGCCGGTCTCGCCGAAGGTGCGGGCGGCGGCCTACCGCGCGCTGGCCGACATGCCGATCGTGAAGTCGGAGGGGCCGGCCGTGGACGGCCGAGGCCGGAAGGGGGTGGCGTTCTCGATCGTGACCCCGTACGGGGAGAGCACGAGGGGCAGCCGGCTGATCATCGATCCGGCCAGCTCGCAGGTGCTGTCGGTGCACGATGTCAGCAAGCCCAAGGCCAAGTCCGTGCCGGGCAAGGAGAAGACCACGCTCTACCTGGGCGCGGGCTGGACCGACCAGGCCCCGCGGCCTCCGTCGCTGCCGTGACGCCGACCCGTCCGTGATCCCGTCGACCGCCGGTCGTGTCCCTGGCCACGAGGCCCGGACGCGGCCGGCGGTTCGGCGTTTGCCTGGGGCAAGGGCACGCATATATACACCGGTCTGCCGGGCGTGATCCGGCCGTCCCGTAAGCTACTACCGAGTAGTATTCGGGGCCCGGATGAAGTGCGGTCTGTCGCGAGTCCTACGCTGACAGCCAACGCCCGTACCTCAGGAGGACGGAACAGTGTTCTGGCTCACATTGATCATAGGGGTGGCCGGGACGGCCATCGCCCTGGCGCTCGCCGGGAAGCGTGTGCTGTTCCTCTGGAAGCTGTTCAAGAGCGGCCAGCCCGACCCTGAGCGCGTGCTCCAGGTCAAGCGGGACCCCAAGGCCGACATCGAGGGCCAGGTCGTCGAGGTCATGGGGCAGCGCAAGCTGCTGAAGTGGACCGTCGCCGGCATGGCGCACTTCGCGGTCATGTGGGCCTTCATCCTGCTGATCACCGTCTACCTGGAGGCGGCCGTCGCGCTGCTGTTCGGGCTGGACGCGCACATCCCGTTCCTGCAGACCTGGGGCCCGATCGGGTTCGTTCAGGACACCATCGCGCTCGCCTGCGCGGCCGGCCTGGCGGTGTTCGCCACGATCCGGATCACCAACTCGCCCAAGAAGCTGGACCGCAAGTCCCGGTTCAAGGGCTCGCACACCAGTGGCGCGTGGCTGATCCTGTTCATGATCTTCAACGTGATCTGGACGATGTTCTTCTTCCGGGGCGTCGCGTCCGCCAATGACAACCTGGCCTTCGGGAAGGGCGCCTACTTCTCCCACCTCACCGGCAAGCTGTTCGAGGGCCTGAGCCACGACACGCTCGAAGTGCTGGAGTCCATCGGGCTGCTGGCGCACATCGCGGTGGCGCTGATCTTCCTGGTGATCGTCGTCAACTCCAAGCACCTGCACATCTTCATCGCGCCGCTGAACGTCATGTTCAAGCGCCGCCCCGACGGGCTGGGCGCGGTGCAGCCGATGATGAGCAACGGCAAGCCGCTGGACTTCGAGGAGGCCGACCCCGACGAGGACACCTTCGGCCGCGGCAAGATCGAGGACTTCACCTGGAAGGGCTTCCTCGACATGGCCACCTGCACCGAGTGCGGGCGCTGCCAGTCGCAGTGCCCGGCCTGGAACACCGGCAAGCCGCTCTCGCCCAAGATGGTCGTCCTCGACCTGCGCGACCACGCCTTCGCCAAGGCGCCCTACATGCTCGCCTCCGAGGAGGAGCGCGCCGCCTTCACCGATGAGCAGAAGGCCGCCATGGAGGTGGACAAGGAGCTCGTCGGCGAGGACGGGGTCATCCACCCCGACGTGCTGTGGTCGTGCACCAACTGCGGCGCCTGCGTCGAGCAGTGCCCGGTCGACATCGAGCACATCGACCACATCCTGGACATGCGCCGCTTCCAGGTCATGATCGAATCCTCGTTCCCGTCCGAGGCCGGCGTCATGCTGAAGAACCTGGAGAACAAGGGCAACCCCTGGGGCATGTCGGAGATGAAGCGCCTCGAATGGATCGAGGAGCTGGACTTCGAGGTCCCGGTCGTCGACGACAAGATCGCCGAGGACACCGAGTACCTGTTCTGGGTGGGCTGCGCCGGCGCGCTGGAGGACCGGGCCAAGAAGACCACCAAGGCGGTCGCCGAACTGCTGCACATCGCGGGCGTGAAGTTCGCGGTGCTCGGCCCGATGGAGGCCTGCACCGGCGAC
This sequence comes from Actinomadura vinacea, assembly GCF_039532545.1. NCBI lineage: Bacteria > Bacillati > Actinomycetota > Actinomycetes > Streptosporangiales > Thermomonosporaceae > Actinomadura > Actinomadura vinacea. Next base: position 17,008 of record NZ_BAAARW010000026.1, on the reverse strand, counting down.
CCCGCCCGCCGCCTGGGCATGGAGTTCGTGTTCCAGATGCTCGCCCAGCAGAACGTCGAAACGCTCAACGAGGCGGGCGCCAAGAAGATCGTCGCGACCTGCCCGCACTGCTTCAACACCCTGGCCAACGAGTACCCGCAGATCGGCGGGGACTACGAGGTCGTCCACCACACCCAGCTGCTCGCGCACCTGGTCGAGGACGGGAAGCTCACCCCGGTCACGCCGATCGAGGAGAACATCACCTACCACGACCCGTGCTTCCTGGGCCGCCACAACAAGGTGTACAAGCAGCCCCGCGACATCATGGCCAAGGTCCCCGGCGTCAAGACCCAGGAGATGCACCGGCACAAGGACCGCGGGTTCTGCTGCGGCGCCGGCGGCGCCCGGATGTGGATGGAAGAGCGCATCGGCAAGCGCATCAACACCGAACGCGTGGACGAGGCCCTCACCACCGACCCCGACACCGTCTCCACCGCCTGCCCGTTCTGCCTGGTCATGCTCGGCGACGCCATCAACGAGAAGAAGAACTCCGGCGAGGCCAAGGAGTCCCTCGAGGTCGTGGACGTCTCCCAGCTCCTCATCCGCTCCATCAAGGGCGAAGGCACCCCGAAGGAAACGGCACCGGCGTCCGCCGAGTAGCCCGTAAGGCGAGAAGGCCCCTGGAGCGGCGACACGCTGCTTCAGGGGCCTTTCCCGTGTACGGGGGCGTCCCGGCTGGTAGGACCGTCCCATGGCGGCGGTGGTCCTCGCGGCGGTGGCCTTCCTGATGACCCTGACCGGCGGGCTCGTCGCGATGCGCGTGCGGGACCGCCGGCACCTGGTGCTGGGCCTGGCCGGCGGACTGATCCTGGGCATCGTCGCGTTCGACCTCGTCCCGGAGGCCCTGAAGGAGTCGGGCACCGGCCCGCTGGGCGTGCCCGCCCCCATGATCGGCTTCGCCGTCGGCTTCCTGCTGCTGCACGTCATCGAGCAGGCCGCGGCCATCCACCAGGCGCACGAGGGCGAGTACGCGCCGCACGAGCACCGCCACGCCCGCCACGACGACGCGGAAGGCCACGCGCACCACGGCAAGGGCGGGCTGCTGGCCGCCTGCGCGCTCGTCGGGCACAGCTTCGTGGACGGCCTCAGCATCGGCCTCGGCTTCCAGGCCGGCACAGACGTCGGCGTCGTCGTCGCCCTCGCCGTGATCGCGCACGACTTCGCGGACGGCTTCAACACCTTCACCGCCGCGTCCCTGCACGGCTCCGGCCGCCGTCCCGCGCTGGTGCTGCTCGTCGCCGACGCGCTGGCGCCGATCGCGGGCGCGCTCGCGACACTGCTGATCACCGTCCCGAGGGCGGTCCTCGGGCCGTACCTGGGCTTCTTCGCGGGCGTGCTGCTCTACCTGGCGGCGGCGGAGATCCTCCCGGAGGCGCACAGCCGGCATCCGCGCGTCCTGACGCTCTGCGCGACCCTATGCGGCGTCGTCGCCGTACTCCTCGTCGTCGGCGTCGCCGGATGAAAAGGGCAAGGGCCGCCCGAAAGATCGGACGGCCCGTGCGGGGGAAGCGGCTGCGTCAGCCGGTGATGCCCTTGGCGAAGGCCGGGTTGGCCTGCATCCACTCGTTGACGGCCTGCTCGGGCTTGCCCTTGTACTTGTTCTCCATCAAGTCCTCGAGCGTCCCGAGCTGCTTGTCGTCCATCCGGAACTTCTTCAGCCAGCCCGCGACCTCAGCCTGGTCCTTGGAGAAGTCCTGCCGGCCGACGATGTTGACGCCGTCCGGCTTGCCCATCGCGCCCTTCGGGTCCGCGAGGTCGCGGATCGGGAACTTGGAGTACGCCCAGTGCGGCCGCCACAGCGTGACGACGATGTCCTTCTTGGCGTCGGTGGCCTTCTTCAGCTCGGTGAGCATCGCCGCCGTCGACGACGTCGTCACCTCGTACTCGTCCTTCAGCCCGTACGCGGGCAGCATGTCCTCCTTGGACACCCGGTAGAGGCCGGAGCTCTTCTCGATCCCGACGATCTTGCCGCCGTAGCTGGACCCCTTGCCCTTGAGGTCCGCCAGCGACTTCAGCGGCGAGTAGTTCGGCACCGCGATCGTCAGCGGCGCCTTGTCGTACCAGACGCTGATCTTCTCGAGCTTGTCGCCGTACTGCTTCCAGTAGTCCTCGTGCGTGCCCGGCAGCCAGGCGTCCAGGAACAGGTCGACGTCGCCCTTGGCCATGCCCGTGTAGAGCGGACCGGTGTCCAGCGTCTTGATCTCGACCTGGTAGCCCTTGTCCTTCAGCATCTTCTCCCACAGGGCGGTGGCGGCCTCGCCCTCGGCCCAGCCCGTCACCATCCCGATGGTGATCTTCTTGTCGCCGGCTCCGCCGGAGCCGGAGTCGCCACCGCCGCAGCCCGCGGCGGACAACCCCAGTGACAGCACGACGGCCGCGACGGCCACGCCCTTGAACTTGAAGCGCATGCTCGGAACGTTCCTTTCGATCGAACGGATTGGGAGGGTCGAGACTCAGGTCATCTGCGCCATCGCGCGGGCCACCGCCGTACGGTCCCCCAGCGCCCCGGTGATCCGGTCCAGGAAGATGGCCAGCACCACCACGGCCAGGCCGCCCTCGAAGCCCTGGGAGACGTTCACCCGGTCGATGCCTTCCAGCACCTCGTTGCCCAGGCCGCCCGCACCGACCATCCCGGCGATGACGACCATCGACAGCGACAGCATGATCAGCTGGTTGACCCCGGCCATGATCGACGGCATTGCGAGCGGGATCTGGATCCGGGTCAGGATCCGCCCCGGCGGCGTGCCGAACGCCTCACCGGCCTCCACCATCTCCGCGTCCACACCGCGGATGCCCAGCTCGGTCAGCCGCACCCCGGGCGGCAGCGCGAAGATCACGGTGGCGACCACGCCGGGCACCACCCCGATGCTGAAGAAGAAGATCGCCGGGATCAGGTAGACGAACGCCGGCATCGTCTGCATCAGGTCCAGAACGGGCCGCACCACCCCGCTCACCGCGTCGCTGCGGGCCGCCGCTATCCCCAGCGGGATCGCGATCAGCACCGACACCAGCGCCGACACCAGCACCAGCGCCAGCGAGTCCATCGCCGGCTCCCACAGCTCCATGCTCTCGATCAGCCCGAAGCCCAGCACCGTGAACAGGCCCAGCTTCCAGCCGCTCAGGAACAGCGCCAGCAGCGCGAACACGCCCGTCAGCACCAGCGCCGGCGGAGCCACGAGCACCGTCGTCAGACCGTCCACCGCGCCCTCGACCGCCGCGCCGATCGCGTCGAACAGCCACGCCACGTTGTCGGTCAGCCATGTGACCAGGCCCTCGAACCAGTCGCCCACCGGCACCCGGGGCAGCTCGGCCGCCAATACCTCAATGCTTCTCAACGACGCCGCCCTCCTCGATGATCACCTCGGCCACATGGGTGTTGATCGTGCCCAGCGCCGCCAGCAGCGTCACCCTCGGGATCACCCCGAGCAGGATCCCGTCGGCGTCCGCGACCGGCACCGGCAGGTCGCTCTCCGCACACCGGGCGAACAGATCGGCCACGGGGGTGTCCGGAGCCACCGGCTCCAGATCCTCGGGATCGATCAGCTCGTCCAGGGTCTGCACGCCGTCCTGCACCGCGTCGGCGACCGTCGTCCCGGTCACCTTCCCGACCAGCTTGCGGTCCCGCCCCACCACGAACGCCGCCGACGTCTGGTGCTCGCGCATCGTCCGCAGCGCGGTCCGCGGCCCCGTGTTCGCCGGCACCGTCACCAGCGGCTTCTCCATCACCGACGAGGCCGTCAGCACCCGCGTCCGGTCCACGTCCGCGACGAACTGCGCCACGTAGTCGTTCGCCGGATCGGTGAGGATCTCCTCGGCCGTCCCGATCTGGACGATCCGGCCCTCCCGCATCACCGCGATCCGGTCGCCGATCCGCATCGCCTCGTTCAGATCGTGCGTGATGAACACGATCGTCTTGTTCAACCGGGCCTGAAGATCGAGCAGCAGGTCCTGCATCTCACGGCGGATCAGCGGGTCCAGGGCGCTGAACGCCTCGTCCATCAGGATGATGTCGGTCCCGGCGGCCAGCGCGCGGGCCAACCCGACCCGCTGCCGCATCCCGCCCGACAACTGCCCGGGAAGCTTGTCCTCCCAGCCGTCAAGACCGACCAACTTGAGGAACTCCCGGGCCGTTTTGGCACGTTCCTCCTTCGGGACGCCGCGGACTTCCAACCCGTACGCGGCGTTCTCCTGCACCGACCGGTGCGGGAACAACGCGAAGTGCTGGAAGACCATGCTGACCTTGTTCTGGCGCAGCGTCCGGAGCGGCTTGCCGGCCATCCGGGCGATGTCCTGGCCCTCGATCTCGATCGTCCCCGAGGTCGGCTCCAGCAGCCCGTTCAGCATCCTGATCAATGTCGACTTGCCGGACCCCGACAGCCCCATGACAACGAAGATCTCGCCCTGCTCGACGGCGAACGTGGCGTCCACCACGGCCGCCGTGACGCCAAGGCCGCGGATCTCCTCGAGGGCCGCGCCGGCGCCGAGTTTTCGCTGTGCCTCGGCGGCCTTACGGCCGAACAATTTGGTAACGCTTTCTGCGCGGAGTATGGACACGATCTCCTTCCGGGCTTCCGCGCTTGCGCGGAAACGGCTCGTTCAGCGCGTATGGCCGCGCCCGGAATCGAGATGTGCTTCACACAAAGCAGCAGTCAACCGGACGTAGACACCATGCGTCGAACGAAACTACCCGTACCGGGAGGATGTTTCATCTTTTGGTGATCTGCGTCACACCGCGCCCACCTGCTCAGACGCTCGTCCGGTGGAAGTTCAGGTACGACCGTGACGGCGTGGGGCCCCGCTGATCCTGGTACCGCGACCCGTACCGCTCCGACCCGTACGGGTACTCGGCGGGGCTGCTCGTCCGGAACAGGCACATCTGCCCGATCTTCATCCCCGGCCACAGCTTGATCGGCAGCGTCGCCACGTTCGACAGCTCCAGCGTCACATGCCCGCTGAACCCGGGATCGATCCAGCCAGCCGTCGAGTGCGTCAACAGCCCGAGCCGCCCCAGCGAACTCTTCCCCTCCAACCGCGCCGCGAGATCATCGGGCAGCGCGAACACCTCGTACGTCGAGGCCAGCACGAACTCCCCGGGGTGCAGCACGAACGCCTCGTCCCCGCCGACCTCCACCATCCGGGTCAGATCGCTCTGCTCGACCGCCGGATCGATGTGCGGATACTTGTGGTTCTCGAACACCCTGAAGAACCGGTCCAACCGGACATCCACGCTCGACGGCTGGACCATGCCCGGGTCATACGGGTCGATCTTCACCCGCCCGGAGTCGAGTTCGGCCCTGATGTCACGATCGGAGAGCAGCACGTTAAAAACGCTACCGGCTCCGCGGACCCACCGCAGACCAACCCGCCACCCCCCACGATCCGGTACGATGACCGAGTCGCGATGCTCCGCAGCACGCGGGTGTAGTTCAATGGTAGAACTTCAGCTTCCCAAGCTGACAGCGCGGGTTCGATTCCCGTCACCCGCTCCACAACGAAGGCCCAGGTAGGGAGCACCTCCCCACCCGGGCCTTGATCGTTTCCGGAGCCCTACACGCACCCTCGTGCCATTAGCGTGCCATTAGGCCACCGGCACCAGGGCGCCCGCGGAACCGTCGTCATCCTCGTCCCCGCCCTCGTTCTGTTCGGCCTGGACGAGCGCATCAAGCCCGTCAGCGATGGCCCGGTCCCCCTTGGCCGACCGGTGCTGGTACCGCAGCGCGGCCCGCTCATTGTCGTGCCCCATGCGAGCCATCAGGTTCCGCAGCGAGACGCCCATGTCCGCGGCGAGGGTGTTGCCCGTGTGGCGAAGGTCGTGAAAGTGCAGGTTCGGCACCCCCAACGCATTCGCAACGTAGCTCCACCGGGTGAGCTTGTTGAAGCCGCTCCGCCGCAGCGGTCCGCCCTTGATCCCAGCGAAGACCAGGGCATCGGCGTCCGGCCGGACGTACTTGTTCATGTGGGCGACCAGGTGGGGAACGATCGCGGCCGGGATGGAGACGGTACGCATCCCCGCCTTTGACTTGGTGGGACCGAGGATCATCTCCCCGTTGGCCCGCTCGACATAGGCGCCCCGAACCCGCACGGTCTGATTCGTGAGGTCGAGATCGCACTGCCGGAGGGCTGTGATCTCGCCCCACCGGAGGCTCGCGAACGCGGCGAGCAGGATGAACGCCCGAAGCCGATCGTCCTGGATCACGTCTGCGTGCCCGTCTTCCGCCATCTTCCAGAGCACATGCTCAGCTTCAGGACGGGTCGCGAAGGTCTGCGGGAACCGCCGCATGGTCCCGCCCTTGACCTGGTAGCGCAGCCGGAACTCTCCCGAGTCCAACTTGCGGATGTTGCCGACCGGCCGCACACCGACCCGTTCGGCCAGCTCGAAGACCTGGGCCACGGTCAGGGTAGGCCGTTCGGGAGCGTCCTCAGTGCCGGCCCCGCGCACTCGGCACGGGTTCCGGGTGAGGATCTTGTCTTCATCCACGGCCGTCATGAGCACGGCCCGAAGCAGCCGGTACGCCTTGGCACGCGAGGTCGCCGAGACCCCGGCATCGGCCAGCGCCGACAGCCAATCCCGGATCATCGGCGTACTGAGCTGCCCGAGGGCGACCGCGCCCAGGTGCGGAGCGATGTGCTTACGCAACAACCAGGCATACAGCTCCCGCGTGCGGGGCCGTAGCTTCTGACGCTGCTCAATCCACTTGGCGGCATAGTCGCCGAGCTTGACCTTGCTCCTCTCCGGATCTGTCCACTCGCCGCTGATCATCTGGCCTTCGATCAGCGTCAGGGCACGTTCAGCGTCGCGTTTGGTGGCGAACGTCTTCGGGGCGCTACGGATGCGCCCGTCCGGTCCCGGGTAGCGCGTCTGAAACCGTCCCGAGGGCAGCTTGCGGACGTTGCCGAAACGGCGGTGCCCGTCCTTGTTCGCCATTAGGCAGCCTTCCAGATGTCGGAAATGGTCATGGGTTCGACGAGGCCGCCCGCGATGAACTCGCGGAGGGCCGATTCGGGGATGCGGACGTGTCCGCGTTTGCCCGGCTCGCCGAGGCGGACGAAGCGAATCCGCCGCTCTGCGATGAGCCGTCGCGGGAACCGTTCGGAGGTCGACAGCACTTCGGCCGCCTCAGCGACGGTCAGCAGTCGTTCGCCCAGGTCGATCGGGGACATCTCGGCCTTCCTTTTGCTCATGCGGCTTTCCTGTCGGTCGTGGCGGGAGGTGGGAGGGGTCTTCCGGTGAGTGCTGCGGTGACGAGTGCTTCGCCGCGTGTGAGTCCCTGGCTGTGGAAGCGCCATTCGCCGATGGCGATGACCAGGTCAGGGTCTTGGTCGTCCGGCGGTTGCCAGCCGGGATGCTGCTCGCGGACGAAGTCGATGCGCGCCTGGCGAAGCGCTCCGAGGGTGGTGGAGTACCGGCGGGACTTGGTGGAGAAGTGGCCGCGGAAACCGAGCATGTGAGCCCACTGGACGAGCCGGAGATCAGCGAACTCCTCCAGTGCCCCCAGGCGGAGGCACTCGCCCATCAGTCGCCGGGCGTGAGGCGTGATCGCCAGCTCGTCAAGGTCGTCGGTCGGGCGTAGGCGCCGGTCGAGGGTGCCGACGCATTCGGCCGCTTTGGTGGCGTATTTGGCGATGTAGCCCGCTACGGCTTGTTGCGTGAGCGTGCCCGATGAGGTGATGGCCCGGATGTCCACCTGAGTGCCCCAGGCCAGCGACCGCGGCGGGACTCCAGGAGCGGCCGGAGTGGTGACCGTTACGGCCGTCGCAGCGTGCCGGACGGCGTCCTCCAGGAGCCGGACGTTGGCCCAGCCGGGCGGGGGCGTGGTCGGGCCGTCGGGTCCGTCGAAGCGGATGACGGCGTGGAAGTGCACGACGCCGCGCCGCTGGTATTCGGCGACCTTGGCGAAGGAGACCGCCAACGTGTCGCGGAAATCTTTCTGTGTGAGTCCGGCGGACTTGGCCAGGTAGCGGCGCAGCGCGAGGGTGAAGCGCCGCCAAAGTTCCGGAGCGAGGGCGTTGAACAGGACCGACCCTGTGTGGTCGTAGCAGTCGGGGCAGAGCGGTTCGCCGAGCCTAAGGTCCCCCTCGTCATGCCGGATGCCGCAGGAGGCGACCACGCCATGCGGGCAAGGCTTGGCGTTCCTGCGAGGGTGGCAGCGCTCCACCCGTCCGCCGGCCTTTTCCCTCCGGGCATGGACCGGGCCGAACGAGGGCGCGGTCAGGGTGACGAACGCGGCCGGGTGCCCGGACACGGTGTCGGGTACGCCCTTGCCGCCCGCCAGGCCCGCCCGGATGAGCTGGTAGGTGTCGGCGCGGTAGATCTCGGCGCAGGCGGGGCAGCGAGAGGCCCGCCGGGTCTTGCACGCGACCGGAAGCGCCCCGTCCGGCTCCCTATCGGTGGTGTAGCGGTGCAGCAGTTCGCCGGTACCGGTGTGGACGTGGTTCACGGTGCCGGTCAGGAAGACCGGTTGTGAGCAGCCGCCGGTAGCGCGGGCACGGGCCGCCCACTGGTCGAAGTCGGGGCGGTCGAGGATTTTGGCCATCAGCCGGGCGTCGGCCGGTGTGATGACAGGGTGAGGCACGATGGAGGGGTCTCCTAACCGTTCGGTCGGATGAGGGGATGGCCCCCGACGTGGCAGCGGGACTTGGCGGTTGTGCGGCCACGCCGGGGGCGCTCTAGCTCAGGGGCAGTGCCCGAGGCCCGCGCAGTGGGGGCAGGTGTCGCTGTGGGCGTCCAGGCCGGTGCCGCCGCAGTTGCAGCACTGCCACCACTCGACCGGCGGGACCAGAGGCCGCGGGAAGGCGATCGCCGATCCCGTCGCCGGGTCTTGGGCGGTGACCTCGTTCGACCCGCAGGCCGGGCACGAGGGACCGCCGCTCAGGGTGAGCAGCGTCACCCAGTTCAGGGCGCCGGTGGTGATGTCACAGGTCCGGCACCGCAGTCGCCATGCCGTGGACTCTTCGGAGGTCATCGAGGTCATCAGGCCGCCTCGCCGTCGAAGTCGGCCCGGATGTTGTCCGCGTAGCTGTGTTCGGCGTAGTGCTGGGCCATGCGGCGGGCCGGGATGTGAGCGGCCGAATAGGTGACCGGGCCGAAGTGCCGTCGCGCGGTGTAGTGGCCGCCGTCGGAGGTCTCGTCCCAGACCGGGACGCCGAGCAGTTCGGCGATGCGGTCGATCTCGGCTCGCTGGCGGAGGTCGGTGGTTCCGTTGACGCTCACGCCGGAGGGGACGCGTAGTTCCCAGTCGAATTGCGGGACGGGTACGCCCGGGTTGGTCTCCAGGAAGGCGGCCAGGTCGATCAGGCCGTCAATGATGCGGTCCCGGTGGGCGGTCTCGTCAGCGTCGGGCACGAAGGTGTGGTCGGTCATGGCGATCTCCTGTGGGTTGGTGGGGTTCAGGCGGGGGTGTCGGTGCGGAGTTGGCGGAGGAGGTCGGAGGCGAGTTGGTTGGACACGCCCAGCCGGCCCCGGAGGGCGTCACGGGTGATGGGGCGCCCGTGCTTGGCTGAGTGCTCGTCCGCGACGCGGCGCGCGAAGTCGAGCAGGGGAGCGGCCGGACGAGGCGCCGACTCGGCCGCGGGAACGGGGATCTCGGTTTGCCCGTCCGGGACCGCCGGGAGTTCCGGGCCCGTCCCGTCCTCCACCACCGGGGGCGCGGTCGAGGACGGGTCGGCGGGACGGCCGAAGGACGGCGGCGGGACGGCGACCGGTTGCGTGGACAGGACGGCCGACGGCGCAGGACGGGACGCGGGACGGGGAGCGGACGCGCGGCGTTCCAGCATGGAGACGGCGACCAGGAAGGCGCCGGCCGGTGTCGCGGCCGACAGCCAGCCCCAGACCGACGGTTCGGCTTGGGCGAGGTTGGCGGCCAGGCTGAGCAGGATGCCGCCGACCAGGACGAGGGTGGGCCACGACAGCCGTCCCGTCCGCCGTTCGGTGCGCTTGTCGCGCTGCCGCTCACGGGCCGCCATCACGCACGTCAGGTCGATGCACACGGCGATGGCCCAGGCCATCCACCCGCCTTGACCGTGCTCGGCGGCGGTATCGCGGATGTGGGTGAACGAACCGGCCGCCGCGATGCCGGCCAGGACCAGCACCGGCCCCGAGTCGGCCACCGCAGCCACGATGCGCCGACTCATCGCGCGGTCCCCAGGAGCAGGACGGACGGGGACGGCGACCAGGACGAGCGGGGACGACCGGGGACGGGACGGGGACGGAAGGGGACCGCTTGCATGGACATCGGGCACCTCCAGGACGGGGTTTCGGGCATGGGGCGGGTAGGGACGTGGCGCGATCAGGGCTCACGCCGAGCCGGAAGAGGGGAGGGGGGTTAGGCGGCGTCGATGGCTGGCGGACGGCCGATCAGGTCATCCCAGGACGGGGTCAGGGCCGCGAAGTCACGGGCTGCTTGTTCGGCTTGTTCCTCGCTGACGTGGACGGCGCGGGCGCGGTGCCAGGTGCCGTCTTGTCCGGAGACCACCGCGACACCGGGAGTCTCGGCAGCGATCGCCCGGGCCACATCCACCGCCGCCGGGTCCAGGTCGCCCAGCGCCATGTTCGCGGTCTCCGGGTCGTTGACCCTGTGGCAGACCCGACCCGACAACTGGGCCCGCAGAGCGGTCACACCGGGCCCGAGATCAGAGCCGACGCGCTGACCGCAGATGATCAGGAACACCCCGAACGCCCGACCGAGCTGAGCCACCCGCAGCAGCGCCGTCCCTGTCTTGGCCACCTCGTCCTTCTCGGACTTGTCGGCCATCAGGAACAGCTCAGCCACCTCGTCCACCAGCGCCACCATCGGGACCGGCCGAGCCGAGGCGGGAAGCTTCCAGATGTTGCGGGCACCGTGCGCGCGGCACAGCGCCATCCGGGCTTCCACCTCGCCGACGAGTTCAGCGAGCAGGTCCACCGATTCCTTGCGTGTGGTGGCCAGCGCCGACAGCCGAGGAGCGTACGGCGTGAACTCCACACCGCCCTTGAGATCGAACCCGATCAACGCCACCGGCTGAGGAGACAGCGCCTTGATGATGGCGTTGGCCAGGTTCGACTTCCCCGACTGCGTCGCACCCACGATCATCCAGTGAGGCACCGTCCGGAAGTCCATCACCCACGGCTCACCGTTCTCCAACACACCCGGACGCACGACCAGCAGACCAGCCGAACCGCCGGTCACCGTGACGAGCTTGAGCGGGTCACGCCGCGTGGCTAGCAGCGTGATCCGGCCCGGCTTGCGCTCCAAGACCCGCACGCCATGCACCCGCCACGCGTGCGCGAACCGCTCAGCGACCTTGGCGTAGTCCTCCGGGATCTGACCATCGAGGAGCTTCACCCGCAGCCGCCACCCGTACGGGGTGGGAAGCATCAGGCCCAGCCGCGGAGCCTGCTCGACATCGACCCGCCGCACCCGCCGTTTCTGCTCGACCACCGTCGCCGCCGACCGGGCCGCCGGCCCCACGACCGGAATCGCGTCCAGGGTCACCCGCCAAGCCCGCTTGGACCGCGTGAGCTTGCAGCCCGACGCAACCGAACGCCAGGTCAGGTACACCCGCACGACCCGGACAGGGAACGCCACCCCGTACCAGAACGAGGACGGGTGCCAGCGGGCCCAGGCCCAGAGCCCGGCCGCCGCAGCGGCCGAGACCCCGAGCACCGGGAACACAGTGGAGGCGTCCATGTCAGGCAGCCGCCGCAGTCTCGCCGCCGACCGGGACCACCCGCTCAGCACGGAAGGACACCCCCGACCGCCGCTCACCGTTGATCGTCTGCTCCCAGAAGAACCCGACCAGACCGACCGGCGTCACCACCTGACCGAGCGAAACCCCAGGGTCACCGGCCACCGCGACCGTCAGCAGGTCGACACGGCCGCTTTCGTTCGCACAGGACAGACCGACCTGATAGACGGCCTCGCCGTTCTTGTCGACCTTGACCTCACCCGTCTCCTGGCTCACCAGCTTCGGACGCGGCGGGGAGACGCACACGAACGCCAGGTTCGCGAGGTCGATGGGCATGTTCCGCATGTGGATCCTCCTACGGTCCATCTCGACTACTTAGACAACATAGTCGACTTAGATGTCTAAGTTGTCAAGGATGCCTTGGCTTTCTTGGTCGGTCGGACTGTGCTGAACTGGAGTCCACAGCCGTGAGGGAAGGCAGACGATGGTCAAGCGGACGGGGCGACCCGGGTACCTCCAGATCGCCGATGACCTGCGAGCACAGGTCGCCGAGGGTCGGCTCAACCCTGGGGATGCCTTGCCGTCGACCGCGCAGCTTCGCGAGCAGTACGACGTGTCCGCCGGTGTCGTGAAGGCCGCCATCAGTGTGTTGCGCACCGAGGGCTTGGTCGTCGGCCAGCAGGGCAAGGGCGTGTTCATCCAGGACCGCAGCTCAGCCGAGCCGCGGCAGACCCCGCCCGTCGAAGACGGCGCGCTCATGGAGCAGCTGGCGGAAGTTCTCGGCGCTGTCCGCGACCTGGGCGAACGTGTCGCCCGGCTTGAGGAGAGCGTGTTCGCAGAGCCGTCGAAAGCTGGTCGACCCGGCAAGTGACCTCGTCCAGTTCCGCGAGGATCTGTGACAGCAGTTCCGTAGGGGTTTGCCGCTGCTCGCCATCCGCCGCCACTCAGAACCGCCCCCTGTCATGCTGCGTGCTCTGCTTTATTGGCACACTGAGATTTCAGCGCAGGAGGCGGAAGGAACCCATCACTTACCGATCATCAGAAGCCTTCACAACGGTTTATACGTCCGCTTTCACATCCCCCATGTAGGCCGCGCAGCTCCCAGGGCACGGCATTATCTACAGTGAACGGAAAGGCCGAAACGCATGACCGCAACCAAGCAGCGTCCCGGTTGGCAGCCCGGCAGGCTTCGGGAGCGACGGGAGGCGCACGGCTTGAGCTTGGAAGCCGCCGGCGACCAGTTGCGCCAGGTAGCCGACCGTGCGGAACTTCGCGTTGCGGCCAACTTCCAAACTCTCTGGGGACACGAGAGCGGCACCGTCTACCCAGGGCCGCACTACCGGCGCGCGTACTGTCTGATGTACCAGTCCACAGAGCCCGACCTGGGGTTTCGTCTACCCCTGCCAGGTGAGGAGGTGGCTCTGGAGGCGGCGTTGCCGCTGCCCACTCCCGGCACCAGCCCAGTAGTGACCGAGGAGGCGGCCACCACCATTTCGCGCGGGTTGGACAAGGTCACCGACGGTACCCAGGACCGGGACGCCACCGCCGGTACCGTCCTCAAGAGCCGCTTGGTCAACGCGTGGCGAGGCCGAGCACTCGCGGACGGGACCAACAAGCCCGTCCTAGTCCTGGTCGGCGGCTACGCCGGATCAGGCAAGACCGAGTTCGCCCGCTTTCTCGGCGACGTATCGGGATGGGCGTTCCTGGACAAGGACTCTCTGACCAGACGACTTGTCGAACGGCTCCTGACCTCCATGGGAGGCGAAGCCCACGACCGGCACAGCGACCTCTATCTCAAAGAGGTCAGGCCCCTTGAGTACAAGTGCCTGATGGACACCGCGAATGACAATATCGACTGCGGCATTTCCACCATCCTCGCGGCGCCGTTCATCTCAGAACTGAACGACGAAGCTTGGATGAACCGCCTCACCAACCGTTGCAGGGCCAAGGGCGTAGAGGTCGCCGCGATCTGGGTCCGCTGTGACATCGACTCCATGCGGGAGTACATCGAGTTCCGCGACGCCCCACGGGACGAATGGAAGCTCACCCATTGGGATGAGTACGTCCAGGGCCTCAAGACCGACAGCAGCCCGCCGGGTGTTCACCTCACCATCGACAACCGCCTAGGCGCAGCCATCAGCATCGCCGACCAGACAAGGGACGCCCTCCGTAAGATCCTGGGGTGACCAAGCGAGGCGTGATCCTGTACGGCCCGCCGACCAGCGGCAAGGACACCATCACCGCCGAACTGACCAACCAGAACGACCGGTTCGCGCTGTTGGCCAAGCTGAAGGCCGGAACGGGCCGTACAACGGGCTATCGACGGGTCTCAGCCGCCGACCTTGCAGCGCTTCGCCAGACCGGACGACTGGTAGTGGAGACCGAGCGCTACGGCAACCGCTACGCCGTGGACCGCCACGACATCAACGCACTCACCAATGCGGGTGGTGTTCCGGTCGTCCACATCGGCAACCTCGCCGACCTCACCGAGCTACGCGCCGCCGTCCCGCTGGACTGGACGAGCGTGCGTCTCGCGATTCCGCGCGAGGTCTGCGCCGAACGCTCCCGGCAGCGAGGCGACGTCGACACACCCGCACGGTTGCGCGCATGGGACGAAACCGACGCAGACCTACGGCAAGGCGAGGCCCGGGGACTCGCCTTGCCGTTCAACCTGGTCATACACACCGACCAAGCCGAGCCCGCCGAATCGGCCCGCCGGATCATCGAAGCCGTCAACCCCTGACCATCACCGCGACGGCCACGGCCACAACCGCGGTTGCCGGATCGCCGTAGCGAGTTCCTGGGGCGTGATGGCCTCTACCAGCCGTGGGGAGTCCGCCACCTGGACCAGCGCCCAGAACATCCGGGTGTGCAACCCGTACCAGAGCGGTATCCCCGGAAACTGCTCGCGGAGCCCCTCCACGGCGACCGCCGCCGGCGGTCCGTCCGAGCGCGGATCGGCGGTCACGATGCACCCCGCCGACCACGCGGGGTGATACCCCACATGGCCATGAGCATCGTGATCGAATCGGCCGCCCGCCAGGGTTGGGTGCACTGCCCGAGCCATGCGCCCGTGCTCGACCGGAACCACCACAGCTTTGGCTCTCGGACGACCGAGATGCTGTCGCCCACGAGCGGAGCACTCTTCGGAAACACGTGCAGCACCGGGGGATTCTGGCCGTAACGCCGTTCCGTAGCCCAGCCCTGGCGCCGCAGTTCCCGCGCGAGCCGATCCAGCCGACGGCACGCCCAACGCCGCTTCCACTGATCGGCGAAGGACAGCGCAGCCGATGCATCCGGGGAGATATTCACCGACCGCGCCGCTGCCCCATCCGGTGATGGGACCGATGGCCTCTCGCCGTCCATCACCGGGCCCGAGCGCGCTGCTCGGCCTGGTCCCGTTCCTCTTCCAGCGCCCTACGCAGCGCCTCAGGGTCGGTACGGATCACCGTCGGCTCGACGCCCGCCGCCGGATCGTGCAGGGTCGCGACCCAGTCGCCGAGACGACCGTCACCGCGAACCGACCGCCAGATGCGATGGCCAGGGAAATCTACGCGGAGTCGAGCAAGCGCCGAATCATCGGCATTTGGGAATCTTTCCGTCATCAGGGACCTCCTGTTCGTGCTCGATTCCGGCCATTAACGGCCAGACCCGTTCGCAGGAATGGGGCCGATCTAACTTCCCGTACGGACTCGTTCGACAAAGGCGCCTGACAGGGGGCCAGTAGGGGGCCAGACTGAAACACGGAGGTTGCCGCAGATGACGACCGATCGACGCAGAGAATTCGGCCGCTACCTCGCACGCCTACGGGGCAGCAGGAGCCAGCGCGCTCAGGCCGCCCTTCTGTGCGAGCTGGCGGCGACCTCCACGCTCACCCGCAACGAGGTCTCCCGCTACGAACGCGGCGAGCGCATCCCCGACGACTGGCTGCCCTACATCGCCCAGGCGCACAACGTGCCGCTTGCGGTCCTGGAACGCATGGCCGCCTACGCCCGCGGCGACGAGCCCGGCCCCAGCGGGCACCCGTTCGATCTCTCGGCGTTCTTCCCCCACGCCGACGCGCTCAAGTCGCGCATAGCCAACGCATGGCACGGACGCGCAGTCGCCAACGCAGGCGGCGGCCCCGCGCTCGTCCTGGTCGGCGGCTACGCCGGATCAGGCAAGACCGAGTTCGCCCGATTCCTCTCCGGCCTCACCGGGTGGGCGTTCCTGGACAAGGACGCCCTCACCCGCCGCATGACCGAACGGCTCCTGGCCTCCCTGGCCGCCGACCCCCACGACCGCCACACCGACCTCTACAAGGCCGAGGTCCGCCCGCACGAGTACCGGGTGTTGATGAACAGCGCGTACGCCAATATCGACACCGGCGTTTCGATCATCCTCGCGGCCCCGTTCATCACCGAGCTGAACACCGCCGGCTGGCTGCCCCGCCTCACCCACCGGTGCCAGGCCCGAGGCGTCGAGGTGGCCGCCGTCTGGGTGCACAGCGATCTGGACACGATGCACGAGTACATCGAGGTCCGCGACGCCCCACGCGATCATTGGAAGCTCGCCCACTGGGACGAGTACGCCAGCACCCTCAACACCGACGAGGCCCCGCCAGGCGTACACCACACCATCGACAACCGCTTGGGCGCAGCCACCAGCCTCGCCGACCAAACCCGCGAAACCCTCCGCAAACTCATGTCCTGACCAGGCCCCTGCCCTGGTCACGGGGATGAAGGGGCCGTCCCAGGTGTCCCCCCAGGGAGCCGCTGTATCCGTTCGAGGATGTCCCGCAGCACGGCCAAGAGAGTTTCCTCAGCCGCATGCGCCCGCGGAGACAGCTGCTCATGACCAGCGCGACGCTCCTCTGCGGTCGGCAGGGCGTTGGCCTTCTTCCGTGCCTCAGGTATGCCGAGAGCCTCGTATCGCGCCCAGGCAGCCTCTGCTTCATCGAGACACTCGCCGAACTCGACAGTGACCGCCAGGTACTCATCAAGCGAGAGCCGGGCCTTGCCAACTTCCAGCATCCATCGGTTCATTCGGGCATCAGCGGCGATCAACAGACCTACCGCCTCCCGCACACCATGCCCGAGCCACATGTTCTCCAGGACACCCATGGCAACATTCACGATCGGGTCTCGTCTCTCGGACAATGCCACCCCCAGCCCAACTGGCCAACGCACCAGGAGCCTAACCAGGCCACCGCCAGCCGAGCTGTCACGCAGGTCATGAGACCCGGCACCAGGGCAAACAGCCTGTGCAACCTCGGTTGGTGCTTGACGTTTGGTGCTCGGGTGATGCTTGACACCGATCCTAGGTT